>JAAFIK010000042.1 GCA_013298665.1 Chitinophagales bacterium
GCTTATTCACTGTTCAAAATTATATGGTTCCCGTTGATGATGCCCAATGCTTTTCCGGACATGGGCCGGTCGAGCAGTGCAGAGTTTCCCGAACGCGAGTGCATTTGTTTGGCGGTGTACACCACTGTTGCTGCCGGTTGAAACAAGGTGAGGCAGGCTTGCTGTCCTACCGCCAGTTGGGGTATGGGCAGTTGCAGGATGGTGCGGGTGGCAGCAGTTTGCATGGTTACAAAACGTTCGGCGCTGATGCCGGCGGTTATGGCCGCACTAAAGCAGGTTTCCAGGCCTGTCATGCCATAAGCGGCGTATTCAAACTCGCAGATCTTGTTGTCGGTATCCTGCGGCAGGTGGTGCGTGGCGATACAGTCGATGCGTCCGTCGGCCAGTGCTGCGCGTAATGCTTCGCGGTCGGCAGCCGTGCGGAGGGGGGGTAATAGTTTGAGGTTGGTATTGTAACTGCTGAGGTCTTCATCGCAGAAAAGCAGGTGAGCCGGTGTTACCGAGCAGGTAAGGTTGAGTCCCTCTTTTTTTGCAGCGTCCACCAATGCAATGCCCCGGGCAGTACTGATGCCGGTAAGGTGCAGGCGTCCGCCGGTATAACGCAGTAGTTCGATGTCGCGGGCGATCATGAGTTCCTCTGCAATGGCCGGTTTACCGGGCAGTCCCAGTTGTGTACTCACAATACCTTCGTTGATCAATCCTGAGGCACCAATACTTTTATCGTTGGGTACCTGAAGGATGAGGCCGTCAAAGGCTTGTACATATTGCAGTGCTTTGAGGAGGATACCCGGCGATTGTATGGTATGGGTACCATCTGAGAAGGCCTTTGCACCCGCATCGTACATGTCGTACATTTCGGCGAGGGTGTTGCCTTCAGCCTGTTTGGTGACGGCGCCGATGGGGTGTACGCGAACGGGGAGGCTTGCTGATTTCTGGTTGACGTACTCGATCTGCGATTTGGTATGCAGTGCCGGGTTGGTATTGGGGATGACCAGTACGTCGGTAAATCCCCCTGCTGCTGCTGCGGCTGCGCCCGTTTGCAGGGTTTCCTTGTATTCGTAGCCGGGATCGTTAAAATGGGCAAAAACGTCCATCCAGCCCAGACTTACACAACAATCCTCTGCCTGTACAATACGATCGGCTGGTGTGTCGATATTCGCAGCTACCTGGTTGATGACACCATCTGCAATAAGGATATCGGTTACCTGGTTGTGTAGTGGCGAAGCGGAACAAATGATGCGAACCTGCTTTAGTAAAACCTTCATTGTTGGGAAATTGGGCAAATATCGGGAAAAATGGTGATGAAACGCATTGATTTTGCTTGTCATAGAAACCGGTTTGCATTTTCGGGCGTATATTCATGGGGCAATAATGCCCTGCTATCACTAATATTATAATGTATGCAAAAGATGATTGTTGCCCTGGCCATGCTGATCAGCCAGGGTGTTGCGGCACAGGATGCGCCGTTGGGGTTGGCGGTGGGTACCAAGGCCCCTGATTTCAAGGCCATGAGTTATGACGGTAAGTCTGTTCACCTCAGGAAGAGCCTGCGCAGCGGGTCGGTGGTGGTCATGTTTTACCGCGGGCAATGGTGCCCTTTCTGCAACAAGCAGATGAAGGGTTTACAGGATTCGCTCTCATTGTTTACTGCTAAAAAAGCGCAACTGATTGCGGTAACCCCGGAAACGGTGGCCAATGTGCAGAAGACGGTGGCTAAAACAACGGCATCATTTACGATTGTCTCCGACAGCGGGATGCAGATCATGAAGAGTTATGCCGTGGCTTTTCCGGTGGATGCCAAGACGGTGGAAAAGTACAAGGGCTATGGTATTGATTTTGATGCAGCCAATGGTGTAAATGGAGCCAACCTGCCGGTGCCGGCGGTGTATATCATTAACAAGAGCGGGGAGATTGTGTACCGGTTTTTTGATACGGACTATCGTAAGCGTCCCTCGGTGAAGGAGTTGCTGGAGCATTTGTAGGGGTAAATCCGGCTTTCTTTTTTTGTAATCCCGAAATTTGCTTTTACTTTTGCCGTCCCTCATAAGGGAACAACTGTATAGTTGTGTTCGGGACGTAGCGCAGCCCGGTAGCGCACACGTCTGGGGGGCGTGTGGTCGCAAGTTCGAATCTTGTCGTCCCGACTTGTAAAGGCTGTTCAAATTTGAGCAGCCTTATTTTTTTGAAACACTGGTATGGCACACTATGTATATATTCTCAAAAGTCTGCGTGATTTAAAATATTACATTGGCGAAACACACGATATACAGGCAAGGCTGGAATATCATAATGCGGGTAAACAGCGTTCCACAAAGCATCGGATACCATTTACATTAGTTTACTCAGAGATATTTGCCACTAGAACGGAGGCTCTGCAACGGGAAAAGTTGGTCAAAAGCTGGAAGGGTGGGAATACGTTTACGGCATTGATTGGCGGGACGTAGCCCCGCTCAGGCGGGGCACACGTCTGGGGGGCGTGTGGTCGCAAGTTCGAATCTTGTCGTCCCGACTTGAATGGACAAATTGCTTTGATTAGCGGTTTGTCCATTTTCATTTTGATCAGTATAGCTTTTTCCGCAATAACCCTATGGCTATGTTGTTGCCGGTTAGATAATTTAATACAAAATGGCCTAATAAGGAGGCTGAAAGTTACTTTAGGTAATAAAATTCAATCGATTGAATAAAACTTGTTTATTTTTGGCTAAAAATAAAAAATATGAAACAGTTTCTTTTGGTGCTGATGTATGTACTCAGTTTTTCTGTTGCGGGCTTTGCCCAAACCGCTGAACCTACTAAAGAAGAAATTTTGGCTCAACGGGCAGTAAGTTTGGAGCAGGTATCAACTGCAGCCAAAGAAGTTGGCCTGGATGAGAGAAAAACGGTAAAACTTAAAACGGTTTTTGAAAACTTATTTAAAAAAATTGATGAAATAAAAGCAGATGGTACATTAACCCCGGAAGCTAAAAAAGAAAAATTAAAAGCTGCGAATGCAGATAAAGACTGGAGGGTTAAGGATATATTGGGTGATAAGTACAAAGCATATAGTGAAGTACGTAAAAGATTAATGGCAGAAGCCGCTGCAAAAAAGCAGTAACTTTTTTTATGTAAGATAAAACATAAGAAGGCTGTGGATGAGTGCCACAGCTTTTTTATTTGCATCCAAAAATATTAGTGAGTAAAAACCCTGGTACTTCTTTTACTTTTGTCAGAAATATCAATGTGATAAATGCCTGCCGGTTTGGACGCTTTTAAAATCTGTAACCTGATTTTATGGGCATGGTGCATAGCAGGCAAGCGAATTGTTTTGCAAGCGCCAATTTTAGCGCCGATATAAATAGTCGTCCATTTTCCTCCGTTGTAAGTATCTATGCTGTATGCTTCCACGGCAAATGTGTGTAGAACAGAAAACCCGTCACCCAACTGCTTCTCGTCGTATTTTTCAAATAACGATACGCTGTTGAAGTGTATTTCTTTTTTAAAATCAATCGTCAAGGTAGCGGTGTCCTTATCCGCCAGCCAATACGTTTCAATACTGTAATCGTTGGCCAGGTTTGCAGGATTTTTTTCCTGTTCGTTGCTTGCTGAAATGAATTGGCTAAAGGTTAGGTTTGGAGCTGCTGATGGTAATTTTTTCTTTCCGCCTCTTATGCCTAACCTGTCGGCCAATGATAAAATCTGGTTTACTTCATGTTGCCTCAACTGACCTGACTCATCGGGTGGTACATTTACAATCAATACATTGTTGTTGGCAGTGCCTAAGTAAAACAGCGCTTCCAGTTCATCAAGCTCCCTTACCGGCAGGTTTGCTTTTTTCTGAAACCAATTCCACCTGTCTGACAAACAAATGGTATGCTCAAAAGTGAGGTAATGTAACGTATCGTTGTACAGGTACAGTTTTGGGTCGTCCCAGCGAGTCATATTGGGGTCTTTTGTTCTAAAATCAACCGGGTAATACCTGATGGAATCCCCCTGCTGCATGTCTCTTGGAAGTTTGGCTTTATTTTGACCCGCCATTTTGATGGTATGATTAACAGTGACCAGGCAATCGGGTTGTAATTTTTTTATGTGGTTGTACACTTCTTCCAAATGCCAATCTGCATCTTTTTTAGCCCAACCGCCATCAAACCACAGCTCGCAAATGTTGCCATATTTTGTCAATAGTTCGGTTAGCTGATTTTTCATGTAATCAACGTACGCCTGTGGATTTTTATCATTGTGTTTCGGCTCATGCCTGTCCCAAAGCGAATAGTATAAACCAAGTTCAAGACCATATTTTTTACATGCTTTACTTACTTCGGCCACTACATCTTTTTTTACACTTGCAGAGGCTACATCATATTCGGTGAACTTGCTTTCCCACAGGCAAAAACCATCGTGGTGTTTGGCAACCAAGATTACATACCTGAAACCCGCTTCTTTGGCCGTTTTAATCCACTGGTCGCAATCTAAACGGGTTGGGTTAAATGATATGTTTGGTAAATTACCCTTTGACCACTCCAATTCGTTAAATGTATTGATGCCAAAATGTATAAACATGCCATAGCCACGTTCAATTTGCGAAAGCTGTGCTGTGGAAGGTTTTGAATATCGTAACTGTGCATAGCCTTGCTTTGTACAAACACAGCAAATACACATTAGCAGTAGTCGATTGATGCATTGTATATGTATCATTTATCCAAATTATTTTTAACAATCTTGTACTGTACTTATTCAGCAATGGCTGTTCCTTTCAACAGAATTTTACCCAAATAAAAAATTTGCTGGGCATATTTTTCAGGGTGTTCCTGAATGTCTGATACATCCTGGCCTTGCAAAATGGCTAATTTATCCGCCTGCAGATTGGATAATGTGATTTTTATGATATGCTCTCCATCCGGCACCTCAAACAGTTCAAATTGTCCCCTGTAGCGATTATTACAATTGCCATTAAACCTGTTGTTCAAACACCTGTCGCCCGTTTCGTTGGGTTGTTTGCTGGTTGCATTACCCGCTTTACGAGTGAGTTCTGTGCAATTACCATCTACCTCAACCAATACCTGGCCTGCTTCCGGCCCGCCGATGTCAAAAAAACCAAAAGCTGTTCCCTTAAACCTGAAAGTAAAACTGGCATTGGGTACTGCTGTTTTAAAAACCACCGGAAACCAGGGAGCGAAACCTTTTAAAGTTGAATATTCTGTTGGATTAATGTTTTCCCAGCCATTGCTGAAAGTGCCGATTGCAGCCGGATTGTACATGCTGCCATCTTCCCAATTATCGCTATACAAAGGACCTGGCAGTACAAATTTTTGGCCTGAAGCTATATTGCTGAACATAGAAAATGCTCTGCTGATAGCCTGCGCATACAAATCACCGCCAGCCTTAGCGGGGTGGGTACCGTCTTTTGAAAATACAATTTTACCACCTGCTTCTTCGGTGCTTTTCCAAACCAGCTTTGCCTGCGCCGCTAATATTGACGGATATAAGCCCATGTGAATGGATGGGATTTGATAATGCGCTGCTACTTTTTCAAAGCCCTGTATTTTAGACGGTACTTCGTTTTTGGCATATTGAAGGTATTGGTCGCCGGCTATTGTATAAATAAAACAAATATCAGTTTGTGGATTGTGTTTAATAATTTGCCGCACTATCCCTTCCATGGCCTGGTTGCTGCCGCCATTAACGGCAAACTCAACGAAAACCAGATCAGGGTTATACTGTAGTATTTGTTCATTTACCCGGCATGCTCCAAGCTCGGTACCTGTACCCGATACACCTGCATTGATTCCCCTGATTTTTGCATGGGGATTAAGCGATTGTATATATGCCAATGTTTGATTACGATATTGATCTTCTGCCTTGGTAATGCTGCCACCCAAAAAGCCCACGGTTATGTTGGGGTTTTGCTGGTTGAGTTTTTCAATGAGGTTGGGTAGTCCCCTGCGTATGTAGTACTCTTTATCCGAATTAAAGCTGGCAACTTCAGATACAAGGTACTTTGGCTGAACAGCAAACAACAAGGGCATGGCACCCGACTGGCTTGCTTCTATTAAAGCGGCAACAGTTGGCTCCTCCACTTTTTTTATGATGAATGTGTGTGCTATAGGTTGAGCTGTTTTGTAGATGGCACTCCTCATTGAATCGGAAAGCCGTAATAGTTGGGGTACTTGTGAGTGAAAGTTGATGTATTTTTCAAATGCATTGGCATAATAAGCTTGCCCCTTAAAGCGTACTGTATAAAGTGAATCTAAATATTTTTTTACAGCCGCAGGCTCATTTTTTCGGGTAAATGATTGCAGGTGCATGTGTTCAACAAAAGCCACGGCTCTTATCGTAGCCTCAGTTTCCCATAGTAATTCCAGCCCTTTGCGTACCTGTATTGCCTGTTGATACTGCGGTGTTTTTTTGTACACTGCAAGGTTTATTCCTTGCTGTAGGGTATCGTTTGAGAAATTTCCAATAACTGTACTGTCTATTACCAGCTGATAATTACCTTTTGCCAGATGGCTGACTTGTAATATTTCATTGTTTAAATCTTGTATAAAAGGTACCAACGAAACGGCGGTTTGCTGATTGTCGGCAACAGGGAAGGGCAGTGCGTTTTCCAATACTTTTAATGTTAACATACTCTTATTATAGGTTGCTCCATCAATCCTGCAACTTTTGCAGGCTGCTTTACTTTTTAATTTTTGTACATCAACTGAAATTGCAGCTACAGCAGATGGAGCCTGTGTGGTTTTTAAAAATTGATAAGCCATTATAAAATGGCCTGTACTGTTGGGGTGAACCCGGTCATTAACCGTTAGCGTAGCGGTTGGTGTTTTTTCCTGCATTTGCTTTGTGATAGCAGTCATAATGCTGCCATAGTCAACCGTTTGCAGATGGTATTTGTCAGCCAGCTTTTGCATTATCACGCCACATTCAAGTAAAGCATCATTTACGCCCAAATTGTTGGGATACTTTATAGTGGCTGTTTGATCGTAGGCGGATGGTTTTTGTAAGATAATTTTCACGCCTTTTTTCATACATATCTGAACTATACTGTCCAGATTTTTTTCATATAGCTCAAGCGCTTTCTTTCTTCGTAACAAGGTATCAGCATTTTGTGATACTAAGGAGCCATATAATTCCCGCTGCACATCATTCATTCCAATCATGATAACTACATGCGTGGGTCTGTGAATCATTATATCGCTGTCTATTCTTCTTAAAATGCCGCCGGTTACATCGCCTTTAATGCCTGCATTATAAAAACTTACAGGGCGTTGGGGAAAACGGGTTACATAGTATTGTAAAATATTGTGGTGAAACTCGCCATTATGTGTAATGCTGTTGCCCACAAAACAAATCCTGTCCCCTTTGTTGAATAACGTAGCAGGTTTTTGTGCACTCATTATCAGGCTAAACATGCACATTATAGCGCATAAAAGAAAAAAAGTCAACTTTTGCATGTACTATAGTAGTCAGTTAAGTGGTGATAACATTTGTTTTTAAACTTTACTAGCAGTTACAACTACTGTTTGCTTTTGTACACCCTGATGTAATCAATATACGCTTTATCTGTATTGCCATTTTTGATAAACTCGTTTGCCCTTATATCACCATCTACCCAATTATTTATACCAAAGCAACTGCCAGACACGTAAATATATTCAGCTACATGAGGTATCAGTTTAGCATCGACCATGGTCGCAACTACCCTGCCGTCAAAGTAAAACCTGAGTTGGGTTGGCGTCCATTCAAAGCCGTAAGTATGGTATTCTGTGTCATGCATGTTGGGTGCTTTTATCAATCTGCCGTTTGACTTATGTGCAGGTTTTTCATACCCGTCCCAATGAAGGCCAAGTGAAAAAGCATTTGCCTTGGTGGCTTCCACAATGTCTATTTCTGCGCCATCATTGGCTGTACCATCTACGCCTTCCTTTGTCTTCATACCATTGCCTTCGGGCATCATCCAAAAGGCTGTTTGGTGTCCATTGGGTTTTACCACGTGCATGCGACACTCTAAAAAACCATATACAGGTGCATATTTCCCCCTTGAGTGGAAGCGGCCAGCATTATACGCCGTATCACTGATGGGTGATTTCCGGTAATATATATATATGTTGCCATCTTTCTCCTCCACCTGGTTTTTGTCAGCATACAGTGTTACATCCACTCTCTTTTTTACAGATGTTTCAATAGTCCATTTTGTGGTATCAATTACATTGTCGTTAAATTCATCGCTAAAGTTTAAGACCCAGGTTTTTTGTAAAGTTTCTTTTGTAACGGAATCGCTTACTACAGTTGGTGTGGCATCAGCCGGAGTTGCAGGGTCTGCAAATGTGGATGCTGTGTCAGCCTTTGCTATTTTTTTTTGCGCATAACAGCTATGTAAAGCCACAACAACGATGGATAGTATTGATATTAACAAGAATTTTTTTTTCATCTGTTTTTTTTTAAAAGTTATTTTTTACTTATTCAATCGTATGAATTATTTATTCAAAAAATTTACCCATATTTCAACTTTTAATTTTGAACATTTTTTACCTGTCCTTAGCTGAAATTATTTATATACTGGCTCAGTTAGTGTAATTTCCAGTAGTGTGGCTGCCGGATTTTGGGTATAATCAACGCCGCTTATGGTAATGGTGTTATCTTTATTTTTAACCCATGTAAGTTCTTTGCCATCAAATAAATTGATTACTTTGGTCACTTTTTTTTCAGCTATTGATTGTGTAATAAAGTGATTGAACTTTGATTCCCGGTAGTCTTTATAAATATGGCAATAAATTTTATTTTCCCTGTAAGTAAAACCATATTCGCCGAATAATGGCTGCCATGGACCGCCCCTTGTATGATAAATTCCCTTGCCCACCCTATCTAACCATACCCCTATTTTTAGCAATACTTCCTGTTGGTTTTGAGGTATTACCCCTTCTCTGTCTGGCGATACGTTTAAAAGTAAGTTGCTGTTTCTTACTACACAGTTTGATAAATACATAACCACTTCTTCAAAACTGTACACTTTAGCATTGGGTTTATATCCCCAGCCGCCTCTTTGCAGACTAACACATTTTTCAGCTACAACCGTGTTGCTAATTTTACCTGATGAGTAATTACCCCCCTCTTCTATATGCACATCACCAACCCAGCCAAAACGCTCGTTCAAAAGCATATCTGGTTGAAACTTTCTGGCCATGCCCAAAATGCCCAATGCTTTACCTGTTGAATCTTCTCTGGTGATATATTTTTCGCTTACAGGCCAGATATTAGCTGGGTTTTGATACCTGCCGGCATCCCAGAATGAATCTGACAATGCTTTATTTTTCACCTGCCCCAGAGAAGCACCATCCCAAAAAATATAATTGAGTTTGCCATAATTTTTAAAAAGTCTTGTAACCTGCTCATACACTTCTTCTTTCATCATAGTGGCATCTTGCTTGTGCCATTTAGCAGCCGTTTTATAACCCCATACATTTTGTAACACATTATTGCCAAAAGGATCATAAAAACCGACATACCGCCAGTTAACAGGTGAGTAATACAAGCCTGCTTTTAAGCCGGCACTTCTTACCGCATCGGCATACTCTTTAATGAAGTCTCTGCCTAAATCCTGTTGGCTGGTCCAGCTATAAGGGTGTTTACTTTCAAACAGCGCATACCCATCATGATGCCTTGCTGTGAGTACGGTGTATTTCATACCAGCTTTTTTAGCTAGCGCAGCCCATTCCTTTGGATTATATTTGGCAGCGGTGAATCCTTTTTCAGTATCTCTGGCTCTGCCCATATAATATTCGTTTGACCATGCTTCCTGATGCCTCACCCATTCGCTTCCTTCGGGCATAGCCGAGTAAACACCCCAATGTATGAACATGCCAAACTTATCGTTCAAAAACCAGTTTACTTTTTCATTATCCAATTGAGCTACACCACCTGTTACCTCAGGTACTCTTGCCTGATAGGGCATGAACTCCTGCAGTTGGGGTTTGGGTGCTTCGCCTAAATACAACAATTCAACCTCATCTATCAGGGCGCTACCTGTACCTGCAGGATGTACAAATGAAATGAGTATGCTGTCTATTTTAAATGCCGTTTGAAAATCTACACTTACTTTTGTGTAGGAAGTGATACTGCTTGAAACCGTTTTTACAGGATTGCCATGATTGCTGATGATTAATTGTACTTCCTCGGCTCCGGATTCTGTTTTTACATAAGCTGAAATTCTGTACAATGCATTAGAACGCACAACTGCTTCCTGATTGCAAACACCTCTGTCGGGTCCGATTTTTACTGCATATTTACCTGAATAGGCATCGTTTACAATGGCAGCATTTTTGGTACGCCAATGTTTCCAACCCTGAATGCTGCCTGTTTCAAAATCAGCATTTTTTAGTACATGAGTTTCGTTTACAGGGGTTTGTGTAGTAGCAGGATTTTGTGCCGTAACACAGCAACAGTTTGTAACAAGCAAAGCAAGCGTTAAAAATAATTTCATTGTCTGTTGTTTAAAAATACCCTTACATAAGCATATTCGGCTGAGTTCTTCCTGATCAGTTCCTGTCCATTCAGCAGCCATAGCCGTTATCCAATGTTTTGCGCATCATTACACGCAATTACAAACGACAGCGTAAATGGCATTATCAATATTAGGCATTTCATAAATCCTTTAATAGTTTAAAACTGATGTAATAGTTTGTTTATTGCTCACGTAGTTTATATACCCTGACATAATCAATGTACCCTTTTTCAATACCACCCTGTTGTATGAAATCATTTTTCCTTACATCACCATCCACCCAGTCGCTGATGCCCCAACAACTTCCTGAAAAGATGATAAATTCAGCTACTTGCGGTATTGCTTTGGAGTCGGTAATTTCTTTTATCACTTTGCCATCACAATAATATTTTAAAAAAGTTGGCGCCCATTCCAGGCCAAAAACATGGTATTCAACATCATGTAAATTTGGAATCTTATTTTTTCCACTACCAGTACCTTTATGCGTGCCTTTTGCATAACCATCCCAATGCAAGCCAAGCGAATAACTTTTTAGCCTGTTGCCCTCTACAATATCAATTTCTGCACCATCATTTGCCGTGCCATCATGAGTATCAGCGTTTGTCATTGAAACGCCACTGTCTGGCATCATCCAAAAAGCTGTTTGATAGCCATTGGGTTTTACCAGGTGCATACGTGCCTCTGAAAAGCCATAAGTATTTGCGTATTTGCCTTTAGAGTTAAACCTGCCTGCATAATAGGCGCTATCATTTTTTTCAGGTGCTTTGCGGTAATAAATATAGATTTGACCATCTTTTTCCTCTACCTGGCGCTCATCTGCAAACAGCGTTATATCTACTCTTTTTTTAGTTGAATGTTCAATGGTCCACTTACGGGTATCTATCTTGTTGTCATTAAATTCATCAGAAAAATCCAGTTCCCATGTTTTCTGCAAATCATTCTTCGAAATACTGTCATGCTGCACAAAGGGCACAGCATCACGGGGTGTTTGCGTATCTACCATTTTTTTGCCTGGTTTTTGGGCTATACAGTTTTGTGCATGTATCAGGCCTGTAAATACGCTGAGCATAAGAGGAATGAAACATTTCATTTTACTGGTTTTATGTAGTTTAAAATAACAGGCTTGTTAAAAATCTGTGCTGTAAACAGTCAGGCGTTTATCCCTTTGTCAGCATATACCATTCACCAATCATCGGTTCTGAATGATGATGCTGGCAGCCCCTGTGTATTATACAAACAACCCTGCACCCAATTTTTAAAACCATAACGCACACTTACCGGTTTTTTTACACTATCGCTGGTTACCGAAATCCATTCCTGTTTTCCTTTTGTGAAAAAAGCGTTGGCAGGATAAAATATTTTGTCTTCTCCGGCAATCTCAAAATCGGTGAGGGGCTTTCCAAAACTCGTTAAACCCGAACTGGCATATTTAAAAGAGATTGTGATGGTATCGTTTTTTATATGTTCAATTTTATCGTAAACCGGGCCACAATAGCCTATGCCATCAATATGGTAGTCTTTTGCCAGTGCCCAATAGGCCAGCCGGGTGCCCACCATTTCTTTTTGGGCCGGATGAATTAAAAATTGTTCGCCAATATCCATGGTAACGGCCATCCCGGTATTTTCAACTGTTTGCATGGTTTTAAGTTGCGCTTCCCGTAAAAATGCCCCGTTTATTTCACTTTTGGGTAAGCCGCTGTGTGGTGCTATTTGTGCAAAATAAAAAGGAAAATCACTTTGCTGCCATTGGTTTCGCCAGGAGCGTATCAGCGCAGGAAACAATGCCTGATACTCTTTGGCCCTTTCTCTGTTACCCTCGCCCTGGTACCAAAGCACGCCCCTTATGCCATAGCCAATAAAAGGATGCAGCATAGATTTATACAACATGGTATGTGTGGTGTTGGCATCTTTCATGGTAACCGTTTCAGGAATCTTTACATCTTTTATGCCTGCCAGTGTTGCACTGTCCATCCAGCTTTCAATATTGGAGGCTCCCCAGGAAGTATGGATAATGCCAATAGGTATGCCCAGCACGGCATTTACTTTTTTTGCAAAAAAATAGGCTGTTGCGCTAAAGTTGCCTGTATTAGCTGGCGAGGCATTTTTCCAGTATCCATTAACATTATCGGCATTTGTTTTGCTTACAGTTCTCGGCGCTGTAAAACACCTGATGTTGGGATTGTAGGAGTTTAGAATGGCTTCATTGCTGCCCAAAACCGGTTGATTCATATTACCTTTAACGGGCATTTCCATATTTGACTGGCCGGAGCATAACCATACTTCACCAATCAATACATGCTGGTATAATATTTTTCTGCTGCCGTTTATTTCTACTGTGAATGGTCCTCCCGCTGCTGGTGTATGTACCTGTAAGCGCCAGTTTCCATTTTCGGTTGCAATGGCATTGGCTTTAGCGCCCCAACTGGTTTTAATGCTGATTTTCGTTTTCGGTTTGTCCTGCCCCCACACAGCTACCTGGCTTTGCTGTTGCAGTATCATGCTATCACTAAAAAAATTTGGCAACCTGGTTTGAGAAAGCGCTGTGTGCACCAAGCCTGCTACAATACATGTAGTTAGTAACGTTCTTTTACGCACACCTGTTTTTTTGCTGCGCTTTGTTGCTTTGAGTAGTAGGTTCATTTTTTTAGTTTATGATTTCCTGCTGGACGATTCCCGTTCTACAATAATTGGCTGCAGTACTACTGATTCGGTGCTTTTATATATATCATCTTTGTCAATCAGCTTAATAAATAGTTTGGCGGCTTCTTCCCCCATGTTGATGGTTTGCTGATCGATGGTTGTAAGGGTGGGAGATATATACTTGCCAAAAGATTCATTGGCAAAACCAATAACTCCCATTTGTTTGGGGATTTTTATTTTTCTCTCTTTTAAAACCTGCATAGCGCCCAGCGCAGTAAAATCTTCTACACAAAACACCGCATCAAGCTCTGCATTGCCGTTTAATAATTGGCTCATTCCTTCGGAGCCGCTTTCAATGGAGTTTTTTCCATAGTACACCATGCTTTCGTTAAAGGCCATTTTATGCGCCTCTAGTGCGTCTTTGTAACCGCGGTACCTGTCTTTAAAAATTTGTACGTGTTGTAAGCCTGCTATATGACCAATTTTTTTATACCCTTTTTTAATCAGGTGTTCTGTGGCCATATAGCCACCCTTGTAGTCATCAATGGTTACCGCATGTACACCTAATGATTCTTCCGCCCGGTCGAACAGGATGAGGGGGATGTTTCGCTTTTTAATTTCTGCATAGTGCTCGTAATGGGTGGTTTCTTTTGCAATGGAAGCGATGATGCCATCTACATTTGCCTGCAAAAATGTGTCAATCCCCTTTATTTCGTAGTCCATTGATTCGTTGGTTTGAAACAACAGTAAATTGTAGCCCAACGGGTTGATGATTTTTTCGATACCATGTACCACCGAGCCAAAAAATAATTTTTCAGCACTGGGAATCATTACGCCTATGATGTGGCTTTTCCCCGTTTTTAGTGAAAGCGCTATCTTATTTTGCTGGTAATTGAGTTTGGCAGCAGTTTGCTTCACCATATCTTTGGTACCATCGCTCATCGCCGGGTGATTGTTCAATGCCTTGGAAACGGCTGAAACAGTAATATTCAACTCTTTGGCAATGTCTTTTAACGTGGCTTTTTTAAATTGCAGCATAGCGAATTGAAACAATTTTTTTGAAAAAAATTTGGTTGTAACAAAAATAGTACTATTTTTATTCAATCGTTTGAATTTTTTATTCAATCGTTTGAATCAATTGGTAATTGCTTTGCTTCATTAATGTACGTTAAGGCTGCTGTATGTTTTTTAGCAACAAATAATCAGGTGCAAGGTGAGGGCTGGTGTGGTGCTCCGCACATCAGGGCGCAGGGCGATTGCTTTTTTTAACGCTTAAATGTTTTCGCATGAAACGTAGTACTGCTTTAGACTTGCTTACCAGGTGGATGACATCGCTGTGGAGACGCAATGGCAGTTTTTTATTAAGGCCAGCTATATTGCTCCCATTGTTTGCTTTTGTATTATGTACCATGGATGCGGCGGCTCAAAGTGACGTTGCCAGCGGTACCGTTAAAAATGATAGAGGTGAGCCTCTTTCTGGTGTTACAGTACAGGTAAAGAAATCCCAGATACAGTCGGTTACAGACAATAAGGGCAATTTCAGTATTAAAGCGGTTGTTGGTAAAATCCTGCTGTTTACTTATGTAGGCTACAATGAACTTGAAGTAGTGGTAAAAAATAATAAACCCATTGCTGCTGTATTAAGCATCAAACCCAATGAAAGCGATGAAGTGATAGTGATCGGATACCTCAATCAAAAACGCCCCGATGTGTCAACGGCTATTTCTACCGTTTCTACAAAAAATTCTGATAAAGGCGCCTATTCCAACTTTCAGCAATTATTGGGTGGCAGGGCTGCCGGGGTAAATGTGATGGAGAACAATTCGGAGCCGGGGGGTGGTATTAACATTGAAATAAGGGGCGTCAGCTCCATCAGTGGGTCCACACAGCCTCTGTATGTGATAGACGGGGTGCCTATTGAACAACCGGATATGAACCTTAACGGCAGCAGTCAGATAAGTAGCCTGTTTGGAAATAATCTTACGGCTAACCCCTTGTCTATGCTTAACCCCAATGATATTGAAAATATAGAAGTGCTGAAAGATGCAGCCGCTACATCACTTTACGGATCCAGGGGTGCCAATGGCGTAATTGTGATTACTACCAAAAGCGGCAAAGTAGGCAAACCGAAAATTGTGTTTAATTACAACCAGTCAATAAATACCCCGCAAAAAAGGGTGGACATATTAGATGGGCAGGAATTTGCAGCGTATGCTAATGAGGCATGGGCATTAAGAAAACTCAGGGGGCTTGCCACTGCTACATCTGATACGCCTTACCTGTCAAGGGAAATTCCTTTTTTACAAAGTTACGATCATCAAAAAGCGTTGGCAGGCTCTTCTGTTACAAGGGATGTGTCGTTAAGCATCAGTGGTGGCGCTATCGGCGGCGCTAAATATTTTGTTTCGGGTCAATACTTTGATCAGCGTGGGGTTATTACAGGCACATATTTAAAACGCTACAGCGGAAGGATAAATTATGAAATGCCGCTTACGCCCAAACTGACACTCACAGCCAATTTGGGTGTTACTGCTACCGATCGTTTTGGTTTGCCTACCCAAACATTAACTTCCAGGGCGCTTAACTGGTCGCCCACATCACCGTTGATTAGCCCTGATGGTGATTTTAATTACTTATGGGACTACCGGTATGGCGTAGGTAATGCCAGCTTTGTGGATTCAAGGTTTGGCCCTATTTTTTACAATGCAAGGTTTACAAGGTCGGAAATTAATGCGGCGCTGGCCGATGTAGAGGCTAGCCAGGGCAGGCTGAATCCATTGCTGTTAACCTCAACAAGAGGTGTGCGTAATGCAAATACTTCTACCCAAATAACAGCGGTTGCCAGTTTGAAATATAAATTCAACGAACAGTTTAGTGTGCAGGGTAAATTCAGTTATATCCAATTCAAATCGTTGCTGCAAACCTTTATACCCATCAATATACCATTGCCATTTACCAATTACAGGGGCGAAGCGAATGCGGGTAACTCTCAAAACGGCAGCGTTTTGTACCAGGTTGATTTTAATTACAAGAAAAAATTCAATGCTACGCATGCCATCAATACAGCGCTGGTCTTTACCGCTGAAAAATCAATTCAAACTTCTCAACGGGCAGTTGTTGGCAACTTTAACAACAATATCACTGGTTTTAATAATCTGGGGGCCGCAATTCCACAGTCCATTACTTCCTCTTATACAGGCACTCAGTTGGTGGGCAGTATCTTGCAGCTCAACTACCTGTATAAAAAAGGGATTGTAGTCAACTTGTCTGCAAGGTATGATGGTGCTTCAAAATTTACCACAGGCAAACAGTTTGGGCTATTCCCTGCGGCTAGTATCGCCTGGAAGATGGAACAGGAAAAATGGTTTCAGCCTGTAAAAAAAGTGGTGAACGCAGCTAAGTTGAGGGCAAGCTGGGGATTGGTAGGCAACCAGGCCATCAATGCATATGAAACACAATCAACGCTGATACCTAATTTTTCTATATGGGGTAATAATTTTCAAAGCATTGGCTTTTCACCTGCCCGCTTAGGCAATCCTAACCTAACCTGGGAAACAACCAGTAATACCAATATTGCTACGGAACTTGGCTTTGCCAAAAACAGGGTTACTACTACCGTTGAAGTGTATAGAAGAAGAACAAGAAATCTTCTATTCCAGGTGCAAACAGCTCCATCAACAGGGTTTACAACTATTTCTGACAATATCGGCACATTGCTCAACGAAGGGATAGAATTTACATTGGGTGTAAAAATCATCAATAAAAGAAACCTGAGATGGAGTGTTGAAGGCAATATCAATTTCAACAGAAACTTAGTGGAAAAGCTCAGAACAAATAGCCCGAATGAGTTTTATTCTGCTGGTGCATTAACCAATAATGTTCCTACCATAAGAGTAGTAGCTGGCAGGGAAGTAGGTGCATTTTTCGGATTCAAATCCCTGGGCTTGTGGGATAGTGCCAGCCTTGCAAATGCCCCCGTGGGCATCAGGGGCAATGCAAGGGAAGGCGAAAGAAGATTTGCAGACCTGAACGGAGATGGCCTGCTTAATGATTTAGACAGAACCTGGCTGGGCTCGGCACTGCCCAAAGGTTTTGGCGGATTGAATACAACCATTGCGTATAAAAACTTTGAATTAACAGTCTTTTTCAGTTATGCATACGGCCACCAGGTATTTAACCAGTTTGAAATTAACTGGGGTACCATGACCGGGCTGAACAATGTACGAAAGGACACCTACGAACGGCGCTACAGGTACATATTTCCCGGAACAGATCCCAAAACAGCAGACGAAATCAGGGAGTGGAACAAGACGGCAACTGCTGTTGTGGCAGGTACCACGGCCGACCAACGGGAGTCAACAGATTATTTTATAGAAAATGCCAACTACTTCCGCTGCAGGGATTTGAGTTTGTCTTACAGGCTGCCCGTTCGTGTTACTCAAAAATTAAAGCTGAAAGATGTTCAGGTATATGGGAACGTTCAAAACCTTTTCATCATCACCCGGTACACCGGATTTAATCCTGAAATAGGCGCATCATCAGGCCGTGGTTTTGCCAGGGGTATGGATAATGGCTCGGCACCATTATCTAAAGCGTTTCGTTTTGGTATTACTGCAACACTATAATAATTCCATAAATTTTGCTGTATGTTAAAAAATATTTGTTTAATTCTGGTGCTTACATGCTGTATCAGTTCTTGTAAAAAATTTTTAGAGGAGGTTCCTCAGGACCAGGTTACCAACAGTACGTTTTATGCCACGGAAGACGATATTGTGGCAAGTGTGGATGGTATTTACAACGCAGCCCGGTTTGAGGCATCCAGCGGATTGCCGATTATGTTTCCTTTGGAACAAATATCCGACGATGGCGCTTATTCCACCAATACCAACTTTGTAGCCGAGCGCTCACAGTTGGATATTATGACTTTTACATCGGCTAATTCAGTAATTGGCGGTATGTGGAGCAGGTCGTACACCGTTATCAACAGAGCCAATAATGTAATTAAGTATGCAACCGACAGTTCAAAATTCAATAAAAAAGTAATAAGGCTGGCACAGGCACAGGCCAGGTTTTTCCGGGCAATGTATCATTTCAGGATGACGCAGGTTTTTGGTGATATACCATTGATGATGGCGCCTGCTGATATAACATTGGGTAATATTTATCCTTCCAGAACTGCTACAAGAATAGTGTACGACTCAGTGATTAATGATTTGAAATATGCCAAAGCCAACCTGGATAGCTTTTACGATTACAATAGCAGCAATGGTGGAAGAGTAACAGCCGCCGCAGCAAAAGCATTGCTGGGTAAAGTGTATTTAACCATGGCAGGTTATCCACTCAATGATGCAACAGGGTATCAATTGGCCATTAATGAATTAAATGACCTTATTGACAATAAAGCCCGTTACAATATTGACCTCAACCCTGTTTATGCCAATATATTTACGCCCACGCTTGGCACCAAGCAGGTCGATAAAGAAAGAATATATTTTATAAGAGGTACCAGTGGGCTGGCCAACAGTTTGCAGGCATTTACCAGGATGGGGTGGACGTTCAGAACCTTCAGATACACAACACCATCCAAAGATTTTGCTACAGATGCACCCTTAGCCCGCAGGGTGTACGAAACCGGCGATTTGCGAAGAAACGTATCTGTAAGCAATTATGCATTGTCTAACTTCAGCAGCTCTCTGGTGAGTAAATACAATTCGCCCAATAACGATGATGCCAGTGATGATTTGATTATGCTGCGTTATGCCGATGTGCTGATGATGACTGCAGAGTCGTTGATAGAAATTGGCGGTACTGCCAATCTGAATACCGCATTGGTTATAGTAAATAATGTACGAAGAACACATGGCGGTACCATACTTCCTTCGCTCACATATACCGACCAGGCTGATTTGCGGGTAAAATTCAGGCTGGAGCAGCGCAGGGAGTTTGCATTTGAATGTATGCGCTGGTTTGATTTGAAGCGCTGGGATATACTGGTGCCAACCATCAAGGCTTCCCTGGCAAATTATTACAATAAACCACTTTCGGATTATGATTTTCTGGACAATCCGGATCCAAACAAATTTAAGGTGTTGCCCATTCCCATACAGGAGATTGCCAACAACCCGAATGTAACACAGAATCCGGGATTCTGACAACAGGCTGGTGCATCGGATGATTTTTATTGCACCGGTTGAACCAATTAACAATAGAATGCAACAGTAGATGTTTCGGCAACTGTTATGAAGAAAGATAAAGTTGCCGGTGCTTATGTAGCGTTATTAAAATATCACTTTTTTTATGATTACATCATCAGCAACGGATAAACGGGAACTGCGAAGTGAAAATATTCAGGCAGACCTGGTTGTAATTGGCGGAGGGCTTGCTGGTACCTGTTGTGCTATTACTGCTGCAAGGGCAAATATAAAAGTGGTATTGGTACAAGACAGACCGGTACTGGGTGGCAATGCATCGAGTGAAGTGCGTTTGTGGGTGTTGGGAGCCACTTCTCACATGGGTAATAACAACCGCTGGGCAAGGGAAGGCGGTGTGATAGATGAGATTTTGCTGGAAAATGCCCGCAGAAACTCAGAAGGAAATGCGTTGATTTTTGATACAATACTGCTTGAAAAAGTAGTGAACGAAACAAATATTACGCTGCTGCTAAACACTGCGGTGTATGAAGTAGAAAAGAAAGATGCTAACATCATACAATCGGTAAAAGCATTTTGTCCGCAAAATTCAACCGCTTATCATTTACAAGCCCCGTTATTTTGTGATGCTTCCGGCGATGGAATTGCGGCTTTTTTGGCCGGTGCAGCCTTTAGAATGGGAGCCGAATCAAAAGATGAATTTGGTGAGAAATTTGCCCCTTCTGAAGAATACGGAGAATTGCTGGGACACTCCATTTACTTTTATTCAAAAGATACCGGCAAAAAGGTAAACTATAAAGCACCTTCTTACGCTATCGATGTGTCTAAGGAAATTCCACGGTATAAAAGTTTTAATACAAAAGATATTGGCTGCCGCTTGTGGTGGATTGAATATGGTGGCAGGCTAGATACGGTGCATGAAACAGAGGCTATTAAATGGCAACTGTGGAGAGTGGTATATGGCGTATGGGATTATATTAAAAACTCAGGCAATTTTCCGGAGGCTCAAAACCTTACATTGGAATGGGTAGGCCATGTGCCGGGTAAACGGGAGAGCAGAAGGTTTGAAGGTGATTACATCATCAGGCAGCAGGATGTGATTGAACAAACACCATTTGATGATGCGGTGGCATTTGGCGGCTGGAGTGTGGATCTTCACCCTGCGGATGGTGTATTCAGTGAATTAAAAGGGTGCAACCAATGGCATTCAAAAGGTATTTTCGGTATCCCTTACCGTTGTTACTACAGCCACAACATCAGCAATTTATTTCTGGCCGGGCGCATCATAAGTGCTACGCATGTGGCATTCGGTTCTACCAGGGTAATGGCTACCTGCGCACATGGCGGGCAGGCAGTAGCGTTGGCCGCTGCCTTGTGCAAAAAGTATAATATACAGCCAAGAGCTGTGGGTCAGCAGCATATCGGCGAATTGCAGGAAGAATTGATGAAAACAGCCCAGCACATTCCAGGATGCAAGTTGGCAGATAGTGAAGACCTGGTGCAGAAAGCCCTGCGCATCGAGGCAAGTTCCACTTTGTCTTTATCTTCCATTCCGCAATGTGATGAGTGGCAGGCATTACAATTTTCAACTGCTCAAATGTTGCCGGTGGGCAAACACAAAATGCCAACCATTCGTTTTTGGGCCAGGGCGCAAAGCCCTGCAACATTAAACGTACAGTTGCGGATAAGCAGTAAGCCGTACAACCATACGCCCGATGTAATCATTACAAGTAAAGCAGTGGCCATAGCAGCAGGCAGCAATGAATATGCGGTTGACTTCGACCATTCGTTTGATGAAGTGCAATATGCATTTGTTTGTTTTATGAATAATGACAGTGTGGAACTGCAACTGAGCGATAAAAGAATCACCGGTTTGGTTACTGTTTATAACGCCATCAACCCTGCTGTTTCCAACTATGGCAAGCAGGAGCCAACAGGTGATATTGGCGTAGAAGCATTTGAATTCTGGTGTCCGCAGCGCAGACCGGCAGGTAAAAATATTGCCATGCAAATAGAGCCTGCACTCAATGCCTTTTCCCCGGAAAATTTGCGTAACGGCTTGCAGCGCCCGGTAAGCAGCACCAATGCCTGGGTGGCAGACTATGATACAACGGAGGCGATGATAAAAATAGTATGGGCTGAGGTACAAACCATCAACAGGCTTGAGTTGCTTTTTGATGTGGATTACGACCATCCGCTCGAATCAGTTTTGCTGCACAACCCGGAAACAAAAATGGCTTTTTGTGCCGATGAAGTAAAAGTGTATAATTGTAATAATGAATTGGTGGCCGCAGTGTCGGGTAATTACCTGGCGAGGCGTGCCATTACATTTGATAAACGGGTAACTGTAACAGAATTAAAAATAAAAGTAACCAATACAAACCATGCGGCTCCTGCTTCGCTTTTTGAAGTAAGGTGTTATCAATCATGAAATTAATTAGTACCATACTGATATGTTGCATACTTGCGGGCGGTGTTCATGCACAGTCGCAGGAGCTTTCGCTGAATGGCGACTGGAATTTTGCACTAGACCCTTTATCAAGGGGTGAAGCAATGGGCTGGGATATGCCCTGGAAGTACAACGAAAAAGACAGTGCCAATGGATATGCCGCAGAACGGTTTGATAAAGTAACCGTGCCCCATTGCTGGAGTACAGATATCCGTTACAACTTTGTTGGCAAAGCCTGGTACAGAAAAGCTTTTAAACTGGCTGAAGAAGCAAAAGACAAACTCATCCGTTTGAAATTTGAAGCGGTTTTTTACAGATGCCGCATATTTATCAATGGCGAACTGGCCGCTTATCATGTGGGAGGATATACTCCTTTTACAGTAAACATTACCAAGTACATCAAGTACGGTCAGGTAAATTTTATGGCAGTTGAGGTAGATAATTCCTGGAGTGAATTAACCGTACCCGGTGCCAGGCTGGGCGATTTACCATCTGCCCAGTTTTTTCCCTGGTACGAATTTGGCGGCATTACCCGTGATGTGAGCTTGCTGATAACGGATAAGGTATATATCAAAAATCAAAAGATTGAAGCCGTTCCCGATTTAAAAACAGGTACAGCCCGTGTAAAAATTATTACGTGGGTTGAAAACCGCACCCTGGCTGAGGCCGCTGTTGCCATACAGCCTGTAATTACCAACCGAACAACGGGTAAGCTGGTAAACACAACCCGCGCACAAGAAGCAACTGTAAACATAAAAGCTTTTACTACTGAAAAAATTATTCAGCAATACGACTTATCTGCAAGCGAGGTACTACTCTGGCATTTCGACAATCCCAACTTGTATGATGTGAGTACCACGGTTCAGGCAGCAGGTATTGCAGTTGGTAAATACCAGAGCTATTTTGGTATCAGGGAATGTAAAGTAGCAGGTACACAATTATTACTCAATGGCGAGCCTATCAGGGTAGCAGGTGCCAACCGGCATTCCGATCATCCTGTATATGGCTCAACCGAGTCTGCTGAATTGGCAAAAATTGATATGGAACTGCAACGGAACGGCCACATGATTTTTGCAAGAATGAACCATACACCACCCGGTAAGCATTTTTTTAAATGGGCAGACGAACATGGGTACCTGCTGGTGGCCGAAACACCCAACTGGCAGATTAGCCCGGTGCTGATGACCAGCCAGCAGGTGAAAGCCGATTTTGAATGGCAGATGAAAGAGATGGTAGAAGCGTTTTGGAACAGCCCTTCAATTGTAGCATACAGTGCAGGCAATGAATATCCAAGCTGGACACCCGAAGGTGATGAGTGGACAAGAGAGCAGCTTGCGCAATACAAGGAATTGGATTCAACAAGGTTATTAACGTTTATTGCAATTGGTACAGCCGTTAATCCTGCCAACCTGAAACTGCCGCATGATGCTTTCCGTTATTGTGACTTTTTGAACTTCAACAATTATTCTGCAGTGGAAGGATTGGAAAAGAATATTGAGGCACTGCATGGTAAATATCCCAACAAACCCATTTTTATCAGTGAAACCGGAATGCGCTCAGATGAAGTAAAGAGTGAACAGGTGCGGATTGATCATGTAAAAGGATTAATAGAGGTAATCAACCGGCATCCCTATGTGGTTGGATTTGCATACTGGAGTTTCAACGACTACCTCAGCCGTTTTTCCGGCACCAATAAAAACGGCTACAGACCATGGGGTATTGTGGATGCCGATCGTAAGCCAAGAGCTTTGTACATGGCTTTCAAAAAAGAGTTATCGCCGTTTACAGTTGCCGTGCAAAAAAATAAAATCATTGTTACAGTCAAGGCAGGATTTCCTTCCTATACCATTTACAACCATGTGTTGAAAATAATGGAGCAGGGTAAAGTAATCAGCAGTTTTCCCGTAACCGGATTAAAGCCGGGAAGCAGTATTGAGATTGTTGCCAAAAAGCCGGTATTGAATAGCCAAATAATAATAGAAAACAAAGAAGGTTTTGTGGTTTTTGATAATTCGTTATAACAAACAGGAGTTGTAAAAGAAAAAGATGTAAAAATAACTAAGTCAATTACTTAAAATGGTTAAAAAGATTAAAGGATTACGCTGGTGGATTGTGGCACTGTTGTTTGCAGCAGCCGTGCTCAATTATATTGACCGGCAAACACTTTCGGCTTTAGCGCCAACCATTCAGGCTGACCTGGGCATGACAGATGGTGATTATGCCAACATCGTTAATATCTTTTTAATCGCCTATACCATCGCTTATATTATATCGGGCAGAATTGTTGATAAAGTGGGCACCAGAGCCGGTACACTTTTTTTTGTAATCTGGTGGTCAATATCAAACATGCTTACCGCAGCAGCAAAAGGCATGACATCGCTGGGCATTTATCGTTTTATGCTTGGCCTGGGCGAAGCAGGTATATGGCCTGCCGCTTCAAAAGCCGTATCAGAGTGGTTCCCCGCCAGGCAGCGGGCTTTTGCCATTGGCGTATATACCATGGGTGCCACCATTGGCGCCACCATAGCACCGTATGTGGTGATACCATTGGCCACTTATGCCTATGCCGATAAGCTGCCTGCCATAGCAAGCTGGCTGGGGGCGGGTACGGGCTGGCGGCTGGCATTTATCATTACAGGATTTGCCGGTTTGCTTTGGATTGTACCCTGGTTGTTATTGTACAGAACACCCCGTAAAAGCAAATTAATTACCAGTCAGGAACTGGCATATATTGAAGATGATGGCGATGGTGCCAAAGCCAATGTGCAGGAGCCATCCTGGTCATGGAAAAAGGTACTAACATTCAGGGGTACCTGGTTGCTGTTAATAGCCCGGCTCATTACCGACCCGGTGTGGTATTTTTTTCAATTCTGGTTTTCCAAGTATTTATCATCAGAGCGGCACCTCTCGCAAAATGATTTAACCATTACCTGGATAATTTATGCCGCAGCAGGGGTGGGCAGTTTATTTGGTGGCTGGCTTTCGGGGCGGTTTATCAAAAAAGGCAGGCAGGCCGTATCAAGCAGGATGCGGGTAATGTTGCTCTGTGCCTGTGTGATGCCAATTGCGCCACTCATCAGTAAGGTAACGGGGTTGAATATGTCATTGGTGTTTGCAGCAGCAGTTGTACTTGCGTCTTTGGCCTGGCTCATCAACCTCAGTTCCATTATTGTAGATATTGTGCCCAATCATTCTTTGGGTACGGTATTCAGCATTGTGGCAGCAGGCAGTACGCTGGGCGGCATTGTAATGAATATGATTGTGGCAGCAATGGTATCGGGGCCATCGGCCAAAGCAGCAGGCTTTCTGGATCAGGCATTTAAAACAGTATTGTCACCCGTTTTAGATGCAGTGCGTGGAAGTGGCTATGCTTCCTGGTTTTTGATAGTGGCTTTTTTGCACCCGATAGGATGGTTGCTGCTCAAATGGGGCGGCATTAACAAGCTTCAACCATCCCCCAAAAAAGGTAGTTGATAATAAAGTATGCGTAAGGTATTATACATCATCGGACTGTTCAATATTGGCTGTTGCATTGGTGCAGCGGCACAGGAAAGAAGTACGCATTTGCTGGATACCGGCTGGCGCTTTTACAACAACGATATTGCGATGCCTGCGCTTGCGCAACCGGATGATGCCGGCTGGCAAAAAGTAACCGTGCCACACGACTGGGCCGTAGTGCAAAACTTTGACATGAACATTGATCAGCAAAGGGTGCAGGTGGTTGAAGATGGTGAAAAAACAGTGCAACTAAGAACGGGCCGCACAGGCGCCTTGCCCTGCTTTGGTATTGGTTGGTACCGCAAGCACCTGCCCGTTACAATGGCTGACACCGGTAAACGCATTTTTATCGAATTTGATGGTGCCATGAGCCGCTCCAAAGTGTACTTGAATGATGTATTTATTGGTGAGTGGCCTTATGGGTATTCCTCTTTTTCATTTGAATTAACAAAGCATATACAGTTTGGCAAAGAAAATATCATATCCGTACGCCTGGAGAATAAACCAGAATCTTCCAGGTGGTATCCCGGTGCTGGCATTTACAGAAATGTACGGTTGGTAAAAACGGCACCCATACATATTGCACATTGGGGCACATTTGTCACCACACCTGTCATTACCGAAAAAGCAGCAGAAGTAAATATCAAAACCACCATCAATGCCCCTGAAGATAATAAGGCATTGATTACATTGGTTACAGAACTGTATGATGCAGCAGGCAATAAAGTTGGCGTACTATCTTCCAACAATAAAAAAGATGGCAAAACCAATTTTGACCAAACAATAAAAATAAAGCGTCCGCAGTTTTGGAGTGTTCAAACACCTGTGTTGTACACAGCCATATCAAAAGTATTCTCGGGCAATGTTCAAACGGACACATACAAAACAAGTTTTGGTTTCAGAACCATTCGTTTTGATAAAGACAAGGGCTTTTTTCTCAATGGCCAGTCTTTAAAATTTAAAGGCGTTTGTTTGCATCATGATTTAGGTCCGATTGGTGCTGCTGTTAATTTTCGTGCCACTGAGCGGCAATTGGTGATGATGAAAGAAATGGGCTGCAACGCCATCCGTACTTCACACAACCCGCCTTCGCCTGAGTTGCTGGCCATTTGCGACAGTCTGGGTTTACTGGTACAGGTAGAAGCATTTGATGAATGGAAGTACGGCAAAAACACCAATGGATATGGCGAGTTTTTTGATCAATGGGCCGAAAAAGACATTAACGCCATGATACGCAGAGACCGTAACCATCCTGCCGTAATTATGTGGAGCATCGGCAATGAGATAAGGGAGCAGGGTATGGCCGAGGGCAAAGCCATTGCCAGGTATTTAACGCAGATTTGCCATAACCTGGATAGCACAAGACCGGTGTCGGCTGGTTTTAACAACCACAATGGCGCTATTAAAAACGGGCTGGCCGATGAGGTGGATTTGGTAGGGTTTAATTACAAGCCCAACGATTATGCGGCCAAGCACAAGTTATATCCCGGCTTCACTATTTATGGCAGCGAAACATCTTCTACCGTAAGTACAAGGGGTGAATATAAATTTCCGGTGGTGGAAACTAAAAAGCCCTGGTACAATGATTACCAGGTGTCCAGCTACGATATGGAATGTCCGCCATGGGCCACTACGCCCGATACCGAGTTTGAATTTCAGGATGACCTGGAATTTATTTCCGGTGAATTTGTATGGACGGGTTTTGATTATTTAGGTGAGCCAACTCCATATAATGAGGGCACACCAGCAAAGAGCGCTTACTTTGGCATGGTTGATTTGGCAGGTATCCCCAAAGACAGGTATTACCTTTATCAAAGCAAGTGGAGCAACAAGCCCATGCTGCATGTGTTGCCGCATTGGACATGGCCAGACAGGGTTGGCCAGCAGGTGCCGGTGTATTGCTATACCAACTATCCTTCAGCCGAACTTTTTGTGAATGGTAAAAGCAGGGGGGTGAAGAAAAAGGACAAGGGCAATAAATATAACCGTTACCGCCTGATGTGGAACGATGTGATGTATGAAGCTGGCGAAATAAAAGTGGTGGCTTATGATAGTACGGGCAAGTCTGCAGCGGAGCAACAAGTGCGTACTGCTGGGGCCCCTTACGCCATCAAACTTACTGCCGACAGAAACACTATACAAGCAAATGGAAAAGACCTGGCATTTGTTACCATCGAAATAGTAGATAAGCAGGGAAACCTATGCCCAAGGGCTGGTAATTTTCTGTTTGTTAAAGTAGAAGGCGCCGGACAGTTAAAAGCGCTTTGCAATGGCAATCCAATAGACCAAACAAGTTTCACCTCAAATTATATGCATGTATTCAATGGTAAAATGGTAGCGGTTATTGAACCCGGTTATGTTAGCGGGGAAATAGTGGTACAAGTATCAGGCGGATTATTGCAAGCACAAAAAATACAATTAAATACAGGTAAAAGCAATTAAAATGAGCTTGTTATTATTTAAGATACAAAGAGCTGAATTGGGTTTATTAATTCAAACGATTGAATAAAAAAGAATGGGCCAAAAAATAGCATATATCATCACGCTGTTAATCTGCATCGCGGGGCAGCGGAGCATTGCGCAGCCTGCATATAAGCAGCCCAATGTGCTATTGATATTGGCAGATGATTTGGGCTGGGCCGATGTACAATGTTATGGCAGTTCTTTTTACGAAACCCCGAATGTAAACAAGCTGGCGGCCCAGGGCATTCGATTTACCAATGGCTACGCCGCCTGTCCGGTATGCAGCCCAACAAGGGCCAGCATCCTTACAGGAAAATATCCCATTAAAACAGGTGTTACCGATTGGATAAAAGGAAGGCAACATGATGGTAAAGCAAGCCCTTATGAAAAAATGATTGCACAACCCTTCAGATTAATGCTGCCTTTTGAAGAAGAAACGATAGCAGAAGCAGCACTCAAAAAAAACTACAAAACTTTTATTGCCGGAAAATGGCATTTGGGCGAAGAAGAAAAAAGCTGGCCCGAGGCACACGGATTTCAGGTTAACAAAGGTGGCTTTAGCAAAGGCTCTCCGGCAGGATACAAGAACGACAGTACCGGCGGTTATTTTACGCCATACAGCAACCCCAGGCTGCCCGATGGCCCCAGCGGCGAATACCTCACTGACCGGCTAACGGATGAAGCTATATCATTTATCAATGAAAACAGCCGTAGTCCTTTTTTCCTGATGTATTCTTTGTATGCGGTTCACAATCCACTACAGGCACCTGCTGCTTTGATAGAAAAATACCAGGCCAAAAAAAGGGCATTACAAATACCGGATAGTGTACGGTTTAGAAAAGATGAACCATGGATGTGGTTTGAAAAAGGATGGAAACAAAGAACGGTACAGGACAATGCGGTATATGCAGCGATGATTGAAAATATGGATGACAACATTGGCAGGTTACTCAACACACTCGATGCATTGGGCATCAGCGACAATACCATCGTGATATTTACATCAGACAATGGCGGGTTAAGCACTGCCGAAGGAAGCCCTACTGCCAATGGCCCGTTAAGAGCAGGCAAAGGCTGGTTGTACGAAGGTGGCATAAGGGTACCGCTGACAATCAAATGGTCCGGTCACATACCAGCGGGCCAAGTATCTGCCATGCCGGTAAGTAGTGTTGACATTTTTGCAACCCTGTACAAAGCCATTTGCCATAAACCGGTACTGAATAAAGCGGTAGATGGAGAAGACATGGTGGCTTTATTGAAAAATGAAAAAAAGAATAGCGGCAGAACGCTTTTTTGGCACTATCCGCACTACAGCAACCAGGGCGGCAAACCGGGTGCTGCTATACTTAAAAATGGTCTCAAACTCATTTTGAATTATGAGGATAACAGCATTGAGTTATACAACCTGGCGAATGATATAAGTGAGCAGCACAATATCGCATCGGCCAATACATCACTGGCAGCGGCATATAAAAAAATATTGGACAAATGGCTGCATGATAATTCGGCAAAGTTTCCTGTAATCAATCGGGCGTACCGGGCCGATTTTACAGGCAATGCAACCACAAAACAAGCAGAATAAAAATGAGCGAAACAATCAATCATATAAACAAAGGAGAAACTGGAGCAAGTTCGCATACAACCATTGTAGCAACGCTTAAAGAAACCTTTGCCGAATTATACGGTACAATACCGTTGATTGTGCAGTCGCCGGGCAGGGTGAATATTATTGGTGAACATACTGATTATAACGAGGGGTTTGTACTGCCTGCGGCCATAGATAAAGCGGCGTATGTGGCGGTGTCTTTACGGGATGATACGGCCATCCATCTGACCGCTCTGGACTTGCATGAAAATTTCACTACGAGTATTGAAGACTTGCGCCCCATTGGCGACATCAGTTGGCCCAATTATATGCTTGGTGCTGCGGCTCAGTTTGCCAAAAAGAATATTGCCCTTAAAGGATTTAATGCAGTACTAATGAGCAATATACCCATTGGAGCAGGGTTGTCTTCTTCTGCCGCGGTAGAATGTGCCATGGTATTTGCGTTAAATGAATTGCTGCAGGCAGGCGTGGAAAAAATGGAAATGGTAAAAATGGCGCAAAAGGCCGAGCATGAGTACGCCACGGTAATGTGTGGCATTATGGATCAGTTTGCCTCCATGATGGGCAAAGAAAACCATGTGATTAAATTGGATTGCCGCTCATTAACATACGAATATGTGCCTTTTAACATGGAAGGTATTAAAATTCTGCTGCTGAACACCAATGTAAAACATTCACTGGCCTCATCGGAATACAATACCAGGCGTAATGAATGTGCACAGGCCGTTAAATGGGTAAAGGAGCATGTAGCCGATGTACATTCTTTGCGGCATGTAACAGAAGCCATGCTGGATGCATATGTGTTGCCCAAAGATGCATTGATAGACAAACGGGCAAGGTTTGTAGTACAGGAAATCAACCGGCTGGAACAGGCTTGTGCCAATTTGCGGCAGGGAGATATTCAGGCATTGGGCGTTAACATGTTTGCCACGCATGATGGACTCAGCCAGATGTACGGCGTGAGCTGTAAAGAGCTTGACTGGCTGGTGGATGCGGTGCGGAATGATGAACAGGTACTGGGCAGCCGGATGATGGGAGGCGGTTTTGGGGGATGCACCATCAACCTGGTAAAAGAAGATTATATCGATGAACTGGTGGTTAGAATAGCACCGGCTTACCAGGCCGCAATGGGTTTGCCGCTTACGCATTATGTAGCAACAATACAAAAAGGCACAGCGATAATTGAGTAATATGTTTGATTTACAGGAAAATCCTCATACGAGGAAAAATATTTTAACAGGCGATTGGATATTGGTATCGCCACACCGCATGAGGCGCCCCTGGCAGGGCAAGGTGGAAGATTTGCATGCGGATGACCGGCCAGCCTATGAACCTTCCTGCAATTTATGCCCGGGCAATAGACGCTCAGATGGTACCATCAACCCGGCGTATGAGCACTCATTTGTTTTTACCAATGATTTTTCGGCCCTGTTGCAGCAAACGGAAGTTGGCAGTATGAATATGGATGATTTGATTGTGGCCAAAAGCGAAAGCGGTGTTTGCAGGGTAATCTGCTTTTCACCCGACCATAGTCTTACACTGCCTATGATGGATGAAGCAGCTATTGTAAATGTAATTGAACTATGGCAAAAAGAATTTAAACAGTTATCTGATGATCCATCCATCAGGTATATACAGATTTTTGAGAATAAGGGCGAAATAATGGGATGCAGCAATCCTCATCCCCACGGGCAAATCTGGGCTTCATCCTCTATTCCGCTGGAGCTTGTAAAAGAAACCCATGAACAAACAAAATATTTTGACAAAACAAAGCGGAGTTTACTGGGCGACTACATTGCGCTTGAACTGCAATTGCAGCAGCGCATCATTGCAGAAAATGAACATTTTGTGGCACTGGTACCTTTTTGGGCAGTATGGCCTTACGAAACAATGATTGTAAGCAAGCGCCATGTGCAGCATATCCTTCAGTTTAACGAAGCTGAGAAGCAATCATTTGCGGGTATGTTAAAAGAGCTGACAATCCGGTACGACAATTTATTCCATGTTTCTTTTCCCTATTCGGCAGGCATGCACCAGATGCCGGTAAATGACGGGACACATGAAGCCTGGCACTGGCACATGCACTTTTACCCGCCCCTGCTACGCAGCGCCAGTGTAAAGAAATTTATGGTAGGCTACGAAATGCTGGCCAACCCGCAAAGGGACATAACAGCCGAAGCAGCAGCGGCTGCATTAAAGGCACTGCCTGCCGTTCACTTTAAAATAACAACACAGTATGCCTAAGCAAACCATATTAGTTACCGGCGGATTGGGCTTTATTGGCTCCCATACGGTTGTGGAGTTGATTAATGCAGGCTATGCGGTAGTCATTATAGATGACCTTAGCAATTCGCAATTGTTTATACTGGACAATATCAGGAAACTAACCGGGGTAAGGCCTGCGTTTCATCACCTGGATATGACGGACGAGACATTACTCGGTACATTTTTCCAGTCAGGTATTGCAATAGATGCGGTTATTCATTTTGCTGCCAGCAAATCGGTGGGAGAGTCCGTAAAGAATCCATTAAAGTATTTCAGAAACAATCTTTTCTCCCTTATCAACCTGCTGCAATGTATGCAGGCTGCATCGGTAAGCAATATTGTCTTTTCTTCTTCTGCTACAGTATATGGCAATCCCGATGTATTGCCTATTACCGAACAGGCAGCCATAAAACCTGCACTGTCGGCCTATGGCAGCACCAAACAAATGGGGGAAGATATTTTGCAAAAAACAGCCGCAGCAGACAATGTCAATGCTATTGCGCTGCGCTATTTTAACCCGGTGGGGGCACATGCCTCTGCACTGCTTGGTGAATTGCCCATTGGAGTACCCAATAACCTGATGCCATTTGTTACGCAAACAGCAGCGGGCAAAATAGAGATGCTTACCTTATATGGCAACGATTATAATACGCCGGATGGTACCTGTATCAGGGATTATGTACATGTGGTGGATCTGGCTAAGGCACATGTAAAAAGTTGCCACAGGTTGCTTGCACGCCAGCAAAAGAGCCGGTATGAGGTATTTAATGTGGGAACGGGTAATGGATTAAGTGTACTGGAGATTATCCATGCATTTGAGCAGCATAACAAAGTGAACCTGCATTACAAGGTAGGCCGGCGGCGGGAAGGAGATACGGAAGCAATGTATGCAGATGTATCGCTGGCACAAAGCGAATTAAACTGGAAGGCTGAACTGGGCATTGAGCAAATGGTTACGAGTGCCTGGCAGTGGCAAAAGCAGTTATAACAGATGTAAAAGAGCAAATTATATACACGTTTAAATAATACCAGATGAATGGGTTGCATATATACGATTACTTAGTGTTTCTTTTTTACTTTTTTGTTGTTGCCGGATATGGTTATTGGATATACAGGCAAAAAAAGAAGGCTTCTGTTTCGGCTTCGCATGATTATTTTTTAGCCGAAGGTTCATTGACCTGGTGGGCCATTGGCGCATCACTTATTGCTTCCAATATATCGGCGGAGCAATTTATTGGCATGAGCGGCAGTGGTTTTAAAATGGGTCTTGCCATTGCTTCTTACGAATGGATGGCGGCTGCAACACTTATTGTGGTGGCGGTATTTTTTATGCCGGTGTATTTAAAGAATAAGATTTTCACGATGCCACAATTTTTAAATCAGCGCTACAATGGTACGGTGGCAATGATTATGGCGGTGTTCTGGCTGTTGCTGTACGTGGTAGTAAACCTTACCTCCATACTCTATCTTGGTGCATTAGCCATCAATAGCATTTCGGGTATCAATACTACACTGTGTATGTATTTACTGGCTGTTTTTGCCATATTTATCACACTGGGCGGTATGAAGGTTATTGGCTACACGGATGTGATACAGGTTTTCTTTTTAATATTAGGAGGATTGGTTACTACTTACCTGGCATTAAATCTGGTGGCAGAAAAATCAGGAACAACAGGCATTGTAAATGGATTTAAGATTATGTCTGACCAGGCCAGCGACCATTTTCACATGATATTCAGGCAGGAAAATAAAAACTACATGGATTTGCCCGGTCTTACAATTTTACTGGGTGGCATGTGGATAGTAAACCTGAACTATTGGGGTTGCAACCAGTACATTACACAGCGGGCGCTTGGTGCCGATTTACCAACAGCAAGAAGCGGGTTGTTGTTTGCCGCTTTTCTTAAATTACTGATGCCGTTGATTGTGGTGATTCCGGGTATTGCCGCATACGTATTGCACCAGCAGGGGAATTTTCAAACAGAGATGCTGCAAGGGGGCGAACTCAACCCCGACAAAGCCTACCCGGTTTTGCTGAACCTGTTGCCTGCTGGTTTAAAAGGACTGGCTTTTGCCGCTTTAACTGCTGCCATAGTCGCATCACTTGCTGGTAAAGCCAACAGCATTGCCACCATTTTTACCCTGGATATTTATAAGAAGAAAATAAATCCTGATGTAGATGAAAAGTGGCTGGTACAGGTTGGCAAAATTACAGTGATTGCTGCAATGGGTATTGCAGTATTGATAGCGCCCTTGCTGGGCATTGATAAAAAAGGCGGGTTTCAATACATACAGGAATATACAGGCTTTGTAAGCCCCGGCATCTTTGCCATGTTTATCCTGGGCTTCTTCTGGAAAAAAACCACTTCCAATGCGGCGCTTTTTGCCACGATCGGAGGCTTTATCTTTTCGCTGTTCTTTAAATTTTTACCAGGCTTTATGAATCTTTCTTTTTTGAGCCGGTTTGGTTTTGCCAAAGCCAACAGCGAAGGTGTATATGAAATACCATTTATCGACAGGATGGGGTTTGTATTTGTTATATGTGTGCTGGGCATGGTACTGATTAGCGTATTTGAAAACCGCAAAGGTGTTAAAGCAAACGGATTGGACATTGACCGCAGTATGTTCAGGCTAAGTCCTTCTTTTTTAACGGGTACCATAATTGTGCTGGGTATTCTGGCAGCTCTGTACACGGTATTCTATTAACAGCCGTCAATCAGGCAGACAGGAGTTTGATATTGATTTACTTGATAAAATAAAAAACGGATTTATGAAAAGGATATACACTTTAATGATCGCCCTGGTAACTACCGGTTGCTTACATGCGCAGTTGGTAATATACCAGAACCTGGATCAGGCTGGTACAAGCGCCACATGTGTACAGGGAACCATATACAAGGGAATGGCTATACCGGGCGGATTGGACAATGCCATTAAGTCTATCACACTCAGCCAGGGATACATGGCTACACTGGCAGCCAATGAAAATGGTACGGGCGAAAGCTTCTGCTATGTAGCGGCGGTAAGTAATATAACCGTTAATCTTGCCTATGTGTTGCAGAACAGGGTGTCGTTTATTCGTGTACTTCCAATACAGAGTACAAAGAAGAAGGGCGCATGTACACAAAATGACATCTTACCCGATTCTTTGAAAACGAGTTGGTTTTACGACTGGGGAACCAATGATACATCAGGTGTAAACCGGGAGTATGCCCTCATGGCCTGGGGAACATCATGGGTTACCGAAGCAAAAATTGACGGATACATCAGCAAGCCACGGGTTACTTCGCTGCTCACTTTTAATGAACCTGATAATACCGGACAGTCGAATATCCTTGTTGCAAATGCTGTGCCTCTGTACAAAAAATTGCTGCGGGCAGGCTACAGGATGGGCTCACCGGCGCCCACCGAAGGAGAATGGGACAATTGGCTCCTGGACTTTGTGAACCTGACCAAAGCGGATACCACAAGGGTTGATTACATTGCGGTGCATTGGTACGATTGGGGCAACTGGTTGTCAACGGGTAATGCAACCCCTAATGTGAATGATGTACTTAACCGGCTCAAATCCTATATCAATAATGTATATAACGTGTATAAAAAACCAATATGGCTTACTGAGTTTAATTGTAATGTAAACAGAACGGCACAAACGCATCGTGATTTTATGGCGATTGCACTGCCGTACCTCGACTCTGACCCACGCATTGAACGCTACTCCTACTTTTTTGAAGATCATATACCAGAACTGGTTGGCGGTGCGTTAAGCGATATCGGAAAGCAGTATGCCAACCATGCTTCGGTTGCTGCAATTGCTCAAAATATAGTTGATACACGCAGTGCTTCTCCGGAACTTGTATTCTGGAATACATCGGCCATCACGGGCGGCGGGCAATCTGTAGCCAATTTTATGCCTGCCTATGTGGCACCCGATTTAACAGTAGTAAGCGGTTTACAACGTGGCTCCGGCACATCATTTTCACCAACCTCTATCTCAAACGGTTTTTGGGGCAATAATGGTTTTGCAAGACTTACGGCTCAAAACGGGATAGATTCCAACAAAGTATTAACGTTCAGTTTACAGTCTGCCAACGGAAAGAATGTGAGTTATACTACAATCGACAGTTTTAAAATCCGTATTGCAGGCAACGGGCCGATAAAATATCAAATTGATTACCAGGTTAACGGTGGTACTTTTACACCTGTAGTAACCATGTCGGGACCGCCTCGTACTACAGGCAATTATAAACTTGAGCCGGTAAATTTATCGGGCATTGCAGCATTGCAGAATGTACCGCCCACTTCAGTGGTTACTTTCCGTATTACTCCTTTTGATTGCACTGGTGATGGGGTATTTTACTTTGGTGCAGGCACTACAGATGCTGTAGCCGATCTCAGTTTAACGGGAAGGCTTACGGCTAACGGCTCACTTCCGGTTACCCTGTCTTCATTCAACTCGCAGCAGACAGATAAAAAAGTCAGGCTTATATGGCAAACACAGTACGAAAGTAATTTCAGCCATTTTCTGCTGGAGAGAAGTGCTGATATGCGCAACTACCAGATAATTGCAAAGATTAATGGTGCTGGTAGTATAAATGGCAGCCGCTATACATACGACGACTTACCCCCTGCCTTAAACACGCCCAAATTTTTTTACAGGTTAAGGATGGTGGATGTAGATGGAAAGTTTGAGTACAGCAAAGTACTTGCTGAATACTTTGGCCGTAATCATACACTAGCGGTGTACCCTACCATTACCGGCGGCAATCAGCTCAATGTGTTTTTTGATAAAATAGTTGGCAGGGCAGCATTATGTATTGTGGCTGGTGATGGTAAAAGAGTGAGGCAGATAAGCCTGGCCGAAGGATCAGGTTATGAGCAGGTTGATATATCCAATTTAGCAGCAGGGAGGTATGTTTTAGTATTTCAACATACTGCGGGCACTCAAACCAGTACGTTCATTAAACAATAAAGTATAAGGCGTTGGATAAAGTACAATCATACAAAGCGAAAGAAAATTGTTTTTACAAAGCAGCTATTGGTTTTAATAGCCAACCCTGTTATACAATATGCAGGAAGGTGAAAACTTTTTCTCCTTTGACAGCCCTGCTTTGCTTATTGCTTTTTTCAATAAACATACAAGGGCAGGTGAAGCAACCGGTTACACCTAATATTGTTTTGATTTATACGGATGATGTGGGTTTTGGTGACATCAGTTGTAATGGTACATCGGCAGTGCAAACGCCCAATATTGATAATTTAGCGGCCAATGGGGTACGGTTTACCAATGTGCATACAACATCGGCCACTTGTACACCATCCAGGTTCTCTTTGCTTACCGGTGCTTATGCGTGGCGCAAAAAAGGTACAGGTATTGCGCCTGGTGATGCAGCGCTGATTATCCCAACAGATAAACAAACACTGCCGAAGATGTTGCAGCAGGCGGGCTATCGCACTGGTGCTGTTGGCAAATGGCATTTGGGCTTAGGGCCACAGGGCGGCCCTAACTGGAATGGTGATATAAAACCCGGCCCCAGGGAAATTGGTTTTGACTATTCTTTTTTATTGCCAGCTACCGGCGACAGGGTGCCCTGCGTGTATGTTGAAAACCAACGGGTGGTAAACCTTGACGGAAAGGATACCATTTCAGTGAGTTATAACGCTCCCATTAATCCAAATGAGCCCACAGGTAAAAGCAATCCAGAATTGTTGAAAATGCAGCCGTCACATGGCCATAATATGAGCATTGTAAACGGGGTAAGCCGGATTGGTTATATGACTGGTGGCAAATCTGCTTTATGGGTTGATGAAGAAATAGCTGATGTATTGGTGCGGCAGTCAGTAAAATTTATTGATGATAGTAAGCAGCAGCCTTTTTTTCTTTACCTGGCTACGCACGACATACATGTGCCACGTATGCCACACTCCCGTTTTGTGGGTAAAAGTGGTATGGGACCAAGAGGTGATGCCATTTTACAATTGGATTGGACAGTTGGAGCCATTACAAATGAACTGACAAAAAGAAAATTGTCCGGTAAAACCATCATCATTTTTACGAGCGACAATGGTGCCGTTTTAGACGACGGATACAAAGATGGTGCTGTAGAAAAAATAGGCAAACACCAGCCAAACGGAATGTACCGGGGAGGGAAATACAGCGCATTTGAAGCGGGTACCCTAGTGCCGTTTATACTTTCCTGGCCTGGCAAAGCAGCCAAAGGCAAAACAAGTAATGTGCTGCTGAGCCAGATTGATTTGTACGCATCGCTGGCAGCACTAACAGGGCAAACTATTAAAACAGGTGATGCGCCAGACAGTGAAAATCACATCGCCAGTTTTTTAAATAAATCCGGTAAACCAAGGATGCATGTTATTGAACAATCCATTAATAATACGCTGTCTATTATCGTGGGCGCCTGGAAATACATTGAGCCATCTGATGGTGCGGCAATCAATAAAAATACCAATACGGAATTAGGCAATTTAAAAATGCCCCAACTGTACAACCTCAGTACCGACCCGGGTGAAAAAAATAACCTTGCTGCACAAAAGCCTGAATTGGTGAAGGCATTAAAAGAGCAATTAGAACAAGAAAAAAACCGCAAATGAATAAAGTATAACGATAATGAAAAAGTCATATACCATATTGTCATACTACACAGCACTTTGCAGAAAATGTGAAACTTATTTCAGGGCAGTATTTGGCCATAGAAAAGCGCAGGTGAAAGAGCGTCCTCATGTAGGCGTTTCGGCAGCATTGTTTTTACAAGCAGCAACAAATACAACAAACAAATTTCGTCAGTTAATACATTTTTCAGAAAATAAAAATCAGCACATGAAAAGGATTTACTTATTAATCATTTCTATCCTTCTGACCACCGTTGGTTGGGGGCAATTTTTAGATGACTTCAATTATACCACAGGTAGCAATCTTACGGCTAACGGCTGGACGCAAATTACAGCCGGTAGCGGTCCGCTTACTGTAAACAGTGCCGGATTAAGCTACCCGTCGTCGCCATCCTCTGGTGTGGGCTTTGGAGTAAACATGGCACCAGGGCAGCAGGTTGTAGGCCGGGGAGGCGGCATCCTGTCTGTATCACCCTCTACGGCAGGCGCTACGGCATACATGTCTTTTTTTGTAAACCTGAGTGCTGCCGGCAATACCAGTGGCGTTAATTTTGCGGGCATCATGTCCGGTACTTTTCCAACGCCTGGTGTTGCGGTAAGGGCTTTCACCAGATCAAGTGGTGCAGGGTTTAATTTTGGTTTGGGAAAAACAAACCTTACCGCTACATACGAATCTACCGTAAGGTCGCTCAACACCACTTACCTTGTAGTATTAAAGTACACTGTTAATGGTGTAACTACTACTGACGATATTGTTGACATGTGGATAAATCCGGTATTGGGTTCAACCGAGCCTGCATCAGCAATTTCCATGGGTAGCGGTATAGCCGATGCTACATTAGCGCTTTTCGGGCCAACATTAAATCCAAGAACAGCTCCGGCAGCTCCAACACTTGAAATTGATGCGGTAAGGGTAGGTACTACATGGGCTTCGGTAACACCTTCCAATGTAGCACTTACGGTTTCAGCTGCCACACTTAATTTTGGAACAGCACCTGTGGGCGCTCCTACTACCTCTTTATCATTTAACCTGGCCGGAACCAATCTGTCACCAGCGCCCGGCGTGGTTACGGTAACGGCCCCTGCTTCATACCAGGTATCCAACGACAATAGTACCTGGGGTGGTTCAACTACTATTGCCTATACTGCGGCTACACTTGCTTCCACACCCGTGTACGTGCGCTTTTCGCCTGCAGCAACCGGGCCGGTTACGGGCAATATAACGTTGAGCGGCGGCAGTGTTTTGGTACCACCAACCGTGGCATTAACCGGCGCCGGGGGAACCGCATTTTACAGTAAACCCACTGGCAGTCTCTCCAGCCTTACCACCTGGGGTAGTGCGGCTAATGGTTCAGGTACTGCTCCGGCTGATTTTATCACCGATTACCAAATTTTCATAGTAAGTAACCGGACTGTTTATACGCTTGATGCTGATTGGCAGATCATTGGTCTTGGTTCAAAAATTATAGTTGGTAATGGTACAGATGCTATCAGGCTGATTATTCCCGCCGGCTTTACCATACTTAACCCGGTGGATAATAAAGTAGACGTTGCCAGTAACGCTACAGTGGAAGTAGCCAACAAAGTAATGCGTCCTTCTTCTGCAATACCATATCCCTATTTTGGTACAACGGCTGTAAACAGTACGGTGGAGTACACCTGGAGTGGAACTGGTACTACTGATACAATAAGAATTCCTACGGAGATTTTTGGCAATTTAAAATTGACTAACGGGCTGAAATATTTTTCCTCTGGCTTTGTGTTTGTTAATGGCAACCTCGACATTTCCAACGTTGTGGGAATGAATGGTACCGGCGCATCGGCCAGTGTGTTGGCAAGAGGTAATGTTACTTTAAATAATTCTTTTTTTGATACAGATGTGAGTGCAGATGCAAACAGAATGTCTTTAAACCTGGGAGGTTCGGGTACACAAACCGTTAGCGGTGGAGATTTTTATATTAATCAGCTCCGAACACAGGCGGTATCATCTTCAGTGCTTCCCTCAACCATTGACATTGTGCTTGGCCCCAATACCAATATTTTTACCGGTACTGCTACAGGGGGAGGATTTAATTTACAGCAAGCTACCCATAATCTTTCGCTGAATGGAAACAGTTTATATATCCAGGGTGCTGGTTCTTTCCTCAGTACAAATACGGGTACCATTAGTGGAAGCAGTACTTCCAATCTCTTTGTTGCAAAGACCGCAGGGTCAGCAGCAGTTGGTTCCATAAGTTTTAAAGCAGGCGGCCAGGTGCTGAACAATTTCAACTACAGTTCAGCCGGTACAGGCAACAACAACCTCAACCTCAATTCGTCGTTAACTGTTAATGGTAATCTTGACTTGGGCAGTGGCAATATCCAGGTAGGTAATAATATACTAACGGCTGCCGGTACAATAAGTGGCGGATCTGCAACAGGCTTTATCGTTACCAACGGTACGGGCGCATTAAAGAGAAACAGTGTAAGTGCATCAAATATTGTTTTCCCTGTGGGACCAACAGCAGCCCTTTATCATCCTGCTACCATCAATAACAGTGGCACTGTCGATAATTTTTCTGTAAATGTAGTTTCTGCCGCTCCGCCATGTGGCGACCCAACAGCCAGTGTAACCACTACCTGGAATATTAACGAAGATGTAACAGGTGGTTCTAACTGCACCATTTCACTTAATTATACCGGGGCTGCAACCGGAGGTGCTTATTCGGCCACAGGAGCAAGGGTTGTACATTGCGGTGGATCCAGTCCCTTTTTCAGCAACGGCTCGGTAACCGGTACTGTTGCTACAGGTTCAGGCTTTACTTCATTTTCTCCTTTTGGTATTACCAGTAATATTGCTGTGTTGCCGGTAACATTTGTCAATTTTTCAGGTATCCGTGCAGGCAACCGTAATAAACTTAGCTGGACAACTGGTAGTGAGCAAAATAACCTTGGGTTTGAAGTACAACGTTCAGAAGATGGACAAACCTATACTGCTATTGGCTTTGTAACTACATTGGTGCCGGGTGGCAGCAATAGCAGTCTTACCTATAATTTTTCGGATGCCAACCTTAATGGTAAGATTCAATATTACCGCCTGCGCCAGGTGGATATTAACGGACAAGGTAAATTGAGCGCTATTGTGAAGATAAAAGGCGGCCAAACTGCTGTATTGGTTATTGACGGCATTTCGCCAAACCCGGTAGTCAATAGCTTCACGGCCAGCATCAGCAGCCCGGCCAAAAGCCTTGTTAGCATGCAGGTACTGGATATGGCAGGTAGGGTTATGTTAAGTCAGCAAGTAACTATACGGGAAGGTGTAAATGTTGTTCCAATGAATGTATCAGCACTGGGCAGCGGTGTATACCTGCTAAAAGCTATTTACCCGGAAAACAAGCAAAACCCTGTTGTAAAATTCATAAAACAGTAAGCAGCACAGGCTGTGATAGTAAAACCCTGAATAAGCAAAAAGTGGATAGCTGAAGCAACCCGCAGCTAATGGAAGATAAAACCGGGTTGCAGAAGGGCAACCGGATAGTAACACGACCGATTGATACAGGCAGGTCATAAGCTATCTGGTTGCCTTTCATTTTAGTTGGTGAAAGTTTTTTTATCAAGATAGCATAACTATTGAAGCTACTGGCAGCCGACTGATAGCGAAGTAAATACTATAAAATAGTTGTTAGCTTTTGTGAACTGCTTTGCCATATGTGTTAGTTGGCCGCATCTTTCACACACCTGAACCCGGTATGCTCCAGGCCGGTATCATGACTGCTCTTCATACGCCTGGCCACTCTGTAACCACTGCAATACGCATCGTTGCATAAAAAGCTTCCGCCACGCAGCACCCTTTTT
>JAAFIK010000043.1 GCA_013298665.1 Chitinophagales bacterium
TACCCTCTACCTAAACCAACAATATGAACCTATTTACCAACGGCTATGCGATAGCTATGCCCGCAGATGATTTTTTAGCGATGTTTCTGGATACCGGTAAGTACTATCCCGGCCAGACGATGCGAGCGATTGACTTATCAGCCGAGACCCGTGAGGGCAATGAGGTATTGTTTAAATGTTACGGGTTGTCCGGGGGTGTATTTATAGAGACCGAGGAGACCCTGGCCAAGCCGCTTTTTTCAGCACTGATGCGTGAAGGTGTGCGCGTGCTTAAGTTTTCGGTATTCGACAATTTTAAAATCTATGGCTGTGCCTATTATGCAGATGGAAAGCAGCAGATTTTTAAAATAGATAAACCCGTTGGGCTGGAAGTAGAAAAAGACAGGATTGCCAGGTATGCAGCCCTGCCCGTTCGGGACTTGGTGTTGCAATTGATAGAAGATATAACCGGCAACACCATTGAGACCATTGTAAAACTTGAACCCCAAAACTACACACTACAAGCCAAACAAAAATAAACCCATGATGCAAAAACGACTTTTATTACTACTGGCAACCGTTCTGTTCACCGTTGCGGCGACTGCCCAGAAGTACAAGACCCGCAGTGCGGTGTTCAGCTATTACCAGTACCCGCAGGTGCGCTTAGATAGTACTTACACTACTTATTCGGTGGGTGGTTCTGTAGCCGACTATGCGGGCGGTACTTATGCCCTGAGCGGCCAGCGCTATACCCTGCCCCTGCAACGTAAAACTGGTGAGGACGGCGATATTGCCATTCTGATGAATATTGACTACTATACCCCCGACAACCGGGCGTTGCCCGCCATTGTACAGGGCAGCCAGACCGAAAAAATAAACGGTAAGGACAGCAGCGTAACGGTGTATGGCTACCGGGGTGGGTTTTACCAGCCCTACGCATATACCCTGCGCGATAATGTCAGCAACACCGACCTGGTGAGTGCCAGCGACCGCATACCCGTTACGATCAGTACGGGCTGGTACCGCAGCAGTGAAGAAGCGGTACGCAATTGGGACAATGCGCTGCGCAGCCAGATGGCCGCACAGGGGCAGGCACTGGTGCGTAACCTTACGACCTCGATCGGCCAGCAGTTGAGCCAGCAGTTTTACGCCGGTAAGCAAAAGACCAGGGTGGATATTTACTATATGAAAGATAAGGAGCGGTACAGCGATCTGGATAGTGCTGCGCGTATAGCGGACGCTGCTTATGGCCTGATCAGTGAGACCCTTGGCGGGTGGCACGACAGCTTTGCGGTAGCGATCGCTGCGGCAGAAGCGATCTGGCTGCGGGCATTGCACCAGCAAAGTGCAGACAAGGAGGCGCGCATCAATGCTAAGGCCGCTAACGCCATTTTGCAAAACCTTGCCTACGCCGCGCTGTGGCAAAACCGTTTGGACAGCGCCCTTAGCTATGCCAACCAGGCGGATGCCAACGACAAACGCGAGGGGTGGATTTATCCCTTCCAGCGGCAGGTAGCCGACCAGCGCAAACGGCTGGGCAATGCCCCCGCAGGGATACTGCGCCCGTAAGGCTGATTAATAGCCACCCACAGCCCTTCACAGCTATTTTATTATAAAAGACCCATAATACCACAACATGAAAAAAGTACAACCCCGCAGCCTCCCCCTTACCGGCAAGGTTTTGATTGTAGTACTGCTGCTGCTTACCCACTACAGCAGCACTGCGCAGGACTATAGCGCCGCTGCGATCAGCGCCCTGTACCAGCAGCAGCAAAACAACCCCTTAGTAAAGTACATCAACAAATTAGACCAGACGGTGCGTAAAAAAAACGCGCTTACCGGTTTACTCACCGCCCAAGACCTGACGCGGCTCCCCATTGGTATTGTTGACCCCACCGGCACGGTGGTGATCTGTATCGACAGCGCACAGTTCAGCCCCGCAGGTGCTACCTTCAATGCGTATGCAGCCATCAGCATACCTGGCCAAAAAACAAAACTCTGCTTGCGCGCTGCCAGCATACCCTTTGGCCCGGGTGGTATTACCGCAAGCGGCCCCGGCATAGCACTCAGCCTTGTGAGTACCCATGTGCTGCCGGGCGGTAAGGTTGACCTGGTACTGCCCGGTAACGGTAATACCAATATCCGCTTCGACTGTAACGGGTTTAAAGAAGCCAACTTTGAAGGACAGGCGGTATTTAAAAACTATCTCTTTGTACCCGACCCCGTAGAAGCCCCCGGTGCCACCACGGTAACCGCTACGCTAAAACTCGAACACATCGTGAACCTGGGCAATATGATCGCCAGCCTGTCCATCACCCCTTTTAAACTGAAGGGCATGGAAGATTTTGCCTTCAAGGTCAATGGCGCCACCCTTGACATGAGCGATTACAACAACCCCGAAGGCAGCATCTTCCCCGTCATCTACAGCCAGGAGTATGGCAGCAATATGAACCTGTGGCGTGGCTTCTATTTGCGTAATATCACCGTGCGTACCCCCTTTAACAAAGGCGGGGGCTATGCAAAAGTGATGGCCGACCATCTGCTCATAGACGAACACGGCTTTAGTGGCAGGATCAGCGGGCAAAACATCATAGACATAAATGAAGGCAGTATGAGCGGCTGGTCGTTCAGCCTTGACAGCATAAATGTGGAACTGCTGCGCTCCAAACTCACCGGTGGCACCCTGGGTGGGGGTATGCGCGTACCCTTTCTGGGCAGCGACAGCCTCGGCTACCGTGCCACCATCAGCCAGTGGAATGATGAGTTGGAGTATAGCTTCGGACTGGGACTAAGAGAAGACAAAATATTCAACAGTCCGGTCGGCAATGCCAAAGTGCGGATAAAGGCAGGCTCTTATGTAGAACTGGGTAAATACCAGGGCAGGTTTGTGGCAATGGCCTGTCTGCATGGTAATATCAGTAAGCAGGACGGTGTAGCCCGGTTTAACAACCTGCGCTTTGAGAATGTTCGCGTGTCCACCCGCGCGCCCTATATCCACAGTGGCACCTTTGCCCTTGATGGCGATGTGGGTGCGAGCCTGGGCGGGTTTGGAATCGGCTTAAGCAGCGTGGGTTTTGGGGTAGATAGCGGCCGGGCGGTACTGTCCTGTACGGCTGCACTGGGGCTGAGTGATGAAGCCGACCGTGGTTTTGGGATCGCCGCCGCCTTTAGGTTCAAGGCCAATATCATTAAGGAGGAGCAACCCACAGAAAGACAGTCCTGGCAGTTTGCAGGTGTACAGGTGGACAGTGCGGCGGTACTGGCACAGACGGGTGCCTTTGACCTGGAGGGTATTGTGCGCTTCTATGAGAACGATGCCACCTATGGCAATGGCTTTAAAGGCGAACTAAAACTGACGCTGCTCAAAAGCAGCCTGAACATACAGGCTACAGGTAGTTGCTACTTTGGTACTAACAACGGCTTAAAATACTGGCAGGTGAGTGCTTATCTTTCTGCCGACAGTTGGGGCGTACCGGTTGTACCCAGTGTGATCTATATGAATGGGTTCATGGGTGGTGTTACCTACCATATGCGGCGCAACAGTGCCTTTTTTACCACCCCGAGTATGATGGATACGGTGACCTACCAGCCCGTGACCTCACCCGACCAGTGGGCGCGGCAGACCTATACCCCCGATGCGGGTAGCGGTATCGGCATTATGGTGGGTACCTCATTATATGCGGTCAATAAAAACCTCCTGAGTGCGAGCGTAGCACTGGAGATCGGCCTGAATAATAACGGGGGGCTGAACTATGTACAGTTCAACGGCTACGCCACCCTTTTCAAAAACATCAATACAATCGCTCCGGCCACTATTGTAAAGGGACAGTATGCCAGTGATGCCGCATTTACCGCTACGGTAAATATTTTGTATGACCGCCCGGGCAAAACCTTCCACGCCAATGTATCGGCCTATATGAACCTGGGTGTGATCCGTGGCGCGGGAGCGGGCAACCAGTTGGGGGAATTAGTCATTCATGCCGATCCGAGCCAGTGGTATGTATATGTGGGCAGACCCTCCAGCCCTGTAGCGGCCAAACTATCGCTGGGTAATACCGATCTGGTGACGGTACAGAGTTACTTTATGTTTGGCAAACTGCTCGATCCCTTCCCCGCACCACCGGCAGAGGTGACCAGTGTGATCAACTATACCCCGCCGGTAAGCGTGGCTGCGCTGCAAAATGGCAGCGGTGTTGCCTTTGGCGCGCGGTTCCGGGCAGGTGCAGGATTTGACTGGGGTTGGCTGTACGCCGGTATCTGGCTGGGTGCGGGTGGTGATATTATGGTTTCTACCAGTGGTAACGCCACCTGTGATGGACAGCCGGTGGGTTTTGGCGGCTGGTGGGCAAGGGGTCAGGTCTATGCCTGGTTGCAGGGTGGTGTGGGCATCCGCGTCAGGGTGATGGGGCAGCGCCGCGAGTTTAAAATACTTGAGCTGGCAGCGGCAGTACTGCTCGAAGCCAAAGTGCCAAAGCCGAGTTGGTTCAGGGGACACGTTGGCGTGCGTTGGTCGCTGCTGGGTGGGCTGATCAAGGGCAGCATCAATATGAGCGTAAAAGTAGGTAAGGAATGCGCGGTGATGACCGGTACGGGTATCAGTGGAGACGGGGCGATAGCCCGCGACCTGGTGACAAAGGTATTATCGGGTACCTCCCCTTCGGCGGCACAGACGGGGGTGAACGTGTATGCCGCCCCGGCGATAGCGACCAATATCCCGGTGGATAGTATCTTCAGCCAGTTGGACGACCAGGGTAATGAGCAGTGGTATAAAGTGAGCCTGCAAACGATAAAGGTGTATAAAGGTAATGGCACCGATACGGTAGCGGGCAAGGTGTTTTATGCCCCTGATAAAAAGCTGGCGATGTTTCAACCGGCAAAACGGCTGCTGCCCGAGACGATGTACCGGGTAAGGGCAAGCCTTGCCTTTATGAAACGCATCGGTAGCGGTTACTGGAGCAGCGCGGTTAATGAGGATGGCAACCCGGCGTATGAGGACACCAGCTTCAGCTTTACCACCGCACCCCCCAGCGATATACTGACGATGGCTGACCTGGAGTATGCCTACCCGCTGGTGGATCAGAAGAATTTTTACAAGGCAGAATATGCCCCGGGTGGTGGGTATATACAGGCAGGTGGTCATGTAAACTTTGACCAGGTGTTTTACCCCGGCAACCCCGGTAATGGTGGCAGTAGCCCATCATACAGCTATAAGATTAAACTGAAGAGCATAACCCCCGGCGATAGCTATACCACCCATTACCAGCCCATTGTACGCAGCGGGCAGCGGATCAGCTTTAACCTGCCGGGTATAGAAAACGGTAAGGTTTACCGGTTGTCCATTGTGCGCATAGCAGGTAGTGGTAACGCTGGTAATGGCGGTACTTCAACCGGCGGTATGGCAGGGGGTATAACAGGTGGGCAGACGGTGAGCAGCCAGGGCTTTGGCAGCGACAGTACGGCGGCCTATGCAGACACTACGGTGCGCAATGTGATAAACGGGGAAGTGAGCCAGACCGAGACGGAGGTATTGGGGTATTACTTCCGGGTGAGCAAGTATAACAGTTTTACAGAAAAGATGAACACCATGCAGGTGGTGTCAGAAAACCAGCAGGATATTGCCGAAGGCGGTGTGGTACTGGTGGCGACAAAGAACAATATGAGCGGGGAGTTATTTGATGAGTTTGAACTCAGCGAGGCGTTTAATACGCAAGGCAGCTATGAAGACGATAACCTGCAATTAGTGCAGCGGCAGTTGGGTGGTGGTACAGGTACAAACAGGCTTATCCGCATTGTGGCCGATAGTACAAGCGCCTGGTTGCAGCAGGATATTTATCCGTTGGTTTACCCTAATGATATTAGCAGTACCATTGGTGAGCCTTACTACCGGGGTACGGTAGCCGGCGGCGGCGGCAGTAGTAGCAGTATCAATGGGTATAGCGGTATAGCGCCATTGAGTAAGGTAACGGCGGAGCAGTATCCGAGACCGGGGCTGCCAAACACCACAGATGCGTATGAGCGTATGAGCATCACTGCAACACAGCTTGGGCAAACCAAGCTGCTGCTGAAGTACAACCTGCCCTTTTTTGCCAACCGTGATTTTATGGCACTTTATACAAGGGCATTGGGGTATTGGGTCAGTGCGCCGCTGGCGGACAAGACAGTTACATTTAGTAAGATGGTGGCTACGGGCGGTATCTTCCCGCAGATCAGGACGGGCAGTTATCTGCTGCGGTTCAGTTATTATCTGCCGGGCAGTGCTACCCCCAGTACGGTAAAGACATTGCCGGTGGTGTATTAGTGGATAGTTGATCTATTATCCTGCGACAATTGATTAAACAATTAAGGCGATGAAAAAATACGGTTATATGGTGTTGGCCTTTGTGCTGCTCTGCGGTGTGGCTCATGCGCAGGTGCGGCAGGTCACCCGCAGCACTGGCGGGGAACGGGGAGCGATAAAGGCGGGTGTAAGGAAGGTGCCGCCGGTGGCACCAACGGCAAGTGAACTGGCAACAAAGGATTTTATTGCGGTGGTGGCAGACGGCAGGGGCGATAGTATCCTGGTGCGCTGGTCACCGGCCTCGCTTACCGGGTGGCAGTGGGGCAACAAGGGTGGCTACCGGCTGGAGCGGTTTACGGTGCTTAAAAACGGCAAGGTGGATGATGCCCTGCTGCGCAAACCATCGCTGGTGGTGGATACCATCCGTCCGCTGAATAAAGCAGGGTGGGAGGAATTGATGCGCACAGATGAGCGGGCAGCGATTGTATCATCAGCTATTTACAATGAGGACTTTAAGCCCGTGGGTAGTAATGCCACGATGTCAGCAATGATTAATATCAAAGAGCAGTATGATGCGAAGATGGGGTTTGCGCTGTTTATATGCGACCTTAACCCCCGTATTGCAAAGGGCGCGGGGTTGATGTATGTGGACAGGGCAGTACAGCCAGGAGAGCGGTACCTGTACCGGATAAGCCTGGCAGATAAAGGCAAACAGGGGCGTGTGCAGCCGGGTCATGTGGTCATCAGTCCGGCGCAGCGGCAGCAGTTGCCCAAGCCCGCTATCGTGGGTATAGAATGGGGCGACAGGGCGGCATCGGTAGTCTGGGATATTAGAAATGATGTGGGTATATATACCGCGTATTACCTTGAAAAATCAACGGACAGTGTACATTTTACAATGGCTACGGACTTGCCCATTGTATGCGGTAGTGCAAACAAGGCACAGACCCGCAATGCCTATGTGGATAGCCTTACCGATAACACAGGCATGGTGTATTACCGGATGCGGGGCATAACGCCTTTTGGGGAAACCGGGGAGTATGTGTATGCCGCGGGTGGTCGTGGCCGCAATGGCTTTGAAATATTACCGGTCATCAAAAGCGGCAGCACCGATAGTAAAACAAAGACAGCTACCATTACATGGGGTTTTAACCAGGCGTTCTCTGGCGAGGTAAGGGGTTTTGAGGTACTGAAGGCAAAGGCTGCCGAGGGGCCGTACACAGAAATCAGCACCCAACTGCTGGGGGTGGGCGATACGGTGTTTACCGATAAGGCACCTGAAGCCTCCAACTATTACAAGGTAAAGGCGGTGAGTAAACTGGGTGGGGTGGCATTGTCCTTCCCCTATCTGGTAATGCTTGCAGACGCTGAGCCACCGGCAGCACCCACGGGTATCAGCGGTAAGGTGAGTGATAGCGGATGGGTAAGATTGGTGTGGCGGCAGAACGGGGAGAAGGACTTGCTGGGCTATAAGGTGTTCAGGGCAAACAATTTAAAAGAAGCATTTACGGAGATAAGCCATGCGTTCCTTACGCGCAATGAATACTACGATACCATAGAAGTAAACACCTTAACTAAGCAGGTGTATTACAAGGTTGTAGCGGTGGACATAAACTATAACCTGTCTGCATACAGTGAACCCTTTGAACTGAAACGTCCGGATATAGTGCCACCGGCTAAGCCCCTGTTCACAAAGGCAAGTATGGTAAAAGGGGGGATATTGCTGGAGTGGCAGCCAAGTGCCAGTGAAGACGTGGTCAAATATGTATTACAAAGAATCAATAAAAAAGACGGCAGCAGCAAAGTGCTGCTGAACTGGAACCCGCAGAAAAAGCCGGTCAGTCCCGAACTGGTGGATACCACAGCAGTACAGGGCAATATGTATTACTATACCCTTACCGCTACCGATGGGGCGGGTAATGCCACCACTGCCCACAGCGGCGAAGTGGACTATGAAACAGGGCTGCGTAAGCCGGTAACGGATTTTAAGGTGATTGCCGATACAAAGCAGCGTACGGTTACCTTAAGCTGGGCATACCCCGGCAGCAAAGTAGAAACCTGGTACCTCTACCGGTGTAAGAAGGGGGAGCCGATGGTTATTTACCAAACGCTGGAAAGAGATGTGACCACCTGGGTGGAAAACCGGCTGGCGGTGGGGTTTGTGTATCAGTACCAAATCAAGGCCACCCTGAAGGGAGATGTACAGACGCAGATCAGCAGGGTGATGGAAGTTAAATATTAGTTTAGGTCAGGGGTTTAGCATGGTTGGATACCGGTCAGTTAGCCTCATCTGCCGGTGTCGGGGTGCTGCGAAAGTGGCACCCCTTGTTTTACATAGGCAGCCCCCTGCCTGACAGGATTTGGTAAGATTGTACCGTATCTGCCGGGCAGGGGGAATAACCGTTTTAAGGGAGTGGTAACAGTTCCAGCATCTTGAGTTCTTCGACTGAAAAGTTCGACAATTCGCCGGTTCTCTCTACCAGAGCGGACAAATTGCCGTTACCGGCAGTTTGTCCTTTTTTATTTCCGCCAAAAACCATTACTAAACTTTTGATAGGTCGTCCTATACCTCCCTATAGGAGGACCTAAACTTTTGATAGGTCGACCTATACCTACCCATAGGAGGACCTAAACTTTTGATAGGTCGTCCTATACCTGCCCATAGGCCGACCTAAACTTTTAATAGGTCGTCCTATACCTGCCCATAGGCCGACCTAAGCTTTTAATAGGTGCAGTTTGCGCTTTTTTTTATTTCCATTACCTTCACCCCATGCGGCGCAGCCTGATCATAGCCATACTATTGTTCACCGGGCCGTTTGGCCTGGCGCAGACGGGGCAATATGTATTTACAAATTACACCACGGCACAGGGGCTTGCCGATAACCAGGTACAATCATTGCTTACCGACAGCCGCGGTTTTTTGTGGGCAGCCACAGCAGAGGGGCTCAGCCGTTTTGATGGGAGGAACTTTAAAAACTATTATGCAAACCGCCACGACAGTGTTCTGCAGGACAATACTTTCAGGAACCTGGTTGAATACAAAAGAGGACACCTGCTGCTGTTCAATGCCAACCGGCTCGTTGGTTTCAATACTTTTACCGGAACCTTTTACAGCCTGCCTGTTTCGCACATGACCGGCAGCGGCCTTACCCGATCGGCCACAGGTGATACCTGGTACTTTTCTGCGGGCGGCAAGGTATATCTGCTGAACAACCAACTACAGGTTACAGACAGCATTATGGGGCCGGAACCGGGTGCCGGTAATTGCACAATGGTTGCGCCAATAGGGCCGCAAGGGTTGCTGCTGCAGTGTAAAGACCATTTTTATCAGTACAATAGGGCTACCCGTAGCATGACCCTGCTTGCTGTGGTGTTCAATTTCCCCGGTACTGCTTTTATGCCATTTTTCCGCTATTATGATGCTGCGAGAGAGGAATTGTACTTTGCTGAGTACAGTATGGGGCTTTACCGCTACTCGATGCGTAACGGCCATACCGAACGCCTGCTGGTGGCTGCCAATGGGGTACCCTATACCGATGCGTTTGTTTACCAGATGGTGGCTGCAAACGACAGTACCTGGTGGCTGCTTACCGAACGGGGTATCCGCATCTGGAACCGGGTAACCAACCAGATCAGCACCATCCAGGCAGATAAAAACAACCCGACCGGATTGGCGGGCAATGCCGTTTTTGCCACCTGTACCGATCGTTACCATAACCGCTGGCTGGGTACCATTGGTGGCATCAGTAAACTCAATGCCAGTTCGCTGCATATTGTGTCCTGGAGCCAGGTTTTCAAAACATCCGAAGGCAGCGGCCTTATGAGCCTGGTCAAAGGCCGGGATGCAAATATGTATGCCTCGGTGTACCTCGGCAAGGCGAGTACGGTCAATACCCGTACCCGCGAAGTAAAGGAATGGCTGCATCCCGCCAATACCGGCAATTGGAATTTATTTGTAAGGGGTGAAGAGGTTGTTCGTACCGGCGTGGGTAACCGCCTGCTGGCTTACAATACCCTTAATGGACAGTACAAAGTGCTGAATTTTTTGCAGCCTTTTTACCCCGATGTGGAACTGGTAGTGATGGGTTTTGTACACAGCAATGGCGATGAATGGTATTGTGCCAACCGGGGTGGTGGTTTCGTGCGTAAACCGGCGGGCAGTAATGTGTTCAAAACGTATAAAAAAGGGGATACGTGTTGCCCGTTTACCAGCAGCTATTATACCAGTTATGCCGAAGATAAAAAGGGTAACCTTTGGTTTGGGGTGAATAAAACAGACAAGCTGGTAAAGTGGGATATGGCGACAGACCGTTTCAGCGAGGTGGATTTTGAGGGAGTAAAAGGTGTACAGCGGAGATTGGAGGGGATTAATGCTGTGGCTGCCGATGTCGGCGGCAATATTTGGGTGGCCTTTAACGGAGCCGGTTTGGTGCAATACATGCCCGCACAAAATACTGCACAGCACTACACCATTGCAGATGGACTGCCGGGCAATTTTATTACCGGTCTGCGTTTTGACGCAAAGCAGCGCCTGTGGATCACCACGCCGAAAGGGCTGAGCTGTTTTATCGGCAGCGAAAACAAGTTTGTCAACTTTCGCCGGGAAGACGGTTTGCCGGCTGACAACTTTACAGACTATTGCAATTATTACGATACGGCTACCAACCGGCTTTGGCTGGGTGCCCATTCGGTATTGATGCAGTTTAACCCCGACACATTGCTGTCTGCCAGCCGTAAACAGTTTCCGGTATATATTGACGAACTGCTGCTCAACGGCAAAGCATACGACACCAATGGGGAAACAGCCCTGCAACTGAAAGCCTCGGAAAATAATCTCCAGTTTCACTTTGTGGGGGTAGACCTGGATAAAGGTAAAGATATTGAGTACAGTTACCGGCTGCTGGGGGCAGATGCTGACTGGAATCCCACCGGCACCAATCAAACGGCTTCCTATGCCAATTTAAAACCGGGGGAATACAGTTTTACGGTAAGGGGGCGTTACAAAGGCGATAACCACTGGAATGAAGTGGCTGTGCCGCTGCGTTTTACGATTGCTACGCCCTGGAACCGCAGTTGGTGGTTTTTATTATTGGCAGCAGCAGCAGTGGCGGGCTTGATCGGGTACCTGGTAAAAAGCTACTATACCCGGCGTATAGAAAGGGAAAGGGGGCTGCTGGAAAAGCAAAAAGCCATTGAGCAGGAACGTACCCGTATTGCCACCGATATGCACGACGATTTTGGCGCCAACCTCAGCCGCATTAAATTCTTGAGTGAGAAAATGAAACTGACCGGAAAGAAGGATACCAGCCTGGTTGCTGAGCTAAACAAAATTTCCGGCTACAGCGATGAAATGGCGGAAAAGATGGGGGAGATTGTATGGGCGCTCAACCAGCGGTATGATACCCTGGGCGATCTTGTGGCTTTTTGCCGGGCCTATGCATCGGAGTACCTGGAGGCACATACGATCAGTCTGGTGTTTGCGGAGATGACCGGTGAGTGTAAGCTTGCGGGTGAAACACGGCGGAATATTTTTCTGGTGTTGAAGGAGGGGCTGCACAATACGGTAAAACATGCCAATGCCACAAGGGTGCAGATCAGTTTCCGCCAGGAGCAAAAGCGCTTACGGATCATGATCCGCGACAATGGCCGGGGGATGCCTGAGGCTTATACCCGTCCTTTTGCCAACGGACTGGCGAATATGCAAAAGCGGATACTTGACGCCGGGGGTGAGATACGTTTGTATAATGATGGGGGTATGGTGGTGGATATTGTGATTCCACTGGAGGGGTGAGGGGAACCGGGTTTGGTATGGGGGCAGGCTATGTTTGCGTAGGGTTGACCTGGGGGAATTGTCTGCTAAAGGTATGGTCATGCATAGCGGGGGAATGGCGTGTATGGATAACGGGCTGGATGGTGAAGGAAGGGATGGGTATTGAAATCCCTGACTTTTGTCCTATTATTCATCTGCCACAGAAACAATATATTTGCAACAATGGCAATCAAAGTAGCGATAGTGGAAGATTTGCAGGAAGTAACTGATGGGCTCGCCGCATTTCTGCAGGAAGACCCGGACATATACCTGGCCGGCAGTTTTCGTACGGCAGAGGCCGCTGCTATTGAGTTGCCACTATTGCTGCCCGATATTGTAATCATGGACATCAACCTGCCGGGCATGACCGGTATTGAATGTGTGCGGAAAGTAAAAGTACTGGCTCCGGCTACCCAGTTTATGATGTTTACCGTATATGAAAACAACGATCAGGTATTTGAGGCGCTGAAAGCTGGTGCTAGTGGCTACCTGCTCAAAAAAACGGCACCGCTGCAGATTATTGCCGCAGTGAAAGAATTGTATGCCGGCGGCAGTCCTATGAGTGCTTCTATTGCGCGTAAATTGGTTACCGTATTTCAACAGGAACCTGCTGCTGCCACGGAAGCGGCAAAGCTTACGACCCGCGAAAAAGAAGTATTGGAACTCACCGCCAAAGGCCTGTTGTACAAAGAAATTGCGCACCAGCTCGGTATCGGCTTTGGTACGGTACGCCAGCATCTGTACAAAGTGTATGAAAAACTGCATGTGCAGAATAAAACCGAAGCCATTAACAAGGTATTTGGAAAACAGTATTGATCAGTTACTGTAGTATGCCCTGCGGTCAGCTTTCCGGTATTTTATTATTCCTGCCTGTTTCCTCCCTAAATATAGGTACTCTCCATCGTACACTGACTAATGTCCTATTGCCCCTCACTTTTCAAGGCGATAATTTTGGCAAAAGGTTTTTTGTATGAAACGATTATTGTGCATCTGCTGTATCTGCCTGTTGATCAGCGCAGCAGCCATGGCCCAGCCCGCCAACGACAACAGTTGCGGCGCCCCCAATATACCTGTAGAAAACCTGGGCTGCGAGCCCACTACCACTTTCACCTATACGGGCGCAGCCTGGAGCAGTGGCAGCGGCAACACCTGGTGTGAGAACTTTCAAAACCTGGATGTATGGTATAAGTTTACCGTACCAGCCAACGGAAGGGCCATTGTAAACATCGCTGCTTCAGACGGTAACGCTTATACTGCAGAACTGTACACCAGCAACACCTGCAACAGCCTGGCCATATTCAACAGCTTCAGCAATGGGTATCCCTGTCTTTACACCAATGTGCCGGGTGAAGGTTCCAGGGAATTTACAGGACTTACACCCGGCAGTGAAGTATATATGCGTGTGTACAGGCGCTTTTCCAATACGGCAGCATTTGCCAATGGGGCCATCAAAATATGTGTAAGCAATAATAATGTACTGGCAGACGAGCCCTGCAATGCGGGTTTCTTTCCGGTAGATCCCGCAGACCCCCTGGGCCAGGACTGTACACCGGTTACTTTTTACAACTGGTCGGGGGCTACGCTTACCCCTTCCATACCCAACCCTTCCTGTATTGCCCCCATGCCCGGTGCCAACGTAAGAGATGTGTGGTTTAAACTACGGGTACCCGCCAGTGGCAAACTGCGCATCAACCATACTTATAACGGCACTTGTTTGGTAGCGTATACCGCTACCGCCTGCAACGGCAGTTTTACCGAACTGGGCTGTACTTTTTTTGGCCTTAACTGGACCAACCTCACGCCCAATAGCATTGTATATATCCGCATGATGCGTTATACCGGCACCGGTACCGTACTTGCCGATGGCAGTGCTAAAATATGTGCGGCAGAAAGTAGCCAGGTGCCAACAGCCAATAATAATGCCGGCCGTGTAGGTATTGGTATAGATACCCCGTTTGCCAAACTGGATGTGGTAGGCAATGGCTTGTTCCGCTCCACCCTTACCACTTTGGGCAATCTGGAAACCCGTGGCGACCTGGTAGTGGCGGGCAATATCCTCTCCAAATACGGCAATACCAAACTGCCCAACAATACGTCCGTGGGCGGGCAGCTTACATTAGACTCCATGTCATTAAGCAACCGCCTGGGCAACCGCCTTTCTTTATACGGCGGGCTGGGCAACGCTCCTCAATATGGCTTTGGCATACAAAGCGGATTATTGCAAATGTACTCCGATGGTTCCAACACCAGTATCGCATTGGGTTATGGCAACAGCTACAATTTTATTGAGAAGGCACGTACCATCAACAGCGGTGAAGTTACTTTTCAAACAAGCGGCCGGCTGCAAATAAAAACCGGCTCACAAACGGCCGGTCTTTGGTTATCCAACGCGGCCAATACTGCCAACTCCGCATTTATAGGTTTGTCCAGTGATAACCAGGTGGGTTTTTATGGTAATACCGGTGCTTTGTTCGGATTAACCATGAATACCACCACGGGCAATGTGGGCATTGGGCTGAACGGTGCGGCGGCGCAAGTGCCACTGCAGTTTTCCAATGCACTCGGCATTACCAAAATATCGCTGTTCAGGGGCACTTATGGCGATATAGGCATTGGCGCTTACCCGGGCGAATTGCGTTTTCAAAACGATATACCCAATGGCAAAGTAAGCCTGGGTGTAATTGAAACCACAGGTGCATTTACCGAACTGGCCAAGGCCGAACGCAATGGCGCTTTTGCCTTCTCCATCTTTGGTAACCTTTGGGTAAACGGTACAACCTATGCCAGCGATGAACGGTTTAAGCAAAACATCACATCCATCGAATCTCCTTTACAGAAACTGCTGCAGCTCAATGGAGTGGAGTATGACATGAAAGCCGGGGAGTTTAGTAAAAACAACTTTCAGCCCGGCAGGCAAATAGGTTTGCTGGCGCAGAATGTAGAAAAAATAATACCCGAAGCGGTGAATGAAAAGGATGGTTACAAGGGCGTGGATTATGCGAGGCTGGTGCCATTGCTGATTGAAAGCATTAAAGCACAACAAGCACAGATTGAACTGTTAAAAGCAAAAATCAGTACACTTGAAAAAAAATAGTGTTCAAAAATTCCTGCTGCTGATATCCGGATTACTTTGCCCTGTTGTGGCAGTACTGGCACAGCAAGGTAAGCAGAAGCCAAATGACGTACCCGCATTTAAAATTCAGGTCAGTTATGCAGGCTCCTTAATGCCTGTAAATGACAGGTATGAACTTGAATTGAATGGCAGCGAAAGAATGATAGCAGATTCGGGAAAGATGGTTGTATCTTTTTCCAGATTGTTCCGCACGGGAGAATCCTTTACAGTCAGGCTGATCAGCTCACCCAGACCTGCTAATCTCAGCACTACCGGCAATCCCGACAGTATAGCAAGGGGAGTTGTTGGCAATACGGATGTTTATATAACCTTAAATAGTGCGCCTCCTGCATTAACCATCATCCGGATGAACATTATGGGGGTGGAAACCGGCGAGACCTTCAGGTTTTCTGATCAATACAAACGAACCTATACCATTCCTTTTTCTACTACTACCAATCTGGGAGGGTTCCCGGTAGGCGATCCGTTACTCATCACGCAAACCGGCGGGCCGCGGCCATGTATTTTTACCCCGGCTTCAGGTGTTGTATCAAGCAATCCCGTTACCATACAGTGCGATTGCAGGAAAAATCAGGGAACAGGCGCACCATCTGCAACCATAAAGCAAAAAGGTACATTTACCGCACCACCAGGAACAAAAATTGTTTTAAAAATCAACAACAGCGATACTGTAACGGTTACCCAGCCCTCAGGAACCGGAAATGCCTGGTTGCAAACAATGGATTTCAGTTTCCCTAAGTCCTATCCGGCAGGCACAGCCTATTCCGTAATGGTAAAATCCGCCCCTCCGGATTTGGGCTGTGCTGTTTATGAAAACGCGACAGGTAATATGTCTGGTACCACTGTTGTAAGCGTACGTTGCGATAAAACCTATGACCTTGTAAGCCGGAGTACGGATAATAAAATCCTGAACACCTACTATGAAAGTTTTAATCCGGTTATCGGTGGCGCTGGTGAGGATGAAGGAAGATATGTTGCATTTGGTGCCTATGGAAAAGACATGGATGGCTCCAGTGGAAATTTCCGGCAAATTTTTCTGAGAGACCGGAAAACCGGTGTAACAAAACTCATCAGTAAAACCACTATCGGCGCAGAAGCAAATGGAAATTGCCAGATGGCGGCCATTTCTGCCGACGGTAAAACCGTGGCATTTGAATCCTATGCCACCAACCTCGCCGGTAATGATAACAATGGAGCAAGAGATGTATTTGTTTGGAGTGCAAAGTCAGGATCAGTGAAATTAGTCAGTACATCCCCATCAGGGAGCCCTGCCAACGGGGAAAGTTATGAACCTTCGGTTTCAGATGATGGCAGTGTAATTGCCTATACATCCGGGGCAAGTAATATAGTGCCGCTGGAACCCGTTTTTTCCACCCCCAATGTGTATGTGTACAACCAAACAAGCGGTAATGAAATAATCAGCAAAGATTATGAAACAGGCAAAGCAGCCAGTGGGTACTCCCCTTCTGTATCAGGCGATGGAAAACAGGTAGCTTTTTGCGCCTTCAGCAATCGTTTGGTAAAAGGGGATAACAATAACCTTTGGGATATTTTTTTGTGGCAGCATGGTAAATCTGCACTTCAACGAATAAGCCTTACCGCAACGGGTGGCGAAAGAAACCAGGGAACAGAAAGCAGCAGCCGTGTAGTAGCGCCGGCAATATCCGGCAACGGAAAGTTCATCGCCTATGCCACCACTGCAACCAATATAGTTCCTGATGATAATAATGGCATGCAGGATATTTTTTTGTATGAAATTGCTTCAGGTAAAGTAAAACGCATCAGCACCGGCCCTGATCATCTTGAAAGTAACGGCGACAGCCCCATCGGACAGGGAGAAAGGATAGGCATAAGTGATGACGGCAATTGGATTACGTACAATACAGCGGCTTCCGATTTGGGTGTGCCAAAGGGAAACATCGTATTACAAAATACCCGTACCGGAAAGATATTTCCCATTACAGGCACCACTACCGGCAGCACATCGCGACCCATGCTTTCAAAGTATGGAAGCTATGTTGTTGCCGGGTGCAGTGAAAAGTATGACAAAAAGTACGCCTCCTCGGGCATTTTCACGTTCCATACAGGCAATGCACTGAATAATCAATAATTAATGCACATGAAAAAATATATATTATTGCTCCTTTTAATCATACAGGTATTAACTGCGTTTGCCCAACCGCAGGTATTTGACATAACCACTTATACCGCACCCAGGGGCTGGAAGAAACAATCAACAGAAAGCACTATCCGGTATTCAAAGGAAGATGCCGCAAAAGGCACGTACTGCCTGCTGATGTTATTTAAAGCATTACCCGGCACCCCGGATAGTAAGGAAAATTTTAATGCCGCATGGGAAACAGTTGTAAAAGAAGTGGTAGCTGTTTCAGCAGTACCAACCATGCTTGCACCATCCAGCGAAAATGGATGGGAAGCACAAAGTGGGTATGCTCCTTTTACAAAAGATGGGAATAACGGCATTGCATTATTGGTAACCTCCAGCGGGTTTAACAAAATGGTGAATATACTGGCACTTACCAATAGTGATGTGTATCAGCAGGAGATGACCGCTTTTTTAGCATCAGTAACCCTTAAGAAATTAACTGCCGCCCCCGGCAAAACGCCAATAAATCCCGTTAAGCCTGTACAGGCCAATACTATCGTCCCAAAAAACGGTTTTGCATTTACCACTACCAACTTTGATGATGGCTGGACAAGTACTGTGCAGGAAGACTTTGTTTCAGTGGCAAAAGGAGATATCAGGGTACTCATACATTACCCAAACAAAAAAGCGGACGCGTATAATTCAGTGTTAAAAGAGGCGGACTATAACGCCTGGAATATTTTAGTAGCGCCGCGATACAGTAGTTTGAAGAACCTCGAATGGCAGAGCATACAAAGTTGGGAATCCATTACTTTTATGCAGGGAGACGCTACAGAGAATGCGACAGGTAAAACTGTTCATATTGTTCTTTTCAAAAAACACTACAGCACCGGTTCCGGTAGTTACCTTGAATTTGTTACAGATAATAAAGCAGTTTATGAAAATGAATTCGGCGCTTACCACAATACCGAATTTGATTGGGACAAAACAGCCAACATGCAGTTCAGGAATAAATTTGCAGTAGCCGCTTCAGATCTGAAAGGTAAATGGACCAATAACTTTACGGGGCTTACCCAATACGTGCATGCCAATACGGGTGCCAGTGCAGGAGCAAACACACATTCATCCAATCAAAATTTTGAATTTGGCACAGGTAATACCTATAAATGGGATTTAACCGTAGCAAACGGCTTTGTTGGGAATATTAAATTTCAAAGTGTAAAAGCAAGTGGTAAATTTTCTTTACCCGGCAACTGGCAGGTCAACTTTTCTGAAATAGAAGGGAAGCCTAAACAATACAACGCCTATTTCTCCTGTATAAAAGGAGCCCGCATACTTTGGCTGCAGGATACAGGCTATGGCGATTATACTGCGTTCGGCAAAAGTGACTAAGTAAAGCAGTCGCTTTATCCGGCCGGGCAATGCTTATCATAAAAGAGTTGCAGACATGAATTTTCAAAAATGCCACCAGTAAGGGAAGTATTGAAAGTGATTTTGAACGTGAATGGAATAAACAGGTTGTAATGCAATTAAATTATTATGCAAAAACTGTTTCTATATCTATAGCCGCGGGCATAGAATCGGCGGCCACGGGTGTTGCCAATACAGCGAATGGTATCGGCAGCATCTCCATGAACAATAACAACAGGGCCAGGAATTTTGGCCTGGCAACCATCGGTGCAGAGCTGATGTGCAAATCATTATACGGGGTGGTATTGGGCATAAGTAATGATACAACGGATACTGTTAGTGGCCGCCCCATCAATGACCGGATTTTCCGGGCAGACAAGGGCATAGGGGGTGCGGTGAAACTATTGCTGTCAGCAGGCGTAAAATATCTGCAGTACGTAAAGAAATAAAAACAGGATTAACTAAAAATTAAAAATAACGGTAATGAAAAAAATAATGGCACTTATGCTGTGTAGCCTGCTGGTTTTTCCGGCCGCGCAGGCACAACTGTTTAAGAAGCTGAAAGACAAAGCGGCTAGAGTACTGGAGCCTTCAAAAACAGGCGACAAAAAAAGCAACGGGGATGAAAATACAGGCAGCAACAACAATGCTGATGCCGGAAACCCCGGACAAAAATCAAAAAGGGACTGGATAGACACCACTGCCTGCCGCGCGGTATTTACATTAGATGGAGCCGGTGGTGAAAAATTGCTGTACGACGAAACCAGTGTAATTGCCAAAGACAACAAGCTGAGTTATGCTTTTGTAACGGTCAATAAAAGGTATGAGTATTACCTGGTAGAAGACGGCAACCGGACGGGACCCTTTACATACGACAAAATTCCGTTGCCCAGTATGAAGAAGGACGAAGATGAAGAAGAACGGAGCAACAGCAGCGATGGCAATATCAACCTGGGTAATGATAAAAAGGACCCGGTAACCCTGCAATACTGCAAAACCATTGGCGGGAAATTACACATCGTATTCAATGGCAAAAACTATGGTCCTTTTGATCATGTAGCCAAAATAATAGAATCACCCGATAAGAAAAAATTCTTTGCCCTCGTAACGATTGGTGGCGCCAGTGCCGTGACAGCCAAAATGGGTATGGGTAACAGTTTTCTGATCAATGAAGGCGCATTGAAGCAAAAACTGTCTGGTCCGAACAGTATGCCCGTTCGAATGCTGGTAAGCAATGGTTTTAAGCATGGCCTCGGTATAGTCATGGTCAATGAAACGCAAAAAATATTGACCATTTCCTCTACCGGAAAAAAAGCAGAAACAGGTATGGAGGAAATGTATTCAGGTGGAGGCGGGTTGCTTAAAGTGAGTGATGCAGGCGATATCATCAGCGTGCCGGCACAAAGTCCTGCACAGATTCTGGTAAATGGCGAAGAAGCCGCTTCCTTTAAAGTACCCATCACCAACAGCAACCGGTTGTTCTTATTGCCCGATGTAAAAAAATCAGTGTATTACGAAAAAGGCAAATTGTATCGTGGTGATGGCAGCATGGAAGATGTATCCTATATCACTTTTCCCAAAGTGGTTACGCTGGGTACTGAAACTGCTTTGTATTACTATAAAATGAGGAAAAATGATAGCGGCGATACCGGGGTTTTTTTATGTAAAAAAGTTTTATAACCGGCTGCTGGCTGTTACCGGCCTGTTGCTGGTTGCAGGATTTGGTTACCTGGGCAAAAGGGTAACCGATCCGGATTTTGGAGCAGCCTTTGGCAGCAAGGCCGCAAAGGCGAAAATCGTATTGCAGCAAATGGATACAGGGTTTGCACTTTGCGCAACGCTCTGTAAGGTCTCCCCCCGTTTTATGCAGGCCATTGTTTTTCCCGAAGTAATGCGGTACAGCGCTATAAAAGATGGCATTGAAACAGAAAGCCTCCGCACATTATACGTACAATTTGGGGAAGCCTATGCCAATTTTTCCATCGGACTTTTTCAGATGAAACCAACCTTTGCCGAAACCGTAGAAACAAAAGCAAAACAATTATTATCCGACAGTATATACAATGAACTGCAATTAGCTTATCCTGCAACAGCAGCCGAAGACATCCGCATGGAGCGTGTAGAAAGGTTGCAGGACAAAGATTACCAACTGGTCTATCTCACCGCCTTTGTCGCCCTCTGCAACAACATATACCAGCATCATGCCTTTGCCGGCGAAACCGAAAAACTGCAATGGTATGCCACCGTGTACAATGCCGGTTTTGATAAACCGGATAACTATATCGCCAATAAAATACAGCAGGAAAATTTTTACCTGCAGCAGGGCATGCCGGAAAAGAAATTCAGGTATGCGGCAGTGGCGGGCTGGTATTTTAACGGACGATAGTGTAAAGGGATAGGTAGCAGTTCGCCTGACCCGGTCAGCACATGGCCGGCCGAAAAAACCTGCACAAAAAACCACGTTCCGGCTGGCCTGTCACCCCCCGCATGGGCGGGGCAGGCTGTGGCCAGTGGGGTGGATGGAGACAAGCGAACACCAACTAAAACAGAAAATTTACCCAAAAGCTGAAAATTGCGGTATGGCTAAAGCGTACAAACAACCTGAACAAAATGCTTCCATCCTGCATGAAGACGGGCCCGGTACCCCATGGGCATGGGAGCCCCGGGAAATAGCCCAGTTACAGGATGCGCTGAAAATGACATATACCGAACGCTTCAGGCTGATGACAAAACTGATGCGCAGGGGAATAATGCTGAGAAATGCCAAAGTAACCTGCCAAAAAGTATAAAAATAGATGGATGTATTTGATGAGGATTTGCTGCACTTCCGGAAATTGATGGATGCAGAAAAAGTGCGCTATATAATGGTTGGCGGGGTTGCAATGGGGCATTTGCCTTAAGCACATCGCCTCATTGAAAACACCAGATTCTGCGTAAAATGATTATTTTTGGCTAAATCAGCAGCATGGAGCGCAATCACTTAACAGCATTCGAGGTTGGCGGGTTTAAGAAGTTTGCCAGACTGAAAATTGAAGACATCGGCCAGTATAACCTTATTGTAGGCGACAACAATGTGGGCAAGACTTCTTTGCTGGAAGCACTGATGTGCCACGAGAACCCGCATTACTTCCTGGATGCACTGGATGATATTATGCTTTATGTTAAACGGTTTAATAACCTGCGGGAACCAGTGTTGAGTTACTTTTTTTCTACCTTCGGCACTACCAGCCCGGTCAGGATGTATTTCAGGGAATTCTTTTCGGGAGAACCTGCAAAAGACCTGGGGTTTACCAAATATTCCGGGTATCGTTTTTCGACAGATAACCGGTCAGCGGACAATAGTTCATTACATGAAATTGATAGTGATAACGGGCAAATAAAGTTTCACAAAAAAGAAGTAACCGGCGCTGGTTATTTCTTTAACATCAACATTCCCTACATCCCCTTTGGCAACTATTATACCCATGAACTTACCGAAAAGTATTCTGAGTATATACAGGTGCGGGTGGATAAAAAAAGCGCTTTTGTTCATGCACTCCGGGTACTCATTCCAGGGTTAGAGAATATTGAAGTAAACGCCGGGTTTTCAAGCACCCCCGTCCTCCTGATAGCCGAAGAAGGGAAAAACAACCTGCAACCCCTGGGTATGTATGGCGACGGTGCCTTAAAGATATTCCGCATATTGCTTTCGATTTTTTCGGATAAACAGATCTACAGCCGCCTGATGATTGATGAACTGGATGCAGGTGTCCACCATAGCCGCCTGACCGGGTTTATCAGCGCGCTGCTGACGATGAGTAAAGACAACCAGAAGCAACTTTTTGCCACCACTCATTCCAAAGAATGCATCCAGTCGTTTGCCCATGCATTGAAAGAAAAAGGCCTGGAGGCGGAAGGGCGTATCATCCGCCTGGCCGATACACCGGATGGCATCATGGCCTATACCATGCGCTACACCGAATTCGAAAACGCCCTGAACGCAGATAGCGAAATCAGGTAAAATGATTAACCTATGCAACCTTTTACCATTTTTGCCGAAGGCAAATCGGATACTAAGTTTATAGCGGATTACCTCAAAACCATCTTTGGCCTTGACCCGGGAAACGTTGCTTTCGTTCCGCTGGGCAGTTGGTCGGGGTATAAAACAGAAGGAAAACCCACTGCAGCCATCCGGCAGGCACATGACAGCGGCAAACGCATCATCCTGATAGCGGATGCCGACAACAATTTTGAAGACCGGCAAAAAGAAGTGCTCTCGGATTTTGATCGCTTTAAGATACCTGTTGCGCTTTTTCTTTTTCCCAACCACCAACAGCCTGGCAACCTGGAAGACCTGCTTACAGATATAGCCGTGCGTCGGGATCTGATGGCGTGTTTTTTTGAATACGAGAAATGTGTTGCACAGTATCGCAAAAAGCTCGGCCATGCCCGGATATATGCCTATCTGGACATGCTGCTGTCGGACAGGCCGAAGCAGGAACGTGAAAAATTGCTGAAAGCAGAACACCGGGATTATACCATTGAGCAGCACTGGAACCTGCACCACCATGCCCTCCAGTCTTTTAAAACATTTCTGTCGTCACTTTTGTCTTTGCCGTCCGCCGGAGAATGACCGGTTGGCGTGTGCAATCTGCTTCACCAATCGCTTTCGGGGTATATGTTGCCGGATGTAAAATTTTTACCCGGTCATCTCCATGCTTGCCCTTACCCGATAATCGTATCACCACAAGATTGCCGGTAGCCGCCCTTGTATTTCTCCAAAAAAGTTTTATCTTACCCCCTCATAACCTTTTCCTGTTTTTTAAACCCAACTTTCTATGCAGACATCCCCCCGTTAAAGGAGGGTTTGTATTGTATAGAAGTGGTCAAAACCATGTGTTTGCGTATAAACAATTATAATATATGAATACCAGATCGCTCATTATGCTGGCACTGCTTGTGCTCTGGGGATGGTTTACCTGGAACTGGTGGCAGGACAACAAACGTCAATGCTGCCCCGATACGGGAACCCTCCCATCGGCTCCTGTATCGCCCGGCCCGGCTACTGCTGCAAGTTTACCCCTGTCGTTCGACTGGGGAAAGAACCAGGCCATTGCCGGTGATGGATACAACGCCTACATGTCCGGTAAGCTCCGCAACCGGATTGCTACCGATACCCTTGTGATCCGTACCTGGTACTATGACGGGGAAGCCAATGGTGAACAGCTTGCCCGCGAACGTGGCGAAAACATCAAACAAATGCTTAAAGATTCCCTCCCGCCGCAACTCATCAAAATAGTAACTGAAAAGCGGGCGTCAGACGATAAAGCTTACCAGACACAACGGTTTGCTGCTGCCGATTTCAGTTGGCTGCACAGCACCAATGCTCCGGCTCCGCTCGTGGAAGAAACCGATGCCAAAGTGATTGTACGATTTGCCAGCAACGCCAATGCCAAACAACTGGAGCCGGAGATAGAAGCTGCCCTTACCAGGGTTGCGGAAAGACTCAAGGCCAACCCCGCGCTGAAGGCTGCCATTACGGGGCATACCGATAATGTGGGCGACGACGCAAAAAATATGGCACTCTCGCAGCAAAGGGCTGATTTTGTTAAGTCCAAACTGGTGGAGAAAGGGGTGGCTGCCACAGCCATTACTACGGCCGCCCGTGGCGAAACAGCACCCGTATCCGACAACAATAGCGACGGTGGAAGAAAACTCAACCGCCGCGTAGAAATCAATCTTCAATAAACATTATAAACTACCATCGATATGTTCGCTCCCAACACATTATTAGACATTGCCGTTTGCAACCTCAGTTGGTGGCACTGGCTGCTTGCCCTGCTTGTCCCCTTTCTGCTGGGTTACCTGTTCCGCTATTTCCTGAATGGCAATTACAAAACCCAGATCAGCGGTTTGCAGCAGGACAAGGCAACGCTTGAAGCCGATCTGAAAAAGGCAAAATCCATGAAGGCTGCTGCGCCTGTGGTACATGCTGCCGTGGATAAATCGGAACTCAATTCGCTCAAGGACAAGGTACGCGACCTGGAAACGCACAACAGTAAGCTCAAAACAGATATTACGGAGGCACTGGCGGTAAAAGCACAGTTTGCCGGCATCAACCTTGATGCCCTGTACAAACGCATCAGCGAACTGGAAGGTACTGAAACCCGCCTCAGTAGTGAACTGCAGAAAGCGGGTGCGCTCAATGCTTCACTGACGGCCAATACCGGCGATCTGGATGCACTGAAGCAACGCCTTGCCGATGATGAACTCCAGATCCGGCGCCTCAATGTGGAACTCAATGCCATCCGGGCCGAGCGCGATGGCATCATCCGGGAAAATGATAACATCAATGGTTTGCGCAACGATGTGCGCGACCTGAGTGGTAAAGTAGGCGCCCTTACGGTGGAAAATGAAAAGCTGAAAGCGGCGGGGGGGCAACAACAAAGCAATACCGCCGAAGCTGATGAACTGAAGGCCAAACTCGCTGCTGCGGAAAGTGCTGCTGCTGCACAACAGCAACGCATAGCTGCACTTGAAGCGGGGCATCAATCGCTCCAGGCCAACCTTAGTGCTGCTGCCGGTGCTGCAAAGGCAAAACTGGGTGAAACGGAAATTGACGCCCGTAATGCCCGGCTGCGTTTAGAACAGGCCCAAAGCGAAATTGAAGAACTGAAACGTGCTGCGGCTAATGCAGCGGGTACCGGCGCCGATCTGGATGCCCTGCGCGTGAGCCTGGCCAAAGCCGAGGCCGATAACGAGGCCTTACGTGCGCAGTTGGCCGCAGCACAGGCCTCTTTTGCTGCACCTGCCCCGGCGCCTGTGGTACCCGATGACCTCAAAATTGTGGAGGGCATCGGCCCCAAAATTGAAGAACTCTTCAATGCTGCCGGTATCTTCACCTGGAAGCAACTGCACCATACACCGGTTGACCAGCTCAAACAAATACTGGTGGATGCAGGCCCGAGGTTCCAGATACACGATCCCGCCACCTGGCCTGAGCAGGCAAGACTGGCTGATGAAGGTAAGTTTGACGAACTTAAAGTACTTCAGGATCGCCTCAATGCGGGTAAGGAGTAAAGGATATCTGTTACAAACATGGCTATACAACGGCTGCCGGATGGCAGCCGTTTTTGTTGATGGGGGCAGTCTGCCGCCCACTTCAGAATGCTGATCAACCAATTACCGTTCTGCTGCCAGATAAACCGGCAAGGGGTGATTACCATCTGTAACCTGTCATTACAGACACTATTGCTATGGCATGGATCGTGTGTCTGCTATCCGGCAACATAAATATTATCTATTTTATACTGATTGGTATATTTTATATATATTTGCTTTAAATACCGTTCGGTATAATCTAAAAATATATTTAATGGAGATACAATCAACCGCAGCTTTTCTCGACTATTATGAAAAACAAAGGGAGGCTACCAAACGCGTTATAGCAGTAATACCCCCGGATCAGCTTGACTGGACGTATGCACCGGGAAAGTTTACCATCGGCGATCTGGTAAGGCATATCGCGGGTATTGAGCGGTTTGTCTTTGCCGAGGTGGCATTGGGTAATCCGCCCTGCTATACAGGCTGCGGCAAGAACCTGGCAGACGGCTATGACGGCGTTGTGGCCTGGTTTGATGAACTGCACCGGCAATCCATCGCCCGTTTTCAGTTGCTGACTGATGCAGACATGGGCAGAACCATCCGGTCGCTGGATGGCAGGGATGTGCAAAGGGGGCATTTTTTACGGGCCATGTTTGTACATGAAATACACCATCGCGGGGCATTGTGCATTTACCTGAATATGATCGGGGTAACCACGCCCCCCATCATCGGCCTGATGGAAGCACAGGTGATTCAACTGAGCATGGCCGGCTAATGTCTGCAATGCTTACCGGTACACGAAAAAAGGGCAGCGCAGCGCCAGCCAGACTGCGTTTTATATTTATACATCCTTTATACAGACAACATGCAAACAAAACGTACAACAAGAATTGCCATTGCAGGCATTGGGGGTATCGGCGGGTACCTCGGCGGAAAGTTAGCGCACTATTACGCCGGCAAACCCGGCGTTGAAATTATATTTATCTGCAGGGGGGCACATGCGGAAGCCATCAGCAGCAAGGGACTGGCGCTCCTCATGGACAAGGAGACCCTGATTTGCCGGCCGCACCTCGTGGCTGCGGATCCGCAGGTGATCGGACCGGTTGATGTGCTGATCCTCTGCACCAAGCAATATGGTATACATACCCTGCTCACACAGTACCGTAGCTGTATAACACCGCAAACCACGGTGGTGACCACACAGAATACGGTAAACGGCCATGAGACGATTGCGCCCTTTCTGCCACCCGGGGCTACGTTATCAGAAGGTTGTATCTATATCTCGGCGGTGATTACCGGTGCGGGAACAGTGCAGCACAAAAGCGGACCTTCCCGGTTGTTTTTTGGCAATAGTGATACTGCTGATACAAGAGGGGCGGATATTGCCGCACTCTTACAGGCCGCAGGTATCGATGCAGTATTTACCACCAGCATCAGGCCGGTGCTCTGGAAAAAATACATATTCGTTTCACCGGCAGCGGTGGTTACTGCACTGCACAACATAACGTTTACGCAGATACTGGAAAATGAAGACTCAAAAAGCTTATACGTCAACCTTGTGGCAGAACTGCTGGCCCTGGCCAGGGCAAAACAGGTGGATAGTGCGGAACATACGATCGCGAATTGCTGTGCCTTACTCGCCAATTTCTCTCCCGGTGTCAAATCTTCCTTTCAGCTCGACCTGGAGCAGCAACGACCAACGGAAATGGAAGCCCTCGTGCTGTACGCGATACAGGAAGCCCCCAAATACGGGCTGGCTGTACCCCACTATGAGGCATCGGCTGCAGCATTAAAGAAAATGTATCCATTGAGCAGCCGGCGTTAAGCCCAAATTTGGCCACTGCAAATTCCGGGTCAAAGTCTGAACATATATATCAGGATCTGTAAACCATAAAATCAACTGCGCATGTCTGTCTGGAAAAGAAAGACCATTACCCAACTTTTAACTGAAACGGCTGTACCAGGGCAGGGGTTGAAACGAACCCTGACCGCCTGGTCGCTGGTTGCGCTGGGCATCGGTGCCGTGATCGGCTCAGGTATTTTTGTGAGTACCGCCACTGCCGTAGCACAGAGCGCAGGCTCTTCCGTTACGATAGGATTTATTATTGCTGCCATTGGTTGTGCACTGGCAGGATTGTGTTATGCCGAGTTGTCGTCTTCCATACCCATTTCGGGCAGCGCATATACCTACACCTATGCCACCATGGGTGAACTGGCAGCATGGATTATCGGGTGGGACCTTATTTTGGAATACGCTGTAGGTGCAGCCACCGTTGGCATTTCCTGGAGCGAGTACCTGAATAATCTACTGGTGAATGTGCTTCATGTAAACCCGGTGCCTTATGCACTTTCCCATTCGCCGTTTCAGGTATCGGCCGGGGGAGAACAGGGCATCATCAATTTGCCGGCCTTGTTTATTGTAGGGGTGATCAGTTTACTGCTCATCAGGGGCACGAAGGAATCAGCGCTGCTGAATGGCCTTATTGTTATTGTAAAAGTGACCATTGTTTTACTGATCATTATACTGGGCTGGGGGTTTATTAACCCGGCCAACCATACGCCTTATATTCCTCCACCGGCGATGTTTACCGACGGGCATGGTGTAACCCATCACTTCGGCGGTATGATGGGCATACTTGGCGCCGCGGGTACGGTGTTCTTTGCCTTTATTGGCTTTGATGCCGTGAGTACGGCTGCCCAGGAAACCATTAACCCGCAAAAAAATATGCCCATTGGCATACTGGGTACCTTAGCCATTTGTACCGTATTATATATCCTGTTTGCCCATGTGTTAACCGGTATTGCTACTGTTGATGATTTCAGAAACGGGGGAAAGGAAGCCTCTGTGGCTTTTGCCATTACCCGGTATATGGCAGGGTACGGGTGGCTGGCGAAATTTGTAACGGTAGCGATCCTTGCCGGATTTTCTTCGGTCATCCTGGTGATGCTGCTCGGGCAGTCGCGCGTGTTTTATGCCATGGGTACGGATGGACTGCTGCCCCGGATGTTTGGTGAGCTGCATCCGAAGTTCAGAACACCTTATAAGGCAAATATGATAATACTGGTTATTGTGGGGTTGTTTGCAGCCTTTGTGCCGGGCAGTGTTGTGGGGGATATGACCAGTATCGGTACTTTGTTTGCCTTTGTTCTGGTTTGTATTGCCGTAATCATTTTACGAAAAACCACACCGGGTTTACCACGGGCATTCAGGACACCCTGGGTGCCTGTGGTGCCGGTACTGGGCGTATTGGTTTGCTGTGCAATGATGTACGGATTGGGCTGGACCAACTGGTTGCGGCTGGGTACCTGGTTGCTGATTGGACTGGCTATTTACTTTTTATACGGCAGAAAGCACAGCAGGATCAACCACCCGGAACCATAACCATCGCAGTATTGTACTACAGGAATAGCCGCATCAGGGTGCTGTTTCTGCTGCGCGTGCTTCCACTTCATACTTATTGTTGCGATAGCCGTGGAGAAGGCTCTGCCATAAATACTTGATGATGAAGGGGATAAAGCCGTGCCGGCGGAACTGGCGGATATGGCAGAGCTCGTGCCGCAGCCATCGCCTGCTCCTGAGAAATTCATCCGCAGAAGTGTTGTACAGGTGAATCGTATTGCCCAGTACCATGGCCACCCCGCGCGCGCCGAGTTTCCAGGCTGCCATACGGGCGATCCGGGAATTTTCTTTGATGCGTACACCGGGAGGAAGCATAGCGGACAGGTTGTTTGGTTGAAAATGACTGCGGCCGGGTGATTGTGCCGGGTAACTGACAAAAGTCTATTTTGTCATACCCTTTACCTGTTGCCAGGCGGCCAGTATCTCTTCCGAATGCTGTTTGCTTTTGGGCTTGAGGAATATTTTCCGGATGATGCCTTTTTCATCAATCAGGAAGGTGGTGCGGTGCAGCCCCATATATTTACGGCCATACATCTGCTTTTCACCCCAAACCCCGTATTTGCTGATGATGCTGTGTGCAGGATCGGTGAGCAGTGTAAAGGGCAGGTTGTATCTGGCCTCAAACTTTTTGTGTTTGGCAGCATCATCCGGGCTTACACCCAATACAACCAGTCCGGCTTTTTTGAGCGCTGCAAAATTATCACGCAGGTTGCAGGCCTGGTCGGTACAGGTAGGCGTCATATCTTCGGGGTAAAAATACAGAACTACGGCCTGGCCCTTACAGGCAGAGAGTTTGACGGTATTGCCGTCCTGGTCTTTCCCTGTAAAAGCGGGTGCTTTTGTACCTTCCGTTAGTGTTGTCATACTGCGAATTTTTTATGGTATGTTTCGGTAAAAATAATACTTCCGTTCTGCCCGGTTGCCCACACAGTCTTCTGCGCTGATGACAAGTTCATGTGGCCCGGGGCCGCACTGTTCGTCAAAATCATATACAAAACTACGCCCTTTATCGTTGCTGAAGCGGAGCCATTTGCCATCCAGTTCGGCTTTGAAGCTGAGCAGTTCTTCACTGTTGTCGAGTATAACAAAAACAATGCGTTTTAGTTTGGAGCAGTCCATATCATTCCTGAAGCCAACGGGTGTGATGACAGGAGGAAGGGTATCGGGGAAGAGGGTGATATTGCCCAGTTCGCGGAAGCTGGCGCGGTACCAGTCGTCTGCTTCGGGTATGGCTCTGGCAAAATCTGTTTTGCCACCCCAGTAGCGCTGCATCACCATTTTATCTTTGTAAGGGTTATTGGCCGGTCCTTTGATGTGGATGGGGAAATAGCCCTGGACGGGTGTATTGCCATTGTGCAGTTGAAAAATGGTACCCTTTGCGGTGGGTGTTTCCCGGTAGGTAAAACGGATAGAGTCGTAGAGGGCGGTTTCTGAGAGGTAGAAGCGCAGTTTGTTGTTTTCAAACACGTTTACAAAGCCCGGATGAAAGTTGCGCTGCCGGCTGGCGGCAAAGGAATCCACTACCGGCGGCTCCGGTTTTACCAAGCCACGTTTAACCCCGAAGCGCAGGTTGCTGGTATTGCCGGCTGCATCTTTTACGGCAATGCGTATCTGGTGTATGCTGTCGTCTTCAATTACAATAACCCCATTACCGCTGAAATCTTTATAAGGCGATGGCGGGTAGCCCGGCAGGCGCGAGAGGTGCTGCACAAAGGGGCCGCCGGTGCTGCGCAGTTTATAATCGATATGCGCGTTGAGGAAGCGTGTCTGGTCGTAGCCGATACTGTCGAGCTGGAAACCCGCAACCGGGGTTTCGTTTTCAAAGAGGATGGCTTCGTAAATGCCGTTTTTATTGCCCGAGTTGTCTAACCGGTCGTAAGCCGTAATGGCAAAACTGAGTTTGTCTGTATTGGCCACGATGAGTGCCGGGGAAGTGGTATAAACGCCGTTTACTTTTTTGAGCGTGTACAACCGCGGACTTTGTTCGTATACGCTGATGCACCTGTCGTACACGGCGAGGCGCAGGAGGTCGGGCGGGGTATGGTCGGGAATGGGGAAGCCGAAGAGGGTGGGGTTGAGTACCTTGTCCGACCGGGTATCGCGGATCTCGAAGTGCAGGTGAGGGCCCTGTGAACCACCCGTATTGCCGCTGTAAGCGATAAACTGTCCCCTGGTTACCGGAAAGGCGGTTGGCGGGATATCGAGAAACAGTTTCCAGCTTTTCTGTACATATTGCTGCTGTTTGATATAGGTTTCGAGTTCGGGATAAAAATCGTTGAGGTGGGCATAGAGGGTGGTAAGGCCATTGGGGTGGTTGATGTAGATGGCACGGCCAAAGCCATAAGGCTCAATCTTTACTTTGGCAATGTATCCTTCTGCCGCCGCGTAAATGGGTACGTTTTGTTTTTTATCCGTTTTACAGTCGAACCCCATATGGTAGTGGTTGGGACGCAGTTCACCAAAATTGGCGGCAATACCAATGGTGGCGCCTACGGGCCAGCGGAAATAGCCCTGGGGATAATTTTTTTCGGGGAAATACTGGGCGCGGGTACACGTACATACCAGCAGGAGGAGCAAGCCCCATACCCTTTTACTACGCAAAATCAGGTTCATATACAATGTTACGCAGGGAAAAAGAAAAAAGGATGGCTTGGGGGAAAATAATTTAGTACCTGGTACTCAGTACTGGAAAAGACGGGCTTAGACGGCTAACCCTCGGCTTTACTACGGGGTTACCCCGGGTCTGCTATAGGAAAGATGCCTTGAAGGTAGCAGGAGAAGAAGTATCAAGTATCAGGAGGGGGAAGCTAAATACTGGGTACTCAGTACTTAGTACCCAGTACTCAGTCGGGGTTCTGTCGGGATACTGATGTCTCATATCTTATGTCAAACCATGGCAAAAGGTAGGATGCGCCACTGATGCGCCACTGATGCGTCACTGATGCGCCACTGATATCCCACTGTAAAGGGGAGTGGGATATCTATGGGTGAACACTGGCTGAGGAGGGAGCAGTACTCAGTACTTGGTACTCAGTACCCGGTACTCGGTACTGCATTTTTTTTCCCCGCCATTATTCCCCTTTTGCGAAAAACGCATTTTTAAGGCATTGATGATCAATGGTTACGGTAATCTTTTTGCGAAACCATGCTTTTCCGGGTAAAAAAACAGGGTTTTTCCGGGTTGGTGGTATGCAAAAATCTCCCCATATTTGCTTTTGTACAGGCCAGGCCACCCTTAAAACCGCATGACCAGTTCATCACACCGGTGAGCTGTAAGCGGTAGTTAGAAACCAATATCCCGCGATGAACCGCATTCATCAACAACCAGCACCATTGCGGACAGACATGAAAATCAGCACAGTTGCACCACAACACCGGTTACCAACACCCGGCGCTATACCCGTGCAGCCTGCTCCTTTCACCACACCCATGGCGGCTACACAGAACAGGTATGCAATACAACAAAACACTGTTGACCAGCCTTATTTGCTGGACAGTTTCGCTCGCTGCCACAGCCCAGCAAAACCTTTACAACAAAGTATCTGTTGCCTCACCCAATGCGGCGGCACTGGGTAAGTATGCGGATGTGCCGGTAAACTACCATACGGGTATCCCGCAGATCAGTATCCCCGTTTATACGGTGCAGGACGGGCCGCTGCAACTGGCTGTGGTACTGAATTACCATGCCGGGGGGCTTAAACCGGCCGAACCGGCGGGCTGGGTAGGTGCAGGCTGGAGTTTTGGGCCGGGTATGATCAGCCGCACGATTCAGGGTGCGCCCGATGAGCGCTACACCAGCAGCGCCAGCAGCGAGCAAAGCAAGGGCTACCTGAGCGATGGTGGCTATCCCAGCTACCTGTGGCACCGCGATAATCCCGCCAACCCCAATGAATACACCAATATGCTCAAAGACTTTTACCAGGGCAATGCGGATGGTGAGCCCGACCTTTTCTTTTTCAACTTTGCGGGCTATACCGGCAAGTTCTATTTCGGGGATGATAAGGTACCCGTGGTATTGCCCGAGCAGGATATAAAAATTGTTTGCAGTTATACCCCGGGGCTGCGCAAAAGCATCGAAAGTTTTACGCTCACCACCCCCGATGGCAACCGGTATTACTTTGGCAATACGCCCGCCACCAACGATGTGGATCCGGTAGAGCGCACACTGGGCTACAGCTCGGATAACGGCTATGGCAATGATGGCCGGTCGGTATCGGCCTGGTACCTCAACAAAGTGGTGTCTGCCAATGACAACCACCAGATTGTGCTGGGCTATGCTGCGGAGAAATACAGCTATTACAATATTTCTGCAAGTCCTGTTTCCTACGATATTGGCGGGGGCGCTTCGCCCTGGGTGGACGGTGCCGGCGATGGTACGCACCTCAACAAGGTAATAGTGGATGGTGTACGGCTGCAGCAGATCAGTTTTACCGATGGTAAGGTGGAGTTTATCCCCGGTGCATTGCGGACCGACCTGAGCGGCCCGCTGCTTACCCTTACCGATTATCCCAATGAGCAGGCGAAGGTACTGGCTGAGATCAGGGTTACGGGTAATGGCGGCGCTTGTAAAAGCTTTGCGCTTACGTACGATTATTTTACCGACTTATCGGGCAAGGGCGCTGTAGGGGGTGCGGCTGCGGTTACCAGCGATACGCGCAAGCTGAAGCTGCTGCAGGTACAGGAGAAAAGCTGCGATGGTACCGTGGTGTTGCCGCCCTATATTTTTGATTACCATATCGAGAACGTGCCAAGGGCGCTTTCTTTTTCGCAGGACCACTGGGGTTTTGCCAATGGCGCGGATAACAATACCCTGATACCCACCTATACCGAAAACCAGTTTGAAGACGTACCCGGCGCCAACCGTGATAGCCAATGGCCGGATATGCGGGGCGGTACCCTCCGGAAAATTACCTATCCTACGGGGGGCAGCAGCGCTTTTGAATACGAACCCAACCGGGCATGGGTAAGTTATAACCGCTATGATAAAACCTACCGCTTCAGCACTGCCGTGGGGTACGACAACAACAACTCCACCACCACTTACCAGCCTTTCAGCGGCAACCCTTACCGGATCAAACTTTCCAACCCCTCCTGTACCTGGCCCGCTACCTCCTGTGGCGCTTCCATACAGATCTATAATGCCAGTAATGTTTTTGTGTTCAGCCTGTCGGCACAGGTGGGCGAACAGAAAACCGCCTACTGCACATTGCCGGCAGGTACTTACAAAATAGTGATGTATAAAGATGCAGCCGGTTTGGGTGCGGTAGCCACCGGTGAATACACGGAAATGGTGCCGGTGCTGTATGAAAACAACGAGATCGTGGGCGGGTTGCGGGTAAAAAGTATTACCCAAACGGAGCCGTCACGGCCGGGTACTGTGATGACCACAAATTACAGCTATGCCGTAAACAACCGCACCACGGGCATCCTGTACAGCCGGCCGGTATATGTACAGGTGCTTAAAAACAGCGGTCGCCGCTATGTGTTCAGCCAGTTGTTTTTTAATGGTGCCACCTGGCGTATGGATAGTGAGGAGTACATGCCCCAGGAAGAGCCTTATTTCAGCTTTCCGGGGCGCAAGGCCCTCAAGTCTGCCGCACCCATACTGCCCATGAGTACCACGCAGGGCAACCATATCGGCTACAACGAGGTAAAGGTGAGCAAGGCGGGTAACGGGTACAGTATTTACCGGTATTATGGATCGAACCTCTGGGATATGGACAATAGTGATGTGGTGGTGCGGAAAATTGACCGTAAGTCTGCCTACCCCGCCGCACCCGAGTACCCGGCGGCCCCCCTGCCTTTTGAATACAAGCGCGGTGAGCTTAAGTATGAGGGACATTTTACCGAAACGGGCAAACTGCTGAACGAGATTACCTATATACCTGCTTACACGGTACAGCCCGTAACAACGCCGGGCATAAGGGTATATGCCGAGAACCGGCAGGGTGGCAGCCCTTTGTGGGTAGCGGTTAAAACGGATTTTGAACTGCGGTCGGAGAAGAAAACAAGTATGGTGGTGATTGAAAACAATTACGATGCGCTTACCAGCAACTATATACAACAAACGCGCACCACGCTTTACGAAAGCCCCAGCCACAGCCAGCCCACTACCACCAGCCAAACCAATTCGAAGGGTCAGCCATTAGTGACCAAAACAACATACACGGCCGACTTTCTGGTGCCTGGTTGTGAAACGATCGACAATTGCTGGGCCACTTATCAGGCGGCATTGGCCACAGCCTCCGACAACTATACGACTGCCTACGCTGCCTGCAGCAATGGCGACTGCCGGCTGGCCGCAAAGGCTGCATACAACTGGGCAAAGATGGATGCCCGGCGTGCCTACAGCCAGTGCCGGATCGACAGGCTTGCGCTCAAAAGCACCTGTTTGCAGCAAGCCAAAGCCGCAGCGGGCAGTGAGCTGAAGCCCATACTCGAATTGCAGGATGCTTACCGCATTTTGCCTGTGGAGCAGACGCGCTGGAAAAACAACCTGCTGCAGGGTGCCGTGTTTAACCGCTTTGCTTACGACGAAGGCTCTTCCTCCGGTGTCAACATTAATACGGTGCAGCAATTGCTCCTGGCTGCCCCTTCGGCCAGTTTTGCCCCGGTTACCAATACGGCTACGGGGCTTACGAAAGACAGCCGTTATACGGATGAAGACCGTTACCGCTTTGCCAATGGTGTGCTGTACGATATAGAAAAGCCGGGTAAGGTGGTTACGGGTTATTTGTGGGATTATGGTTATACGCGGCCGGTAGCCATTGCCACCAATGCGGGGGCAGCAGATGTTGCGTTCAGTTCTTTTGAAACCACCAACACGGGTGGCTGGGTGTATAATGAAGCCGCTACGCTGGCCACGGCGCTGGCACCGGCGGGTAAGCGGGTATTTGCCCTGAGCGGCAGCAATACGCTCAGCCGCAGTATTGATGCGGCCAAAACCTTTACGGTGAGTTGCTGGGCGAAGGGGGTGGTACAGGTGAACGGGGCAGCACCGCTTTATACCGGCCGCAGCGTAAACGGGTGGACTTATTACGAATGGCGGGTAAGCAATACTGCACAGGTGGTACTGGGGGGTACGGTATGGGTGGATGAGGTAAGGGTTTATCCCGTAAAAGCACAACTGATGACCTATACCTACGACCCGTTGGCGGGCATCACCAGCCAGAGCGATGCGGGTGGCAACATACAGTACTATGAGTACGACCAGATGAACCGGCTGAAGCTGATCAGGGATATGGACAGGAATGTGCTGAAGGTAATGGACTACCAGTATAAGAGGGGGATTGGGAATTGAGTACTCAGTACTTAGTCGTTAGTATCAGGATATGAGATGTGAGACGCAGGATGTGAGACGCAGGGATATGGACAGGAATGTGCTGAAGGTAATGGACTACCAGTATAAGAGGGGGATTGGGAATTGAGTACTCAGTACTTAGTCGTTAGTATCAGGATATGAGATGTGAGACGCAGGATGTGAGACGCAAGACAACTGTTCTCATCCTGCTACTGTTCCCGGCACGGGAAAATTATTGAACCGAAAAACAAGGGCTAATGAGGTATAAAAAATTAATGGCAGCGGTTATGCTGCTGCTGACCACGGGCACCGGTTGGGGGCAGGTAAAACCTGACGGATCAACGGCCCTGCAACTGGCCCTGCCTGCTATACCTGCGGCATACGACAATGCCTTGCCGGTAAACTATGTGCGTACCTGGGAAGCACGGAAAGCCGTAACGGATACAAGCGCTTTGGGGCTGGCCAGTAATGCCAATTATAAAATGGCCACGGCTTATTTTGACGGGCTTGGGCGTCCGCTGCAGACGGTGGTGAAGGGCAACAGTTATGATGGCACGATGGATATTGTGCAGGTGAATGAATACGACCCCTATGGCCGCGAGATAAAGCAGTACCTGCCTTATGCACCCGCTGCCGGCAGCAATGGCCGGTTCAGGCCTGCCGCTTTCGCAGAGCAGCAGAATTATTACCATACTGCGTACCTGGACCAGGCGCCATTCGGAAAAACGGATATCGAACCCAGTCCGCTCAACCGGGTAACGAAAACTTACGCACCTGGTAATGGCTGGGCGGGCAGCGGTGCCGGGGTATCGCAGCAGTACCTGATCAATACCGTGGCCGATGATGTAAAGCTGATCAGTATTGCCACCGGTATGGGTGCCCTGCCGGTATTTGGCGATCCTTACCCCACAGGTACCCTGTACAAAACCATTACCACTGATGAGCAGAACAACCGGCTGGTGGTGTTTAAAGACATGGATGGCCGGGTGATCCTGAAAAAAGTACAGGAGGCCACCGCCCCGGGCGACACATATACGGGCTGGCTCTGTACGTATTATGTGTATGACGATTTTGACCGGCTGGCCTTTGTACTGCCGCCCAAAGCCACGGCGCAGTTGGCCGGGGCGGGCTGGGTATCGGGCAGCAATACGGTGGCGGAGTTGTGCTACGATTATAAGTATGATGTGCGGGGCAGGATGGTGTATAAAAAAATGCCCGGTGCCGCACCCGTATACATGTGTTACGACAAGCGCGACCGGCTGGTGTATGTACAGGACGGGAATATGCGCAATGCCGGCAACTGGCTGGTTACTTTTTACGACGAGCTGAACCGCTCCGTGGGTACCGCCCTGTACAACAGCAGCGGCACACAGGCATCGCTGCAAAGCAGTCTCGACGCCATTGCTGCCGGCAACCCTGTACCTGTATTGCCCGAAGGCAGCCTTACCCGGCTGGGTTATACCTACTATGATGAATACACGATGCCCGGCGCCGGGGTATATGATGCGGGCAGCACCGGCAGTGCACAAGCCAATACCAGCGCGGGCGATGAAACCCCCGATGTGCCGGCCAGGACCAATATTACGCGGGGAATGGTTACGGGTACCCGGCTGCGGGTACTGGGTACCGGCAATTTTGTAAGCGCCACCATTTTTTACGATACCAGGGGCAGGGTGCTGCAAACCGTGGGTACCAACCATAAGGGGGGCACGGACAGGAAGACGGTGGTCTACAGCTTTACCGGTAAGCCGCTGAGCGCGGTACTGGAGCAAAGCAATCCTGCTGCCACGCTGCCCGGTACACAAAGTACCACCCTGTGTACCCGCAGTACCTACAACAACGATTACCTGCTGAAGACGGAAATGAAAGTGAATGCAGGTGCCTGGAAGCGCATCAGCGAGATGGAGTACGATGCGATGGGCAAACCCGGCAGGAAATGGCTGGGTGATGCCGCCAGTAATTTTTATATGCAGATGACCTACAATGTGCGGGGCTGGCTTACGGGCATCAATAAGGCGGAGCAGGCCACGCTTGAAAGCGGTGGTGGGGGTACCGGTTTTTATACGGCCATTTTCAGTGAAGTGCTGCATTACGAATACGGGTTCAGCAAGGTGCAGCGCAACGGGAATATTGCCGGGGTGAAATGGGCTGCTGCGGGCGATAAGCAGGCGAGAGCCTATGGCTATGATTACGACCGGGTGAACAGGCTTACCACGGCAGACTTTACCCAGCAGCAGGGTACGGGTGCAGTGTGGAATGTGGATGCGGGCATCGACTACAGTGTGGGTAACCTGACCTATGATGAGAACGGCAATATTAAAACGATGGTGCAGAAGGGCTGGAAACCCGGTGGCAGCAGCGCGATAGACCGGCTGGTGTACAGCTATATGCCCAACAGCAATAAGCTGCTGGGGGTGGTGGATTCGGCAAACGACAACAGCAGTAAGCTCGGCGATTTCAAATACGATGCGGCTGCCAAGACGGCTGCCGATTATGGTTATGACGACAATGGCAATATGACCAGCGACCGGAACAAGCAGATGAGTGGTATTGCCTATAATTACCTGAACCTGCCACAGGGCATTACCGTAACGGCAAAGGGCACGGTGCAATATACCTATGATGCGGGGGGCAATAAACTGCAGAAGATCGTTACCGATAATACGGTGAGCCCGGCGCGGGTAACCACCACCGATTATATGAATGGCTTTGTGTATGAGAACAATGCGTTGCAGTTGGTGGCGCATGAAGAGGGGCGGATACGGTATGCCAAACAGTATTATGCAAACGGGGATAGTGGAATGGTATGGGCATACGATTATTTTTACCGCGACCACTTGGGTAATGTACGTACCACGGTAACGGAGCAGCGGGATACGGCGAAGTATATGGCTACGATGGAGCTGGCGTACCGGTCAAAGGAGGAAGCGTTGTTTGCCAATATCGGCAGTACGGCAAAGCCCATCAGCAGTATACCCGGCTATCCGGCAGATAATACCACCAGCCCCAATGCTTATGTAAGTGGTTTGCAGAACGGCGATGCGCTGGAGAATATTAGTGAGGCCATTGGCCCTGCGCTGGCACTGAAAGTGATGGCGGGCGATAAGGTGGATATTGCTGCCCGGTCTTTTTACAAACTGGTGAATGGCGGGTTTGGCAGCAGCGACCAGTCGTTTCAAACATGGGATGTACTGAATACCCTTACCGGAGCGATGTCGACCCAGGTAAGCGGTGCATCGGGCGGAAAGGTAACACCGGCGCAGTTGGGTACACCCGGCAGTTCGGCCTATAGTGCCATTGAAAGTTTTTTGCAGCAGCAAACGGTGCAGGAGGGTACGGGTACCCCCAATGCCCCTTATGCCTACCTGAACTGGATCTTGTTTGACGAGCAGTTTACATACGTACCGGCGGGCAGTGGTTTTGTGCGGGTGGGTACGCCCGCCCAGTTGGAAACGCTTTCGGCACTGAACCGCACCATGGCCAAAAGCGGCTACCTGTTTGTGTTTGTGAGCAACAAAACACTAAACTGTACGGTTTTTTTCGATAACTTAGTGGTGCAGCATTATAGCGGGCCGCTGGTGGAGGAGGCGGCTTATTATCCGTTTGGGTTAACCATGGCGGGGATAAGCAGCAAGGCGGCGGGGAAATTGGAGAACAAGTATAAGTATAATGGCAAAGAGTTACAGAGTAAGGAGTTTAGTGATGGTAGCGGATTAGAGTGGTACGACTATACTGCAAGAGGGTATGACCCTCAGATTGGGCGTTTCCATCAAATAGACCCTAAAGGTGAAAAATTTACAGATTACACCCCGTACAATTATTGTTTTAATAATCCAATACTGTTTATTGACCCGGATGGAATGTCGGCAGTGTATAATTGGGACGATGGAAAGTATTACGATAAGGGGAATGAAGTTAGTTTTACCGAGGTACAGCGGCAGAATAAAGTAGGAGAGTACTCCACGGACTACAGTGTAATGGTTATTGGCAAAGATAAACCAGGAGGCAAGGATCAATTAATAGGGGATAATCATGGAAATACATTATGGAAAATATTAGACTATGCCAGGAAGGAAGGGAGTATGAAGGTCGTACAAGTTGCGGACGCAAATGATGCAGCAGACCAAATAGAAAATCTTAACGGAAAAATAAATAATTTATTTTTTGTTAGCCATGGCGATGCTCAAAATGCACAGGGGGGTAAACATCAGGCATACT
>JAAFIK010000044.1 GCA_013298665.1 Chitinophagales bacterium
ACACAATCGATTACTGTATCAACTGCCGGAACTTACACGGTTACAGTAACCCAAAATGGTTGTACCTCTGCTGCATCAGCAGGCACAACGGTTACGGTAGATGCGCTGCCTACAATCGCCAATGCAGGCCCCGACTTAACAGCCTGTATCAACCCGGGTACAGCCAATATGGCAGCCAACCCTCCCACAGTGGGTACAGGCGCCTGGACGCAAATAGGCGGCCCGGCTACGACCAGTTTCGGAACCAATAACCCGATTACCATTGTTGTGGGGTTAAATACGGCCGGTACCTATACGTATGTATGGACCATCTCCAACGGTACCTGCGCCCCTTCAAGGGATACCATGACCATTACGGTTAACCCCAACCCGGCGACGTTTACATTGGCTGGCGGCGGAACCTTCTGCCCCGGTACAACCACCCTTACCGGCCCGGTTGTTCCCAATAGTACATATACCTGGCAAAGAAGCCTCTCCGGTATTGCCAATCCCAATAGCTTTACCAATTTTGGCGGCACTGCTGCTACGCAGGATGTAACATCATCCGGCAACTATCGCTTGATTATTACCAATCAGTTTGGTTGCACAGCATCCGATACAACTCCGGTAAACATGGCCGACTTTGTGTTCAACGGTAGTTTGGCTACCGGTGATGCACAACAAACAGGCCGCCTCAACCGTTTTGCAACGGTGAGTACCTGCGCAGCGCCCAAAAGCTGTCCGCTTACCTTCACCCCAACAGGTGCCAGGTTCTTCGACAGCTATACTATTACCAACCCCCGCAACGTACCCGTTTGTGCTACCGTTGGCCTCAGAAGCGATTGCGGTACCAGTATTTTCAATGTAGCGTATCTGGGCAGTTTCAACCCCACATCGCTCTGTACCAATTATTTGGCAGATCCCGGCTCATCGTTCCCGGGTACCGGATATATGGAAGTTACCATTCCTGCCAATGCCACCATCGTAGTGGTAGTGCATGAAGTGAATCCGGGTACAGGCTGTGCCAGCTACCAATTAACGGTAGATGTACCCAGGGAAACAGGTGTTACGGTTAACCCAGGCACTCCGGTTTGTTCAGCTACACCTGTTACACTAACGGCACCGCTTGCCAGTTCTTATTCATGGAACCCCGGCGGTAATACCACACAGGCCATTACCGTTTCACCAGCGGTTACCAGCAAATATTTTGTTACGCTTGGATATGGTAATGTGGGATGTACTACCGTTGATTCTGCTACGGTTGTAGTTGGTTCTTTGCCAACAGCAGCATTTGCCGGCAACGATACAGCCGTTTGCGGATTGACCATCAACAACCTGGCGGCCAATACCCCTGTGGTAGGAACCGGTATCTGGACACTTGTAACCGGGCCTGGTACTATCAACTTTACCAATGCCAATGCGCCCAACTCAGGTGCTACGGTTTCTGCCAATGGTGTATATACTTTACGCTGGACGATTGCTACCGGCGCACCCTGCATTAACAGTACGCAGGATGATGTATTGGTGAATTTTGCCGCAACGCCTTCTACCGCCGACGCAGGTCTTGATAAAACAGCTTGCGTATCTCCGGGCAATGCGGGCATGACTGCAGCAGTTCCAACTGCCGGTACGGGTGTATGGACACAGGTAGCAGGCCCCGTAACGGCCAATATCATATCGCCCAACTTACCCAATACTACGATCAACGGTATGAATACTGTGGGTACCTATACCTTCAGGTGGACGGTTTCCAACAACCCCTGTCCATCCAATTTTGATGAGGTAAATGTGGTGGTGAGCGGCAATCCGGCCAGCTTCAGCATCACAGGTGGTGGTACTTTCTGCCCAACGGGTACAACTCTGATTGGACCCGTTAACCCCAATTATACCTACCAATGGGGTAAGAGTTACTTAGCTGCTCCTTTTGCCAATCTTGGCACTGGTCAGACAGAGAACGTTACAAGTTCGGGCATTTATCAATTGGTGGTTACCAATCAATTTGGTTGCAGCACCAGCGCCACAACGGTTGTGAATGCTGCTGACTATGTATTTAATGGCAGCCTGGCAGCAGGCGATGCCACACAAACCGGCCGTTTGAACCGCTTTGCTAACATCAGCACTTGTGCGTCGCCTAAAGCTTGTCCCGGTACATTTACCACAGCAGGCTCAAGGGTGTTCGATAGCTATACGATTACTAACCCCCGCCCCGTGCCTGTTTGCGCCGTCATTGGTCTTAATTCAGGATGCGGTACGGCAATATTCTCCGCAGCATACAGCGGTAGCTTCGATCCCAACAATCTTTGCAATAATTACCTGGCCGATCCGGGATCATCCCCCGCCACCAGCATCTTCTACGAAGCTACGATACCTGCCAATGGTACTATAGTAGTGGTGGTACATGAAGTGAACCCCGGACAGGGCTGTGCCAACTATACCCTTACGGTAGATGTGCCCAGGGATGGTGCACCCATTGTGATAAACCCGCCAACCGTTACCTGTGCCAGTACGGCCACATTGACAGCGCCTGTGGCGAACAGCTATTTGTGGGCCCCCGGTGGTGCCACTACGCGTAGCATTACCACACCGCCTTTATTTGCGGATACCAAGTATAAAGTAACACTTGGATACGGCAATAATGGCTGTAACCGGGTTGATTCAGCTACCGTAACGGTTACCAGCTTACCACCCGCGATTACATGCCCGGCTAATATTTCCGCCAGCAATACACCAGGTATTTGCGGCAGGGCCGTAACGTATACGCCAACGGTTGGCGGGTTGCCTGCACCTGCCATTACCTATGCCTTTACCGGTGCTACAGTAGCCTCAGGCTCAGGGGATGGTAGCGGTTCTGTATTCAACGTAGGTGTTACTACCGTAACGTTAACAGCTACCAATGCCTGCGGCAATGTGAATTGCTCCTTTACCGTAACCATTACTGATAACCAGGCTCCAACGGTAACAGCAGGCACCATTGGCAGTTGCTACCCAACCGTAGCGGCAGCCCAGGCAGCAGCCTTGGCAGCAACAAGCGCTACCGATAACTGCCCCGGTGTATTAACAGAAACCGCTTCAACAGTGGGAACCTGCAGCGCCGTGGTAACAGTAAGAACAACGGATGCGGCGGGTAATTTCACCGATGTAACTTATAATACAAGGATTGACAATACGGCACCGACGGTTACCGTGGGTACCATAGGTTCTTGCTACCCAACTGTGGCAGCGGCAGAGGCAGCAGCATTGGCGGCCACATCGGCTACCGATAACTGTCCCGGTGCATTGACGGAAGTAGCTTCAACGGTAGGTACCTGCAGTGCAGTAGTTACTGTAACGACTACTGATGGTTGTGGTAATGCCACCGCGGTTACTTATAATACAAGGATCGACAATACGCCGCCAGCATTAACCTGTCCCGCAGCCGTAGCCGTTTGTGGTACAGCAGCGGTGCCGGCAGCAAACATTGCCCTGGTTACCAATGTGACGGACAACTGTCCGGGTGCTATTTCGGTTACACACCAGGGAGATGTCGTAAACGGGTTCTCTGTAACAGCGCCTTATACGATTACCCGCACCTACCGGGCTACAGATGGCTGCGGCAACTTTACCGACTGCACGCAAACAATAACAGTTAACCCCATCCCGACAGTGAATACGGTTGCGGATCAGGTACTTTGCAATACAGGTGCTTCGGCCGCCATTAATTTCGGCAGCCCTGTAGCAGGTACCACCTATAGCTGGACAAATAATACCACCTCGATCGGCCTTGCGGCCAGTGGTACGGGCAATATTGCGAGTTTTACAGCTACCAATACGGGTATTGTACCGGTAACGGCTACCATTACGGTAACGCCATCAGCGAACGGTTGTCCCGGTCCATCCATCACCTTTACCATTACCGTGAACCCGACGCCTACCGTAAATGCGGTGAGCAGCCAGGCACTTTGTAACGGTGCTGCAACAGCGGCCATCAGTTTCAGCGGTGTTGTAGCCGGTACTGCTTATAATTGGGTGAATAACAATACGTCTATCGGATTGCCCACCAATGGTACCGGTAATATCGGCAGCTTTACTGCGGTGAACGTTGGCTCAGTGCCGGTAGTGGCTACTATTACGGTAACGCCGGTGGCTAATAACTGTCCGGGAGCATCGCGTACTTTTACCATCACGGTGAACCCCACGCCAACCGTGAAGCCGGTAGTGGCTCAGGCGCTTTGTAACGGCGCACCAACGTCTGCTATTTCCTTCAATGGCGATGTAGCCAATACCACGTACAGTTGGGTAAACAATACGCCATCCATCGGCCTTCCTGCCACGGGTATCGGCGACATTGCAAGCTTTACTGCCACCAATACGGGTACGGTACCGGTTACCGCCACCATTACGGTAACGCCAAGTGCGAATGGTTGTATTGGCTTATCGGGTACCTTTACCATTACGGTGAATCCAACGCCGGCTGTCAACACCGTGGCGAGTCAGGCGCTTTGCAATACGTTCACCACTGCTGCGGTAACCTTCAGTGGCCCGGTATCGGGTACTACTTACAATTGGACAAATAATACGGCATCTATTGGTCTTGCTGCCAGTGGTACGGGTAATATCCCTGCCTTTACCGCGGTAAATACAGGAGCGGCACCAGTGGTGGCCACCATCACGGTTACACCCACCAGTTCTAATGGTTGTGTCGGTGCGTCAAGAAGCTTTACCATTACCGTTAATCCAACGCCGGTAGTGACGCTGAATGCCTTTGCAGGCATCTGTAAAAATGCTGCAACGATTACGCTCACGGGTGGTTCACCAGCGGGCGGTACATACTTTGTGGATGGTGTGGCACAGACGGTGTTCAACCCGGCCAACTACACGGTAGGTAACCACACGATAACATACCGGTTTACGAATATCTATGGTTGTACCAATACGAGCAGTCCGCAAACTATTGAAGTGTATGCGGCGCCGGTAAGTGCCTTTGCAGTAAGTTCCGCCAGTGGTCAGTGTTTACTGGGTAACGTATTCACTTTTGCGAACAACAGTACGGGTGCCATCAGCTACTTGTGGAATTTTGGGGATGGAACGACTTCGACATCAGCTATACCTGTCAAGTCTTATCTTGCTGCGGGAACATATACCATCACACTTACGGCTACAACCAGCAATGGTTGCCAGGAAACAGTGAGCCGTACGGTAACGGTGTATCCGCAACCGGCCAAACCTGTTGTGATACCTGAGTTTGGTAATGGCATACGCAGCAGCGTGGTTGAGAACAGCTATACCTGGTTCCTCAACAACAACGCCATCAGCGGCAGCAATGCGCGGTATTTCTACCCGCAGGTGTCCGGTCAGTACCAGGTACAGGTAGCCACTATTTTTGGTTGTACAGCGAAGAGTGACAGTCTCTTCTACATACCGGAGAAATTCTTTGCTGCAGGTGCGGATGAACAGTTTGTATTTGTGTATCCCAAGCCGGTAAGGGGCGACTTTATTAATGTGCATTTCAACATACCCACGAAGAACCCCGTACAGTATGCGTTCTTTACTGAGTCGGGTCAGTTGCTTACGAGCGGTACAATACCACGCAATACCCGCACATTCAACATCAATGTGAAGAGGTATCCAAGTGGGGCATACGTTCTTAAGCTCACTGATAACTTCAATCTGGTAAGGGGCATTGTGGTACCGATTTTGCGGTAATCCCCTCAATATTTATTGCAGGAGGCTGTCTCAATATAACGAGGCAGCCTCTTTTTTTGGAGTGCAGACAGAAAGCAGTTGTGCAGCCCTGTTGTTTTACAGACAGCGCTTAAATGTTACCTTAGCTCCATGAACCGTGCAGCACAATGGGAGCAACTGACCGCGGGTGGCGAATGGGACATCATCATTATTGGTGGTGGCGCTACAGGGCTTGCCTGTGCTGTTGATGCTGCCAGCCGGGGATTGCGAACGCTGTTGCTGGAGCGCTCAGATTTTGCAAAGGGTACCAGCAGCCGTGCTACAAAACTGGTACATGGCGGTGTGCGTTACCTTGCGCAGGGCAATATCCGTCTGGTAAAAGAAGCCCTTGCCGAGCGTGGCTGGCTGCTCCGCCAGGCACCCCAGGTTTGTCACCCGCTTGCCTTTGTTATTCCGGTGTACCGATGGTGGCAGAAATGGTACTATGGCTTTGGTCTATGGCTCTATGAAACCCTGTCGTTCCGGCAGCGCCTCGGACCTACCCGCCTGCTTTCCAAAGCAGCCACACTGGAGGCCTTACCGGGGATCAACCCGGTAAAATTATGTGGTGGTATCCGCTATTATGATGGCCAGTTTGATGATGCACGCCTTGCCATTACACTTGCCCGTACTGCTGTGACGGCAGGAGCCACCTTGCTCAATTATGTGGCGGTAACAGGCTTCATCCGCAATGGTGCCACCATTAATGGGGTTACTGCGCAGGATATGGTAACCGGTGCCGGGATAACCTGCAGCGCCCGTGTAATCATCAATGCCACAGGTGTATTTGCGGATACCCTGCTGCAACTGGCCGAGCAAAGCGCCAGGCAAACGATCACCCCGTCACAAGGTGTTCACCTGGTGGTGAGCCGATCATTCCTGCCCGGTTCCCATGCCCTTATGATTCCCAAAACCACTGATGGCCGCGTGTTGTTTGCGATACCCTGGCGGGAACAATTGCTGATCGGTACAACCGATACACCAGTACCTGCTGTAACGGAAGAACCCATTGCCCTGCCCGAAGAGATCGATTTTATCCTGGCTAATATCAATCAATATACCCTCCGGGTTGTAACGCGTGCTGATATTAAGGCCATCTTTACAGGTCTGCGTCCGCTTGCTGCTGCCGGCGCAGGCACCAAAACGGCCATTATGCCCCGCGACCACCGGGTACTGCGTCTGCCGTCCGGTCTGCTGCATATTACCGGCGGCAAATGGACAACCTGCCGGCGTATGGCTGAAGATGCCATCAACCTCGCCGCAAAGTCATTTCCCCGCAGGGATCTCCCTTGCAGAACGACCCATATGCGGTTGCATGGCTATAGCACAGCCGTCAATCACCATCACCTGGATGTGTATGGCAGCGATGCGCCGAAACTACTGGCGCTTACTGCCGCTGAACCCCGTCTTACCACCCTTGTGCATCCGGATTATCCCTTTACGCTTGCTGAGGTGGTTTGGGCGGTGCAGGCGGAGATGGCAATGACGGTAGAAGATGTGCTTGCCCGCCGCGTTCGGCTGCTGTTTATCGATGCGCGTGCTGCTGTTGAAGCGGCACCGGTAGTAGCCTCCGAAATGGCCTTGTTGCTGCGTCGGGATACTGAATGGCAGACAGCGCAGGTAGAAAGCTTTACCAGGCTTGCCAGGCATTATACGGCTGATGCCGGATAATCTTTTACCCCGAACCGGCTTGGCATAGCGGGATCTGTAAATCTGGTCTGCTTGTCTTTCAAAAATGGTATCTTAGTTTTTCAATTAATGTTATCGCTTATGTCTCCCTTTACTGCTGAACTGCTCGGTACCCTGTTTCTGATACTGCTGGGAAACGGCGTTGTGGCCAATATCCTGCTTCATCAAACGAAGGGGAATAACAGCGGATTGATTGTTGTCGCTTTTGGCTGGAGCATAGCCGTATTTGTTGGCGTTTATACAGCATCGCATGGTAGTGGTGCTCATCTTAACCCTGCCGTTACCCTTGGCCTTGCGGTCATCGGTAAGTTTCCGTGGGCAGATGTACCGCTGTATATTGCGGCTCAGTTTGCCGGTGCTATGCTCGGGGCAACGGGCGTATGGCTTACCTACCGGCAGCATTATGATGCAACAGACGATCCCGGTCTGCAACTGGCCACGTTCTGCAACTCGCCCGCTATTGCCAGCACCCCGCATAACCTGCTTACTGAAATGATCGGCACATTTGTATTGATGATGGGTGTACTCTTTATGACAAAGCCGGGCAGCAGTTTGGGAACCCTGGATGCGCTGCCGGTAGCTTTGCTGGTACTGGGTATCGGGTTGTCGCTGGGCGGCCCTACCGGTTATGCGATCAACCCTGCCCGCGATCTGGGGCCGCGGATCATGCACGCCCTGTTGCCGATGCAACACAAGGGCAGCAGCAACTGGAAGTATAGCTGGATACCTGTTGCCGGGCCTGTTGCCGGTGCAGTTGCAGCAGCACTACTGTATCATTATGTCTTCAACGGAAACTGATCCCGGACCGTATTATCAACGCCTTTTACAGGAAGAAAAACAAACATGACTGAATTATTACAACAAGCTTTTGACAGCACAAATTTCAGGGCAGCCGGGCATCAGTTGGTAGATCAGCTTGCCGATTATCTGGCGGCTAATCTGCACAGCCAGCAGGAGCAGGTGTATCAATGGGTGCCGCCGGAGGAGCAATTAGATTACTGGCAGCGTTTTCTGCAACAGCCTGCTACTGCAGATAGCCTGTTCAGTGCAGTACTCAACCGGTCGATGCATCTGCACCACACGCATTACATGGGCCACCAGGTAGCGGTACCCGCACCGGCAGCAGCTTTATCGGCCTTGATGGGTGCTATGCTCAACAATGGTACTGCCGTTTATGAGATGGGCAGTGTGTCTGCACCGATGGAGAAAATCATTATTGCAGAAACGGCAAAAGCCATCGGGTTTGACCGTACAGCAGAAGGATACCTCACGTCGGGTGGTACCCTTGCCAACCTTACTGCCCTTCTTGCTGCGAGGCGACAGCAGGCTGCAGATGATGTCTGGGAAAACGGGCAGCAAACCCGTCTTGCAGTTATGGTTTCTGAAGAAGCACATTATTGCGTGGACAGAGCCGTGCGTGCCATGGGGTGGGGAGCCGAAGGTATTATTAAGGTGCCGGCGAATGCCGATTATACTATGGATACAAGCCTTCTTGAAGCTGCATATGAAAAAGCCAGGGCTAAGGGGATACAGGTTATTGCTGTTGTTGGGAGTGCCTGCTCCACCTCCACGGGCGCATACGATGATCTGGAAGCGATCGGTAGTTTTTGCCGGAAATATAAACTCTGGTTGCATGTGGACGGGGCGCATGGCGGAGCCGTTATTTTTTCTGCCAAATATGCACACCTGATCCGGGGTATCCACGAGGCCGACTCAGTAGTGATCGATTATCACAAAATGCTGCTTACACCGGCGCTCACTACTGCACTCATTTTTAAAAATGGCGGCTACTCTTACGAAACCTTTGCACAAAAGGCACAATATCTCTGGGAAAAAGGTGAGGACCGGGACTGGTATAACCTCGCCCGGCGCACTTTTGAATGTACGAAACACATGATGGCTCTGCGTGTGTATACCCTGCTCAGCCTTTATGGGGTTCAGCTTTTTGATGATGCGGTAACCACGCTCTACGATCTTGGTATCCGCTTTGCAGCGATGATCAGCGCAAGGCCAGGCTTTGAACTTGCTGTACAGCCACGGACCAATATCGTATGCTTCCGCTTCAATAACGGGCAGGATGATGAAGCTGTACTGAATATACGCAACAGCAATATCCGTAAGCGGCTTGTGGAGAGCGGACATTTTTACATTGTGCAAACACAGCTAAAGGGCAGCACCTGGCTGCGGGTGAGCCTCATGAACCCATTCACGGGCGAAAAGGAGCTGTCGGCCTTACTGGATGCGATAGCCGAAAAAAATGCCTGACCAGGATAGCCTCCTGCAGACATCACAATTGTACAGGGGGCAGAAGCGTAATGGTTAAGGCCGCTGCCCGGATATTTTCACCAATAACCCAGATGATCACTTTTTCCTAACTTTGCCGTTTGTACCAGCAATTTTTTAATCTAATATGGTCGTTATGAAACCGCTTTTGTACCCTGTTTTACTGCTCCTTGCTGTAACTTTATTTCCTGCCGGCCTGTCAGCACAGGATGCGAAGGAGCAATTGGCTGCCTTTCAGAAAAGGTTTAAGGATGATGCTTACGGGAGCACATATTATGAGCAGCTTTTTTCTTTTGATACAGATAAAGGTGATTTTGGCCAGCCTGTAGTTACCGCTACAGAAACAGGGGAAGCCCAGTTTCTTTGCCTCAAAAAGAAAGCCGTATTTCAGCATTACGATTTCTTCAACCAGTTTGTAAAGTTCAAAAGTTTTATACGGTACGAAAAACCTGAACAGCGTTATGTGGTGATGAGCCGGAAACCTTATGAACGCAGTCTTACCGATGACAATATTTTCTTTGACGATAGTAAAGTCGCTTTTCATACGTTTAATTTCAACGCTTCCGGACAACGGGGTAAAACGACCTGGGAAAAGGAATATCGCGATGCCAAATATGTAACCCGTGTTTTTTTTAATGAAAGCTTTCCCGTGAGCGAAAAAGTAATTGAATTTAAGATACCCTCCTGGATGAAAGCAGATATCCGGGAAATCAATTTTGAAGGATTTAAAGTAGAAAAGACGGTAGAGCAGAAAGGGGACAATACTATTTACCGGTATGTAGCCCGCCAGCTTGATGCCCGTAAAAGCGAGCGCAATGCGATTGGTATCGCCTATACTCACCCTCACCTGGTTCTGCAGATCAGGAATTTTACCGTAAAGGGAGAAAACGTTGCTGGCTTCCGGTCTACACAGGATCTCTATGACTGGTACAATCTGCTGTATAAAAAATGCACCAATGATCCGGCACCGTTGAAGCCTGTGGTTAAAAAGATTACGGATGGTAAAACGACGGATGAAGAAAAGATAAAGGGTATTTATTACTGGGTGCAGGATAATATCCGCTATATCGCCTTTGAAGACGGTTATGCGGGCTTTATCCCTACAAAGGCCAACGAAGTACTGGCCAATACCTACGGCGATTGCAAGGGCATGGCCAACCTGCTCACCGAAATGCTGAAGATCGCAGGATATGATGCACATTATTCATGGATCGGCACAAGGGCGATACCTTATCCTGATCATAGCCTTCCTGCGATGTGTAATGATAATCATGCTATTTGTGTGCTCAACTTTAAAGGCACCACTTATTTTCTTGATGCTACTGAAAAATATGTACCCTTTGGCGAAAATGCTCACCGCATACAGGGCAAGGCTGCCCTTATTGAGAAAGGTGCGGCTTTTGATGAAAAAAAGGTGCCCGTAACCGATGCCGGTTTCAACAGTATCAAAACGAGAGCAGCCCTTGTGCTGAATGGCGATAAGGTGAAAGGGCATGTATCCGTAACGTTTACGGGCAATATGCGTACCGACTTTCACCAGTATTATCAGGAACTGCCCAGGCATGAGCAGGATGAAAGCCTGAAAGAATTACTTCAGTTCCGCAACGGCAATATTGAATCTGCCAATATCAAAACAAGCAATCTTAAAAACCGGGAAATACCGGTGGTGGTGGAAGGTGATATTGACATGAGCAATACCATTACCCCGATTGGCGCCGAACAGTATATCGGATTTGATATTTTCCCCAAGCAACTCAATGGCTATACACCCGATTCGAACCGGGTGGCAGGCTACGATTTTGAAGGTATACTTACTTATGATGACGAAATAGAACTCACCTTTCCGGCAAACCAGCGCTGTACAGACCTGCCTGAAAAGCTGAGTATCGAAACCGCCTGGTATTCGATACTCAGCAGCTATGAGGTTAAAGGGAATAAAGTGGTGCTGAAAAAACTCTTCTCTTTCAAAAAGGATATGCTGCCCGCAAGTGCATTGCCCGGGTGGCGCGTGGCGCTGGAAAAGCTCAAAGTTTTCAATAATAATGTGATCAACATTCTGAAAAAATAACCCTTTCAAAACTCAGGATCATGCAAGCAGGTCTTAAATACAACATCATCATTACACTTTTTTTGCTCATCGTCTCCCAACCCCTGCGGGCTCAGGAAATGATTGATGAGGATTTTATCGATAACCTGTCCAGGAAAGCAGTCGCACTCTGGGCGGAGAACGATGCAGATTTCAACGGCAATACCATACCCGAAAAATGGAATAAGGAGAGTGCGGTGATACTCGGGTACAAGAAATACCTCAGTTTCGATAAGGAAGGCCGGGGGTTGCTCGGCGGCCGTTCTGCATTGGTTATTGTCGAAAAGAAAAGATTCAAAATAAAACTGCTCGATAAGGGGTCGGTAAATACATTTTCTGAATTGTACTTCCGGTACAATTCAAAGAAGGATGGCTTTGGTGCCAGGCTGATCAAAGAAGACGGTACGATGCGCGACCTGCCGTTGAATAAAGCAGTGGGGCTGGAGGATAATGATGATGTACCCGTTTTCCTGAAGAGCTTTCTCGACCGGCAGAAGTTGCGGCGGGGAGAATATTATAAAGTGCCTGTATCGGGTTTGCAGCCGGGGGATATCCTCGACTTTGTGAGCATTACCTACAATGAGGTGGACGTTACTGCTACCAACCGTTCCTGGTTTTACCGCGGGTCATCGGTTTTTCAGTTTGAAGACCAGTATGAGCTTTGCAGCAAGAACTATCCGCTGCTTACCCATAAAATTGCCATTGAAACCGATAAGAATACCTATATCTCTGCACGAAGCCTCAATGGTGCGCCGGAGTTTACGCTTGAACCCAGGGATGGTTTTGTGCTGTATAAGTGGGAAGACCATAACCGCGACCGGGTACGGGATGTAAACTTCGTTAATGAACTCATTTCCCAGCCGCTGCTGAAATATACCCTTACGTATGCGAGTAATTTCAACGCGTCAAGTTTGTTTATCGGGTCGGCGGGTCAGCTCAAAAATGAATTCAAGCCCGATGAGATCGCCCTGAAAGCGAGGGCAATATTCAATAAGGTGTTCTCGTCTGACATTACCGTTTATGCCAAGCGTGCGGACATCCCCGAATCAGTACCCCTGCGGATTGCTTCCTATCTGATGTGGAAAGAGCTTAAACAGAACAAGATTGACGATCTTGCTGAAGATGAATTTATCAAAGCAGCCTTTTATGCCCTGCGGTATGTACGCACCACCCGGAGTATGGAAATGAATGAGTTGCAGTTTCTCTATCTGTATACTGATATGCTTGATAAAAAGGAGATACCTTATGATATCCTGATCTCCACACCCAATACATTCAGTGAATTGAAAAACTTAGTCTCGGAGAATGAATTGATCTGGTTTGTAAAAGTGAAGGATAAGTATGTGTTCTTTCCCGACGACAATGGTCTGTTCAATAATATTAAGTTTTATGCTGCCGGGAATTATTGTTTCAAACTTCCCGTTAAAAAAACAGACAGCCTCACCACAATGTTTGTACCGCAGATATCGGATACCAGCAACGTCAGTACTACAAGGATCGACCTGCAATACAATCCCGATTCGGGTAAATATATCATCAGCCAGCATGTGGAGTTAAAGGGACTGATGAAAGAACGGATAAGTGATCGCTTGCTGTATGGTGAAAATACCTACACCGGTTCTGAAGACTATGTCAATCCTCCGGGTACTAAATGGTCTTTTTTCTATGCATCGGCAACCCTCCGGGAATTTGCAAAATATTTTGACCAGAATGCGACGACCCTGCGCGACAATAAGAAGGAGGTGATGAAAGAAAATGCAGAAAATGAGTTTGGAGGCAAGGTCAGTTATGATAAGTTTAAACTGGTGAGTAGTGGCCGCAGCGATCAAAAGCCCATACTTGAATACGATGAATATTTTACACTCAAGGTTGAGAATATTAAAAAGGCGGGTAAGAAGCTGCTGCTCAATTTACCCGGACTGGTCGGCAGTCAGTTGCAGATCAAGGGTGATGAACGTGTACGGAACAACGACATTGATGTAACCTATCCCCGGCAACTCAATTGGACAATAAATTTTACTATTCCCAAAGGATACACCATTGACGGTCTTGAAAACCTCAATATGCAGGTGGATAATGAGGCCGGAACATTTACCAGTAGTGCTGCAGTTAGCAGCGGGATATTGAGCATAAAGGTTAAAAAAGCGTATAAGCTGCGGAATATTCCCAAAAGCAAGTGGGACAAAATGCTCAGTTTTGTGGACGCCGCCTACAATTTTTCACAAAAAATGGTATTGCTCAGACCGGAGAATCCCTGATCTCATTCAGACGTTTATACCTGCTGATTCCTGCAGGATTGCCATTACAATGTGTCGTTACGTTTACAACAGTATCCTGACAGGCATACGTAAATGCTATATCCCTGGCTACCCATGCCCCCGGGCTATGGAGGGTGGCGGTTAACCATCCGTCTGTGAGTAAAAACCTGAGTTGACAACTTTCGGCATGGGTGTTTTGGAAGCGGAGATCTTTGTAAGCAAAAGCTACAGTAGCGTCGCTGCCCAATGGTGCAAAACGTTCTTCTTCTGCATAGATGTCTACGCTGTGTGCATGACGTTCGCTGATGGACAGGCCTCCCTGTAGTGCCAGGTAATACAGTATGCCACTAAGCTGACAAAGCCCTCCGCCACTACCGGCCACCAGTTTACCATTAACGATACCCCTGCTTTTCAGAAAACCATTGTTTGCCGATGGCCGCCCCACCCTATACCAGAAAGAGAACCATTCTCCGGTATTAAGGACGAGCCCGTCCAGTTTTTGTATGGCAAGGGTAATATTATGCACTTTTGCTACAGAACCTGGTATGGCAGTCAGACTTTGTTTTACTGTTGCGACAACAGGCCATTGCTGGTCAGGAAGCTGTGTTTTGGCCAGCAGCAACATCTTCCCTCCCAGGCGATCTGTACACCAACGGTAATGACTCAGCAACTGTTGCCGGAGGGGTAAGGGCAGTATCTTGCGTATTATGATTTTGATCATTTCTGGCAGACTCCGGATATGTACCGGAACGGTTTCCGCTAAGATAAGCCTTACTAGTACAAATGACTACTGGTTAACGGGTATTTTGCCAGGTTTTGCGGTGGCTAATTGTGTAGCTGAGGCCATATTATCTGTAGTGCAACTTGTTTACGAAACGGCGTAATATTCAATCTGTTTTTCGGATTTTTTTTGTAAAAAATCGTAACTGATCATGGGTAATCCGTAAAATATATGGCATTATTTTGACTGGAATCAATAAAAATACCGCCAAACATACCATGCTTTGCACATGGTGAGCGGAGACAGCTCGTTTGGCGGCGAACACAAAAAACACCAGGTTGACGACCCGTTCAAACCCTGTTAATCCTCTGGTTTAGGGCTGTTTTTTTTACTGCTGGACGGGGTGAGTTCGGGGAACAAAAACCATTCTTTAAGGCGGTAGGCCCGGCCAATGGCCTGCTTTTCAGCGATACTAAGGTCCTGAGGTGATTTTAGCTTTCGATAAAACGCAGACTGGGAAATGTTGAGTACCCGCTCGATTTCCTGCTTGTATTTTTTGGCAATAGCATCTTCGAGACTATCATGGAATTTCTTCCAATGATTTACATATGAAATTTTTTTTTCCATAGTTTTTGCCGTGTTTTGGGTGTAAATTCTTAATTTGAGAATTATTTTATCGTTTTAGTAAAACAAATATACGAAATTTTGTATTAAAATTCCAAAAAATCGTATAAAAAATTCCAAAAAAACATAAAAATTATTAAACCATGCACATTCACCAAGGAAAACTCCTGAAAGAAAAAGTCGATAATGGTAAATATAAAGTACTTGATCTGGCTCATATTGCTAATATCCCGATCAGCACCTTGTATGACCTTTATAAGAAAGAATACCTGCCTATGAAGAAGCTTGAAAGTCTGTGTATAATACTGGAGGCTGATATCCGTGAATTTTATCCGCAGATGGCGGTGGCGCCTGTCCGGAAGAAAGGGAAAAACTTGGTTGGTGATCCGCAGGGCGATTATAGTTTTAAGAAGGAAGTGGATCGTTTGACGAAAGAGAACAAGCTACTGGCAAGTCAGATTGAAAGTATGAAAAAGGTAATAGAACTACAGAACGAAAAATTAAACAAACAACGAAAGAAATAATAGCTCCAGGGTTATTATAGGCTTTGTCAAACTACAGGTGTATGCAAATAAATCAGGGTGATCTCTTACGCACAAAGATTGCACAAAGCAGGATGAAAGTACAGGATGTGGCCAAACAAGCCAAATTGCCGCCAAGTTCCCTATACGATATGTATAAAAGAACAGACGTACCCCGAAGTAAGCTACAGGCCGTTTGTGACGTATTGGGTATCAGTATCCGCGAATTTTATATGGATATGGAAACTGATCCGGAGCAGCTGACCAATGAAGGCCAGGCAGAATACTTTCCAACTGCACAGATTGAGATGTTGCGGAGGGAATGTGGATTCCTCAAAGAACAGGTCAAACACCTTAATACGATCATTGCCCTTCTTAACGAAAAATTAGCCGCATTACAGCCACAGCAGCGTAATCTCTGATGCCGGGGCTTTTTGCTCTCCCCCCACCTTATAAAAATGTTTTTGCTGGTTACAGTACGGTGTGTTACTTTTGGAGACCAATCGGTCTCTTATGCGCAACGCAGACTTAACAAAAGAAAGTATTATTGAAAAAGCGGCAGTACTTTTTAATACAAAAGGCTTTGCCGGTACATCTATACAAGACATAATGGATGGTACCGGCCTTAAAAAAGGAGGTATTTACCGTCACTTTATCTCTAAGGAGGAAATGGCAGTAGCGGCCTTCCGTTACGCTTACCAGACCCTTAAAAAGGCGTACACAGAAGCACTTGCCGGTGCTATACTGCCGGATGAACGGCTGCTGCGCTTTCTTTCCACGCTCAAAGCTTTTGCCATCAATCCACCTGTCAAAGGCGGCTGCCCAATCCTGAATGCGGCCACGGAGGTAGATGATACCAACCCCGTTTTGCGGGAAGAGGTTAAAAAAGCCGCCACCGAATGGGAAAGCATTATCTGCCGTATTTTTCAGGAAGGGATTGATGGCCAGTTTTTTTCCCCGGTTGTCAATCCCCTCGCAGAAGCCCGTTTTTTTGTTCTCACCATCGAAGGAGCCATTATGCTGGGTAAGCTGCACAAAGACACAGGGTATATCGAACAGGTGGCTGAGATACTCGCCGCCCGTGTCATTTCTTTCCGTATCTGAATTTCAAACATATAAAAAATAAAAACATGACAACAGTCAGATCATTGATTCTAGCATTCTTCCTCTTCAGCACCGCGACTGCTGCAGCACAAAGCACCAGCACCGCCCCGGATGGCTTTATTGCCGGACATCTCATTACTAATGACAATACAAAGCTGGAGGGTTATCTCAAAGACAACATGCGTAAAAAAGGTGAAGTGGTGCTGCTTACGCCCGATGGTAAAAAAAAGAACTATACAGCCGCAACGGTTAATACTGTCGTACTGGGTGATGCCGCTTTTACCAGCATAGCCGGAGAGTTTTTTAAGGTGATTATTGGAGGAAATAATATGCGTCTTTTGCAAAAAGCCAGTTCTACAGCGGGGCAGGTATCGTATAATGGTGCAGAACCAGTGGTAAGCAATGGCAGCGAAGGCGCGATAGGCGATTATTTCTTTGCCATCAACGGTACAAATACGTGGGTCAGCAAGAAGAATTTTACAGAAAAAGCACTTACACATTGTGCCACCTGTCCGTCTGTTGTCACCGGCGTCAACAACAAGCAATATACTTATGCCAACCTTACGGAAATGGTTACAGCGTATAATAATTGCCGGTAGCCCCTTTTTTTAACCCAATAGAAACCGATCGGTCTCTTTACTGGCATGGATACATCAGCAAAAAAAATAAGCATTGTGGCGCAGGACGGGTTTGTACTCAGTGCATTACTTGTCTTGCCCGTACACCGTTGTGTGGATATGACCGTTCAGTTCAACCCTGCTACGGGTGTGAAAAAAGAATACTACCTCAATTTTGCCCGTTACCTTGCGGAGCAGGGCTGCAGGGTAATTCTGTTTGATTACCGGGGCATCGGCGATTCAAAGCCGGGGAAATTGAAAAACTTCGGGGCAACGATGCTCGACTGGGGACTCCTGGATATGAATGGCGTTACCCATTATATCCAGCAGCATTTTGATGATACCCCACTGGTGTACGCAGGGCACAGCATTGGCGGTCAATTGGCAGGTCTGAATCCATACGCCGGCAGCATTACCCGTGTAGTAGCCATCAACAGCAGTACAGGATACTGGAGGCATTTTCGCTTTCCCTACAACTGGCTCAGCCTTTTTCTATGGAAAGTCTTTGTGCCGTTGACTACCCGTATGCTGCGCTATGCCCCAACCAGTCTTTGCCGCCTTGGTGAAGACCTGCCTTCTGGTGTAGCCCGGCAGTGGAGCCAATGGTGCATGAGTAAGGATCATTTTGAGGAGACCCTGCTCAAACAAACGGGTAAAAGATTGTTCGGTAATTTTCGTGTGCCTTTTACATTGATTAACCCTGAAGATGATTATATTGCCCGCCCGGCCAATATTGAGCGGCTGTGTGCATTTTACCCGGCATCACCCATTACACTTGTCACCCTCCGCCGGTTATCACCTGCCGATCCCCCGATTGGTCATGTCGGGCTTTTCCGGTCTGCAATGAAAAATCGCTACTGGCCGCTTTTGTCTCTGCACATACGCGGAGAAGACAATGCCGGAGTTGCTACCCAATAGTAAGCAGCCCCATCAGGATAACAGGTAAAGCAACTTTTTTATGCTTTATCAACCGGAAATAAATCTTCGCCGGACTGGTTATCTTTGCCACAAATATTTTTGTATGAAACTGTTTATGGTACTGATTGGTTGCAAACCTCCGGGACGTTTTACAGAACAGCATGATGTTTTTCTGGGCATCGGTGAATCTCTGAAAGACCTGCTGCCGGATATGTACCAGTACTGGCCGGAAGCCAACAAACGTCTGCACATTGATGCCTGGCGGGAAGTGACGCAGGTAGATGGCCGCGCCATATCTGTTATTCCCCGTAATGCTGTTGTTGCAGCTAATGATGCTGAGAAATTATTTTTCATCAACCTTGGCGGTTATAAACCCGGTGAGTTTGAAGAATACCATTATAAAATGCTGATAGCAGGAGCCGACAAGGGAGTGGCCGTACGCCTGTCGAAAGAAACTGCTTTTTACAAGCACATGGGTTTTAAGGGTGCAGAATCGCATATCGACGACCGGTATGGGATAGATGTAGATGATATGTATGAAATTGATGAGATGCTGCCAACGGCTATTAAAGAACGGTTTGCAGTTGTGGTGGGTTCGCAGACAGATACTCCGGCCGATGAATGGCATATCGGCTATGTTAACTTATCGAAGCTTTGACCATAAAGATGGTATTTGCTGCAACGATCTGCCGGGGGGATTACCAGTAACGGCACAGCATCAGGAGGGCATGAGGCTTACAGATGCGCTGAACAGTACCGGTACAGACATGATGAACGCTCTGCTCAGATAAACCCCCTGCATTTGACAGTGCCGCACCGGCAGGGCAGTTTGCCATCATGATGGGTTTCTCCATAATCGCAGGTTAGTTCTTCGCCTTTTTTGATGTTACGCAGCGCATAAAATTCTACCCTGTTAAAAGTAACCCGCATAAAAGTATTGGGATCACAGGAATGGTTGATGTAGCGCAGATCGTTGCTGTTGACTGCAGCATTCAACGCACGCTTACCGTCAAGTTCCACCATCGCCACACGTTTGGTTTCTGCCGCAATACGCCTGGCTTCACGCAGCGAAATGATTACCCCGCCGAGATCGCCAATTTTTTTATGTCCGGAGATTGCTACAAGTGCATAAGCACCCTTGCCGTCAATCTGGCTCGCGCCGACTCGTACAGGATGGGTGATGCTGTATGCAGGCGTTTTGTATATTTCTTTTGTCTTGTGTCTCAAATCTTGTATCTCCTATTACCGGCTATTGCATAATATTCCGCCAGCTTTTTGTTTCCTCATCATACCGGAACCGGTAGGAGGTCTCTTGTTTCTCCGTTGGCGCTGTCAGGTTAAAATTAAATTCAACACCCGATACCAGCATATCCCCGTTCCGGTCGAAGCGGATCCGGCGGGCTTTATCATCGCCTCTCGGTCCCAGCATATCTAAAGAATATGCTTTTTGCGGACTACCGGTAAACCTGCCCGATTTGTCCAGCTCCACCGCGTAAATGTCCGGACTTCGGCTGCTGCCATAATATAGCTTTTTGGTGCCTGTTACCCCACCCGTGCATAGCCCGAGTGCATCCACGCCTTCCAGTTTATCCTCTATCTTCCCCGTTTCAGGATCAAGCATATAAATTACCCCCCTTTCCTTATCCCTTGCAGATCCGGCCACACTGCTGGCATAAAGTTTTCCGGCGTGACAATCATAATACAGACCCAGGATGCCGTAAGGGTTATCTGGCATTACAGGTGCTTCGCGTGGTAAATCGGCCAATACCTGCATTTCCCCGGTATTACCACTCACTTTATAAACAATGTTCTGTTTGTCTGTCGGATTGTTGAGCAGGTTAATCAGGGGTACCGGTGCGGTATAAGCATTCCCCTTATCGTCTGTTGTAATAGGCCCCATCCACCCAAATGCTTTCCAGCTTGGATGCTGCCATGTTTTGCGATTGGCCATATCTGCCGGGTTAGCAGGAATCTCCACCAATACCAGACCCATGATCTTCTTTTCGGATGTTGATAAGGCTGAGCGGGAAGGATTAAGTCCCGCTGTCCGTACATATGCAGGCTGTGCCTGACAGGTCTTGATGCCGATTGATGCAATTTCCTCATCAGTCATTTTACTGCCGCAGGACAATAACAGACCCGCAACCAAGCAATATGCAATATTTTTTTTCATGTACATGGTATTAAGGTTATCTGCTGACGGGTATAAACATTGGTCCGCTCAGGCAAGGGAAAGACCTGGTCTTATATACACCATTTTCTAAGTAACTTTCTGCCCAGCAGTATTCCCTGCCCTTTGCATCATCATTCTTCAGTTGCGCTACATACCAGATCACCAGCCCGCTGTGCTGAACATTCTCGGCATTCGGTTCTATAAATTTCTCAGGCCCCTGGTGATAATCCGTATTACAGCAGGGGCCAATCGTTACCAGGTCGGTTTCGCCTTCATCTTTATCCGGGTGCAGTTTTGTCAGGTATACATAAGCGTTATCTCCACGCCCCCCATCACCAAACCGGCCATTTCCCGGTGTCATATAGTAGCCACTTCCTGCGGCATCTGCAATACGGTACTGGTAACCCTCGGGTGTGTAACGGGTTTGTGCATCCTGCAGCCGCCACTGCTCTGTAGTCCAGGGCTGCCAGCCATTGGTGTTCCATTCACTGAAATTATTTTGTGTACCGGCAAAACATATCCGCGTAACCGGGCGGTAAGTACCATCATTGCCACAACCACGCCCGAGGCTGGCCGCAGCAATCCTGAACCGGCCATCGGTATAAAACTCATACCGCTGTATATAATTGTAATTGCAGGGTCTCGGCCATTGCTCACTTTTGAAAGTTTGCTCCAGTACAAATCCCGCCGTTTTCCCGTCAACCACCAATGTGCTCACTTGGGGCTGGGTTACTGCCACCACCGCCGCCTGGCTGAATTCCGGGCAGCCTATGGCATCACTGTACCCAAATCCATCCGTATTGCTGTAGCTTACATGCCAGTCCACCAGTTTCGCATTGTTGATCACCGGTTTGCCCTGGTAATACACTTCACTGATCCGCAAGCCGTCAGAGCTGGTAAGTACATAGTTCATTTTCCAGCCATCTTTATCAATGCTTTGCTGTTGTTTGCAGTTGCAGGTCATAATCTTTTCAAACCGGAGGTTACGTTCGCTGATGCGTGGTGCTGGCCCGGTTGTACCCACATGGGTCCAGCGTATCCCCACGAGGCGATGGTCGGTAAGGTCAACAATGGCCCAGAGTGCCTTATCTCCCTTTACAAAAGTGGGTGCCACACAGAGGTGCATGCTGCGTTCGCACCGGGTACGGTTAAGTGAGGTTTTGGTGTTGGCCATCAGCGCATCTTTCTCATCCGGTCGGTAGCCAAGCGCAGCAATAACATCCGGTGCATTCACCGCAATCTTCAGCGCCAGCGCCTTAAGGAACTCCGGGATATCCGGTTGCGTCTGGGGATAGGTATTTACGCCGAGCACTTCCCCCGTTGTTACATCGGCAAGTGCGATGGTGGTGAGGTTGAGTGCGTAGTTGTACAATTCCACCCGGTAAACACTGGCTGTTTGATGGCCTTTGGGAATTTCCTGTGGCCTCGCGGCATAGATGGAAAATATTTCGTTGCGGCAGGGTTGCCCGGTGGCATCAAAAAGGTTGGCCTTAAAGCGGGTGTCGGCGCAGACCAGCCGCTGTGCTTTGGCCTGGTTGCTGTCTGTCTGCTCCAGCAGCAACACGGGTAGCGGTTGTGCCAGTGATTGCCTGATCTTGTTCATCCGGGCCTCCAGCTCAGGAATATGCAAAGCACTATCATCACTCAGCACCGCTGTCGCAGCAAAATGATCATCCGTTTGTGCCGTTGCACCAGTGCGGGGTTCCTGGTTGGTACAGTTGACGAGAATCACAAGAGCCAGACCGGCTGCAATAAATTGTTTGATGTGCATAGTAATCATTAAGACAGGTCAAAAATACTCATTTACCGCTTGTGGCAAACGGGTTTTGAAAATCAGGGAAATGCAGGGCAGCGGAATCGGTAAGGGCGTGTAAAAAACTGATGAGCTGCTGCACTTCTTCGGCGGTGAGAGCAAAACTGCGCAACCGCTTATCCTTATGCGGGTTGAGGCGGCCATCGCCCCTGAGTGGCCCTGCAAGCGTTTGCAGCCCTCCATGGTTGTACATGGCCAGCACTTCTGTAAGTGTATTGAGGCTGCCATCATGCATATAAGGACCGGTAACCGCTACATTGCGTAAAGTGGGTATTTTAAAACGCCCCTCATCAGCAGGATTGCGGGTAATGGCTATAATGCCCGGATCAGCAGCAGGGTATTGCTGGTATAAACCCGTATTGGCATATACACTATCGGTACTGTTACTCAGGGTGGCCTGGGTAAAGAAAGGGCCGCTGTGGCACCCGGAGCAGTTGGTACGGGAAGAAAAAAATAGCGCCATACCTTTTCTTGCAGCAGGATTTAATGCCGCAGTATCGCCTGCCACGAAACGATCGTATGGTGCATGATGAGACACAAGGGTTTCTGCATAGGCAGCAATACAGCGGATGATATTGGGGAAATTAACCGGTTCTTTTTCCCCGGGGAATGCTATGCTGAACAACTCCCGGTACCGGCCATCCGTTTTCAACCGGTTCAGAATTACCTTTTCATAACCTGTAGCACCCAGCTCAACGGGTGCAGTATTGAAGAGGGGGCGCTGGTGCTGTTGCGCCAATGAGGTGATGCCGGGGTTGGAGAGGTCAAAAAAACGATGCGTGGCAATATTGAGCAGGGTAGGAGCATTGTGCAGTACCTGGTCGCCATTAGCGGTAATGCTGCGCCGGTAGCCATCCGTAAAGGCAAACCGGGGGTCGTGGCAACTGGCACAACTTTTGGTGTTATTATAAGACAGCCGGACATCAAAGAAAAGCAGGTGACCGGTTTCCGCAAATGTATTTTTCACCACTGTTGTCCGGCACTGCGGCAAAAGCAATGACGCCAACACAACTGTTGCGAGTAACCCCGATACTATCCCCCATTTTTTTGGCATGACGCTTCCCTGATAATTCCCTGCAAGATGAAAATATTTTTTGCAAGCCACAAACAAATTTCATGATGGTGTGTTTTCTGGATAACCGGAAAAGTATTTGAAATTAATTGTATGAATTAAAATATTCAAATTACTTTTGCGTCATCGGCCTTATCCTTTATATCGCTTTGTGAAGAAAGCTCTTCACCCTTTGAATGGTACAGCAATGTACCCACCTGACAAATGATTGCTTCAATGTGCTGAAACACTTGTATAGTTTTTGGTACACGATGCAACTGATTATATCCGGTATCAGTCTTTTGGATGATTCAATATCTGCATATCCCCCTCCCCCTCATCCGGGCAGTTGGATGTGCGGTGGTTCACTGCCGATTCGACACTGTTGTTGATATTGCAGCAACACAATCGTTCTACTGCTGATACTGTTTAATGATATTATATACGCCTGTAAAAAGGTGTAAACATAGTTCCGGAAACCCGGACGCTCTATATACATAACAAACACACATTATGAAAAGAACATTACGCTACGCGCTAATGCTTTTGGCTATTACTATGGCCACAACTACAACTTCTGCCCAGATTTCGGGCACTGTTTTCCGGGATTTTAATTTTAATGGTACGCAGCAAACAAGCGGGTTCCCTGTAGAGCCGGGTGTTTATGGTGTACAGGTAAAAGCCTTCAACGCTGCCAATGCGCAGGTAGGGCCTACCAAAATTACAGATGTAAATGGTGCCTACAGTTTTACTGTAGCAGAAATTGCGGCAGCCACAGCCGTGCGTATTGAATTTACCGCCATACCCGGATCTTTTGATTCCCGTGCGGCGGCAGGTACCAATGGCACAAGTGTACAGTTTGTAACTGCACCTTCCGCCACCACCAACTATGCCATTGCCAGCCAGGATTGGTATTCGTCCACGGCCAACCCCTATATGGCCACCACGGCCTATACCAATGGTAATGCCAACGGCGGTGGTACGGCAGGTACCAACAACAATCTGTATGTCTTCCCATACGATATGGGCAATGGCACGCCCAACGATGGCGGTGCCACGAGGCGTTTACCCAACAGCCAGTTGGGTTCAGTGTATGGTCTCGCGTTTCAGCGCACCAGTCGTACATTGCTGATGAGCGCTTACCTGAAGCGGCACTCCGGCTTCGGGCCCAACGGTATCGGCGCCATCTACCGATCAGCCATACCCGCCTCAGGTGTGCCGGCTACGGCTTCCTTGCTGGTTAATGTAAGCAGCATCGGTATCAATGTCGGCACCGATCCCCGTACACCGGGAGCATTGCCTGCTGCATCCAATACCCGTAATGCCGATGCCGGGGTATTTGCCCAGGTAGGCAAACGCGGTATCGGCGGTATCGACCTCAGTGAAGACGGTGCCGATCTCTATATCGTGAATATGTTTGAGCAGAAACTGCACCGCATCAATATTGGCAGCCCTATCAAAGCGACTATCGCTGCCGCGGATGTTACGGGCACCTGGGTAATCCCCGATCCGGTTATAGCCGGTACCGTATGGCACCCGATGGCCTGCAAAACCGCCAATGGTAAAGTATATGTTGGTGGTGTTACCGTTCGGGAAAAAACAACCAACCACAATCTGGCGACAGATACTGTTGGAGCGAGGGGTATAGTATATGAGTTTGATCCCGCCACAGCAGTATTTACCGAGGTACTCCGCTTCCCTTTCAATTACCGCCGCGGATATTCTAACGGCGATTACCGTTTCCCCTTTAAGAACAATTGGTGGTGCGCCTGGCAGAACAATGGCAATGGCGGCGCAACCGATCCGCTTCAGGCAGATTACAATACTGCCGTAGGTACATTTACCGGTGGTATTTATTACCCCCAGCCCATGCTGAGTGATATTGAGTTTGATGTGGATGGTGCTATGGTACTTGGTATCCGCGACCGCTTTGCCGACCAGATGGGTTACCAGAACCTGTCCGATGACGGATTGCCAACGGGTACAGGTTTTGGCGCAGCCAATAATTTCTTTCGGGGACTTACTTCAGGAGAAGTACTCCGCGCGGGCAAAAATATTACCGGCACGGCTTACGCGCTCGAAGTCCGGGGGCAGGTAACCAATCTCGGGGTTACCACGGGTACACTCGATGCCGCCGCGCCGGGCAACCTGGCGATTGGTGGTAGCTGGACCGGAGTAACCGGCAACCCAATGGGTGGCTTTTATGGTCCGGGATGGGGTGGTACGGCAGGCACTATTCCCGCCGGCGGTCCCAACCCCGGTACGCAGGGCGGTTATTTTTATTTTAACCATAACTACAGCACCACCGGCACACCAGCCACGCTCAACAATATTGCCGGCGGTGCCATCAATGCTCACTATGTGAAATCTAATGGTGGCCTGGCTTTGCTTGCAGGCGCTAATGAAGTTTCGCATACCATCATGGATCCTGTAGCCACCACATTTACAAACGGGGTGAGTAAGTTTTTCAATAGTGGTGCTTCTGCCGGTTCAATGTCTCAGCGACTTGATCTTATCTTCACCACTACCGGTGCACCCGGCGATCCCACCAATGCCGGTAAGGCTGGCGGATTGGGTGACCTGGAAGTACTCGCCGATTATCAACCCATCGAAATCGGTAACCGGGTATGGACAGATACCAATGGCAACGGTATTCAGGATCCGGGTGAAGTCCCTCTTAATAATGTAGCTGTACAACTTGTTGGTCCCGGTCCTGATGGTATACTCGGCACCGCGGATGATGTTGTACTCGCCACGGCCACAACCAATACCGCAGGCGAATATTATTTCAATACACTTACCACGGCAGACAGTCGTAAACCTGCGTCCTTTACCGGTGTTGGCACCAACGATATCCTTCCCGGGTTTCCCTACCAGGTGCGGATCAATCCTGCCCAGGCCGCGCTTGCCAACCTGCAACTGACCAACCCGGATGTAGCCGCAAATGCAGCAGATAATATCGACAATGATGGCAGTCTCATCAATGGGTTTGCTGCCGTTAATTTTAATACGGCCAATACCGATCATAACTTCGACTTTGGCTTTAAAGGGCTTGCTTCTCTTGGCGATAAAGTTTGGCGTGATGACGACAAAGATGGTGTACAGGATGCCAATGAGCCCGGTGTGGCCGGTGTAACTGTAACCCTCTTCCGCCCGGGTTTTGGTGCAGATGGTATTGCGGGTACAGCAGACGATGCACTCCCCGTAGCCACAACCATAACCGATGCCTATGGCAATTACCTGTTTGATAACCTCACGCCTGGCAATTATACCATTACGGTTACCCCACCGGCTAATTACCAGTTTACCACACAAACCAATACGGTTGACAATACCGCCGGTACCGCACCTATTGCCACCGGCAGCGATGTTAATGCTGCTACCGGGCAGTCTTATACCATTACCCTGAGTGCTGGTGAAAATGAGCGCAATATAGATGCAGGATTGATCTTTAATACGCCTGCTGCTACGGCAAGCGTGGGCAACCGCGTATGGCTCGACAATGGTTCTGGCGGTGGTACCGCCAATGATGGTATCCAGAATGGCAATGAACCCGGCGTATCAGGCGTAACCGTAATGCTCTGGAGTACAGGGCCTGATGGTATTGCCGGTAATGGCGATGACCTGTTGGTGGGTACGCAGTTGACTGATGCCAATGGCAATTATCTCTTTACAAATGTAACGCCCACCAGTGGTGTGCAACAATATTATGTACAGTTTTCTGCACCCCCCGGTATGCTGTTTACCACGGCCAACCAGGGCGCAGGTGGCGCCGGTACGGGAACGGCAGGCGAAAGCGATGCCGATAGTGATGCCGGTACCAACGGCATTACGGGTATCTTTACTGTAACTGCCGGTCAGCAGATCGTGAATGTTGACGCAGGTATCGTGGCGCAACCAACAACCGTTGCTTCTTTGGGCGACAGGGTTTGGCTGGATAACAACCGGGATGGCGACCAGGATGCAGGTGAACCGGGTGTAGCTGGTGTTACCGTAAACCTTTACTTTGATGCTAATGGTGACGGATTCATCAATGGTACAGAAGCCATTACTGTAGTAGCTACAAGAGTTACCGACGCGTATGGTAATTATGTGTTCAACAATCTCACCCCCGGTAACTATCAGGTGCTGTTTGTAGCACCATCGGGTCTGGTCATTACCAGCCGTGATGCTGTTGGCGGTGCTTCCCCTACAGACGGATCGGATAGTGATGCAGACCCCGCTACGGGCAGATCAAGGATATACAACCTGCCCGCAGGTGCAAAAAACATGTCGGTTGATTGCGGCCTGTACAGCAGCCAGCCCGCAGCCAATGTGGGCGCACTGGGCGACAGGGTATGGAACGATCTCAATGGCGATGGTATCCAGACACCAGGTGAACCCGGCGTAGGCGGTATTACCGTGATCCTCTACAACAGTGCAGGCGTACCGGTAGATACCACCTTTACAGATGCCAGTGGCAATTACCTCTTCCCCAACCTTACCCCCGGCAACTACAGCGTGGGCTTCAGCAACCTGCCCGGCGGCTTCAGTTTTACCGGGCAGGACCTGGGCGGTAACGATGCTACAGACAGTGATGTAAACCCCGGTACAGGCCGTACACCACAGGCAGCCGTTACCGGTGGAACCACCACTACAACCCTCGATGCAGGCATCCGCCAGGGTACACCAAGCGGCCTGGGCAGCATCGGTAATTTTGTATGGAACGACCTGGACAGCGACGGTCAGCAAGACCCCGGCGAACTGGGTATACCAGGGGTGACCGTTACCCTGCGGGATGCCGGACCTGATGGCATCCTCGGTAATGGTGATGATGGTGCGTCACGTACCACCACCACCAACGCACTCGGCGAATATATATTTACAGGACTGCCCGCGGGCAACTATGTGGTTGACTTCAGTAACCTGCCCACCGGCTTTACTGTTACCACACCCAACAGTGGCAACGACAATACCGACAGCGATGGCGGTGCCACCGGTACTGGCGGTGCACCTGCCGGTACATCACGCACCGGCCTGATCAACCTTGCCGTTGGCGAAGACAACCTTACGATAGACCTGGGGCTTATACCCCCGGCCAATACCAATACCCTGGGCAACTTTGTCTGGTTCGATCAGGACAGCGATGGTGTACAGGATGCGGGTGAACCCGGTGTACCCGGTGTAACCGTATTGCTCTACCGTCCCGGCTTTGGTCCCGATGGTGTAGCCGGTAATGCCGATGACGCACTGCCTTTAAGAACAACCACCACCGATGCCAATGGCGAGTACCTGTTTACCGGCCTTACAAACGGCAATTACAGCGTGGGCTTCAGCAACCTTCCTGCAGGCTTCAGCCTTACCACCAAAGACACTGATGGTACACCCGGTAATGGTACAACAGACAGTGATGCCGACCGTATTGCCGGTACCACCGGAACGGTTACCCTTAATGGTGCAAACCGCAACGACCGCACCCTTGATGCGGGTGTGGTGAGTAACAGGGCTGCCCTTGGTAACTTTGTCTGGAATGATCTCAATGGCGATGGTATTCAGGACTCTGCTGAACCCGGTGTAGGCGGCGTAACCGTAAGTCTTTACTTTGATGCCAACAATGATGGCAGCATTACCGGTGCAGAACTGACCAACCCGGTAGCTTCGATGGTTACGAATGCCAATGGTGGTTACTTCTTCCCGAACCTTGTACCCGGTAATTACCAGGTGGGCTTTACCACCATACCCGGTAATATGAACTTTACGGTACAAAATACCCCTGGCGACAACCAGAACAATACCAACAGCGATGCCAATCCGTCAACAGGACTGACGGGTATTGTGAACCTGGTGGCTGGCGAAGTGGATCTTACCATCGATGCGGGTCTCAGTGTTACCCTCCCTGCCACCATTGGCGACAGGGTATGGTCTGACCTGAACAAGGATGGCGTTCAGGACGCTGGTGAACCCGGTATTGGTGGTGTAATTGTTACCCTGTTCAACGCATCCAATCAACCGATCGGCAGTGCTGTAACAGATGGTAATGGTAACTGGAGTATTACCAATGTGCCTCCCGGTACCGGTTACTATTTAGTATTTACCCCCAACCTGCCTACCTTCAGTACGAGTGCCACACCCGGCGCAGCGCCGGCCTGGACAATCCAGAACGTAGGTGCCAACGGTACACAGGCATTGAACAGCGGTACGGAAAGCAATACCGACAGCGATGTAACTCCTTCGGGTGCAGGTGCGGGTCAGACAAGTACCTTCTCTATCGTAAGGGGCAACAATTTCCCCAATATGGATGCCGGTATCATCAACTGGCCATTCAGCGCCGTATTACCGGTGCCATTGGTGAGTTTCACCGCAGCCCCGCAAGGCAGTGCCGTTGTCCTCAACTGGGCTGTAGGCCAGGAGCTGAACCTGCAGCAGTACATAGTAGAATTCAGTACGGATGGCCGCAACTGGAGCAGTATCGGTACAGTAACCGCCACCGGGCGCAGCAGCTACCAATTGCTGCACAGCACACCGGTAAGTGGCCTCAACTACTACCGCCTCAAACCGGTTGACCGCGATGGTGCTTTTGTGTACAGCGAAATACGCAAAGTGAATTTTGGCAAAACGGGGGGTATCAGCGTTTATCCCAATCCTGCGAAAGATCATTTCAACATTACGCTTACGGGTAGCCTGATCAACCAGCCCGCTACCATCAGCCTCGTGGCGATGGATGGCCGTATGGTTTACCAGCAAAGGGTAACCGCACTCAGCCAGACCGAAACCATACCGGTTGACCGTATCGCTTCCGGCAAATACGTGGTACGCATCCAGACCAATGGCGAACGCATTACCCAGTCGATCCAGGTGATCCGCTAAACCGCCGTTTTTCCGGTACAGTATAGCACAAGGGGCTGTCTTTTAAAGATAGCCCCTTGTTTTTGCGGGCAACCTTAGCGTTCAACCTGAATTTTGCAGCGGGCTGCAAGATCCGGGTTCAAACGGAAGTATCTTGTTGTTGGCCTTTGTCCTGCGTCAAAGGTGTCATTCTGCCTCCCTCTGTTTTGCTAAAGCTGCGGAGGGGGCCTTTCAGGATGGATGAGTCCTTTCACTAAACGACATTGCCCTCATCAATCCCCGTGTTTTACTCCCGCAAAAATCAGTGGTTTACCCACCCCCGTCTTTTGCAGAAATCCCTACCTTTATTCAAATTTATACCATGGGCTTATTTGATTTTATCACCAATGAATTTATTGAGGTTATTGATTGGGTGGACGATACCACCGATACCATCATCTGGAAGTTTCCCGACAAAGGCAACAAAATCATGAACGGCGCGCAACTCACCGTGCGCGAAAGCCAGCATGCGGTACTGATGAATGAAGGCGAATTTGGCGATGTTTATCTGCCCGGCCGCCATCAACTGTCCACCCAAAATATGCCCGTCACCACCACGCTCAAGTCGTGGAAGTACCTTTTTGAGTCGCCCTTTAAAGTGGATGTTTATTTTGTAAGCACCCGCGAGTTTGTCAACCTCAAATGGGGAACTTCCAACCCCATTATTGTACGCGATCCCGAGCTGGGACAGGTACGCCTCCGTTCCTTTGGTTCTTACACCTTCCGCATCAGCAACAGTCAGCAGTTTATCCGCACATTTGCCGGCACCCATCCGCAGGTGCGTACGGGCGATGTGGAAGACCAGTTGCGCAATGCCATCATCAGCCGCCTTGCCGAAGGACTTGCCGGGTCGGGTGTATCCATCCTCGACTTCTCCAAAAAATTCAGCGAACTGGGCGAACAGCTCAAACCCGTTTTTCAGCGGGAATTTGACGCCTGGGGCATCACCATCGAAAAGTTTTACATCGAGAATGTGACCCTGCCCGAGGAAGTGGAGCAAATGCTCGATAAAACCTCCCAGCTCAACCTGCTGCAGGGTAAACTGCAACAGTTCAACCAGATGCAGGGAGGGATCGCCATGGAAAAAATGGCCGACAACCCCGGTGCCGGTGGTACCGCGGGCATCGGCGCCGGGGTACTGCTCACCAACCTCATGCAGCAGGCTACCCAGTCACCGGCTGGTGGCGACAGTAAGCAGCAACTGCTCGATGTACTGAAGCAGTTGGGTGAACTTAAAGCCAGTGGTGTGATTACCCAGGAAGAGTTTGACCAGAAAAAAACGGAAATCCTCAGCAAGCTCTGATATGCCCGATCGTACTGCCGCCATAAAAGATACCCTGGAGCGCTATCCCTGCCCGGGCTGTAATGCCCAGCTCAGTTTTGTACCCAGCACGCAGGAACTGGACTGTGCCCATTGCGGTACGCGTATCCCCATCGACAAAGGGCGCGACAGGATCAGCGAACAGGCGCTGCGGGCACAACTGGATCAGCCGTACCCCATTGCTGTACCGGTGACACAATATATATATACCTGCAACCGCTGCAGCGCCAGTAATACCTTTAGTACAGAAATCCCCACCTTTACCTGCCAGGCCTGCCAGTTTGCCGTGGTCAATCCCGATGCCTTCCGTACCCGTGAAGTGCAGCCCGCCGGTATCCTGCCCTTTGTGGTGGATCAGGCGGAAGCGCTCAGTACCTATCAGCAATGGATTGGTAAAGGCTTGTGGCAACCCGGCAAACTCAAAACTGTAGCACGCGCCGATCTGCTGCAGGGCTGCTACCTGCCTTTCTGGACTTTTGATGCCCAGACCGACAGCGACTGGAGTGGCTATGCCGGCACCTATTACTGGGACACGGAATATTATACCGACAGCGAAGGCAAACGGCAAAGCAGGAGCGTGCGTAAAACGCGCTGGACCTACCGCAGCGGTAACTATCGTCACTTATTCGATGATGTACTGGTGGGCGGCTCCAACCTGCTTAGCCAGGAAGAATGTGCCGCCGTCTTCCCCTTTGATTTATCTGCTGCCGTCAATTTCTCGGCCGCCTTTCTGGCGGGATGGATCGCTGATGTAGCTGATATAGGCCTTGCCGATGGCTACAGTCTCGCTGAAGCCATTATGAAGCAGGATATTTACGAGGCCTGCGCCCATCTCTGCCGTGATGATGAGTACCGCGACCTGGAAGTGGAGACCCGCTATACCGACCAGACCTACAAACACCTTCTGCTGCCCCTCTGGATCTGCAGCTACCTGTACAAGCAAAAGACTTATCATTTCCTCATCAACGGGCAAACGGGTAAGATTTATGGCAAAAAGCCGGTGTCTGCCGGCAAAGTTGTATTGGCAATACTGCTGGTGCTGCTGGTGATCCTGCTTATTGTGCTGATTGCCAATAGCGGTGGGGAGTAAAAAAGCAGTACAACCGGGACAACATCGGGTGTTGTGTATTTTATTTTTTTCGTAATGGTGATGTGGTATAGTAGTCAACACTTTAATGAACCCACAGAAACCCACTTCTTTACCACCTGGCTGAACACTGCCCTGCAGAACGCATGTATAAATCTGTTGCCTCTGCTTGTAAGCTTGCTGGTAAGCCCCCATCTTGCGCATGGGGCAAATATGCCCCATCCTGCACTGAAATTTTATATTTTGTTGTATTTCACGGAACCTGTGAGTACCAACTAATTTGATACACCTGTATTAAAAACCTGCATCAGCGGGGCTTTTGTTGCGACAAAATGACTGTTTATAGTGCTTTACAGACTGTTCGGGTTGCTGAAATACCGTCTGGGAGCGTTTTATTTTGGTGCTGTGGCTGAGTACCAACTAATTTGAGACACTACCGGTGATACTGCCATTCATTACATCTAAAATTTGTGCTTCACCATAATCGTTCCTCAATCTATGGCTTTTGTCATACCTTTTTAACACTTCTTCCGGACTATTTCCAAAGCCACTACATCTCCCGATATACACTTCTCCATTTGGTCCTGTCTTTCTATACACAATATACCATCGTTGTGCTCGCAAATTTCTGTCGAGTTCACTTACCTTGACCTGTGCCCATACTCCGGCTGCTATTACAGTACCCACAACGGTTGAAGTAGCAACCCCGGTTCCAATACCAACACCCGCACCAGTATTACCCAATGGTAATGCAAGGCCACCGAGCGCAATTTTGGGCATCGTTACTACTGTGGCTGGTGCTTGCACATAATTACTTTTCTGTCTTATCCCGGTAAGCACTACTTCTGGTTGCACAATAGGATGCAGACTATCGGAAATAAGACCTAAAGGATCATTAAGAAGGATAGGGTTATTGTTAGCATACGCAAATGGTGAATATTGCTCCTGCTCATCCGCCATTGGATCTATCTGCCAAAATCTACCCAATTGGGGATCAAGGCTTCTGTAATTAGTTTCATAAAGGTTAATAGCCAAGCCGATATTTAATTCACTTTCAGCATTCCACTTCCTGTTATTCGCTAATTTCCCCGCCGCCTTACTACTTATCCCCGCTGGCGCTTACATCGCCACCTGCGGCATCACCAACCCAAACGGATAATTCCCACTTTTGGCGGGATGGCATTTTCTAACACTCCTTTAGGTCGTGTTGAAAATGCTCAAATGCGTCTCCTCCAGCAACGCACCCCTGTTGTGGATTACCTGCAGATTGTCAAAGAACCATGCCTGCGGCTTGGCAGGCACATTTACCGGACTCTCATTGCTGACATAAACATAAAGATACCCATTTTTGGATACCGGGATGTTTTGCAGCGCAGCATCGTTGAAGTGCTGCTTCAGCGAATCAGTGACGTTACTCACCCCACTGAAACTGCCACCCACAAACTTAAACTGGTCATCCAGCAGGATATAATTGATAAACGCCCTTGGTCTTGTTGCAGCATTGGGGTTGTCCCTGCCTGGCTGCTGCAAAAAGTTTGTGATATCTCCTCCCGCAATACTGTTGACATCCGCTGCCGTAGCCTTACCCGCTGCCGGGCTGCCACTCTGCAACAAGCCATTGATCAAGTCCAGCACCGGGATATTGGTATTTACCGCACTGCCTCCGCTGTTGCCCTGCTTGTAGTAGCTGCGGCCAAAAATGTCGATCTTATCACCCGCTCCCGCTAAAGCTGGACTGTAAGCATTACCTTCAGCGTAATACCCAGACCGGTTTTGGCCGTATTGCTGCTGTTCATCCGGTACAGTTTGTCGCTGTTGTCGGTTTGGACATAGTTCTATTAAACTCAGCTTTCAAGTATGAAGCATTTATTGCTTAGAATAAACAATAAATGTTAACGGCTCTTTATTTTTCCCAATCTCTACTAAAGGTTTTAATACACAGTCTGTTTGTTGCATTGCTGAAAACTCTGCAGCTATATCATCGATGTACTCATCCTCAATGGCTGTCTTTTGGTTCAAAATAATCTTAATCTGTATATTACCATTATCCAATTCTTCGAAAGATACGCTTTCGAAACTGTCGTTAATATTCCGATGAAGTGCACCACAAAGATTACAGGCCTGGTATCTCATTTCGATTGTCGTCATAGTACTTCTGCTTTTGAAAACAATAAATTGTCTAACCATTGGTAATATTTCGGATTCCATTCTCCATGATTTTCGTTAAACTGCTCTTTCGTAAGGTATAATACTGTTATTCCTATCTTATACGTTGGCAAGAGATTATAAGCAACTTTCTCTAATTCACTTCTCAGAACTGTTCCTGTTTTCAATACAACCTGAATATTTATTTCAGCACCATTTACATTGTAACTGATATCGAAAATATTATCACTCGCATTAATCATAAATACATTCATCAATGAGTACATAATATTTATATAATCTGTATTATACTTCATAAACTTTCATTAACATTATTGCAGCCAGGCTGGGCTTGTGGGAACAATACTTGGACTTGTAGTCCCTTTGACTATAAACACATTAGTAGGCTGACCCGAAATTCCCGCGCCAATGTTTACATTTGTACCCGTTACGCCACTATATCTAAATACCGGATTACCCGCTTTATTAACCCCTAAAAAAATAGCTTCTCCAGAATGTACTGCATCTAGGACTTTTTGCGCATCATTAATCGTATTTAGATAACCTCCACCTTGTTTAGCCGTCAAGTTCAGATGCCTGGCCTGTTTTTGAATTGACAAAGTTTTACTTATCCTCGCAATTATTTTTTGCCCTGCATTTACTGTCTTAACTGCATTTACTGTGTTAGTTGTAACCCGAAGTATGGGATTCGGAAGCAGAAGTCCTGAATAACTCAATGTGGCACGACCTGCTTCTTCAGGGGAGTCATACATTTTATACATGGAATTTTCCCCATTCATACGTATGTCTTCCATAATCTCCATATCCTTCAAAATAGCTTCTGCTGCAGTAGAATACTTATTCCTTCCTTTGCCGTAATAATAGGATGATTTAGCAGTAACTGCTCCGTCACTCGAAACGGTGATCCCCTCATTTTTTGTTACATACCATTCTCCATATTCATTCTTTCCAATTCGTTCTCCACCATGCCAAAGCCGATTCCACCATGCCCCAAACCGTGTTTTAAAATCACCAAGAGGGTCTACATTACTAATTGGATTACCACCCATACTTTCGTAAGGTGAACAATTTTCTTGTGCATCCGTTTCAGGATCTACCTGCAAGAATCGTCCAGTTTGTGGATCAAGACCTCTATAAAATGTTTCATAAAGACTGATATCAAAATCGGTATTTAATTCACTTCCTGCATTCCACTTCCTGTTATTCGCTAATTTCCCCGCCGCTTTACTCGATATCCCCGCCATGGTTAATCCAAACGGATAGTAGTGCGTCTCCTCCAGCAACGCATCCCTGTTGTGGATCACCTCCAGATTATCAAAGAACACATCGAGCTTACTCTCGTTACTGCAATACACATAAAGGTAGCCATTTTTGGGTACTGTAACCTGTTGCAGCAAATGCGCTTTTAACCCACCCGTATCGTTTGCATTTACCGGGTCGTAACCACCACTCACATACTTAAACTGTTCATCAAAGAGGATATAGCACAGCCCTGCCTTTACATTATTACTCCCCGGCGCATTGCTGTTGCTGAGTACCCCCACCGGGTTGAGTGTACCCGTGGTATTGCCCGTCAGCAGCCCCGGCGTAGCCCCGTGCTGTGCAGCAGGGTTATTACCACCACCCAAGCCCACAAAAGATTGCAGCAGCTCGGTAGCCGTAAAGGGTGCATTATCCACCGTTGCCCCTGTATTGCGCCTGTACCAGCTCTTGGCCAAAAGGTTAAACTGGTCTCCGGCCATCACCTTCGATATCATGCCCAACTCCGTCTTATTGGTTGCCGCATGCAGCTTGTACATCTTCTCGCTGTTCGCCGTCTTATTTACTAAAACTATATGATCCTTATCAATTAGCTAACTTAGGATTATTGAAAGCGATGTATTAATATTTTGTTTCTCTGAACATCCTCCGCCATCCGGTAGCGCTATCCCAAAATCTCTTATCATTTAAATTATACTTAAACACTGGTTGGTTATTCTCGTCAAGCACTGTTGCTAATTCAAGAAAAAAATACTCATACATCGCTTTTAATATTGTTTGCTTATCTTCAAAATTAATCAATGAAAAAGGGCCTAATGGATTTAGCTCAAATATATTTGAGTCGGAATATTTTCTCTCTCCCAAATAACAATTGGCGTGGTAATAATAAGGTGATTTTGACCGTGAATAAGGATTGCGGTAGGTTGGATTTTTTACAACTACAAAAAGAGCTATTTTATTCAACGATATATCATACAATATAGTATCAATTGAAAGTTCAGTTGAATCATAGTATTCTGGATTTGTAAATGAATCTTCGTGCTTCTTCATTTTTATATACAAATTATCTAGTACCGCTGCCTTGTCTTTTGAATAGGTTGCAGAATCAACTATAATATTATTGATAAACTCTTTAGGTGTTTCTACTTTTTGACCACTCCCATTACAGGCCGCTAAGAATAAAATAAAAAATATTAATATTCTAATCATGATAGTATCTTTTTATTTAAATTACTTTGCTTGTAAATCCCATCTTCTTGTTTTTTCATTCCATTTATAAGTCCCTTCTTGCAATTGACTTATATCAGAGAAGAAAGAAAATATACTGTGTGCATCACTTGAACTGTTGCTTACTTTTTGTTCTACTTTACCTTTTTCTCTTTCATTTGCCAGTAAGCCGTAATGAATAAATTGGAATGTAGGTGTCTCCCCATCAGCGGTAAGGGATGATCCTTCATATGGATCGAAGTCAATTACTTGTTCGATTTTCACCTGCCTTTTTATATTCTCGGGTAATGTTTGAATATACTCTCTTAGCGCAGCCACAAAACCTTTACCATAAGCTCCACCCATACTATGGGTAATAATTTTGATTGTTTCAGTAATACTCCCATTTTTATCCCTTTGAAGACTTGCAATTATTTTTGCTGCCTCTGCTCTTCCGCTCTTATGACCAAGATCAAATCTTCCACTTGCTTTACATGAAACACATTCATAAGCAGGATCCATTCCTGTTCCGAATCTCAATGGATGCCAACCTCCATCAGCTCCGTCATAGTATTCCGCCTTATGGTCATTAAGTTTATTCATCACCTGAACATCGAAATTATCCTCTACGGTTCGCCAGTACCCTGTTCGTATAGAGGAGTTATACCATTGGTTACCTAAACTCTGTCCATTATAAGTTGAAACATATTCCATATGGGTCGTTCTCCAATATGCAGATGACCCACCATCGCCAAAATGATTGCCATTAATAAATATTACAATGTCCCCGTCAGGATCTATTGCATTTGTTGGTTGGTTTAATGCATAAACAAAAGGGGAGGTCGCAAAATATACTTCCGCTTTACTATCAATCACCCACCATCTCCCCACCTGCCCATCATACATCCTCGCCCCATAATCCAACCACTCCAATCCGCTGCCGTCGCTGAACTCCTTACTTTGCAACTCCTTCCCGTTATACCTGTACTTGTTCTGAAGTTTCCCCGCCGCCCTACTACTGATCCCCGCCATGGTTAACCCAAACGGATAATAGTGCGTCTCCTCCAGCAACGCACCCCTGTTGTGGATTACCTGTACATTGTCAAAGAACACATTTACCGGACTCTCATTACCACGATGCTTCGATCGCGGTTATAAACTACAGTAAATATACACAAAACCATTCTTTGGCGCTACCACATTTTGTAAATCCAATAAGTGATTCTTCAACTCCCCGTTATTACCCACCATACTCAACTTGTACCCCACCACTACCTTCATCTTTGATAAAGCACCTGCTCACGCAGTTCACGGCACACCTATTTTGAGACACTACCAAATTCCGGTCGCCAGTTTTGAACCATCCAATATTAACTTGGTGCGTAACTTAAAAATGCTCTTTGAGAAGGTGGGAGTGAATGTAACCAATCTTGATATGCCTTTTCTCTGTCAATTGCCGATTTCTCGGCTTTCATCATCTCAAAATATGGTGGATTATCATACTTGGTAAGATTTCTGAAAGTAACCTCGCATTTATCAACTGCGACAATAATCTCCGCTTCTTTTCTTTTCCCGGAGATTATTAATTTATTGATATGCTGCCATTTCCCGGATGACAGAATAGCATCAAAATAATAAAGCCCGGTAAGCCCTGTATAAATTTTCAATCTGCATTTCTCAATCCCTTTGTCCTCAATACTAACATAGTAGTCAAATTTATGCATTTGCGGATAAACGATAAGTTTAGCGCTAATAGTTTTATCCTTAACACATATAAATGTTTTGCAAATAAATTGGAATACAAAATTTTGCTTCAGTATTTTTGCTTTTATAGCTTGAAGTTTTACTATATCTAATTTCCTTTCAAGATTCGCTAACCTGACTAATGCCTGATGAATACAATCAATACGCATTTGATTTTCAACATCTGCATTTTTCAACCCTGACGTTTTAAGTCCAGTATACCTTATATTAATGTACACTTTTTTCCCATCCTTATGTATCCCTTCGATCAACTCTTCATCTATCTGATTTATTAGAATAAATTTATACATATTCAAAGCGGAGTCCTGCAAGAGATTAGAATAAATCAAATTGATAAAGCCTGCTTCATATCCTCCAAGTCCATTTGGTATTACGGACTCTAAACGCAATATTTCATGAATCATAGTTATTGTTTTAAAAAACTTGGTCGGGGAAAAAATTGAACTCTGGGCATTTGTCCCCATTGTGCATAGTGCTTGTCTACTAAATTTTGTTCTATATCCAAAGCCTGTTGCCTATTTAATGTACGTGCTAATATAGCAGGTTTTACCGACAATCCCCATATTGCAGTCAGTAAAGGCCATTGTAACTGCGGCCTGGCTAATCCATACTTTAATTCATCAGAAATGCCATATTTCAATACTGGTGTCCTGCCATCCCTTGGTACAAATGTGAACTGATAGACTATATGGGGATTCGTATTATCTTTATTGTTTCCATGCCCAGGCCATGGGTCATCATTTCTCGATTCCCACTTCCATTTATCGGCTCCCCAGGGCGTTTCTTCCTTGCCTGTCGAAATCGGTGTTAAAAGTGCAGCCGCAGTTAATCCTAGTGGTTTTATTGTGTATACCCACCATGGAATTGGCGCTGGTTGTGGTGAAGGAGTAAGTGTAGGACTTGTCGAAGGCGGGGGAGCTGGGCTTGGAATAGGTGTTATCGTTGGCGCGACGGGACTGATTTTCATTTGCGTCTTACCCGGAATTGTAACCACGAGTAGTTTTTGAGGTCTTGGTTTAGGTGCAGACTTATGCTTACGCTTTTTACCGCCATCCGCAAAAACTTCCTCTGCCTCTAATCCTAAAGGATCGTTTAATAATACAGGGTTGTTATCTGCAAATACAAATGGACTTTGATTATCTATTGCATCAACAAGGGGGTCTATTTGTAAAAAGCGGCCAATTTGTACGTCTATTGTCCGGAAATCAGTTTCATACAGACCAACTCCTAAATCTTCATTCAACTCCGTACCATCATTAAACTTATACCTATTCTCCACCTTCCCCGCGGCCTTACTACTAATTCCCGCCATGGTTAACCCAAACGGATAATAGTGCGTCTCCTCCAGCAACGCACCCCTGTTGTGGATTACCTGTACATTGTCAAAGAACACATTTACCGGACTCTCATTACTACAGTAAATATACACAAAACCATTCTTTGGCGCTACCACATTTTGTAAATCCAATAAGTGATTCTTCAACTCCCCGTTATTACCCACCATA
>JAAFIK010000045.1 GCA_013298665.1 Chitinophagales bacterium
GCGGATGGAAGGGCTACGAAAGTAAAAGACATCCCGGTATTACAACGCTTTGGATAGGCTTGAAGTATTTTAAATCCTCATTCCAAGGATGGGAAATAAGTAGAAATGTGTCCACACGATAGGCCAAAAGCGGGAATTATCCCTTTGGGTTGGTGATGGCGGGGATATCTTCTAAAGCGGCGGGGAAGGTAGAGAATAAAGATAAAACTTTTCAGGGACAAAAATTCGATGCGGAACTTGGGTTGAACTATTACCAATTCAAATGGCGCAACCACGATCCGCAAACGGGGCGCTTTATTGAGGTGGATCCGCTAGCCAATGATTATGTATATAACTCTACATATGCGTTTAGTGAAAATAAAGTTATCGGGCATATAGAGTTGGAAGGTCTGGAAGCAGTTGCAATACCCTTAACTGGGGGTATCGGCGGTGGTGCTTTGACAGCAGGGGCTGCGGAAGTGTTCCCACCCTTAGTAGTTGCATATGGACTTTATACATATGCCGGATGGGCTGCCGAAAACGGAGTGGGTAGAGAAGGTGATGCTTATAGTCAACAATTTGCATATTTGCAAAAAATGGAGGCGAAAGCTGATGCTGCAAAGATACAAAGTGTGAATAGGGGTGCAGCAATCACCATTGATTTCATCAAAAGAGTGCAAGTTTTTTTAAATGGGCAAGCAAATCAAGGGAATGGAGAAAAGTCGCCGCCTGCAAACGAGACGCAAAATTCTACAAGCAAAAATCAATCAGCGTTACCTAAACCCCCTAAAGGGAAAGGGGGTGTCCCCCCGAATCAGCGAGACCCGAAAAGGTTGTTTACTAAAAAAGAAAAATCTGAGATGTAAGAAAGACAGAATGATAATTGTGTTGGATGTGGGCAACAAAAAAGTGCTGATCAAGTGGCAGGACACCACATAGTAAGGCATGCTGACGGAGGCAAAACAGTACCGGAAAATGGATCTGCGTTATGCAGGGATTGTCACGCTGATATTCATCAATAGCAAAACATAACATGACATTTAAAGAATTAATAAAGGATAATATAAATAAGCATGGTTATCATATTACTATAGTAACCGATGGTGCCGAACCTCGTTATGCTTATACAGTTGGTGTAAGCGAAAAGATTGGATTTGAGCTAATATTTGCTGGAGGCATATATTATATGAAGGACGAAGTCTTTGAAATCATTGATAGTATTATTGATAAAGTGAGGGCTTCCTCTATTACTGAATTTTACCAAGTGAATGATTTGGGTACATTTAAACTTTCTAAAGCACATCAGTCTTGGAGTAGCTTAATGGCGCTGGGTATTTTTGACTTTTACCAAAAAAGAAATATCGAAGTATTTCAGATAATACCTGATCCTGAACACTTTACGATGGATATTCCGGACATGACAGGCGAGTGGATAGAAGATATGGATCCTGTTTGGAAATGGCTGACAAAAGAATGGAATTATCCGGTTTCAAAGAACTCTAAAGTAATTACTAATATCAATTCTATGCAGGGTGAAAAGATAACCGAAGTAATAAGATGGGAAGATGATGAGTGGGAAGGATTTGTTGGTTCTATTGGTGATGTAGGTAAGGATGACATAAGGATAGTATCATTGGGTACAATGATAGGAATTGACAGTTCGCTTTTACCAATATTAGATTTAGATATTGGGAATGGTTTTTGGCGAGATTCAAATGAACTCAAATGGCATAAATGGGAAAGTAGTTAAGGAATATTGGTATATTCAAAACAACGAAGCATCGAGACGCATCGATCAAGTCCATTTATCATACGAGTGGTACTGTATCAAATTAGTTGGGTAGTATCTCAAATTAGTTGGCACTCCAACATAGTACCAAAACAAAGCCGCACCGGGTGCTGTTTCAGCAATCCCAACAGCCTGGATTGCATCAAAACGATTGTTTTGTCGCAACAAAAGCCCCGCTGGTGCAGGTTTTTAATACAGGTGTATCAAAATAGTTGGTGGCTGATGTGTACAGGAACATTGAAACACAGGAGAATATACCATTTCAGCGCAGGAAAGGGCATATCCCTACTTACTCCATAGTACCTGCCCCAAAGACCGGAGAACTGAACCAGAAGCATCAGGAGAATCGAGTACTTAACACCACCTCCTGCTGCATCAGGTGGATACCGGTAGGAATCCACCTTTTCAACCGTTGTTCAGCCTCTGATCACCCACAGATATCCCACTTCTTTTTACAGTGGTGCATCCTACCCTTTGACTACCTTTTGGGTAGCCAGTATTCAGTACTGAAACTTCTTATCCTGCGACTGGTTATGCCCTGGTGTGTAACCCCGCGTTTCAGGACAGCATCCGCGGCTGGGTGCCAGGTACCGGACACAAATTTTACAAAGCCATGACAACATTGTATCCGTAACCGTCTGCGTAAGTATTTATACAGAGCCAATTGATGCACTGCGACATTTGAGGACATCAAAGCAGACAAGACAAGCCATAGTATAAAAACGCTGACATACAGCAGCAGCAAAAGCATATTCGCTTCATTATTTTTCTTAAGTACAGCGATGATGGCATGCAGCTTATTGTGTGCAAAGCCTGAAATAATGACTGCCGGATAACCGGGTCAGGCAATCCGGTGCTGATAAAAAACAATACTTAAAAAATAATGTCTATTAAATTAATCGGCTACTTAAAACTCTTTACAGCATTGCATTTCAGCAAGTGCGTTTATTGTATTCTTATAAGCACATATTAATAGCCGTTAGTAATATGGTACAATAAAAAAATAAAACAAAAAAAATTTGTTTATAACAACAGTAAGGATATTTGTATTGGATTTCAGCCTATCATCATCATCTAAAAATCGAACAATGAAAAACATTAAATTGATCTTACCAATTGCGGTACTCTTTGCAGTTGGTTGCCAAAAAACAAAAGACGTAACAACACGTGGACAAGATTTCAACACCACTATTGCTAGTGCAAAAGCAACAGAACAATTAGCCCTCGCAAAAAAGAACATTAACAAAGCAGCTTCTTCCAAAGTAATGCTGGTAAGTTACAGACCCGTTGGTGTAGTTGGAAATACAGTCGAAAAACAAGCCTTACTTGATCGCATTTTTGCACCTGATACGAAAACAGTAGTAGGGTTACTAAATTACCCCGATCAGATTAGGATAATTGCCAACAAAGACATAGAACATAATCCAAAACAACAGCAATTACGCAGCAACTTGATAACCAGCCTGTATGACTCCATACAAACCGGCGATGAAATACTGGAACTGAAGTGGTTGGTAAATGGTAAAGAAACCCTAACTACAGCGGCTATCAGCAGTATGGAAAAGGGTATTATATGGGACAACTTCCTGTACAACCTGTACACTATTACAGTAACAGAAGAACAGGGTGTTACAGATGCTTACAATCCTGCTACCGACCAAACTGGCATCGCCGCCGTCACCGTCAGTGGCAGCTGCCCCACAAAATACGTCAAGGATCATAAACAAATCAAATGGTCGCTTCCGTTTGGCGGGACAGCGGCTCTGTCGAAGGTTTCTACAACTGGGACATGGAGTTGCGCAAGTAAAAAATATACATATATAGATGCAGCAAAAACAATCAAAACCGCTTTTGGATATTCTGCCGAGGCGAAATATGAAACATCCATTTCCTCCGACGGTAAATTTGGAAGGTGTAAATATGCTATTGCTGTCTCCGGTCCTGGCGGAGACATCGAGTTCAACTTTGGAGTTTTTAAATTTACGATTAAGGCGCCTGCTGATAGTGATGATGGTATAATAAGTTTACCACCACAATAGCAGATCCAGCTCCAGGCCGCCAGTAATCCCAAACCGACAACAAATATGACATTTTTCTTAACGAATAGGCTGAAATCATGCCAAAGATCATTCTGTAACAGGAATGATCTTTGTGCGTTTTGTACTCCCGGCCACCATTGTATCATACAATAGCTATTGGCTAGTTCTATCATGCTGAACGGTGCTGCCATTTGTACAAACCGGACAATGAAAGGAGGCTGGAAACAAAAAACTGTCGCCTTGCGATGACAGTTGTATAAGATGATAACAGGAATCTATGGATTATTAAAACCGGGTAGCAAGATAGTTGGGCAACATCTCGCGCCAGGTTGGCCAGTCGTGCTTCCATTCATCGCCCCACACATCAAGCTCGTAGGTAATGGCTTTATTGTACAATACCCCGGCAAAAGTACGCGAGGCATTGGGGTCTTCATAAGCACCACTGCCGGTCAGGATATGAATATGCCCGCTGTTGCGTATCTGTTCGAGGATATGGTGATCTGTCAGGTTGGGAATATAATGCTGGGGGGAGTTAAAATACACCTGATCGTCGAAATAGCCCTTGGTATATTCGGTGAGATCATATACTCCACTCATGGCAATAACGCCGTTGATCAGGTCGGGGCGTTTCAGGAAAAGGTTCATGCTGTGCAGGGCACCAAAGGAAGCACCACAAGTAATGATGGGGGTTTCTGCAGAACTGGTGTTTTTGATAAAGGGTACCACCTCATTAAAAATGTATTCGTTAAACTGGTTCTGGCGGATGGCTTTATGGGCGCCGGCCATTTCGTTGTTGAGCCAGCTTTCGTTGTTGATGCTGTTTACAGAATATACTTTTACTTTACCCGAGTTGATATAGGGTGCCAGGCAGTCCATAAGCTGAAAACGTTCGTATTCCAGATAGTCGGCTGCAGCGGTAGGCACCAGCAAAAGCGCGAAGCCATAATCGCCATATACCGCAACGGGCATGTCTTTACCAAGGGCAGGGCTGTACCAGGAGGTTAATTCTCTTTTCATCGCTCAGTTTATTTGGTTTTTGTCTGAATTGAAGGTAAGGAAATTTGCAGAACAACAAATAAACCGGATGATTATTTTAAAGCGATTGCAAAAAACTTCCCGGTGCGGAAAGTGCTATGCCGGAAAAGCAGCACATTTTACTCCAGTGTCCCTTCCTTGATTTCAGTCCACAGTTCGCGGTAACACTGGGCTGCATAGCTGCTGCGCGCATATTCTTCAATCGGTTCGCGGTGTACACCCATTTTCTCCACATCAGAAAGATAGGGGATATAGTTCTGAAAAAAACGCCGGTCTTTATACAACTGCTCCATGATTTCATTGTGCATATTCTTGCGCAGGTCCGTCATTGTAAAGAAACACATCATCTTATTACTGTCTAAATCCTTCTCCTTAAAATAGTCTTTTACCATGCTGTAGGTACGTACCGACAGTGTGGTGGGAATAACGGGGATGAGTACAATATCGGAAGCCGTGAATATGTTTTCGGATAAGGCAGAGAAGCCGGGCGGGCAGTCGATAAACACAAAGTCGTATTCGCCATCAAGTTGCTTCAGTACCGATTTCAGCCGGTTTTTGGTTGACCGCATTTCATCAAGCATGGTATCAAAGCTTTTGGCGGAATTGTCGGCAGGAATAATGTCAAGGCCTTCATAATTAGTGGCCATTATGGCTGTATCAAGATTGGCGTCTTTACTGACCAGTTTTTTTATACCGGTGGCATTCTTGGGCTTTACCTTGTAATAGAAGGTGGTTGACCCCTGCGGATCGATATCCCAGAGCAGTGTTTTATACCCATCTTTGGCCGCCAGATACGCAAAATTTACACAACTGGCCGTTTTGCCCACACCGCCTTTTAAAGCATACAATGCAATGACAATCATGAGATAACCTGTTTAGTGAAATAATATATAAGGGTTTAAGATAAGTAATAATCAGTAAGCGTGCAACATAAAATTTAGACAAGGGTCATTTTCCGGGATTTTTCCGCACCGGAACGGTAGTGCCGGCGTTTATCCGGCAGAGATAGACTGCAGAGCAGGTACAGTGCCGGAAAATACCGCGGAAAGGGTATCCCCGGATATCCGCTGCAATGTATCTTTAGCCGATATTAATGTTTTATATGAAGCCATCCGTTTGTTTCCTCGTATTACTCGTTCACACGATAAGCCTTGCAGCCCAGCCCAAAGTGCTGGACTACCGCATTTTTCAATCGCCGGTACGCAACCAGGGCGACCGCAATACCTGTACGGGTTTTGCCGTGGCGGCCTGCCTGGAAACATTTCCCGGCGTACCTGCCGATATCAGTGAACAACATATATATGCCGGGCTTAAAATGCTGAGTTACGGACAAAAAGACCCGGTAGAGCCGGGCGGCAGGATTAATCTTTATGCCGGCACACTTGGCCGCTTTGGATTCCTGCATGAGGGCCTGATGCCGTATAATCCCCGCCAGTCAGACTTTGATCAAAAGGATGCCAACCTGGTACAGGTCATCCGCGAATCGCAAACCGGCCCGGTGAGTATGGCCATCAACCGCAGCAGGATCAAGGCATATGTTGACTCCGCAGATTGTGAAGTGGCGGAGTTTGACAAAGGGTTGTCGGAGGCTAATATCAAACGGCTGCTGCAGCAGGGGGTCAAAGCCATTGGCATCGGCTATTATGTAAATGCGTTCTGGTTTGACTGGGAACAAAAGAAAAATCTGCTCATCACCCCCGACAGTGTAGGGGGATTTGTGGATACAAGCCGGCAGATCCGCACTTTTACCCAATTGCAGCAGCAGTATGGCGAGGCCGTTTTTACACAGATCAACGATGTATTTGAGCCGGATGGAACCAAACCCTGGTATTATTCTTCTTCAAAGGAAACACAGGGGCATGCGGTAACCATTGTGGGGTATAATGAGCAGGGGTTTATCATCAAGAACTCCTGGGGCAGCAGTTGGGGTGATAAGGGTTATGCTACAGTATCCTACGCCTATCACCGTCTTTTTGCCAAACGCATGATTGCGATCAGGCGCATACGGTTTGTACAGCCGCAAAACACAAAACCGGTCAACGCGCTCACCGACATCCGCTTAAAAGTAATTCCTCAAAAGGGTATGGATGGGGTATCACTCTCGCTGTTTGGCCTCGACCCGCAATCAGACCCTGATATTTCTTCGGCTACCTATACAATTTACAGCGTGGTGAATGGCCGTAAAGTGCAGCGCGATACCCGCACCATACTGAAAGCGCCTGGCAGCACTGCACACAGTTGCTTTGAAGCCATCCTCATGAAGGGGATCCTGCCCCCGCTGGAAGTGGTGAATGGCAACGCAACGATGCAGGTGGAACTTAATATCTACACCCCTTCTTCCAACCAGCCCCAGCAAAGGATATACCGCAATATCCGCTGGATCAACAGCGAACATCGGGGCGCTTTGCTATAATGCTTTTGCAGACAACAGTCAGCTTTTTATCCACTCCCTTACATAGGCTGCCTGTAATGTAACCACATTCAGCTTCAGTACGGGCAACTGGTTGTTGAAGGCATCATACACCACGATACTGAATTTCAGCAGGGCATTATTCGGGTTTGGATCCTGCTGACTATGCCAGGTTAGTAAAGCCCCTGTCAGGTTGCACACAAAACCTTTCTCCTCTGCCCCGCAGTACAATGGTCCTGTACCGATGTTCAGATCCGTTGCCGGATCAACGGGTGCGGGCGGACAAAGAATGACCGGTAAACTGATCTGGTTATACGGGGCCTGCCCATTCAGGTTGTACATATACGTCACTTCCGTTTTGATGAGCTGGCTGCTGCTGGTGTTGCTTTGCAGCAATGCGGTAAACAGGTTGCTGAGGTGTACCGCCAGGTTCTGTACCTGTGGTGTACCTGCTTTGTTCATGGATGCGATATCGATACCCTCATTACAGGTGAGCAACGGATTGAGCTGGTTATAAAATTTCACCAATGGTGTCTGGTAGATGAAATTACTATTGGTTGTCAGGTAATTTCCATTGCTGCCCTTCACAAGATCTTTATTCCGGGTAACATAAATACCTGCCCAGGCATTCTGCCAGTCGAGGATGTTCAGCGGGGTAAAGTCGAGCTGGCGGATATTGGTGATACCCCTTTCCGCATAGCTCAGGTATTTTTTGTTTTCGGTATCGTAAAAGCGCCAGGTACCGGGTTGTTCGCTTACCGGCTGTGGCTGATAACCGGCAATACTGATCACCGGCAGCGGCAGGCTGGTGTCATTGTCCGGATCGGGGGTAATTACTGCCCATAGATCTGAAGCGGGGTTGCCATTAACGGCCTCCTGCTCGTTGATGATATAGTTGACCTCAATATTGGGTATAATCCCTGTCATCGCTTCAGTATCCATCGTATCCATGGCCAGCGGATTGATCGGGTTGATCTGGTTCCACCCGATCCATTGGCCGGCTACATTATTGACCACGGTATAGAAAGCGGCAACGGCATCCTGCGCATTTTTAAATATGGCGGGTTGCTGCACTGCGGTATTCAGGTTAACCTGCGAAAGGTAACTGATAAAGTCGGCCCTGATGGCCTCGTACACACTGATGAACTGCGCGAGCGCTGCCGGTAACTGGGATTGCGGGGCGGCAAATAGTGCGGAGGTGTGGACAGGGTTAATATTGAACTGCACATTAATATTGATGCTGTCCTGTGCGGCATCCTGCTGGCGGTAGGTAAAGTTGAAATCCCAGTTTTTTGCCTCGGCCATGGTTGTATAAGCCGGTAGTTGTCCGTCGGCTGCATATACCGACTGTTGGGCCGTAACAGAAGGTGGTATGGGGTAAGACCGGAGCGGGATGGGGATGTCTACCTGTCCCATCTGCCCGAAACCGGGATCCAAAGGCAGGATAAAATTAAGCCATGCAGAGGCGCGGTATCCCTTTATGCCGGTTACGTCTTCAATCTGGTGTTCGATATGCGTGATTTTATACGTCATATTGCTGAACAGGTAGTTGCTGTTTTCCGCGGCTTCTTTTGCAGAAAAAACATAATTGATCCAGGAAGAACCATTGCCCATGGGTATTTTGGCGGTGGATAGCGAATACTCGTTCGATGTTTGGGAAGCTGTTAGTGCCTGGGGACCCACGCCCTCCATCTGTCCATAGAATACAGGGTTGTAAGGTGCCGTTTTAACCGGTTGTACATTGGTGCCGCTGTAAGGCGAATGTATGGTTGCAGGATTCTGCACAACAGCATCAATGGCATAAGCATTTGAAAGCTGGATAAGCAGTTGCTGACGGAATACTTCCTGTGCATTGGCAATACAGGAGAGATCGGTTCCCTGTTTTTCAATAATGGCATCCATGGTACCTGCAATGGCATCAGCGAGTACCTGCTTGGCATCAAGTATCTTTTGCAGTGTGGCGCCATTGTCGATAATATAAGCAGGTACGGCAAACTCGGGTGAAAGGAATTCGTCGATGGCAGAAAGACAAAGCGAACCCCAGGTATCCAGGTCAACCGAAGAAAAGGTTTTCTTCAGCGCTTTAGCCGGATTGAGTACAAAGGGCTGGCCGGTTTCATAATTGTTGATCAGTACGTCGGTATAGGTGTTCAGGCTGGTACTTAATGGAATAGGGGCAAAGAAATATTGAACCGCGTTGGATATGGCGAGGTTGATACCGCTTTGGCCTGTCGTATCAAAACGTACCACCCATATCTTATTACTGCTGCCCTGGTTGTTCAGTTCCTCCTGTGTAAGGCCTGTGGCTACTTTAAGGATGATACCTGTTGTTGGTTTGTCTTTGAATGTGGCTTCAAAGCTGGCTGCAAAATCTTTAAGTGAAAGCAGGGGCACATCACTAACCGGGTTGTTGTTGCCCTGATTGGCAACAGCGGGTGGTGCGTCGCTGGTGGCCGGTGTAATCAATGTTGTTACCGAAGCCACACCGGCTACACCGGCAAATGCCGGATCAATATGCGCGGTACGCTCTATGGTCAGTTGTACAAAAAGCTCAAAAATGTCGGCAGCATTTGAGGGTGTAATGGCAAAGTTTAATACAGGGTTGGTTACAGTAACAACCGGTAATGCAGGATTGATGATGCACTGCAGGTATTTGTAGATATTACCGGCATAATCAACCAGTACTTTTTTATCTACCGGCAATTGCGCCTGGTCATTATCGAGGGAGGTCTGCAGGTAACACTGAATATCTGTTTGCACAAGCTGGTAGTAAATACTACTGTAGGTAACCGCATCGATCTGTGCATTCTGCAATTTGTCATTCCCCTGATAACGGGCAGTGGAAAAGCCAAAAAAGACCTGCAGGTTATCCGGCGCAATACTCGTACTGAACAGGTAGCCAATGGTAAGACCCGGCCATTTGGTTATACTGTTGAGGGCATCGGTATAGAGCAGCGGACTGCTGACAACTCCATTATTTTGCGGCCATGTACTATTGATGACGTTACCAAACATATCCTGCCAGTTCAATTGAATCTGTGCAATGGATCCGATACCGGAGTATGGATCACCGGCGGCGGGCGGATAAGCGGGATCGGTGGGTTGTATGACTGTTTGGGCAAACTTAAATACGGGCAGCATGGTTTCGTACGTCCAGTCGTTTGTGCTGCTCGCTGCAGGAATTGCGCGCGGTGCCGCAAGCTGCTCCTCGTTGGTCTGGTCTGCGGCACCTGCGGGTACCAGGTTCAGCGGAGATGCGTTGAAGCCATTACCCGCCAGCAGGTTGTACCCCATGAGGTTGAACTGGGTGAGCAGGTAAACCATATCACTGGCCTGGCTGGCTGGTGTGGGGTTGAGGGGATAAGGGTTTACCGGGATGTATTCGCCGGGATTGGGCCGCTTCACCAGTACACCCGCATTACCGGGTGGTACAATCGCCGTAGTGGTGGTCAGTACTTCCGATTCAATATAAACTGAAGCCTTAGCGGTATCAATGGTATCTGCAATAATTACATGGGTAATAAAGTCTTGTGAGGCGGCCGTACTGCCATAGCTTACCAGCAGCGATATATTGGCCGTACCATCTTCGCTGAACAGGTAATCCGGTAATCCGGCATTACCGTCTTTGGTGGTGTAGTAGAGGTAATAGCCGCCGGAACGGGTTATACTGCATTTCCACAAGAGGCTGATATAGTCTTTGAAGGTATTGAGGGTATTGCGTGGCGGTGCAACAGTGTCAAGCATTGCGCCAAACAGGTTCCCGGTTACAGGGTTGGTATCGGTTGAAAGATTGGCCTGTACAAGTGCCATGGTATATTGTGCATCGGCGAGCGATTGCAGACCTGCCCTGGTACCATTGCCTGTCCTGTCGGGTGTGTAAAGCAGTTGTACCTGGTTGATGATGCTGTCGCTGCCCTTTTCGTTGAGGTAAGTGAGCAGGCGCTGCAGGTAAAGGGTTCCGGCTTCGTCTGCACCTTCCACATCATATACATTGGCATTGATGGGTGCGCTGTTGTTATCCACCTTTTTGATGGTCACATTCAGGAGTGTACCCCATCCGTAGTTTTGTACCGGTGTTTTGACAAATGGCGTATCGGGTCTGTCCTGTGTAATGATTTTGATTTCCAGGTCAAGGTCTTTGCCGTCCGTATTATCGTGCAATTGCCCGAGCAGGGTATCGGGCAATTGCCAGATGGTGGGGGTAATAACCGTCTGCTGCAGTGGTGTACCCACGGGCAGTACAATTTTACCGGGGTAGATCCAGTCGAGGTTTGTTTTAAGGTTAAAGGTTTGCTTGCTGATCTGGAACAGGTCGAGGGGTGCAGCGGTTCCGCCGGGTGCCAGTTGAAGACTGATCAGGTCGTTGATCCGGCTGATTTCACCATCATTAATGGGTACAGGCAGCGAAGTTGCTGTTGCATCATCACTGAATGTTATCCAGGTATCGGTGGCCGCCTTGCCCAGTACTGTACTGAAGGTATCGCCCTGTTTCAAAACAGGCAGGGCCAGTTGCTGACCGGTAAGCGCATACAGTGGTTTGCTCTGCGTCATCTTTGCCGGATCGGGCAGGCGTAACCCGTGCAGGAGGAAACGGGAAGACATACCGGAGATATTGGCAACATTGGCTGGCGTACAGGTACTGTTGGCAATGGTTTGCACACCAAGATAGGTGAGTCCGGGTATGGTAATACTGGTACCCTGGAAGGTTGCCTGACCGTTGATGGCTGCCAGTTGAGCGATGCTGATACCGTAAGTATCGGCAAGGCTGCCAAAGCTGTCTGCCGCGCCGGTTACGTAAGTAAAGCCGGGTATTTCCAGTGTGGCAAAAAGGGTGAGTACCGGCATGGCATGTATGGCATTGATCACCTGTATGGTGGTTGCCGCAGGACCTCCGGCGGTAGTGGGTATGAGGTTGGCCGCAATTGAAGTAAGGGTATCGTTGCCCGTAACAGTGTAAGGCTGATAGCCGGGTACGGTTACCACTGTGCCGGTAATGATCAGCCCTACCACCTGGTTATTGGCGGGTATGCTGAACTGTGCCGGGGTGATGGCATTACCCGGGGTAAGATTTTTGTTGTAGAGCGCGGCAATGGTATCGAAGCTGTCGTTGGTGGCAGCATGATAAGTGATACCCGCGATATTGATGTTGCCGGCGCTGGTAAGCAATACGCCTTTATTGGCTACGGCAATACTGCCCGCATCAACGGAGTTGTTGAGTGGCGCACTGTTGTAGAAATTGACAATGGCGTCAAGACCGTTCGCCTGTGCCAGCGGGTGCTGGTAGGTCTTAAACGTATTCATCGCATCCTGCAGGATGGCTTTCGCTGTCATTACAAAATAATCCTGGAAGATAAAGGTGGCCAGTGAGAGGCTGCTGGCTGTTGAACCGGCTGGTGTATCCATACCATCGCAGATGCGGTCGTCGTTGGTTTCCACACCATTTTCGTACTGGATGCCCAGGGCTGCGAGCATATCCTGTACAGCAGTCAGATAATCCTTATCGCAGGTATTATAGTTGCTGAAATCCACAACCGTACTGGCCTGGCCATTGTGTGTATAGTTGATCTGCAGCGCGGGTACTACCGGGAATACGGTGGCATGAACAGGTGCGGGTGCATCCGCTGCATCCTCAAAGTTTCCGGTGGGTGGCGGGATGATATTGAGGGTAAAAAAGTTGCTGAGGAAATGCAGGATATCATTGTTGTCGGAGTTACTGTAGGGTATTGCAGCCAGGCTGTCATCGTTCTTTGCCAGATAGCAATACACGGCTGTCAGTTGATCGAGTGATACGGCCTGTTTCAGCAGGGCACTCAATGTGGTATTGGTTTGGCTGCTGTTGATACAGGCATTGATGCTCCACAGCAATACAGCCTCTACAAAACTACTGAGTGAACTGGTACCGGTGGGTTTATCCGGGTCGGGCGCATCCATATAGAGCATACCGACATACTGCGCTGCTTGTGCGCCAGCCTGTGTACCCGACAGGGTAAGGTGTGGCATAAAGTACAGGGTAAGCTTTTGCTTTGTTTCGCCCCCGCTGAGCAACAGCGGCTGCCAGCAGATGGTGGTACCGGCAAACATGGCTCCTGCCATCAACTGTTGCGGTGCCGCATTGCCCGGTACATAATTCCAGGGGGCATTCTTCCGGTTGTCTGTACCGATGGTAACCGAGAAGCTCACTTTAACGGAGAAGCGCAATGAGATATAGATGGAGAATATCCACAAGTTGATCCTTACGGTAACCGATACACTTACCCCTGCTTCAAAATAAAGCGGGATAGAGTTGTAGGACTCAATGGTCAGGCGTACGTATGCATAAGCGGTGATGTCGATCCTTGCGCTGATGATGGCAAAGTTGACTTCTCCGAAAATGCGGCCTACGATACCCACGGTACCCTGTATCCAGTAATAGCGTTCGTCCTTACCGGGGTAAGAAGGGAGGTTGGGGTGGTAGAAAGCGATTACCCCTTCGATGATACCGATAACCGTAAGGGTGAGTCCGGCACTGAATATACCTTCATCAATGGTTTTACCCAGTCCCAGCGAAAGGCCGAGGCCAAACTGTATGATGGGGGTAAACCGCCCTACGGTAGTGGCCGGCACCACATCCGAGGGAATGTCTTTGAGGTAGGCAAAATAGAATCCGCCGGAGCCTGTGAACGGAAAGACCTGTACGGTGAGTGACCGTGAAAAGTCGAGGTTGGCAGGGAAGCCAAAGTCGATCTTAAAGCTGCCGTTGGTATAAATATCCACGCCGATGATGGGCAGTGTAATCGATACCTCGCCAAATTCCAGGTGCCGCATCACATCGGGCAGTTGCAGTTTGATCTGGTAAACGCCCACACTATCGGTTACCTTTTTGTATAAGATTTCAAACTTCAGGTTTTTAAGTACCCCGGCCTTATCACCCACAAGGTTGATGAGCAGCCCGTAGAGGTTGGGATCGTTGAAGATGATGCTGAGGTTGACGGTTTCGGCGATGGTGCATTGGGTGCCAATGAGCCAACTGCTGTTGTTGTCGAAAATGAGTACAGACTGGGGTGGTGGTACCGGTGGTTTTACGGGTATGGGCAGTATGGGTGGTTTGCCGGGTGGCGGGGCAACGGGTGGCTGAAACACATTTTTGAGTGCTGTGGTGGCGTCTTCCACGGAGGTCAGTTGTTTGGTCGGGTACAATGCAACGTGCTGCCCCAGGCCGAGGTATTGCAGGTCGAAAGCTTTGCTGCCGCCACCGGGTACTGATGGCATCTGGGTAACATCGCTGCCCTTACCGGCCAGCGCCTGGGTATTGGGGTCGGTGCTTGAGATGGGCAACCCGAGAAAGGTACCATCGAACCCGAGGTAAACACCTGTATTGTCTTTTGTTAAGCGGATTGAGGTCAGTTTGAGGAAAACAAAATCGAGGGCATTGGCATTGCTGTAGACAATCTGCAGTACATCCGATTCGGTGGATCCCTGCGGGTAGCGGGTATAAACAAATGATAAGCCGTTGAGGTTGATTTTGTTCAGTACATCCCATGGCGCACCCAGTACAAAATCGGGATCGAAGGAACGGATGAGTGCCGTAATGATATCTCCGAGCGATTTGTTGCCAAAAGTCAGGCTGATGACATCCTTTGCGGGTGTGCTGAGGTAATCGCAGACAATACCCTCCCACTCCAGGTACACTTCCTTGTCGTTTGCGCTATCACCGGATTTGAACTTATACCCGGCTTTAAAATCCAGCCCAAGCAATTGTACATCTGCGGTAATATTGCCCGTGGTTACCTTGTTCTGGTAAGCAATATCCACAACGGCTTTAAGGTTGAGCAGGTTAAAGGTATTGGTTTTGAGTTCCCAGTCAACGGTACCTTTTGCCGTATAACTGTTGGTTTGGTCGGCAGCACCTACGGATGGTGTGGTCACGGATACTTCCACATCGCTGATGTCTAACTTTGAGGCATTTACCCAATCGGGCAAAGATGTAATACCCAGTTCGGCCAGCAGTTTTTTAATGAGTTCCATCAGTGGAATCGTTTCGCCGGGCAGCATTTTACCGGTAAAGGTCCAGCCGGATGTTGCTGTTGCTTTGTTAGCCTCCACCTGCAGGGTAAGCCAGTCGCTGAAAGTGATATACCCGCCTATCTTACCGGTAAGTGCACGGGTGGCGCTGTTGAGCGGGTTGTCGATATTAAAAGCCGCATAGGGGTTGGATACGGTAAGGAACTGGGGTACAACGGGGAAATCCAGCAGGGATGTGATGCTGAACGATACATTGGACAGGCTTCTGGTAGCCGGGTTGAAGGTAATGTTCAGGAACTCAAGTTTGATCTGCTGAATATTCAATCCTGCCGGCATAGCGGGCAGGTTGGTGCCGCTGCTGCCGGGGAGCGACTGATAGACGCCATTGAGATCGTTCTTGTCTATTTCGCCACTGATTTCTGCGAGCCAGTCGCCACCACCCAGGGGCAGGGTCATATATACATCCAGCAATACTTTTACCGGCGACTGGTCTGTACCGATCTGGAAATCGCCATAGATGGAAATAATGGTGGAAGAATTGGCCGTAAATGGATTTGAAACATTGAGTTTAAAGCCCGCATTTTTTACAAGGAAGCCATTTACGACCGTCCAGTCGGTGGTACCGATATCGCAGTAAATAGATGATACTGCACCAGCCGTAGCGTCAAAAACAATCTTCAGGGTTTTGAGGGTAAAGCTTAGTAAACCGGTAATGCCGGAAGGCAGCAGTTGAAACAGGTTGTTGCCGCCCAATGCTTTTACGAGGTTCGCAATACTGAGGCCGGTGGCACCGGCTTCGGAGCTGAACTGCAATGTCCACACATTGGGTGCGGAGAATGGCCCGGTAGGCAGCCCTACGGACAGTTCTACTTTTATATTGCCAAAGGTGATCGTACCGTCAATAAAGAAGGCCGTATCGATATTGCCATTTTGTTCTGCCGTACGGTTGAGCGTAAAGCCCCATGAAGAGAGGGATAACCCAAGCGAGGGCAGTATTTGCAGGGGTGGTAAACCTGTATCCGATCGGGCCTGTAGCTGAAACGTTGCTGTTGGAAATTGTGAGGCTGCACCATTGGCTGTGAGTACAGCATTTTTTAAGGTGTTGGGGGGCAGGGTGGACAGGGTAATCAACGTACCATCCACTAAGTTGTTTTGCACCACCTGTGCCAGTGTAAAACTGGCAAAGGTACCGCTGGCTGTACTGGTGGCCGTTGGTACATCTGCACCGGTGAGGCTGATGGACAGGTTGAGGCTGCCGCCATATAAAGTACATTGGCCCTGTATCAGCAGGGTTTGGCTGGCAGCGGTATAGGTGATCTGCTGTGCGGGATCCGGTACCTGTATGGTTAATGTGCTGACGCCCATACTTTGCAACAGCCAGTTGAACGCATTGGCCGTGATATTGGTGGTATTCAATACCAGTTGCGGATTGCTGCCGGCCTGTTGTTGCAGTGCCGATGCCAGGTCCTGTAATGATTGTGCTGTTGCCATAATGAATGCTATAAATTATTTGAATGAACAGGAATGTCCCTTTGAACAGTTCATCACCGATACATTGGGGGGTTCAATAATAAAAGCCAGGTTGAGCCGGCTTCTTCGCCGGGTAATGAGTTCCATGGGTATGGCATTACCCGCGAGGGGTAAACCTTTTACTTTTATACATACATCCTGCAGGTACTGGAGTTTGCCAGCCGTCCAGAAATTTGATTTGGTGGCCGTATCCTGCGGCTGGAAGCAATACCGGATGGCCACCCCGTACTGTTCGAGCAGTTCAATGGTTTCCTGGGTAGGCAGGGCAGTGCCGCTGTAGGTACGCAGGTTGGCGGGTATTACCGCAAGGGTGGGTGTTACGTCTGTTAAAAAATTATCGTTGGTGCTGTGTGCGCTGCCATGGTGACTGGTTTTGATGGCGCAGTAATGAAACAGGAGGTTGAACCGCTTATACAGGTAATTGCCAATTGGCGTCTCGCCATCAGCGTATGGCGAACCGCCGCCAATATCGCCACCGGTAAAATAATTGAACACGCCCAGCCCGACATTGAATACCATAGACAGGTCGTTTTCATTGTAAGGGACGTATTGGTTGCCGGACCCTTTTCTAAGGAACATGGCATAGTACGGCATGGTCGTTGTGAGTGCAGCACCCATAGAAGCAAGGCATACCATACTCAGGTGTTTAAAGTTTTTTGGGCTGAATACGTCTACACCTGGTAATACCGAGACCCTGGTGTAGTTATTGGCAATATTCACATACCGGTTAGCTGTAGACGTGTAGGTTGGAAAACTGATGACTTCATCGACACACTCATATTTATAAATGGAATCAATGCTCCATGTAAGGCCGGGCTTTACGCCATTACCCTCCCGGTCAATGATGTAGTCTATCCCCCAGCCGGCCTGGCGCAGATTGGTGAGTACGGTAATCATACCGCCGTAGTGATCGATGTGGAGGTGTGAGAGGATGACAAAGTCCAGCTTCTTCCGTGTGGGGCAAAGGGCGTTGAGGGTGTCGCGTACATAGTTCCAGATGGCGTTGCCCGGGCCGGACGAGCGCTGCCCGTCGATGAGTACCGTTACGGTATCTACAAAACCGGTACCCGTGGTATCGATACCAATAATCAGTGTAGCATCACCATCACCCACGCCGATGTGATGGATCTCCAGCCGGGGTGTTTGCGCGGACGCAGTGTTGCTGCTTATGACAAATAGCAGCAGGAATAATTTACTATAGAAAAGCCGGTTCATAATTATTCACGAGGTTTAAATGTTGAGCGGTGTGTTTGGGTACAGGTCAGGTCAGAAAGTACCGGATGGCCTGTACGTTCGAGTGTTTCGTTATTCCGCAACTGGGCAGCAACCTGTATTTGTACATTATTGCCCAATACGGGTAAGCCGGTTATCCTCAATACGATATCCTGATAGCTTTGCCGGTTTCCGGGCGTCCAGTAACTGCTCTGGTTACCTTCATTCTTAGGTACAAAGCAATACTTAATATTCCCCCAGGGCATTTTGGTGAGCAGGTTGCGGATGGTTGCCTCTCTCGGTAAAGCGCCATTGCCATATTTGCGGAGGTTGGCCTGTATTACCGCCATCGTAGGTTTAAGGATATCCAGAAAAGCGGCATTTGTACTGTGTTCGCTGCCGTGGTGACTTACTTTTAAGCCGCAATAGTGAAAGGCATCGCCAAAGCGGCTATTCAGATAGCGGGCAACGGGGGTTTCCCCGTCTGCATAAGGTGCGCCGCCACCGATATCCCCACCTGTAAAAAAATTAAAGGCTGAAAACCCAAGGTTAAATACCAATGAAAGGTCATTATCATTATAGGGTACATAACTGTCTCCGGTATTACGCAGAAAAGGATCGAACCGACCAGCGGCAGTTGGTGCGGGGATACCCATAGCAGCAAGACAGGTCATGCTGATGTTCCTGAAATGTTTATCCGCGAACAGATCCTGTCCCGGAACAATCACCCCCCTTTGCCAAGGGGGGGCGCTGGTGATCTGTACATATTTTTGGGCGGTGCTGCTATATTCAATAAAATCAATATCACCTACACAGTCAATAAATTTTACCCCGTCATGGGAAGTGCCATCAAGGCTGTTGCCGGATACAATACTGAATTTGGCAGAATAGAACTTCTCCATACCCACACGATCAATCAATACACCTGCCCGCCAGCCGTTGCGGTTGAGGTTATCTGCAAAAGCAATCATACCACCATAATGGTCGAGGTGCTGGTGGGATAGGATCATGAAGTCCAGGTGCCTGAAAGCAGGGTTGAGTGCCGTGATTTTTTCGTGTACATAACTCCAGATGGCATTACCTGCCCCATTGCTACGGTTGCCATCGATCAGTACGGTTACGGTGTCAATATAACCGGTTGCCGTGGTATCAATGGCAATGATAAATGTTGCATCGCCATCGCCTACCCCGATGTGATGGATTTCCAGACGGGGTGGCTGTGCCGTTGCCCATCCTGCAAAGAGGATGAGCCAGAGCGCCAGTAAGGATTTTTGCCATATGCGAGGTTTCATAATCTGTATTTATTGTTTTTTCTGATACGCGATATACCAGCCCAGGCTACCCGGTTGCGCATCTGCATCAGGATCGCCAAACAGGTAAAAATTGGTATTGCCGGGAGGGAATTTGAGTCCGAGGAATTTGATGGCGATGCTGTTGAGCATCAGCAGGTAAGCAGGTTGTGGTGGGGTAGCCTGCGTTACTGCCGACTGGAGCTTGATCGAGCCGATACTGAGGCTGAGTACGCCCTGGAGGCTCAGCATCTTGGCTTGCGGCGTTACACCCGGCAGTTTGATACCGGCACCAACGCCGCTGCTTTGGGTACCCCAATACGCAAGAAAAGTGGTATTGAGGCCTGCCGCGCTGGCCAATGCGCCAAGGGTACCCATATTGAGGCTGAATACCAGCCCGTACCAGTTGGCCTGGGGTACGCTGTAACTGTTCGCCAGGTCGGGTACCAGTACGTTTACATAGCCCTGCGATGCGGGCAGGCTGTCGGCGGTACCCTGGGTAATGCCTGTAACCTGCAGCGGGAAATGTGCGTATAAACTGGGGCCACGTGTGGGTTGGTTGCTGCTCTGCGAAGCATCAAAGGCAAGGTGTGATACATCGAAGGTAAAGGTTTTTGCTGCGGGGGTATTGAGGTTAAAATCCATATCAATGGCCAGGTTGGAATACCCCAGCCCCTCCCCTGCATTGAACTGCCCGTCGTCGCTGCCAAATGAAAGCAGATCCAATCCCTTCAACTGCTGAAAATTGAGGTAACCCCAGAACAGGAACCTCGACCTGATCAGGCTGTCTGGCGCCGTACCACCGCTGATGGTACTGAAGCTGGCTTTGATGATTTCCACCCCGTTCCATACATTGCTGTTGAGTGCCAGCAGGTTATCACCCGTTTCATTAAACACATAGGTGGGGGTACCATTGTGATTTTCGTAGTTGCCGGTAAAGATGATGATATTGCTGTTGTTGACGGGGGTTACCGTATCGCCAAAAAGTTTATTGATGGTAAGCTGTACATAACTCTGGAAGTTCTGGATCTTTGAATTGGCGAACAATACTTTAAGGGTAAGCACCACAAAATTGTAGTCGCCACCGTTATTGGGGGCATTTTGCTTATAAGTATCGAGGTTTTGTTTATAGTACAGGAAGAGCGGATCGGTATAATCAATCAGCCCGAACATGGAGCTTACCGGGTTCATGGTAAGTGTGCCGCCATCCTGGCTCACATAGTTGACATTGATACCAAAGTGATGGCCATAAAAAAGCGAGAGGTCGATACCGCCGAGCAGCCCCTGGAGATCGGGCGGAAAGTCTTGCAGGGAAATATTTGTGCGTAAAGCGATGATGCCCTGCCAGCCGGGATCGGTGGCCATTGTGGCGAATTGCTGAAAATTGGGATCGTTGTTGACCCGGAAATTATCGATACCCTGCTGGATATACGTTTGCAGCCATGAAGAGAGCGAGGGCAAGCCTTCATTGTCTGTTATATTAAATTCATCTGCGGCTGTCCAGGAATCAATTTTGGCAACCCGGTCGAGCAATGTGCCTTCACAAAACTTGAAAATAATGATGTTGTTATAGTCGCCATTGGTATCTGCGGTGGGTACATCAAGCAGGAATGGCCAGCCATCAAGGCTCATTTCACTGCTGAACTGGCCAAGAATATTTTGTCCCGGTCCGGGCAACCCGGCAGTGTTTTGTGAAATGACAAGGAACTGCTGGTTGGTTTGAAATGCACTTTGCAGCAGGGGGTTGAGGTTGGTGAAATCGAGCGAGTACGATTTGCCGGGCAATTGATTCTGTGCAAGGATGAGTTTATCCCAGCCCCAGTTGCTGTTGACGGTTACCAGCAGCCCTTGTGGCGAGGTGGACAGTTTGGTGGTGAGCGGGGCAGCATTGGGGGTACCACTGGCTGCGTTCAATCTTGCTGTATGGGCAAGGCTGAGTTGCGGTTTGGCCACAGCCGCAATGATCTGTTTCCTGGCCACGCTGAGGATGGTGGACTCGAATGCTGCGAGGGTATCCTGTTGCTGGCTGTTGCTGATGTTCAGGCCATTGTAGGGCACCATGGGTACAAAGCAGGGGCTGCCTGCATTTGCGAGATTGGCGGCAACGGGTTCATAAAAACCGAGGAAATTATTGGCAGCAGTACCAACGCCGCTATTGGTGGCGTAAAGGGAAGCACCACTGGGTTGTGAATAGTAGTTAACCGTTTCCTGTACAGCCGCAGAGGGTTGGATGGTTGCCCATGAGGTAAGCCAGGCATTGGTAAGCGGGGTGTTGGTGACGGAACCCGGTTGGGCAGGAAAGTTATCGGCCTGTGCGGGATTGCCGGGTTGAAAACTGATAAAGTCGCCCTGGTATGTACCCTTGGTTACGGTAACGTGTATGGTTTCCACGCCGGAGAGTCCGCAAAGAAGGTTGAAGTCTTTTGCACCCGGCCCGAATACTGTTGCGATATAAAAATTCCCCGCCGGGGTAAAATCATAATCCTGCCTTTGGTGGTCGTTTTGCATCACGATAAGTGCGCAACCTGGCTGGGGTACAAACAGGTTAGTGGTACCGGGGTAAACAGTGGTATCGGCAAAAGGGAGGCATTGTAATACCTGCCCGGCATCGGTTGACCAGGCTGAGGTATAAGGTTGTTTGGTGGTAAACAGATAATAGGTGCGCATGGAGTACTTTGTGGTCAGCAGACAGGTTGGGTCAACGGTAATCTGAAACTGGTCTGACGGAGGTACGGTAAACAGGGGGTACACCAGTTCGGTATTACCGGAACCTGCATAGTAGCTTAAGCCAAGTTGCTGGATGGGGAAATTGACAGATGCGGAGAGAAAGACGACATCCATTTTCAAACAACCCAGTTCGGGGCCATAACCCGGCAGGTAAATGGACGGCAAAGAACTCATGGCTGTTACGCCCCCGAAATTGGTGATCAACTGGCATAACCCGCCGTTGGCGGGTGTGATGGTAAACATGTCATTTGCGTAGCCCACATTACAGTTGCTCTGTACGGAAAGCGTAACACTTTTGGAGACCTGAAAACTGAGGGGAATATTCTGAACAGGACAATAGTATTGGGAACTGAGTGCAAAATTCATACTGGCGTTTTGTACAGGGGCAGTACCCGGAGCGCCAAAACTAAGCCAGCAAAAAAATCCCGTTTGCTGACCGGCCACCAACTTGTTCAATACCGCAGTGATGGTATTTACATCACCGGCACTGCTGATGACGGGGGCAATGGCTGAGAAGACAAATACGCCCCCCTGTGTTGCCCGGAATGACGCATTTGACCAGGCATCATCGAGTGTAATGGTATCTTTTCCCCAGGTGGTGCCAGGCGGAAGCAGGTAGGCCATCCAGCCTGTATTGCCTGCTACCGGTGCGATACCATAGAGCGTGGTACCAAATAGTTGGTTAAGTACTGTCACGACAAATAATTTGTGCCGTACCTTCCAGGCGCACCTTCATAAACCTGCCTGTTGTGCATGTGTAACCTGAACCGGCACGGCCTGTGTTCAAATATTACAGGGGCCAGGATGCAATAATTGCATTAAACGGGGTTAGTGGGTGATCGGTGGTGATATACTGCGCATTGAGCAGTATACTTCCTTTGGTGATTGCAGATGGTATAGAGAGTTTTACCGACATTCCTTTTTTGATAACGAGGTCGCCCAGAATGATATCATCTGTGGTATATGCGAACGGGCTGGGCTGTGTAAGTGCGATGGAATAGACCACTGCTTCCCCATTGATGAGCGAAACAAGGGCGATATTCTTTGAAGGCCCCCATACTTTTACCCTGGCCGTGAGCAAGGGTGCCAGTATGAAATCGGGTATAAAGACGGTATCACCAACGGCTGGAACAGAAGGCCAGATGGCTAATGCCCCATTGTAACTGACGCTGTCTTTCCCGGACTTGTACCAGAGGTTGACATTGAGCTCCTTTCCGGTTTTGGCTGCATCCTGTTTGATGCTCAGTATACCCCGGCTGCTGAAACCGGGCTGGCTGATGCTGAATGTACCCGTACCATTGAGGCCTACCATTACCGAAGCAAGGGTTTTGTTGTCGGCAGAGAATTGACAAATTGCGGTATGCCGGACAGAATCAATATTGAAGTCAATCAGCAGCGGACCGAACTGTCTTTTACCGTCCTGCGCCCGGACCATTACCGACCCGAGCAAGCATACCACTATGCTCAGCCATTTTACGATGACAGTACAAGGGGCATTCCCCCATGGGTGGTATGAATCGCTTTGCTGCATAAACCTTGCACACTTTGAAATACCCTGCTACAACGAAAGAACGGGTAAAAAAGTGTGGACTTGATAAGGAATACACCAAAACCCTGTTGGGCAATGGTGTATCCTCCGTTGTTTATGCTTATTGATTGAGTGACCAGCTTGCGATCGGGTTGTTGTTGACGATTACGGGCTGATTGCCATTCGACATATCTACTGCGTTCAGCGACAATTGGATATTGCCGGGGTTGAGCGCACCGGGAAGCGCCATGTGCAGCGACCCTGTGTTAATATTTAATGAACCGATATCAATACCCGGGGTCAGTGTTGCATTCGGAGCCGCCTTTGTTAAGGCAATCTGGTACACGCTTGCCCCGGCGCTGAGGAAGTTTACCGAAGTGGTATAATAATCGGGACTTACTGTTACCTGTACCGTAATGGTATTGGTAATGACAAATGCGGGCAGCGTTAATGGAAGTGACATAATAGATAGAGTTTAAATGATTTAAAAAACCGGTGATGCACCAGCACCTGCCGTAGCTATATTTATTTAGCTGGTGTAAAACTGGTTAAAAAAAATGGCTGTACACCCCGTGTTTATACCTGTTTTAAAAACAGGTCTTTATACGCAGATCAGTGAAAATCTGTCTAAAAAACACCCCTTGCTTTCATGTAGTTATAAAAAAAGGAGAAATCGCTGTTGGGTTGTCCCAGTTTTTCATTCATTTTCCGGATGTAATATTTTGATATGGCCCAGTTCATAGGGTATTCTTCTGCTGTTTTTCTATTGCTGTAGAGGTTGATGCTGAAATAGCCTGTTTCTTTGGTACCCCGGTACATATCCTGCATATAGGTTTTCAGGCGCAGGTCGTTTACCGATGTTTGTGTACCATACGCACCCATCATGGTAAGTACGGGTGCGCCGAGGTCGTTCCATACGGGGTGTATTTTCCGGAGGAGTTTATCGCCATTACCGCCGTTTTGCGAGTGCAGTACATAGAAGCGCAGGTTGCGGTAGAAGTGGGCGGGATTGGCCTGTAATGAATCGGCAATGATGCGCCGCAGTTCGATGATCATTTCGTGTACAAAACCTGCTCCGGAGTTGTCGAAATAACCGCCATCTACATAATAGCTGCTGTCGATACGGCCGGCCGGACTGATATAGGGAAACCTGGCACCCATCACCACGGCTGTACTGAGTTTCATATCATTGCCGGGTGGCAGGCGTTTTAAAATATCCACCCTACGGCTGAAGATCTGTTCGTCTGCCTTTATGGTGGAGATGACAGAGGGACGTCCATCCTGCATACGGGTTACATTGATGCACAATACGGGCAGATTGGATTGACTGTCGACCGGCAGCAGTTGCGACATCGGTGTTTTAAACATCCCATTCAGGAATACGTTATCCCCTGCGCCTTCTTCGATGGCTTTTTCGAGTGCAGCAGCCCTGTCGCCCATGGGAAGGCTGTTGCCGATGAGGGGGCGCATAAAATCGGGCCCCAGCATACGGGCAAGGGTAAAAGTAAGAAAATCGGTTTGCAGGAAGGTTTCAGCACCATGGGTAAAACGCCCGTGCTGTTTACCCATCTGGTTTTTGTGCATCAGGAGTGAAAAGAATGTACCATTCCCCACACTGCCACCCGAAGCACCCGAGAGGCAGAACAGGTGTTGTGAAAACTTACCGGCCGTTGTATCTTCCAGTCTGCTGAGTGTGGCTGCTGTCCAGTAGCCCGATCTTGAGGCTCCGCCATCTGCCAGTACAAAAAAAACGGGATATGCGCCTTTCTCAATATCAGCCCTGCGTGTTTGCGCCCAGTTTCTGAAATACTCCTGTATGCCGGGACGCCTGTCGAATGCATTTTTTTGCGGGGCGGGCAGGGTAAGCAGGTTGACATAGTGTGGTTCCATGGCCTTACCAAAAATGATGACGGCTATAAAACCGATGACGTGAAAGTTGACCCGCAGGCTTACGGAAATAAAACTGATGATACTGAAAAAGCCGATGAGGATACCCACGGCCAGCAGTACTGTGGCGAAGCTGCCCAGCATCAGAGAAAAGGACAGGTTGCCGATGGTAACGATATACAATACTAATGATGCGAAGGAAATGCACTGGTAGGTAATGAAAAACCATTTTTCCTGGCGGGGTATATTGGCATTGTACAGTATCCTTTCCCAAAGCCCGATATTGAAATGATTGTCCTTTAGTGCTTCTGCCTGTTGCCAGTCCTGCACAGTTGGGTAATCGAGGGGCATTTCGAAGCGTTCCTGGTCGGCACTCTTGAGTGGCAACCATTGCCGCCTGGTAATGATGATAAAAAGGAAGGCGATCTGCAGGATGATGACAGACAGCCATAGGAGCCAGGCATTACTGATAACGGTATTGAGTACAAGTATGCCTGCAACGAGACAGCCTGATAACCAGTAGATGATGTAGAATTTTCGTTTTTCACGGCGCTGTTTTTCCTGCCGTTCTTCTTCGGTGAGCAGGGGGTTGCTGCTGTTGATTTTGAGTTTACGGTCGCGGAATTGTTTGAATACATAAAACAATGCGATGTACACCAGGACAGAAATACCCATCCAGCAATAGTCCAGCCCGGGATTGAGCCTGAAGGTGAAGTGCAGTTCGGGCAGGGCGGGCAGGCGCAGCAGACCGATCCAGATGATACTGAAGCCCATAAAGCCCAGGATTCGCGGGGTATGAAAAGCAATAACTTCATTTTCCTCGTACAACTGTTTCTTCCGGTACACCAATATACGGCTGCTGTACCAGGTGGCCAGCACCCAGAATAGTATGGCGAGCAGGGTAATTCCTCCCACCCATTTTTTTTCGAGGGCGGCAATGAGTACGTCTTTGCCCTGGGAAAGGTTCCAGAAGGCCATCCAGATGATAACACAAAATATGCTGGCGGGGAAGAGCAACCAGGTGGTACGGAGAAATACCGTAAATACCTGCAGGGGTTTTTTACAAATGCGCCAGCATATCCGTAATGCGTTCCAGAAAAGGAGCGTTACTGTATTCATGCGACAATTGTTTAACCGTACAAGATACCAACGCTCAGGCACAACTACAATACTACTTTCCGGTAATACTGATCAGGTGGTTGTTTTATTCAGGGCAGACCAGAGCATATCTTTAAGGGCGGGCAAGCCGAGTCCGGTAACAGATGATATGAAGATATGGGGTACGCCTGCGGGTAATTCCCGGGCGATGGCCGTTTTGAGTTCATCGTCGAGCATATCGCTTTTGCTGATGGCGATGATAAAATCCTTCTGCAGCATTTCAGGGTTATATTCTTCGAGTTCATTATGCAAAATGTCAAACTCCCGGCGATGATCCTTACTGTCGGCAGGCAATAAAAAGAGCAATACCGAGTTTCGTTCGATATGCCTCAGGAACCGGTGCCCCAGCCCCTTCCCTTCTGCCGCGCCTTCAATAATACCGGGCAGGTCGGCCATGCAAAAGCTCCGGTTATCGCGGTACTCAACCATACCAAGCTGGGGGGTAAGTGTGGTGAAGGCATAATCTGCGATTTTGGGCTTTGCGGCGGTGATGCAGGAGAGCAAGGTTGATTTACCCGCATTGGGGAAACCCACCAAACCTACATCGGCCAGTACTTTCAGTTCGAGCACCTTCCATCCTTCTTCCCCGTTTTCACCGGGCTGGGCATAATCGGGTGCCTGGTTGGTGGCGGTTTTGAAATTGCTGTTCCCAAGTCCGCCACGGCCACCACGCATGAGTATAATTTCCTGCCCGTCTTCGAGTATTTCAGCTTGTTTTTCACCTGTCGTTTCGTCGATGGCAATAGTACCAAGGGGTACTTCTATGATGATGTCTTTGCCAAACCGGCCGGTGCTGTTGTTTTTACTGCCGTTCTCGCCGTCTTCTGCAATGACGTTTTTGAAATACCGCAGGTGAAGGAGGGTCCAGAGCTGGGCATTCCCTTTGAGGATGATATGAGCACCCCTGCCGCCGTCGCCGCCATCGGGGCCGGCTTTACTATTGAATTTGGTGCGCATAAAGTGCTTGCTGCCGGCACCACCGTGGCCGCTTTTGCAGAAAACACGTATCTGATCGACAAAGTTTGATTTTTCCATTACCGGGCAAAGGTCGGCTTTTTAATTTTGCTGGCAGCTTATGCCCGTAACATTAATATAATGGTAAGGTATAGTAATGGTAATATACGGTTTTGACATTTGCGTGATGTATAATTTACATAAGTATATCGGTACTATCCTGATGGTGATTATCGGCTTCAGTTTAGACAGCCAGCAACTGGCTTCACCGGTTCAGGCACCCGTGGAAAGGGCTACAACGGGGTTGTTGGAGCGTGAAGCCGGCACTTTGTACATGGTTGGCAGTGGCAAGGAAACGGTGTATGTGATTGAGTGTGCAGATCAGCCATACCGCCTCCGGGTAATGAATATGCCCACTGGTTTCAGCAGTGGTACAAAAGTGCTGATCAGTGGCAGGATGAAGGCTACGCAGCCCATTGAAGATGAATGGGGTGATTATTTTGAACTGACGGGTATCTCACCGGCAGCCGCTTCCGCGAGCCGTTGATGATTAACAACACTACTTTTCTTCCTCTGTTTTTTTTATCCAGGGTTTATAGGGTTGGTCGTGCGATGGTCTGCCGGCTTCGGGGATCCTGAGGGGCTCTACCGGTACCCAGTTTTCAAACATCTGACCCGGCAATTGCTGGTACAATGCTGTACCTGCTGTTTTCCATTGTATCATTTCATTGCTGACTGTTCCGATAAGTTTTGCAGGGTTTCCGGCCATAAGGCTGCGGGATGCTATACGTGTACCCGCTTTAATAAAGCTGAGGGCGCCGATGATACATTCTTCTTCAATAATCACATCGTCCATAATAACGGCATTCATGCCGATCAGGCAATTACGGCCTATCTCTGCACCATGAATGATGGCGCCATGGCCAATATGTGCTCCGGCTTTCAGGAGAACGGTAACCCCCGGAAACATATGGATGGTACAGTTTTCCTGTATATTACAACCATCTTCGATGATGATCCGCCCCCAATCGCCCCGGATGGCGGCTCCCGGGCCGATATATACGTTCTTACCGATACAGACATCACCGGTTATTGCAGCCTGCGGATGGGCAAATGAGGAGGCATCCATAACCGGAATAAAGCCATTGAATGCATAGAACATGATTGATGGTTTTTTATGTGTATGGGTACAAAAATAAGGCAATAGCCAGGTTGAGCAGGTAACGGAGGGGGTATATACGGGGAAACCCGGGTATGAGCGATGAGGTATGCCTGGCAAGATGCCCCCGACTAACTATCAAGCCATTACTAACTACTGCTCTCTTTTCAGTTACTGATCTCCCATAGATATCCCACTTCCCTTTACAGTGGGATATCAGTGGCGCATCAGTGACGCATCAGTGGCGCATCAGTGGGATATCCTGCCTTTTGCCATGGTTTGACATAAGATATGAGACGCAAGTATCAGGACAGAACCCGTCCTGCTACCTGATACATATTATCCTGCTATTATTCCGGCTATGAGAGCAAGACGCAAGTATTGAAAAGCGAATCAGCCGGAGATGAGAAGCGGCTGCCCCAAAATCCGGAACAGCCGCCTGGTATTGTGGTTTTTCGTTTTAATACTTTACTGATCGTACCCCTATGCCTGAAAGTCCTCGCCAACCCTTACCAATTGTTCTTGCGAATCCGGAGGGGCATGATACTGTAACCAGAATATGTGTGTGATTAAGCAGGTGCAGTGTGATGTGCGGTAAATGGCTGTGCGTGCCAATGACCTTAGGGATTTAACACCGGAACCGAAAAAAGGTTGAGGAGGGCAGAAATTAATGACACTTAAAATAATCGAAGGGTTCCAGGCAATCGTTGCATTGGTAGAGTGCCTTGCAGGCGGTGCTGCCAAAGGCGCTGAGGAGGCGGGTATGGTTGGTGTGGCATTGCGGACATTCCACACCATCTTCAGGGATGGCCATACGGCTATCGGGCGGTGCAATACCGTATTGCTTCAACTTTTGCTTCCCGGCTGTACTCATCCAGTCTGTTGTCCAGGCGGGTGAGAGTACGCTGGTCACTTTTACTTTTGGGTATCCTTTTTCAAGCAAGGCCATCCTGATCTCCATGGCAATCGTATCCATTGCGGGGCAGCCTGTATAAGTAGGGGTTATGATGACTTCAATGGTATCGTCGTGCAGCCGTATATCGCGCAGGATACCAAGATCGGTAATCGTCAATACCGGGATTTCCGGATCACATACGTCTTTCAGTATTTCGCGTATGGCCTGTATGGTATCGTTGTTGTAAATGGGTGCCATGTACTGAATCATTACCATTCATTACCCGGATAAGTGCGTTGCAGGTATTGCAATTCGGCGAGCAGGTAGTCAAGGTGTTCGCTGTGAAGACCTTTTTTGCCACCACTTTGCATAAAGGTTTGTCCCGGCAGGGGCAGCGTAGCTTCTGCCAATACCGCGGTTACGCGATCCAGCCATGCGGTTTTTAATATTGCACTGTCGATAGCTGCGATCTGTTCATAGGAGGCGGGGTCGAATAATTCTCCGGTATAAGGCCAGAGGTTATCCAATGCTTTTATCATCCGGCTATGGCTTTCGGGGGTACCATCACCAAGTCGTACAACCCATTCGCTGCTCCAGCGAAGGTGGTAGGTGACTTCTTTGAGTGCCTTTGCGGCGATGGCCGCAATGGTATCGTCCGGATGCACCTTTAGTTTTTCGTACAGCGGGTATTGATAAGCACTGAAGAGGAACTGCCGCAGAATGGTTTGTCCCCAGTCGCCATTGGGTTGCTCAACCAATAAGCAGTTGTAATACTCACGCACCGTACGCAGGTAAGCGAGGCTGTCTTCTGTTGTTCCATCACCGCTTAAAGAGGCTGCATACTGGTAAAAGTTGCGGGTCTGGCCCAGGAGGTCAAGGGCAATATTGGTGAGGGCAATATCCTGTTCTAAAACCGGTCCGTGGCCGCACCATTCGCTGTTGCGTTGCGACAGGATGAGGGTATTGTCGCCCATGTGCAGGAGGAAGGTGATTAAATCTGTATGCATATTTTCAGTACCGTTTTTTGAAACAGCAATGGTTTTGAAATCGTTGTCATTTGTAATTACCTGCCCGGCTTACATGTGTTTTACGGCGTCGGGCAGATCGTAAAATGCAGGATGCCTGTAAATCTTGTCGTTTGCCGGTTCATAAAGGCTTTCTGCTTCGTCGGGATTGGTGGCATGGATATGTTTACTCTCCACCACCCAGATGCTTACGCCTTCCTGACGCCGGGTATATACATCGCGGGCGTTTTCGATGGCCATTTTTGCGTCTGCGGCATGCAGGCTACCGGCGTGTTTGTGATCGAGGCCTTGTTTGCTCCGGATAAAAACTTCCCATAGTGGCCACTGTTCAGCGGTAAAGTCGGTATGTATTTCGGGCGTGCCTGCTCCTTTTTGATCGGGAATGTCGCCATAATAGCATTTCCTGATAAATGTATTCATGCTGTATTGTATAAAATATTAATGTACTGTGCTGTGCAGGAAATGTCTTTACCTGCGTTTTTGAAAATCCTCAGGCTACTTTTGCCAGGCGTTTTGCCGCGTGTGCTTTTGCCGCTTCCCTTACCCAGGCACCCTCTTCGTGTGCCTTGCGGCGGGCATCCAGGCGTTGTTTGTTGCAGGGACCATTGCCTTTTACCACGTTCCAGAATTCTTCCCAGTTGATCTCACCAAAGTCATAGTGTTTCCGTTCGGGGTTCCATTGGAGTTTGTCGTCGGGCAGGGTCATCCCCAGTATTTTGACCTGCTCAGCGATCATATCAATAAATTGCTGGCGGAGTTCGTCATTGGTCTTTCGCTTGATCTTCCATTGGATGCTTTGGTCGCTATTGGTACTTTCGCTGTCCTTAGGGCCAAACATCATCAGACTTGGCCACCACCAGCGATTGATGGCATCCTGACACATGGCTTTTTGGGCTGCGCTCCCTTTTGAAAGGACGAGCAGTATTTCAAAACCCTGGCGCTGGTGAAAACTTTCTTCTTTACAGATGCGTACCATTGCGCGGGCATAGGGGCCATAAGAGGTGCGGCAGAGCATGACCTGGTTGAGGATAGCAGCACCATCCACCAGCCAGCCTACTGCGCCCATATCGGCCCAGGTGAGGGTGGGATAGTTAAAAATGGATGAATACTTCGCCTTTCCGTTATTGAGGTCGGCTACCATCTGGTCGCGCGACATACCGAGGGTTTCTGCGGCACTGTAGAGGTAAAGTCCATGTCCGGCTTCGTCCTGTACTTTGGCGAGCAGGATGGCTTTACGTTTTAAGGTAGGGGCCCGGCTGATCCAGTTGCCTTCGGGCAGCATTCCAACAATTTCGCTATGGGCGTGCTGGGAGATCTGGCGCAGGTTGGTTTTGCGATAGGCATCGGGCATCCAGTCGCGTGGCTCGATCTTTATTTCTTTGTCGATTTTTTGCTGAAACAGTTCGCCCATATCTGTTGTAGCCATAGTACAATATTTTAGGATACAAAAATAATAAAAACTAACGATTGTTAGCTTTTTTGTTGAAGGCCGTAATCACCCGGCGTGTAGTATTATTTTTCGCAAAAGCAAACCGCCCCGTGTGCAAGCACAAGGGGCGGCGGCATACAAGAAGTTTATACTATTGGCAGATAACGGGACTGGAAACGCGGTTATCGCCTGTTGTAAGATTGAGGTAGTAGATGCCTTTTGCGGGCGACAGGGCTTTTTCGACTTTATTGAGTCCTTTTTGCAGTTGGAGGGTAGTGCCGTAATGCTTTCTGCCGGCAGCATCGGTAATGACAAGGTTGGCCAACTGTTGTTTGTCGCTTAATATGTTCAACTGCACCGTTCCGTTGGAGAGCGAGGCGCTTACAATGCCTACAACAGGCATTTGGGTGTCTTTGACCTGTACGGTTACGATGGGGCTGTATGTGTATTGTCCATCCCGGTCTACCATTTTGAGCCGGTAATAATTGGTGCCGTTTTCGGGCTGGAGATCGGCAAACCGGTACTCTTTTTCAATATTGCTGAATCCGGCGGCGGGTATGGTTCCTGCGCTGCTGAAGGACTGGCCATCGGTACTCTTTTCAATAATAAAATGGCTGGTATTGATTTCGGTGGTGGTTTTCCACTGTACCTGTACTTTTTTGCTGATGAGCCGTGCTGTTATTTGAGTTAAAGTTACGGGCAGGGGTATAAATCCATTATTGATGGTAATGGTATCTTTTCCGATGGCACCGAGGGTATCGACTACTTTCAGTTCAAACCTGTAGGTACCAAATGCGAGCCCTGAAACGGTTGGTTGTATGGCGGCAGCATTGGAAAATGCCCCCCCGGCAGGGCCGGATATTTTTGTCCACCCGATGCTGATGGTATTTCCATCGGGATCGTTTACGGAACCTTTAAGCAAAAGGCTTGGGAGGATGGCTGCGGTGGAGGAGTCGTTTCCGGCATTGGCAACCGGGGGAATGTTGGGCGTAGGTACAACGGGAAGTTTCTTTTGTTTGAGCATCCAGGTGTATATGCTTTCGCCGTTTTCATTCCAGGTTGGGTTATACCAGTTGTTCCAGCAGCAGTGACCGCCTGAGTAGAGGTAATATCTTGCTGAGGCGGGTATATATTTATTCATGGTGTCCCGGATCATGTCCATTTTACGGTAGTCGGCTGTACCTTCAAAGCCCCACCATTTACCTCCGGCTTTTGCATAAAGCTGCATTTTACTGATGGTATTGTCTGGCTCGGGCGCGCTCATAGCGACTATGGAGGCTATGCGATTGGTAAACTGGGGATCGTACCCGTCCACATAGTTCTCCCAGCTCCACCCACCCATTGAAAGACCAGTTACATTGAGCCGGTCTGCATCACAACGCCACCGGGTAACGATGGAATCTAATTTTCGTTGTAATGTCCACGCATTGGGCCATGCGGATGCGGGTTGTATGGAAATAACAATTGGCTTTTCGAGCTTACCGTTTACCATAAATTCCATATTATGGCCCTGGGATACAAACCTGTTGGGGCCATAGAGCAGGAGCTTGCTGGGGTCGGTACCGATTTCGCCAATACCGGGAATAAAACAAATGAGGGGGTACTTTTTCTGCGTACTGTCGTTGTACTCTGCAGGTAAATGCACGTAAGCATTCCAGCCGTCTAATGTTGTCAGGAATTGCTGGGCCTCGGCCTGTTGCGGATACTGGAGGAACAACAGCGTAATGATGAGCAGCAGCGTTTTGGGATAAACGTAGAATTTGGATTTCATAACATGGTTTTTAGTGTGCTATCAGCTTAATATTGGATTTGTTTAAGTTCATAAACTGATGTTACGGGATATAGTTTTATGTCTGGCTTTGATGGCTAAAACTATGCCATTATGGTAAATTTTGTTATGGAAGTTAAATAAAACTTCCATTTTCTTAGAAAAACATAGCAAAGAAGCATTTGTTCAGCTTCCCGGGCAGCCTTTAGTTTTCAGCTATAAAACCTATCCATTGAGGAGCAAACGGAATTTATGCCGGTTTAGTATTAGCGGGGTTTTAATTTTATGTTATGCTGGTGGCGTGTGGCTTATGGCGATGTTTTGCAGGTATGGACGGGTGCATAAAAAAAGGCTATTACCTAACCCAATGGATTTGGTAATAGCCTTTCAGCGTAATGTGTTATTGTTTAACGATTCTGTACACTTCGCCGTTATTCAGCGAAAGCAGATAAATGCCGGCATTAAGCTGGCTCATATCAATTTCCTGCTGGTTACTTTTCAGGGTAAGGCGTGAAACGACATGTCCGGTTACTGTTGTGATGGTCAATGGTGTATTGATGAGCCGTGCGTCATTGGTACGCAGCACGAGCTTATCTTTCACCGGATTAGGGTAAAGGCTGATGACTGTGGTTTTACCGGTAAAATTCAGGAGGATGATCTGGCTTAACTTAAAGTTTCCATCAACGTCTATCTGCCTGAGCCGGTAGTTGTTTCCACCAGGAACAGGTAAACGGTCTGTAAAGGAGTAGGCAGCGCCCGTTGCTGATACTGCCGGTACAAATCCGATGACTTCCCAACTGTTTGAGCCGGGTACTGAACGCAGTATTTCAAAGCCCTTGTTGCCGGTTTCTGCGGTTGTTACCCAGCGTAATTGTGCAGTGTTGCCCGCTGTTTGTCCGGAGAAGGATATGAGGTTAACGGGTAATAACACCGTAACGAGTCCTTGTATGGCAAAGCTGTAGGCCGCTTCATCGGTATCGTCGTTGTTGATGGTAACAGTGGCTGTTTTCAGGCCAAGGCTCACACCTGTAAATCTTATGACTACGGTTGTAGATGCGCCGGGGGCAAGGGATGCCGCGGGGGGGGTTAATACGGTAAACATGGTATTGTCCGGTCCGGTAAAGACAATGGTACCGATATTAAGTGTGGCATTACCCGTATTCGTAATGGTAAAGGTTTTATCTGTACCGGGAATCACAAAGTTGCCAAAATCGGTGTTGTCTGCAATATCGGGTGTATTATCTCCATCAACAATACAAAGTCCGTTACCGGTAATGCGTATGTTGGGGAAGGCGTTTGTACAGCCACCCGTAAGGGTAAGGGTGTCGGCCACCCAGTTAGAAAATGTGCCATTGAGGGTGAAGCCATTAAGGGTACCGTTATTGGGTGTACACTTGTCGCTTACATCGGGGAGCGTAGCCACACCTGCGTTGTTAGATGCCGCTACACCATTAGTAAAGTTATAGTATGCTTTTAACCCGGGTTCATCGCCTGTTAACGCGCAGTTTTTGTTAGCATTGATCTCGGCTGCCGAACGTACAACGTTCCAGATGCGTACTTCGTCTATGCGGCCATTCCAGAAAAACCCACTGTTGAAGGCACCGATAAACTGTGTGGTTTCTGTATAAGGGGGAACGCTGGTTGCAGAGCTGACGAGTACGCCATCTTTATACAATTTCATTTCCTGGGTAGCAGCATCGTAGGTAACGGCTACATGGTACCAGGTATTGGGGGCAAGGGGTGTTGGATCCTGTACCTGGCTGAAACCCGGGGCGTGTCCTGCCGTGAGCCGGAAAGAAGCTGTATTGGGTGCCCAAAAGGCTGTTGTGGTACCTGAGATAATGTTGTTGGCTACAGCAGTATTTAAGGAATACACCAATGCTTCCTTTGTATAAGATCCGGACAGGATATTGGGCAGGGTCACAAAATCGCCTACGCCATCAAATGCCAGGGCTTTACCTTGTCCGTTGTTACTGCCGTCAATTGTAAATGTGTATGTTCCGTCGTCAGCATCATTGCTGTTGACAGTTACCAATGCTGTTTTGATACCGGGGGCGCCTAAAGGTAAAAACTGAACGGTAAATGTAGTTGTTGCAGCCGGTGTGATTGGCGAGGAAGGCGATGCTGTTACGGAAAAGTCAGCCGCGTCAGCACCGGTTATGGTAACGCCGGAGATGGTAAGGTTGGCGTTGCCGGTATTGGTGATGGTATAAGTACGGGTAAGGGGTACAATTCCAAAATCGCCAAACCGGGTGTGGTCGGTGAGTGATGGGGTGGCGTCGCCTATGGCAATACAGTTGCTGTTACCGCTTACACTGATATTGGGGTCGGCACTTGAACAGGTTCCGGTGAGTGCCGGCCCGGGGGCCACCCAATTAGAGGTAGCACCTGTCAAAGCAAAATTGACCAGGGTTGCATTTGCTTTTGCGCATTTGTCTTTGCGGTCGTTTAAAGTGGTGAGTCCGGTGTTGGCGCCACCGGCAATACCCTGGTTAAAGTCGTAATATGCCATGAGGCCGGGTTCATCGCCGGTAAGCGTACAGTTCATACTTCCGGCTATTTCTCCGGCGGTACGTTCGGTATTCCAGATGCGTACTTCATCAATCTGCCCCGAAAAAACAAATGATGTATTGAATGCCCCGATGAACTGTGCGGTTTCGGTGTAAGTGGGTACGCTTGTTGCCGAGCTGACCAATACCCCATTTTTGTAGAGTTTCATCTCCTGGGTGGTTGCATTGTAGGAAACGGCTACATGATACCAGGTGGCTGCGGCGAGGGGTGTTGGATCCTGAACATTGTTAAAACCTCCGCCATGACCGGCAGTAAGTCTTGAGCCTGCTGATGCGGGTGCCCAGAATGCAGTAGCGGTTCCGGATACGATATTGTTGGTAGCACCCAGGTTATTGGTATTGATCCAGGCTTCTTTGGTATAAGAGCCGCTGATGACAAAGGGCAGGTTTACCCGGTCGTTTGTGCCATCAAAATCGAGTGCCTCACCCGATTGCGCGCTGGCAACGGCTGTGGTCAAAAAACTGATCAGGAGCAATATTAGTTTTATACCTGATTGTCTGCAATAACGGAATACGAAAGAAAAATTGTGCTTGTAAAAGTGTAGATGCATAATACTTTTGTTTTGTGGTTGTATATATTATTACTACTCCGTATATGTATTTATCATACAGGAGCTCATTGGTGCCATGGGTGAGCAGGAAATTGTATAGGATCAGATTACAGTGTAAGCAATAGCCGCAAAGGTAATCAATCTATTGATTAGCAATGCGATTATGGGTAGAAATCAGGTTCTGGGTATTAAAAGTTACTCCCGGATGAATTTTCCGGCCTGTTTCTGGCCGTCCGCACCCGCTGAAAGTATGTATGTACCTGCTGAAAGGTTTGAAACGGGGATGTGGTGCGTATGCTGGCGATCGACCCTGATTCGTTCGGCCCAAAGTTGTCTGCCATGCACATCGGTTATCACCAGATCCACATATCCCTGGCGTGTTTTTTCCAGTACCACCGAAACATAATCGCTGGTAAGCGCAGGGCGGCTAAAGCTAAACAATGGTGAAGCCCGGGCATGGTTGATTTTCAGGATGCCGGAATATTGTTTTTCTCCTGCCTGGCTGATCGCGGCGATGCGGTAATAATTGATTCCACCAGCAGGTGATTCGTCGATGGCGCGATAGTTGTTGACCTGGCTGCTGTTGGTATGACCTGGGATGGTCATTATTTTTTCGAAAAGGGTACCATTGGTACTTCGTTCTGCAATAAAGTGGCTGTTATTGTCTTCATGGCTTGTTTGCCATGAAAGGATTGAGGTTTGAGCCGTTTTTTCCACCCGGAAATTTGTAAATGCAACTGCCAGTACACCGCCGAAGAAGATATTTTTTTCGATGACTTTATTTTTTAAAACTGTATGACCGGCGGGGTTGAGGTGTACCATGTCGCCAAATGCATACGCAGTTCGTATAAGGATGGGGGGATCCTGCACCACATCGGTCCAGAAATCAATTGCCCATATACCAAATGTACTTTCGATCAGGGTCTTAAGTTCCTTCAGTTTCTGTCGTTCAGCAGTATTAAAGTTGTCCCGCGGCTGGGTGGTGGTGATGTAGCATTTGATGTTTTTTGCATTGGCAGAATCTTTTATGGTTTGCAGGCAATAAATGATCTCTGCATTGGGTAGCCAATCGTAATTGTTGGTTGGGTAGTTGACGATGATTACATCGGGTTTGGGCAGGAGGTTAACGGCTTTGGTGATATTAAAATTGGCTCCTGGTGTATTTCTGCCTGGTGGTGGTGTATATGAGGAGGGCATCCCGGTATAGCAATCTGTACCATTGGCTGCGATATTGAAAAGTGTATCGATAACGCCCGCGTCTTTATAATATTTTTTCAGTTTAAATGCCCATGCGCTGTCTCTCGGGTAAGTGGCGGGGTTCCCAAAATACCCGAATGTAGTTGATGATCCCATGACGCAGATCCGTTTGTAGGTCTGTGCTATACCCTCGGAGGATATGCTGCATATACATAACCCCAAAGCCAGGCAATTCAATACAATCCTCTTCATGATGTCCGTTTAAATATGTAAAAAATGGTTATCAGTGAGGAACTCCTGGATCGTCTTCTGGTGGCAGCAAAGGATATACTGCAGGATGGATTATTAATTTAATGCAATATACGGATAGTTTTTAATTTAGTTAGTACCTTAGCCACTTTTACTACTTATCCCAGCTATGCAGGAAACAATCAGTAATCCCGCGATCATCCACTTTTTAAAAGAAAAATATAAGGGTGCCGGTTTCGTTGACAGCCTTAAGATAAAATACCGGTCACTTATCTGCCCGTTTATCAGCCTGATTCAGATGGTACAACCCGGTGATAAAGTGGGGGATATTGGTTGCGGCTCAGGGCAGTTTTTATTGCTGTTGTCAAAATTCACAAAGCCTTCTTTACTCTATGGTATTGAAATTGCCGATCGGTTAGTCAATAATGCCAACCGTTTATTCAGTGATCAACCGGCAGGGGGCTACAGTTTTTCGACATATGATGGCATTGTGTTTCCGGGGAAACTTGGGGAAATGGACCTGGTATTCCTGATTGATGTTCTGCATCATGTACCTGAAAAGAACCAGGCTGCCTTTATCGGGGGCATTGCAAAAATGCTTAAACCGGGTGCAAGGCTTGTTTTAAAGGACATCAATGCTGCAAGTCCGTTGGTATATTTCAATAAATTACACGACCTCATTTTTGCGCGGGAAATTGGCCATGAGCTGAAGATGGCGCATGCGATACAACTGCTGGAGGAGAATGGCCTGCAGATCGTTCAACAAGATAAACGTACAATGTATGTCTACCCACATTACACAATCGTTGCAAAAAAATAAACGAAGGGGGAAATGGCTGCTGGCATTTTGTTTTGCCTTACTGTCTGTTTACCCGATATACCGCAATTTTTATTACAGCAACGGGCTTCTTACTTACGAACGGCACAGGGCGGTTATTGAAAAAAGATCGGAGTTTTATAACCCCTGGCAATATCGTGTGCTTTGTCCTTATATGGTTGAGGGATTACTATGGGTGTACAATCATACGATAGATAAAGTTTATCCTATTGAGGAAAAGCTGCATTTTTCCATTGAAAGTACATCGGGTACCGGCGCTGAAACAGACCAGTTTGTAAAGCTATTGCAGACGCCTGGTGCAATGAAATACATGATCCTGTTTATTCTCTTTCGGTTTTCAGAACATTTTTTTATCTTTTTCTTAGTTTGGCGGCTTTGGCAGCATTTCATCAAAAGTAAATGGCTGATATTTTTCGGGATTAACTTTCTGGCCTTAGCCTTTGGAAACGCCGTTACAGCCGCCGATCTTTCGTTCAATACCTACATGGATATTATATTATACCTGCTGGCTGCCAACATCATCGTGTATAAAAAGAATCCATACTGGCTGCTCTTGCTCACCCCATTATCTGCGTTCAACCGTGAAACAGGTCTGCTTATGCCGGCGCTGTATTTTGTTTCACAAACAGATTTTACGGGGTTCAGCTTCAGGAAAATAAACATCGGGCAAATTGTTTTTCCCAAAAAGCAAACCTGGTTACTCACCATAGCCTGCTATGTCATCTTCATCAGCATTTTCATCGGGTTAAAAATATATTTTGGCTATCGTCCTCAACAGGTGTGGAAGGCTCCCGCCGGTTTACCCATGCTGAAACTGAATCTCTTTAGTGCGGTGGGTGTTAAAGCTTATCTTGAACTCATCGGCACATTTGCAGTCATTCCTTTAATTGTTTTTTACAAGTTCCGGTCTTTCCCTTATTTGCTCCGGAAATGGTTCCTGTTTCTTGTTCCGCTATGGTTTGTCATTCATTTTGTGTCGGTGGTCGCTTATCAAACGAGGTTATTTATGGTACCCATGGTACTGGTATTGTTACCTATGTTGTTGTGGCGGGTAGAGCAAGAAACGCTAAAAGCAAATACTGTTGCGTAACATTATACAATAAGCATATGATTGAGTATATAAAATTGATCCGGCCAAAAGACTGGGCAAAAAATCTGTTTATGTTTATTCCGGTTTTTTTTGCCGAGCTTCTTTTCGACCCCAATACTTTGCTGAGCGTTTTTGCAGGTTTTGCCTGTTTCAGCCTTGTAGCGAGCAGTATTTATATCATTAATGACTACAGGGATATTGAGGATGACAAAAAGCATCCGGTCAAATGTAACCGGCCATTGGCTTCGGGTAAAATTTCCGGCTCAATGGCTATTGTGATCTGTATATTGTTGCTGGCAGTTG
>JAAFIK010000046.1 GCA_013298665.1 Chitinophagales bacterium
TGTTTCTTGATGGCAGCCACAATTTGGCTTTCTGTAAATCTTTTCTTCATTGTTTGTAAAATTTAAAGTTAATAAATGTACTATTAACTCTAAAACACAATGGCCGAATAAGGGGGAAGTCTACAAATGGAACCAATTGGGAACAGATATTGACGGACAAGCCGCTGGTGAAGAATCTGGTACTTTTATGGACATGAATGCAAACGGCACTGTAGTAATTATTAGTGCACCAAAGGCATTGGATGCCGGAATAAGGAAAGGCAAAGCCAGAGTGTTTCAATGGAATGGAACATCCTGGCTTCAAAAAGGTTCGGATCTTGTTGGCACAAGTCAGGGTGATGTTTTTGGAGATGCGGTAAGTATAAGTTCGGATGGCAATATTATTGCAGTGGGAGCTCCAGGGTTTTTAAATCCCTCCCAACCTCCCGGATACACAAGAGTTTATGAATGGAATGGTTCTGATTGGATTCAAAAAGGAACTGATATCACAGGAGAAGCCAATGGTAATAGTTCAGGTACAGCAGTTAGTTTAAGTGCCGATGGTAGTATTATTGCTATTGGTGCTGGTTCAAACAATGGTGTAAATGGTAGTGCTTCAGGGCATTGCAGAATATTTGAATGGAGTGGCACATCATGGGTACAAAAAGGTGCCGATATAGATGGGGAGGCAATGAATGATTTTAGTGGTAATGCAGTTAGTATAAATGCCAGTGGCAATATAGTGGCAATTGGCGCAGCCGGTAATGACGGCAATGGTTCTAATACTGGTCAGGTAAGAGTTTTTGAATGGAATGGCACCAACTGGAGTCAAAGAGGAAACGATGTTAATGGTGAAGCAACAGTTGGGTCGTTTGGAAGTGCTCTTTCAATTGATGCTACAGGTACAACTTTTATAGCAGGTGGTCATTCTGGCTCAAATGGTAGTGCCGGCTCTATTAAAATGTTCAGTTGGAACGGAACAAATTGGGTGCAAAAGGGTGCTGCCATATCTGGAGAAAATGGAAGCGATTTTTTTGGTACCTCGGTAGATATTAATGCCGATGGCTCTACCATTATTGCAGGTACTACAGGTGCTGGGGTTATTGCAGGTTATGCAAAAGTTTTTAAATTTATTGGAGGATCTTGGGTACAACAGGGCTCAAGCCTTATTGGAGAAGTAAATGGCGATCAATTTGGAAGATCGACTAGTATAAGTAGTAATGGAAGTATTGTGGCTGCAGGTACGCCATTTAATGATGGAAATGGAAATAGTGCAGGACATGTCAGAGTGTTTCAAAATACCACTATTGTGCCAATAAAGTTGGTGTATTTCGGTGGAAACTACTCAAACAATGCAGTAACCCTAAATTGGAAGTTTGAAAGCCAAACCAACTTTTCGCATTTTGTAGTTGAAAAAAGTGTAGACGGAATAGCTTTTAACGGGATAAAAAATATCTTATTAACTAATGCTCAATTTTATAATTATAAGGATATAGATATAAATGGATCTTCAATATTTTATTATCGCCTTAAATTAGTTGATAACGACGGTAAATTCTCACATTCCAATATAATTAAAATACAGACAGATGCCCTGGCTACTTTTTCAATACTAGGTAATCCCATAAAAGATAATATAAATATTACGGGGCTTAAGAAGGGAGCGATACTAACACTTTATGATAATGTAGGAAAAATGTTAGTGCAAAAAAATATACAAGATCAATCACTTGCAATGGATGTTTCTTTTTTAAGCAGGGGTGTTTATTATTTGACATATTTAAATAAAGGTTCGATTGAAACTAAGCAAATAATTAAACAATAATAAATTCCAAATTAACTAGAGTAAATTCGTACAACATTTAGCTGTATAGCCGATAAGCCCCGGCAACCGAATCAATTCTGAATAAAATAAAAAAGCCCCGGACAGTCGAAGTCCGGGGTTTTTATGAGGGTCTTTGCGGATACTTTTCTTTGTGTTGGCTGTCATTGCGGCCTGCATCCTTTCCGACTAAAAATTTAAGATTGCGAATGTACCAATTATTGGTATATTTGTTTGTAAAAGAATAATTTTATGGCAAAAAACACGTCTGTACTCCTTGGAGAGCATTTTGAAAAATTCATAAACAAGGAGGTTTCCTCCGGCAAATATGGATCGGCCAGTGAAGTTGTAAGGACTGCTTTAAGGATGTTAGAATCTGAGGAGGAGAAAAAAGCAGCTTTGATTAAAGCTTTGATTAAAGGTGAAAAATCTAAACGCATTGAGAATTTTGATCCGAAAGCCCACCTCGCACAACTTCACAAAAAATATCTATGAGGAGACTAAAAACAGTTATCCTTGAGGAGGCAATTCAAGACCTTGAAGAAATCTGGGCGTACACTTTTACAACATGGTCACTCGCACAAGCTGATAGATACCATTCATTGACAATAAAAGAAATTGAGTTTTTGGCTACAAACCCTGGATCCGGAAAAATGTTAGATCATCTCAGGAAAGGATACAGGGCATCCAAAGTGAAATCATATTACATTTTTTACCGCATCATTTCAAATGATCTTGAAATTATAAGGATTCTGCACGAGAGCATGGATATTCCAAATCGGCTCAATGATTAGCAACTACACCCAACAACACTCAGCTTCGTTGGGTGCGCAGCGCCGACAATGAAGCCCCCATAGCAATCGGGGTTGAACGAAACCGGTAAATTTTCAGTGTGTTGCTGTATTATGGAGTTGTCGTTGATGCACATCACTAATTTATGGTATTGCAAGTCTTTTCTACAGACCCTATTTTGCAACTTCAATAAAATATACAATCTAAACAAACCTGGAATGAAAAAAATAATTTACCTGTTACTGGTCATTTTCAGTTGTTGCACGATCAGCCTCTTTGCACAAAGAACAGAAATAAAGTACTTTAACTACTTAAAAGGAGGAGATGCGGAAATCATCAATTCCTGGGGCGAATTGCGCAATGGCAGTTCTGATAAGGTATTTACCATCAGCGTAAAAACAGACGGTTATTATTATTTAAAAGTACTGGGCAACAAGCAAATGGGTGAAAAGGTGGCCGTGACGGTGAATACTGTATTTACGGATGTTATTTACCCGGGGGCTAACGGCTGGCAATGGATGGCCAACAGGAACAGGCAGGTAAAATTGTACTCCGGTAAAAATGAAATACGGTTCAGTACCTCCACTTTGGATGTGCCGGTGATAGAAGAAGTTTATCTTACCGTGAACGACCCCGGGCTGCGCAGCATGTCCGCTGCGGCGGAGCAGTTTATCCAAAAAGCAGCAGCACTGCAACAAGAGCCACCTGCAGTTTTTCCATCGGTAGCCGAAGTGGGCGATATCACAGAAAAAGTGCTGCCCAACCCGCAGGGCATTTACGACCACGCCATTGATACGCTGTTTACTTATTCGCATTTCTCTTATATATACCTCAATGCCGGTTACCATAATTTTGCTACAAGCGGCAGTACCATCAACCGGGCGCTCACTGTTTTTCTGCCATCCGACTTTACTTATAGCTGGAGCAATGTAAATGGCGGCCCGGGTGGAGAATCTGCCCTTAATTTGTACGTTGGTCTTTCAGGATATTATGCCATTATGCTGCGGCCCGTTACGGATGGGCAAACCGGCACCACCAATATCATTTATAATAGCAGTACGCTGGTGTCCAATGCTGTTATTGGTGGCCGCAGGATTGCCATGAGCAGCCTCAAGGGTGGCCCGATGAATTTTTTCACCTGTAAAATGGAGGGTGCCAGCCCCGATACCCGTATGATTGCCACCCGCTTTGCCATGAGCAGTGTACGTGGGTACAACGATGATTATTCCGGTGGTGGCGGCAGTTGGTCATGGGGAAGGGCCAGCCGCATCAAAAAGGATTTCAGCGGCAGCGATTCGGTACAATATGCTTATGTATGTGCCTATAGCCCCGGCAGCACGGGCATATGCGATATGTATGCGGGTGGCGGTAACAGCAACCTGCCCGTTTTAGAACCGCAAAACTTTCCGCTATTGCCTCCGGATGATGCCATTAAAACCGCTGAAGGAGGCTCTTACAACTGTATCTCCTGGAGTGGCGGCATTACCAGTGATTGGATATGGCCCCCAAGCTCACTGTCTACCTATAATTGTAACAGCAGCAATTACCTGCAATGTTTCGATAACTTTTACAGCAATAATCCGGTACGTTACCCCGGTGCATGGAACTATACCCGTACCGGTGCCACCGCTGCCAATGCTGTGGTGGATTTATGGAAAACCGCCACGGCCTACACCCATGCATCCGTAAAGGAGCCGGGCAACAATCACCCGCATGGCTATGACTGGGAAAGTAAGCCGGGCGGCCTGGACCGTACTTTTCATCCGCGCAATGCACTTAACAATGCCAACTGGTACGGGTTGGTAAGCAATTATTACAGACCCACAGGCACTTATGCCCGCTATGCCGGTGCTGCCAAAGGCTTTGAGTCGGATGCAGATGCAGTAAAGGCAGGATTGGCCATTTTTGATAAGGCCGTGCTTACCGGAGCAGCACGAAGCAAACTGCTGAACCTGTTGCAAAAAACAGGTGCTGCATTTATAAGGCAGTTCAATGAACTGTATGCTGAATGGGATAAAACAAAAGCGGCCAACGCCAGTCTGAGCGACCCGGCCATGTATTGCAAAAACGAAGCTTATCAGCGGCTGGCCGCTTTGGGCAAAACAAATCCACTGGCTTGTCTGCTGCTGGTGATGGATAAATTTGTAAACGGCAACGATCATATAATAGGGGAGTTACTGGTTAGCCTGGCCAATGAAAAATACGGGTATTTACTGGCAGAGGTTAAAAATGAGCGCCAGGCTCAGCCCAATGATGCACAGGGGCGCCACCGCATACATGGAGATCATGACAATGGGGTATTGTACATCGAAAAGATTCTAAAGGAACTGCGGGAAGAAGCGGTGATAACACCCGCTGCGGAGATTGTAGCCGTTACGATTGCGCCCAACCCGGTTAAAGACTTGTTTACGGTCACAATAAAGCTATCGCAAATGGCGAGGGTAAGCATACAAGCCGGTTCAGTGCAAACCCGAGCTGCCAGAATTATTGCGGCAGAAAAAGAAATGCCTGCAGGCCAGTATGCCTTTACGGTAAATACTGCGGATTTTGCCGTTGGCAGCGGAGACATCATCACAGTGCAGGTAACGGTGAATGGACAGGTGAAAACCTTTAAAGTATTGGTGGCCAGATAAAGGGATGAGGGCCGGTTCGTGGAGGTGAGCCGGGGCAGGGTGCCAAAAGCGGCAGAACGCGCCTTCAGGGGCAAGCGGTGGCCTTGCTGAAGGCCTGGTTTGTCAGACACCGTTAGTAAAATCCGGTCTGCACATCTCCAGAAGGAATCTTTCCTGTTTTGGGGCGGGAGGGGATGGAGTAGGTTTGCGGGAGCAGGAATTTCTATAACAGTTGACAAGCTTCAGGAATGGGAAAGCGGAACAAGTCGGCCAACTATTATATAAGCCCGAACCCTCGTAAAAGCTTATAAGCGGTCATCTGTCCTGTTCTTTCTTCCAGAAATACCAGGAGATTCCCAGCCCCTTCAGGATTTCAGAAAAAGTGGTTCAAAAACATTAACCACCTCTTCAATTTTTATCATTCGCGAAATACAGTAAAAGCAAGCTCAGATAAGTGATGCCTATACAGATCATGATGAAATTAAGTTGCCGTTCACCGGACGTTTTACAATTAAACCCGGATTTTGCAATAGAAAATCTATTACAAGCCGAAATTCCTGCAAACACGGGCATTTCCTCGATTTTTCCTCTCATCGTAGGGGTTGCTACGCTTTCAAAGAAAAATCTTGCGGGAATATTCACAATGCCGACCTGGCGGTACCCGTCTTTATTGGACTTTCGACTCTCATAACGATTTCTAATGCAAAATCCGGGTTAAAGACAATTCTGGTGGAGCAAACTATTTTCTTTTACCACTACACAGAAACAACGAACTATTTACACAAAATCAGCACCAGTGTGGATTACATAATTTCAGGAGGACCCTTATTACGACCATCCACCCATAAAAAAAGCCGCCCCACGGCGGCTGAATACATTAACTATATGACGATTGCTTAGTCAGAAGAATCTTTCTTTTTGAGTTTCTGCGTTTTAGGCGTAAACATGATCAGCATCCGTTTACCCTCCAGCTTTGGCATCGCTTCCGGCTGCCCGTACTCCGAAAGGCGTTCGGCAAATTTCAACAGCAGCAGTTCGCCCCTTTCTTTAAACATGATGGCCCGGCCTTTAAACTGAACATAAGCCTTTACCTTATTCCCGTCTTTCAGAAAGCCCTCCGCATGGCGGCTTTTGAAATCAAAATCATGGTCATCGGTACCCGGTGTAAAACGGATTTCTTTCACCTCACTCGTCTTGGCTTTCGCCTTCATCTCCTTCTCCTTCTTCTTCTTATCGTAAAGGAATTTGTTGTAATCGATGATCTTACAAACCGGCGGTACGGCTTGCGGTGAAATTTCTACAAGGTCAAGCTCCTGCGCCTGTGCCATTTTGAGCGCTTCCTGCGTGGGATAAACCCCAATCTCTACATTGTCGCCTACAAGCCTCACTTCGGGCACCCGTATCATGTGGTTGGTGCGGTGTTCCTGTTGTTGTTCTTTCCTGAAACGGGGATTAAAATTACCCCTCGGTTGTCTGGGTGGAAATGCCATATTTTTTTGTTTTGCTCCAACCCCTGTATGGGAGCGTTGTCTTTTAAATTTTAATGTGTATAATGAAACAAGGGGTTATTATGACAAATTGCTGCGTGACGCCACTTCAGCAGTCAGTTCGCTTATGATGGTGGCAATGTCTTTTACGCCGAGATCTCCTTTGCCCTGGCGCCGTACAGACGCTGCTCCTTCATTCATTTCTTTTTCGCCCACCACCAGCATATAAGGTATTTTTGCCAACTCAGTATCGCGGATCTTCTTTCCGATCTTTTCGTTCCGGTCGTCTATTTCTACACGAATATCTGCTTTTTTCAGCGTTTTCAAAATATTAGTTGCATAATCGCCGAATTTTTCGCTGATGGGCAGTACCATTACCTGTACCGGTGCCAGCCAGAGCGGGAATTTACCCGCACAGTGTTCCGTCAGTACGGCAATAAATCTTTCTAAAGAACCAAAGGGCGCACGGTGGATCATCACCGGACGTTTACGGCTATTGTCGGCATCAATATACTCCAGGCCAAACCGTTCAGGAAGACTGTAATCCACCTGTATGGTACCCAATTGCCAGCTCCGGCCAATGGCATCTTTTACCATAAAATCCAGCTTCGGACCATAAAAGGCAGCTTCTCCGTACTCGGTTACCGTTTTAAGGTCCATCTCCCCTGCCGCCTCAATAATCGCGCTTTCCGCCAACTCCCAGTTTTCTTCTGTGCCAATGTACTTGTCGCGGTTTACTTTGTCCCGCAAGCTGATCTGCGCCGTATAGTCATTGAAATCGAGCGAACGGAATACATATAACACGAGTTCAATCAGTTTTTTAAACTCCTCCTTTACCTGCCCGGGCATACAAAACAAGTGGGCATCATCCTGGGTAAAACCACGCACCCGGTTCAGGCCATGCAATTCGCCACGCTGTTCATACCGGTAAACCGTACCAAATTCGGCATAACGTATGGGCAATTCCTTATAGCTGTGGGGTTTAAATTTATAAATTTCAATATGGTGCGGACAGTTCATCGGCTTCAGCAGGAACTCTTCCCCTTCATGAGGCGTCAGTATCGGCTGAAAAGAGTCTTTACCATACTTTTCCCAATGTCCGCTCGTTATCCATAATTCTTTCTGGCCGATATGCGGTGTACTCACCATATCGTATCCGTTATCAATAAGCAGTTGCCGCATAAAAGCAATCAGGCGGTCGCGGAGAGCAGTACCCTTTGGCAGCCACAAGGGCAAACCACCACCCACCATTTCGCTGAACGTAAAAAGTTCGAGCTCACGCCCCAGCTTGCGGTGATCGCGTTTGCGCGCCTCCTCAAGCATCACCAGATGCTCGTCCAACTCTTTCTGGTTGGGAAAACTCACCCCATAGACGCGGGTAAGCATCTTGTTCTTTTCATCGCCCTTCCAGTAGGCTCCGGCAATATTGGTAAGCTTAATCGCCTTGATGAAGCCCGTATGCGGAATATGTGGCCCGCGGCAGAGGTCAGTAAACTTACCCTGGGTATACAGGGTAATCTCTCCGTCTGTCAATCCGCCCAGCAGGTCGAGTTTATAAGGGTCGCCCTTCTCCGTAAAATATTGCAAAGCATCCGCCTTGGTAATTTCCTTACGCAGGTAGGGATTGGCTTGTTTGGCCAGCTCGGTCATGGTTTTCTCCAGTACCACCAGATCATCATCCGTAATCGTCCGGTCACCAAAATCGATATCATAATAGAATCCCTTATCCGTGGGTGGACCTACCCAGAATTGGGCGCCGGGAAAATGTGCTTCCACGGCTTCAGCCATGAGGTGTGCGCTGCTGTGCCAGAAAGTTGACTTACCCGCCGCATCATCCCAGGTCAGTAACTTTAACGCCGCATCATGATTAATCGGCCTTGCAGCATCCCATACAACTCCATCAATACTGGCAGCCAACACCTTGCGGGCAAGCCCCTCACTGATCGACTTTGCAACGTCAAGGGCAGAAACACCCGCCGCATATTCCCTTACCGCGCCATCCGGCAACGTAATTTTGATCATTGTTCTTCCTTTCTTAAACTGTTCAGGCCGCAAATTTAACGAAGTATTAGCTATCTGCCGGATAAAGATTGCCCTATTTTGATCACGATTGCTGAAATTTGCAGTTGCATTGGCTGTAGTATAAAAAGGGCGTAAAGGCCAGGGATGGGTTTTGCCATCTGCTGCAGGATGCGTAATTTTAACGAGGCATAAACATGTGTTTAACACACAATAATCATCACAGAAAAATTGCAGGAGCGATGAAAAGATATTTACCTTTTTTACTAATGCTTTTTTCAGTAAGCAGTTTGTCCGCACAGAATTTTACCGGACAATGGAAGGGTCAATTTGTGGACAACAGTTCGTCGATGATGGGCTGGGGTGGCGAAAGTTGCGATTATGTACTCGAACTTGAAGTGAACGGCAACGAGGTTACCGGCTATTCTTACACCTACTTTTACGAACCGGGCAAAAAATACTATACCATTTGCCGCCTGAAAGGGTTCATTAAAAAAGGAAGTAAATATGTGGAAGTAAGGGAAACGGAACGTACCAAGACAAACGTACCGGTACATATCCGCAACTGCTTTCAGATACACCGCCTCACCTTTTACAAACAGGGTAATGAAGAAATGCTGGAAGGCAACTGGATACCTGCGCCCAACCAGGAAGGCGATTGCGGCTTTGGCAGTACCACACTCTCGCGCCGGGTGATGCAAACCAGTTACCCCTCCTTTAACAAAAAAGTAACGGCAACCCCGCCTGCAGCAAAAAAAACAACCCCAAAACTGCCCGACCTCAGCGATAAAAACAAAGCAAAAGCGCCTGCCCCTCCGGTAGCCAAAATACCCGTTGTTGTGCCTAAAAAAACAACCATTACACCTCCCCCCATAAAAAACAATGAAGTGGCAACCATGCCCGTAAAACCGGAAACGCTTGAAAAAAATACAGTGGCGAAGAAAACTGTAACCCCGGTTATTGCCGATAACAATGCTTTTGAAAAACGTAACAAAAGCCTTGTCAAAACAATCGAGATCACCCAGGAAACATTTACGGTTGACCTGTACGACAATGGGGATATTGACGGAGACAGCATCTCGGTATTTTACAACAATAAACTTATCGTAAACCACAAACGCCTTACCGACAAGGCCATTACCCTTACTTTGGATGCGAATAACGGCAACGGCATTAATGAACTGGTGATGTACGCCGAAAACCTCGGCACCATCCCCCCGAATACGGCACTCATGGTGGTAAAAGACGGCGACAACCGCTATGAAGTGCGGATTACCTCCGACACGGAAAAAAGTGGTGCCATCCGGTTTGTACACAAGTCAAAAACACAATAAAAGTTTTATTTCTGCGTTTTGCAGGGAAATCTGATTTCGCATGAAAAAGTTTTATCCCCTGCTGACAGGCATTGCCTGTATCACCTTGCTCACCGTCATTACATCCTGTAAAGGAGGAGATCCTGCCATAGCCAGGCCCAAAGAAGACCTGATCGTTGGCAAATGGAGCATCAATCGCATACAACTGAAAGTTTATTACAGCGGCGCATTGGCCAAAGACAGTTTGGTACCCCAACGACCTGTGCCTGAAAATTATGTAATTTTTAATGCCAACCGTACGATGGAGTACAGGTTTAATAAAACCACTTCCGATTTTGGTACATATAGTTTTGTAGGTACAGATTCGATTTATGCCATTATTGAAGGCACTACCTACAAATGGAAGAACCTGCTGCTTACAGAAACGAATTTTAATGTACTCAATACCACCACAAGTCCAAGCTTCCCGGGTGCTACGCTGGATGCTTACCAAACCTTTGTCAGATAGTCCGGATTGTTACAGGCCGCAAAACCGGGCGGCAAACATATATTTACGGTTCCACCCGGATCGGGGTTCAAACCGGCTGTGCATTTGTACAGCCGGTTTCTATTTATGCCTGCTGGTGTGCTTTTATAAAATCACTCACCAGATAGCTGATGAGTTTACCCGTCAGTTCATCACGTCGGCCGTCTGAAAGCTGTACGGCTCCTTCACAAATGTGCAGGTAAGCAGGTTTGCTGTCGGTAGCCGCAAAACTGAGATATTGCCTGGCCTGCAGCGTGGAAATACCGCAGGGTGTTCCGGCACTGCTGAGTACTCCCTCCACACAATCGAGGTCAAGCTCAATACCCGTATGGGTATTTTCAGTAAAGCCTGTAGCATGTGCAATGGCCTGTATAAAGTTTTTTCGCTCGCTGATGAATATCTCTTCGTAACTGGTATAATCCACAAATGGGTTATTGTGAATCTCCATCAGCACCGTTTGCGGAATATAGTTTTCATGAATGCCAATAATACAATACTTACCCAGGTAGCCATCTTCTGCAGCATACCTGAATCCGTTGCCGCTGTGCCTGCCCTCTGCTGCCCGGTAATCGGCATGCGCATCTAAGTTGATACAATTGATTTGTGCCAAGGGAATGCGTTCGGCTTTATAGAGTCCTTTAGCCGTGCCTTTTATAATGGGATAAGTGTTGTTGTGCCCACCACCAATAACGATGGGAATCCTTCCGGTAGCCGTGATGATTTTGATCACTTCCTCAACCTCTTCATCAATCTTACCCACTGCATGCCTGTAGGCATCGATCAGCTCCGATTGTCCATGCGCATTCTTATCAATGAGGTATTTAATATCCCCGAAGTCAAAATGCCCGAGCAGGAGCAGGTCCTCACCAGGCAGAAATTCGTTGCTCTGGATATTGAGGAAGGCCTGCAAAAAGGGCAGCCAGGCCGTATCGGCACCACCGGCGCCATAATTCGCCCTTACCCCAATGTCTTCCGGTATGCCCAGGAGTACATAACGGGCGGCAGACCGGTTGAGTTCTTCTCCCCAGTGCGCAGGTTCGTGGATATGCTGCAGCCGTTCACCCAGCTTGGTTTCAAACCGCCTGATTTTAGTCAGCGACAGGATGTCGTTTTTGTTGTAGAATTTAAAATGCTCCATTGCACAATATAAATCAATTCTGGTAACAGTGAAAATTTCTGCCTACCTGCTTACCCATTCGCCGTTAATCATTACCCGGCTGATACAGTTGGTGCCAAACGCATAAGGCAGCCAGGCTAAGGAAGGCACAGGGCGGGTAAAAATCAGGTTCGCTTTTTTGCCCACTGTTATTGATCCCACCAGATCCCCGGCTCCCATGGCATGTGCGCCATTGAGTGTGGCGGCATTAATGGCCTCTTCGGGCAATAATTTCATGCCGATACAACTGAGCGATACCACAAAATTCATATTGCCGCTGGGTGACGAGCCCGGGTTAAAGTCCGACGCAAGCGCAATGGCTGTACCGGCATCGATGAGTGCGCGGGCGGGCTGATAAGGCATCCGCAGGAAGAAGGCAGCAGTAGGCAGCAGGGTACAGACGGGCGCCCCCGGCTGTGCAGCCGCAAACGACAGGTCAGCAATATCATTTTCGGTAAGGGTTTCAAGGTGATCGAGCGAAAGGGCATTCATCCGCAATCCGCTTCGGATTCCCCCGATACTGTTCAGTTGGTTAACATGCAGTTTGGGCCGGAGGCCGTATTGCATACCGGCGGTACAAACAATCTCCATCTCTTCCGGAGAGAAGAATCCTTCTTCACAAAAAACATCAATATAGTCAGCCAGCTTCTCCCTTCCGATGATGGGCAGCATTTCATGAATGATGAGATCCAGGTAAGCGGCATGATCGTCTTTATAGCGCTCAGGATAAGCATGTGCCCCCAGGAATGTAGCACGGATCTGCAGGTTCGATCGTTCTTTGAGGCGTTTGATGACGCGAAGCATTTTTAACTCGCCATCAACCGTCAGGCCATAGCCGCTCTTGATTTCGATGGCGCCGGTACCCAATGCCGAAAGCTCCTGCAACCTTGCCCATGCGAGAGTAAAAAGCGTATCCTCCGTATAGTCATTAAGTACTCCCGCCGAATGGAGGATACCCCCTCCCTGCGCAGCAATCTCAGCATAACTCATCCCCTTCAGCTTACAGACAAACTCTTCTTCGCGGCTCCGGGCAAAAACAAGGTGTGTATGGCTGTCGCACCAGGCCGGCAACACCATACTACCCGCAGCATCTGCCACTTCACGCGGCAGTTGGGGTACCAACAGTTCAAGATCGTGCATAGCCCCGTATTCGGCAATCACCCCATCTTCCACCAGCAGGAAGGCCTCCTGAATACAGGGAAGGTTTGCCAATGCGGCACCTTTGAGTAAGGGGCTGTCTTCGCGTGTATTGACAAGCTGGCGGATATGTGTAAAGAGTATCGTGGACATTCCGGTATGGTTTGTAGAATAAAAATAAGTCATACGGGTCAGAAAAAGGCAGAAAGAAAAAGGGCGGCATTGCTGCCCGCCCCTTTACCGAAATTGAAAAACCACTAAAACCTAATCATTTAGGACAGGCATCTACGGTGTATTGCACCCGATGTGTCCGTATTAATATTATTAACTGAAAAAACTGGCATTTTTAAAAAGAACCCAGGTTATACAATCCCCGCGTATAACCTGGGTCAAAAGAGTGAACCCTTACACATAATATTCTGATCCTCTCTTTATGATAATACTCCCGTTAAGAATCCATGGCAAAAATGATACAATTGTTGGTGGCAAAACAGCGTACTACTACTGAATCTGCAACACGTATTTCTACCTGTATGAGAATAATGTTCACAAAATGGGAGAAAAAATCTGTCAGAGTCCGATTTTATAGAGGTTGTTCCGGATGGCGAAGATGACGAGGCCGGCGGTGTTACGGCAGCCGGTCTTGGCGAGCAGGTTGTTGCGGTGGCCTTCAACCGTTCGGGTGCTGATGAAAAGCTGCTCTCCGATTTCTGCGTTCGTCAGTTCCTTGCAGAGCAGGACAATGATTTCTTTTTCGCGCTGGGTAAGTTCAATAGGAATATTGGTAATATTACGGATATCAGTATCGCGGTATTGCGAAGCTTTCCGCATGGCCTCAAGGGTAGCATTATTGAAATAAAAGCCTGCTTTCCGGGTGGTCCGGATGGCCGTGATGAGTTCTTCTGATTCGCAGTTCTTGGTAAGGTAACCACAGGCACCGGCCTCGATCATTTTACTGATAAAACGTTCCTGGTCATATACGGAAAGCACGATTACTTTAATGGAAGGATAATCGCGATGGAGGATATCATTGAGTTCCACACCGTTCATCTCAGGCATGTGCATATCGATAAGGGCGATATCGGGCAATTGATCCTCCAGACGTTTGATGCAATCCAGCATCAATTTTCCGTTCTCTGCTTCGGCAACAAGTTCAAAATCGGGAATACTGCGGATGATACCCGCCAGGCCTTCCCTGAACAGTTGCTGGTCGTCGGCCAAAGCAATCCTGATTCTTGTCATTTCGCAAATTTAACTCCCAATTTGAGACTCTTGTAATTTTATTGTCATTTTAAAGCCATTACCTGGCGAAGTGTCTGCTTCGTAGTCCGCTTTGATCATGCCGAGCCTGCTTTCTATATTCTGCATACCCATACCCGACCGCTCCGCCGGCCCCAGCACAAACCCTTTTCCGTCATCCTGGTATGTAAGGATGAGGCAGCGCCCTTCTTTACGGGCAGTTAGCGTTACCTCTTTTGCCCCGGCGTGTTTTACCGTGTTCGACAGCAACTCCTGTACCACCCGGTAAAGGGCAAGAGAGGCTTTATTGCCCAATTGGTCTAATGCAGCACCAGCACTGTTATGCAGTGTAAGTTTCAACTGGCCGGAGATATTAAAAGCGTCACAAAGCTCGTGAAGTGTATGTTCAAGCCCGAAGAGTTCGAGTCCCGGCGGCATCAGGCTGTGCGAGATGTTGCGTACAGTGGTTATAATATTATCAATCAGTGGCTTATACGCCTGTTCCCCGGGTTTGTTTTCCTGGCTGCCGGCGATACTGCCCATTACCAGGCGCAGGTTGGACAGCGCAGCGCCCACATCATCGTGCAGGTCGCGGCCAATCCGCCTGCGTTCGTCTTCCTGCGATTGTAAAACGGTATGCAGCAATTGGTTGCGGTGTTCGAGTTCAGCAAGCTGCATGGCTTCTTTTTGCTGCGATGCACGCCGTTGGTAGCGCAGAAAAAAGAATACAAAGGATGCCGCAAGGATAAATGTTGCCGACATGGCAAAAATTACAAGCAGGGCTATATTGTCGGTTACTTTTTGCATTTGAGAAAGCCTATGGTGAAGAGGATGTACATGAGCAGCACAAAAACAGCGTGGATGCCCCATACGATATAAAACTGGGTCTGTGAAACCTGCAGGATAAAATTTGAGAAGACGTACAGCATGGATGAACCGGAAAAGTACAACAGCAATGCCGTATTGAACCAGAACTCAGGCAGGTCGCTCACTTTGCCCTGTGGCACTTCCACCACCAGTTTGGCAAAATAGTTCATCGACAGCAACATGATGATGATAGCACCTAAGGAAAGCGAATAACTGTTGTAGCTGAGCAAGGGTTGCCAGAACAGGGCATTGGCTATACAGGCCAGTACGAAGCCCATCTGCAAGGCAACAATGGCGGCCCTTATCCTGTTCCCCGTGAGCAGGTATTTATAAAGTGTAGTAAGCACCACAAACTCTATGGCCGTATAAAAATGGAGCAATGGCAGGTTGGCAGCCTTATTAAAAGCAAACAGGTCGCCCGCGAGGTTGATGGCGGCAGAAACCAGCAGATAGGCCAAAACGATCTTCGCCGTTTTACCCAGCAACTCCCAACGGGAAAACCCATAAAATAAAGGGAGCAATATACTTAGTGGTACAATTGCTCCCATTAAAAGCTTGTTCATATTTGTGTGTGCAACACAGGATTAGCGTGATTACAGCGGAGGAAATTCGAACAGGGGGCTCTGGATATCACATGCCTGCGGGCAGGGAGAGGTGAAATCGTAAATCGCACTCTGCACTTCGCCTGTGATACCCGGAACACTGAGGATGTCAGTATTCTTGGCCGTTACCGGTACCAGTACCAGTTTAATGGCAGTAACATCGTCTTTCGAGGGCAGTCCAAGATAAGCGCGAACTGCTACGGCTTCGGTGTGAAACTTTGCAAGATTCATAATATCCTCCATTGGAATGTAAAAAGCCCTGATGTAATTGTTAGGTTCAATCTGACTGACAAAGTTCCGCCAGAGTGTTGTGTAATCAATAGCTTCCCCTAATGGAATAGTATCTTTAGGGTCAATCTGCGTTTGAATTTGATCGTTCATGATGAAAGGTTTGGGTGAAAAATATATCTGAATTCCAAATATATAGAAAACCTCTCACTATTACCACTATGCCAGGACTATGTTTTCTTTAAATAATGATTTGCCAACCGTCTCATCAAGCCGGTATTTATAGCATGGTATTCTTTTCTGCTTTCCACTTTCCAACCCCCCAACCGGGGATAACATGTTTTTCGCTGTGGTAAGAAGACCGGACTAACGGGCCACTCTCAACATAGTCAAACCCCAGGCCATAGCCGATTTCACGGAACTCTGCAAATTCATCGGGATGAACAAAGCGTTGTACCCCAAGGTGCTTCTGCGTGGGCTGGAGGTATTGCCCGATCGTGATTACATCTACCGACTGCCCGCGAAGGTCTTCCATCGTCCGGATCACTTCTTCCCTTGTTTCACCCAGGCCGAGCATAATGCCGCTTTTCGTACGCATCCCTCCCTCCTTCAGAATGGCAAGGGTTTCCATGCTTTGTCCGTATTTAGCCTGTATGCGTACCTGCCGGGTAAGCCGCTCAACAGTTTCGATATTATGGCTCACCACTTCAGGCGCCGCTTCAATGATGGGCTGTATGTTGTGCCGCTGCGCTTTAAAATCAGGAATAAGTGTTTCCAGCGTTGTTCCGGGATTCAGGGCTTTTACTGCTTTAATGGTATTGTACCAGATGGTGCTGCCTCCGTCTTTAAGTTCGTCGCGATCTACGGAAGTGATAACGGCATGTTTCACCTTCATCAGGTGGATCGCTTCTGCTACACGCTGGGGTTCATCCCAATCCACAGCCTCCGGTCTCCCGGTGGCTACAGCACAAAAAGCACAACTGCGGGTGCAGATATTGCCCAGTATCATAAAAGTGGCCGTACCCTCGCCCCAGCATTCACCCATATTGGGGCAATTGCCACTTTCGCATATCGTATGCAGTTTATGGGTATCAACGAGGTTACGTACGTGTTTATATTCTTCTCCGATCGGCAACTTTACCCTAAGCCAGTTGGGCTTCTTCGGTTTGGGTTCCGACACTGCTGCTGCTGTCATGCTGATGTGATAATCGTGATAAATAAATACAAAGGTATGCACTTATCTTGTTGCAGTACAACCTTTGTGATCAGGCAGGTAAGCGTTCAATACCATTATTTTCGGCGACCAAATACTATAGCAACATAGGCTGAAAGAAAAAACTGCCGTTGCTTCTCAAACACCATCTGGGGAACTTTTTTGCCATAATATTCCGCCATAACCCCAACTTCAAGCGCCGCAACGGTTTCGTTGTATCGGCCATAATCAAAACGTACTCCACCCTTGGCATAAAGTCCGGGGGAGACTTTCAGGTTTTTCCACCCCGTACCCAGGCGCGGACCGCTGAAATAAGGCGGTTTCAGAAAAAGTGCACTATCCTGTGCATCATATTTTACAAAGCGGCGCTGCCCTGTATTATCGAGTACTTCCACCATATACGGACGAAGCAAACTGATGGCGATACCACCGCCGCCATTGACAGAAATACTCACCCCGTTTTTATTACTTTTATTACCAAGCAGGTATTGAAACTGTGCGCCAAGTCGTATGGGGTAAACAAAATTTTGTTTCCCATAAATAATAGGTGCGCCAAGCCCGGAAGGATCTGTCTGCTTTTCTTCCCGGGGATGTTTGCGCTCGGTAATTTCCAATTGAAACAATAATGCGTTACGGATAGACTTTGCCCGGCCGATCTCCATGAAAAGTCCATACCCATCAGTCGTAAGTTTACCACCATACACAAAATGTTTGCGGTAAGCGATCACGCCCTCCTCTTCCTGACTTACCAGAGCGTTGATGCGCAGACGGCGTTCTACCTTTTTATCTTTCTTCGATCGCTGAGCCATTGCAGTATTAAAAGCGGCCAGGCAAATGAAAAGGAATGCTATTTTCTTCATGTATGCAATTTACTTTTATAAATTTACACAAAAATACTATAATGACTGCAACTGTTCTTTACAAAGGTGAATTCCGTTGTGTCTGCACCCACCTCCAAAGCGGTACGATAATTGAAACAGACGCGCCAACAGATAACCGGGGCAAAGGTTCGCGCTTCTCTCCCACCGACACCCTATGTGTGGCACTGGCTACCTGTATTGTAACCACCATGGCATTAAAAGCTACGGACATGGGGATAGTACTCAATGGCACCCAACTTGAAGTGACCAAACACATGATAGCCGATCCCAGGCGTATCGGCAAAATTGAGATTGCCATCAGCCTGCCCGCTGTTGGCGGCATGCAAGAAAAAGACAGGACAGTATTAGAACGGGCAGGCAACAATTGCCCGGTAGCCAAAAGCCTCCACCCGGATCTGGATGTACAGGTTGCCTATCACTGGAACACAGCGTAAAGTAAAGCTAGCCCCCACCAGCCGGGCACACTAATTCAGGTGCCGGAATAGACGTATACATTATTGCCGTGTGAAAAAAAAGAGACTGCCCGAAAGACAGTCTCTTTTATAATATTACAGTACGAAACACACTGCGTAAAACTTACAGGAACAGCCTTACTGACGTTGCTCCGGCTTGGGCATCAGGGCTTTGCGGCTGAGTTTGTACTTGCCGGTACGCTGGTCAATTTCCACCAGTTTCACCTTTACCTTATCCCCTTCCTTAAATATTCCATCCATGGTTTCAAGGCGCTTCCAACTGATTTCACTAATATGAAGCAGGCCTTCTTTCTTTGGAAGGAATTCTACAAAGGCGCCAAATTCTTTAATCCCCTTTACGGTTCCTTCATATTCCTTACCAACTTCGGGAACGGCTGTTATACCACTGATCCACTCTACTGCACGATCAAGTCCCTCTTTAACAGGAGAGAAAACGCTGACTTCGCCGGTATTACCTACTTCCTCGATATTGATGGTTGTGCCTGTTTCGCGCTGAATTTCCTGAATCACCTTACCCTGTGGCCCGATTACCGCGCCGATAAATTCTTTGTCGATGATGAGTTTAACCATACGCGGTGCATGTGGCTTCACTTCAGGACGATGTGCAGGTATGCAGGTGTACATGGCATCGAGGATGTGCATACGGCCAGCTTTTGCCTGTGCAAGTGCCTGGCGCATAATGTCCATACTCAGACCATCTACTTTGATATCCATTTGTACACCACAGATACCGTCGGGAGTACCCGTTACTTTAAAGTCCATATCACCCAGATGATCTTCATCACCCAGAATATCAGTCAATATAGCGAATTTACCTTCTTTACTGATCAGTCCCATCGCCACACCACTTACGTGTTTGGGCAAAGGTACACCAGCATCCATCAGGGCAATAGAACCGGCACAAACCGTAGCCATTGATGAAGATCCATTACTTTCAAGTATATCACTCACCACCCTTACCGTGTATGGGTATTCTCCCTTTGGCATCATTTGCTTGAGGGAGCGCATAGCAAGATTACCATGCCCTACTTCGCGGCGACTCTGGCCACGCATCATTTTTACTTCCCCAGTACTGAAAGGCGGGAAGTTGTAATGCAGGAAAAATTTAGAATCGTAAGATTTAGCGGCACTTTCGACCAGCAGATCATCCAAAGGCGTACCAAAGGTAACTGTGGTGAGCGATTGGGTTTCACCACGGGTAAAAAGTGCTGAACCGTGTGGTGAAGGCAATAAACCAGCCTCCATCTCAAGGGGACGAACATCTTCAAGTCCACGACCGTCAAGGCGTTTGCGATCGTTGAGGATCATGTCACGCACCACATGGTATTGAAGTTCGCCAAAATAAAATCCGATCAGTTTTTTATCTTCATCAGCCAGCTCTTCGCCAAGATGCACCGTCAGTTCTTCCTGCAATTTTTTGAAGGCATCGCTTCGTTCGTGCTTTGCAGAGGCTGCAGCAGCGATGGCATGCATTTTATCTTTACAGAAGGCGGTAATTTTATTGTCAAGTTCTTCGTTGCGATATGGTTTTGTGTAGTCTCTTTTGGTTGTAGCACCAACGAGGTTACGCAGTTCTTCCTGTGCTTTTACCTGTACGCGTATGGCATCATGCGCCAGTTCGAGCGACTTTACAAGATCTTCTTCCTGACACTCTTTAGCCTCACCTTCCACCATCATGATGTTTTTGTCGGTGGCAGCAATGATAAACTCCAGATCAGATTTTTCGAGTTCCGAACGGGTTGGGTTAACGATAAACTGTCCGTTAACACGCCCGATGCGCACCTCACTGATGATTTCTTTAATGGGAATGTCAGACACAGCTAATGCAGCAGAAGCGGCAAGACAGGCCATTGAGTCGGGCATTACCTCAGGATCAGAAGATACAAGGGTAACCAGTACCTGCACATCGCAGAGATAATCTTCCGGGAAAAGCGGACGCAGTGCGCGGTCGATCAAACGACTGGTGAGGATTTCATAGTCGTTAAGACGGGCTTCTCTTTTAAAGAAAGAACCCGGAATGCGACCTGCAGAAGCAAATTTCTCCTGGTAATCTACTGAAAGCGGGAAGAAAGACTGCCCTTCCTTAGGCTCCTTGTTGGCAACAACAGTAGCAAGAATGATACAATTGCCCTGTGAAACGGTAACGGCGCCATCAGCCTGGCGAGCCATTTTACCGGTTTCGATGGTAACCATACGGCCACCGCCAATATCAAAAGTGACTGATTTCGGTTGTAATAATGACATGTAAGAACGTGTTATAAACCGGGGAATCGTTACCCGGTCAGATTAAAAAAGAACCATTGTAAAAGAACAATTCCCAACCGGAAAAAAACAGTTGGGAATAGTATCGTTTACATAGCAATAATAATGATGATTATTTGCGGAGACCTAATTTTTCGATCAACGCCCTGTATCCCGTCAAGTCATGCTTGCTGAGGTAAGTAAGTAAGCGTTTGCGCTTACCAACCATCTGCATCAGGCCGCGTTGGGTGGAGAAATCTTTTTTGTTGGTCTTAAGGTGGCCGGAAATATGGTTAATCCTTTCGGTAAGCATAGCAATCTGCCCTTCTATCGAGCCGGTATTGGTAGCTTTTCCACCAAATTCAGCAAAAATGCTGACTTTTCGTTCAGTTGTTAAATGCGACATCTCAATTTTTTTACGGTACCCGTGTGGCACCTTGTTATTTTTTCTTTATTTCGGGTGCGAAGGTAGTATAAAATGCCGAAAATTGGCGTACTGATCCTTTTTTTTTAACCCAATGGCACACAAACGGACTCATTTCAGGCCATATTGCCAGTATTCCCCATGTTTCCTGAACCGTTTATTTCATCTCCTTAAGGTTTACCCCGTACATGATACAGAAGGCAAGTCCAATGACGCCTGCGAAAACGGTGCTGACCATCCCCATGATATTCGAGCCCATTACCAGGAAGGGAACAGCAATACCAACGATCGTGCCTGCTATGTATAAGATAAATCCTTTTTTATTGAGTCTGAACATCAGGAAGGCACCTGCGAGGCAGAGGAGCGAAGTAAGGATAGCCCCAATAGCCATGTGCCGCATATTCCCTTCAGTCATAAAAGAGGTCATCGAGTCAAAAACTTTTGCAAACTTTTTTGAACCCGCATCCCCGCTTGCATTCATCGCCGCTTTTGCCTTTTCCATTTCTACCGCTGTTTGAGCAGCAGTGAAATAGGAGTAAATACTCGAAAAGAGCGAAAAACCACTGTAACAAAAGGTAAGGATACACAGTACGAGTAAGAATACTGGTCTTTTTTTGGGGCCATTTTCAAATGGAGAATCTGCAGTTGACATGATAATTAAGCTTTTGCGGTAAAAATAGTAAAAAACGGGGGTTGAACATTTTTTTTCTGTTGCCTGCTAAAAACGCCATATTTGCCAGGAAATGAGTCACGGCTTTGCCATATTAGGTTGCGGTAAGATTGCTGAGCGCCATGCCCAGCAGGCAGCAGCATGGGGTCGGCTGACAGCCGTATGCGACATTGCACATGAAAAAGCAGATGCATTGGCAGCCCGCTACGGAGTTCCCGCATTTTACAATATTTCCGACCTGTTACAGCAGGCCAAAGAAACTTTGGTTATCAGTATATGCACACCGAACGGACTGCACGCCCCTCATTGCATCGCCTCACTAGAGGCAGGCTTTCACGTGCTTTGCGAAAAACCACTTTGTACCAGTACTGCCGATGGTGAGGCAATGATTGCAGCGGCGGCGGCGGCAAAAAGGCAATTGTTTGTGGTCAAATCTACCCGGCACAACCCGGTTATTCTGGCCTTGCGTAACCTTTTGCTGAGCGGCAGACTGGGGCAGGTCTATAGCTTTGCCATGAATTGCGTGTGGAACCGCCCACCGGCCTATTATGCCAATAGCTGGAAGGGTAGCGCCGATCTGGACGGGGGTACATTGTTTACCCAATTCAGTCATTATACAGACGTGCTGCTCTGGCTGCTGGGCGAACCGGGAAAAGTAAGCGGGTTCAGGCGCAATTTTGCCCATACCCATGATATCGCTTTTGAGGATACAGGAGCGTTGGCCTTAGCGCTTGGGAATGGCATCATCGGCACCCTGCATTATAGTGTAAATGCCACCCATAAAAACCAGGAAGTATCATTAAGCCTTGTGGCAGCAAATGGTACGCTGAAGATTGGTGGCCCTTACCTGAACGAACTCCTGTATCAGGAACCACAGCTTATTGACATCGCAGCATTACAGCCGGGCAATAGTGCCAATGACTATGGCTTTTATAAGGGCTCTATGAGTAATCACGATAAAGTATATGAAGAGGTAATCAAGGCGTTGTCGGGTCAGGCAAACGCTGTTACGGATGGCAAAGAGGCATTACGGACCATCCGCCTGATCGAAACCATTTATCAACAGGTAAAATTGTAGTTGCATTTGAATCGATTAGTATTTACAGTTACCAACAACCTCGGTTATGATCAGCGCATGATCAGAATCTGTACATCCCTGAGCCAGGCGGGATATGCTGTTACCCTTGTGGGTACCCGGTTCCGCAACAGCGGAATGCTACCCGAACAGGTATTCAAACAAAAAAGATTGTTTATCCCCTTTCGTAAAGGGTTTGCATTTTATGCCTGGTATAATATAAGGCTTTTCTTTTCCCTGTTATTGACCAGGGCCGATCTTCTTTGCTGCATCGACCTTGATACGATGCTGCCCGTTTACTTTGCAGCAAAGCTAAGGGGTAAAAAAATGGTGTACGATGCACATGAATATTTCTCCCAGCAGAAAGAAGTGATCACAAGGCCGCGTATTTATGCCATATGGCATTGGATAGAAAAGCGATACCTGCCCCGCTTCCGCCATGGCTACACGGTTGGGCAATCCATTGCAGACGTTTTTGAACAACTGTATGGTGTAAAATATGCCGTGATCAGGAATGTAACCTTGCTGACACCGTTGATAAAGACGGATAAGAAAGAAAGGATCATCCTTTACCAGGGTGCAGTGAATGAAGCGCGGGGCTTTGAGCAACTGATTCCGGCGATGAAACAAATTGATGCCGTGCTTGTTGTATATGGGGATGGCAATTTTTTTGAGCAGGCCAAAGCCCTGGTTACAGCACATGGGCTTGCGTCAAAAGTATTGCTGAAAGGCGCTGTGCTGCCTGCAGGTTTATCCGTACACACAGCCGGTGCATACCTCGGTATTAACCTGGTGGAGTACAAAGGACTGAATCAGTACTATTCACTGGCCAACAAGTTTTTTGATTATATGCATGCAGGCATCCCGCAGGTAACCATGAACTTCCCTGAATATAAACGGTTGAACGATGTCCATCAGGTGGCTATATTGATTGACAGCATAACTGAGGAAGCAATCATTGAAGCAGTGAACCGGTTGCTTGATGACGAAAACACTTACCGGAAGCTATCAGCAAACTGCCTGACTGGCAGAGCAATATTGAACTGGCAGGAGGAAGAGAAAAAACTGCTCGCTTTTTATCAACAGTTATTTGCACAACATTGACGCAAAGACACTTACATATTGTAACACACGATGTACCCTGGCCAGCCGATTACGGCGGCGTGGTTGATCTGTTCTACAAACTGAAAACCCTTCATGAAAAAGGTATCCATATTCACCTGCATTGTTTTACCCAGGGACGGGAGCCACAGGCTGAACTGGATAAGTACTGTGCATCTGTTCACTATTATCAACGCAACAAGAGCCTAAAGGGGGTTTCTGCACGGCTACCGTTTATTGTATCCTCACGCGCAAACCCGGATCTGGCAGCACGTTTAAAGCTTGACGATTACCCGATTTTACTGGAAGGCATACATACCACTTACCACCTTTTTAGCGGAGCATTACGCAACCGGAAAGTATTTGTCCGGCTGCATAATGCAGAGTTCAACTACTATCGTAAACTTGCCGCACACGAAAAGAACCTGCTGAAAAAAATGTATTTCCTGCGGGAGAGTTTGCTGCTGAAAAAGTACGAGCGGGAGCTTGCAGACAAAGCGGTGTTTATCGCTGTAAGCGACACCGATGTTACGCTTTATAAAAAGACATTTGGGGCTCCCGATATTCATTTCCTTCCGGTGTTTATTGCCGACACATTGGTAAGCAGTAAAGAAGGCATTGGTAATTACTGCTTGTACCATGGTAACTTAGCCATCAACGAGAATGAGAAAGCCGCAGCCTGGCTTCTGAAAAAGGTGTTCAGCAAGCTCACGATCCCTTTGGTGATTGCCGGGCGAAACCCCTCTCCTGCACTGGTACGTATGGCACACCTGCGTAAACATACCTGTGTGGTGGCCAATCCCTCAGATCATGAATTAAAAGACCTTATAGGGCGTGCACAGATCAATGTACTGCCTTCCTTTAACAATACCGGCGTAAAACTTAAGCTGATCAATGCGCTCTGTAATGGCCGGCATTGCCTGGTTAATGACGCAGGGGTTGCAGGGAGTGCACTTGAGGCTGCCTGCCACAGCACGGAAACCGCTGATGGATTCTGTTCGGTGATCGTACAATTGTACCACCTGCCATTTGGCGAAGAAGAAATAGATTTACGGCAGGGTCTGCTGCAAAGGGCTTACAATAACCGGCTCAATGCAGAAAAGCTTATTGCATGGATATGGTAGCATTATCCCATACTTTATTCATTTCCGTTTTGATGGTACGCGCCGGGTATTTCTGGATTACCCTGTAGTCATGCGTAGCCATTACAATAGTGGTGTTATAGTCCTTGCAGATGTGGAAGAGGAGTTGCATGATTTCATCAGAAGTTTCCGGGTCGAGGTTTCCTGTAGGTTCGTCTGCAAGGATCAGCTTGGGAGAGTTGAGTAGTGCCCGGGCAATGTCCACCCGCTGTTGCTCCCCCCCGCTCAACTCAAAAGGCATTTTGAATCCCTTGGTTTTTAAGCCTACTTTATCCAGTACATCAGCCACCTTTTCATCCATCAGTTTTTCGTCTTTCCAACCAGTTGCCTTGAGTACAAACTTGAGGTTTTCGTTTACATTCCTGTCGGTCAGGAGTTGAAAATCCTGAAAAACCACCCCAAGGTTACGACGCAGAAAAGGTACTGTTTTCCAGGTCATTTCTTTCAGGTTGTACCCGACAACCGTACCATCACCCTCCTTCAGTGAAAGATCACCATAAAGGGTTTTGAGGAGGCTGGATTTACCTGTACCCGTTTTACCCACGAGGTAAACAAACTCTCCCTTTTCAACCGTAATATTTACGGCTTGCAGGATAAGGCTTTGCCCCTGGTAAATATTGACTTGCCTGAGATCTATTATTGATTGCGCCATTTTTTGTGCGATTATGATACATAAACGGGTGAATACTACCCAGCCAGCGGGTAGCTGAAACGCAAATTTAAACGTATTGTACGGGCGAAGGAAAAAAAATTATATCCCCAAATGTTAAAATACCGCATAACTAAAAAAATAGTTGTTAAACTAAACAATTAGTTTATCTTTGTTTTGAAATACAGAAAGATGAAAACATTAACTAAGGCAGAGGAACAGATTATGCTGGTGCTGTGGAAATTGGAAAAGGCATTTCTCCGGGAGATCATCGAGGAAATATCCGACCCGCGGCCACACAGCAATACTGTTGCCACCATCATCAAAATCCTGGTTGAAAAGGAGTTTGTTGGCATCCAGGTATTTGGCCGGATGCACCAATATTACCCACTGGTCACCAAAGAAATGTACAGTAAGAGTACGATGAAGCACCTGGTTAAAGGTTATTTTGAAGGTTCGTTCAGCAATGCAGTTTCCTTCATGGTGAAAGAAAATAACCTGAGTGTAGGTGATCTCGAGCTGTTGCTCAAACAACTGAAGAAAAAACAGGGATAATCCCGGTACATTGTTTACTTTTTAACCGAAAGTTTATGTTACAGGCTTCGTGGTACTTATTAAAGGTGGTGCTTTGTTCAGGTATCATGCTGGGGTATTACTGGCTGATGCTGCGCAATAAGATTTATCACCACTACAACCGCTTTTTTCTGCTGCTGTCGGTGATCCTATCCCTTGTATTACCATTGGTACAGATCAATATTTTTCATGCTGCAGATACAGCACCAAGCCAGGCCATCCAATTGCTTCAGGCTGTTACGGCAGGTGATGACTTTATCAGTAGCTATGTACCCGGACAGGAAAGATTTTATTTTACCACCACCCAGTGGTTGAGTGTAGCATACATGCTCGTGAGCGGTGTGCTGCTTCTCGTGTTTCTCCGTGTATTATGGATGATCCGTACCCTTATTTACACCTATAAAGGTCAGGTTGTAGAGCGCTTTTTCTTTATCAGTACCCGGGCAAAGGGCACTCCATTTTCTTTCCTGAACTATATTTTCTGGAATGAAGATATAGACCTCGAAAGCGACACCGGCAAACAGATCTTTCGCCATGAAGTGGCGCACGTGCAGGAGCGGCACAGCCTTGACAAACTCTTGCTGAGTGGGGTGTTGATCTTTTGCTGGTGCAATCCTTTCTTTTGGCTCATCCGCAAAGAACTAAGCATGATACATGAATTTATTGCCGATAAAAAAGCGGTTGAAGACAGTGATACCGCGTCCTTTGCCGCAATGATTCTCCAGGCAGCTTATCCCGGCCACCGGTTCGATATTGTCAATCATTTTTTCTATTCACCAATAAAACGCAGGCTTATCATGTTAACAAAAAATCAAACCCCCAGGGTATCCTACATCAGCCGCATCATGGTATTACCCCTCGCAGCTTTGATCGTAGCCGCTTTTACTTTTAAACCCCAGGCAATTCCGGTGCGTGTTCAACCTGCGGCGTCTCTGACTGTGGTGATTGATCCGGGGCATGGCGGTCTTGATGCAGGAGCAATGGGTGCAGATGGTACAACAGAGAAGGCTCTCAACCTGGCTATTGCACAAAAGGTCAAACAACTGAATCCGGATGATAACATCCGTATTGTACTGACGCGTGAGACTGATGCAATGCTTTCGCCAACTGACCGGACGGCAATAGCCTTGCGGGAGAAAGCCGATCTTTTTATATCGATTCATATGGATGCTCAGCCAAAAGGAGATGGCTCAAAAAGAGGATTAAGTGTGTTTGTGGCACGCGAGGAGTTTGCCAACACAGGGACGAGTAAAGTGTTGGCATCAGCATTACTCAACGAATTCAGCAAAGGTTACGCTTTACCCGTAAATAATAATCCAAAGCAACGGCAAGTGGGCATTGCTGTGCTGCAAACACTTCCTTGTCCCTCAGTATTGATTGAAGCCGGCTATATCACTAATGAGGCAGACCTGGCATATTTGCGGACAGATGCCGGGCAGGAAACGATCGCGCAGTTTATTCATGCGGCCATACGCAACTATAGCCGCCAGCCCCGCGAGACAGCCGTACCGGTGAAGGCCGGTACAATAGTGGAAGAACCTCTTCCGGTAAATACCCCCCTTCCTCAACGAACACCTGCTGTAGTACCCGCTCCCGCTACTGAAACAGTGGTACCTGAAGCGATTAAGCCTGGTGTGGCACAAGTACTCGCAGCAATTGCCCAGGTACCCAGAGAAGCCAGTGCTGCAAAAGCAGGAAAGAGTGATGCAATATTGCCGGAAGCGATATATGTATTGAACGGCAAGCAAATAAAGAAAACAGACTTCAATACGATAAACCTTAACGAGCTTGCACAAATTGATGTGATAAAGCCAGCCGAGGCAGTCAAAATGTATGGGGATGCAGGCAGCAAGGGAGCGGTTCTGATCACCACAAAGCCTGCAGCTCAGGCCTTACAACAGCAACAACGAGGGTTAACCGAAAAGCCAATAAAAGGGTTGCTCCGGCCTGATCCTGTATTTACAAAAGTTGAGCACGAAGCAGAGTTTCCCGGTGGAGAACCCGCATGGCAGGCATTTCTGCAAAAAAATGTAAATCCCCTCACACCAGTGGATGAGGGCTGGAAAAAAGGCACGTATAAAATCAGGCTCCAGTTTATCGTTGACATAGATGGCAGTATTTCAGGTATCCAGGTACTGGATTATGCCGAAAGTAAAACTGCTGCGCATTGCATCAATGCCATGGGAAAAAGCCCGGTATGGAAACCTGCCATCCAAAATGGGCATATGGTGAAATCGTACCATACCAAAACGATCACTTTTGTGGTGACTGAAGATTGAACCCGGTTTTTGCAATTGGCTGGAAAATCCGGATTAAAAAGTTCTGGCAATTTAAGACTGCTGTTACACCCATACAAATAAAGCCAGGATCAGTTGATCCTGGCTTTATTTGTATGCACCGCACGAAACGTTCCTGGCTGATAAGGATTTATATGTTGACTATCCGTAAAAAAGGACAAGAGTCAACTTTCATTTTCAAAATAAATCTTATAATATTTGCGCCCGTCTGCATCTACCCCCTTCTCAATCATATCTTTATTGCCGTGGATGTAAATGTGAAAGTTTTTATCGAGCTTCAGTACGCTTTTGAATATTCTTGCCTGGTTTTTTACAGCTTGCCGGGAAATATCAAAACCATCGCTAATATCGAGTTCGTGTTTATGGCAATAGTCATCATTAAACTGCTGAAAAGAGCGTATCATTTCGGGGTGGTGAAAAACCTCCTGCTCGAACTCTTCCTTATCAAAAGCCTGGTGTGTTTTGAAATAGCCAAGTGAGCGGTTGAGCAGGTCGATCTGATCGGTTTTACTCACATCAAATTCTTCGGCAAACTGTTGAGTAACGTATTGCCGGGCAATGGTGAGTAACTCTTTTGTATGGTGAAATTCATCCCCACAGGGTTTAAGCATGAGAAAATGGTCTTTCCAGAATTGGGCATCCCCCTGACGACTGGCTTTATCCACCGTACAGACGCGATACCCTTCTTCCTGCTGAACATTAAAGATGAGGCAGCCTTTGTCAAGCTTGTCGGCACTGATCCCTTCCGCGTAATTTACGGCTACCCGTGTTTGTTCCCATTCAGGAAGCAGAAAAACCTGCTGGTTTTCGGCTTTAAAGATACCAATGGCATCAACGATATGATTTTCGATTTCCATATCTCTGAAATATACCACAAAAAGATCTCCGGCTTTGATTTGGGGATGAGCAGATACTTCATAAAGATGCCTGGCCATATCAATGCTGATACTGTGCAGCGTGGAGGGTGTATCAAAGCATTGCTGTGCAAAACGAAAGACAGGATTGAGCGAGACATCGCCATTACTAAAGCTGAAGGTATAATACTCCGCGGTGCCGAATGCACTGAGGAAATACTGCATAAGCAACGTATGAAGTTTATCGCTGGCCGGAGCAGCTACGGCATCGGAAAGAACGAGGGCTTCTCCATTCGTTTTATTACCCACATGGTGTATGGACATGCCTTCAATCCGGCAATTGCTTTGCTCCATTATTTTTTGCTTTGGTGCGGGGCAAAAATAGGGTACCGGAGGTTATGATACCAATAAAAATAGCCGAAAAAACAAGCGGTGGAGGGAATATTATCCTGAAATTTTCCGCATTAAAATTTCAAGCGGACCATTTTTGAACTTATACCGCCAGAGTACTGTAAACAATATGCTGATACAAAAAAAAGCAACCGCATAACATAAAATATAAAAAGGAGAAAGCGGCTCTTTTACAACAAGTACCCCAGAGTACCGTTTACCCGATAACGCTGATAAAAGCAGCATGCCGATGGTGAGGTGAATAACGTAATGAGAAAGTGTCATCTGCCCGACTTGAAGTAATGAGCCAACCAACCATGTGTTTTTACAGCGTTCACCAAGAAATATACAAAACGGAATTACCATTAAGGCAAACCCGGTAGTCAAGAACATGAAAGGAAGGCAGGGTGGAAAATAATCGCTCATAATATAGGCCGTAAGCGGTTCGCTGAACCATTCACTTCTTGCCAATACCCTGATCAACTGAAAAGAAGCAAACATGATCACACCTGTAATGAAAACATACTTCTGGGTCGTTTTACTTTGCCAATTCAACTTTCCAAGCCACATACCCAGCATGAAATATGCTATCCATGGAAATACAGAATTCCATCCGTTATAAAGTGTATTTCTGGCAAAGCCCACAACAGTCCAGAAATCGTCATAACTGAAAGTCGTAAAATTCCAACTTGTTTCCACCGGTATAATCAAAAGCAATACATGATAAATGATTATTGCTGAACCAGCAATCCACAAATACCATTTTCGGTGAACAAAAAGCAGGAATGCAGCGATATGCATATACCCGCCATAAAAATGCAGAATATCCCCGGGCCACCAATTGTAAAGCATCAATCCCAACACAAACAAAAACCAGGAACGTTTCATGATAACACGACGCTTATGTTTCCTTAACCCGGGCTGATAATCGGACACATTTAGCATAAACACCGTACCCATACCCGCAAGAATAATGAAAATGGCGGTAGAATTACCAACAAAAAGGTTTAAGAACAGGCCTGTTGGGGTTCTGTCTGTAAATGTACCAAAGGCGAAATTGAAATTCACAATGAACATACCAAAGATAGCATAGGCTCTGGCAAGATCAAATCCCGGTATTCGTTGAGTTCCGGGCTTGTATTGGATGTCAATTTTTTCCATTTCCTTGTACAGCTGCTTCCTGGAATTTTGACTGCCATCGTTCGGTTTGCACATTACGATTACCAAAATTGTAACTGAAGTTCATGACAAATCTCCTGTTGTTCCAATTATACACGCCGCCCCCCGTAAGATTGCCTGTATTAAAAGTGCTTCTGTTCTGATTGAAATTAAAAGGATCTTGCAAGCTTACTTTTATTGAGCCCTTTTTATTTAGTATCTGTCTTCTAAGGCCAAAGTCAATTGAACCCATAGGTTTACTGGTTTGAAATCCCGCCGTTTCTCCGGAAATAATGGTACCGCTTACCGAAGCTGATGTTAGTTTATTGATGGTGAAATTCTGATCAAGTGACCCGCCCCAATAAAACTGTTTCAGATCCACATTAGCATCTTTGCGCTTATAATTATAAAGATTCACGCCTGTCCAGAACTGAAAGTCAAAATGCCAGCGATCCGTGAGATCGTGCGGAATGAACCCTTTGAGGTTAATCCAGCCTACTTTACCGCCAACATTTTCCTGACTGGTTCTCACCAGGTTTTTACCCGGTGAAAGAAAAGGGTCAATATCAAACACCTGGGTGGCAAAGTTTTTTACTTTAACATACGATACTTCATAAAAATATTTATCATTAACTGTAGCAGAAAGCGCAAATGAGTTGTTGATTGAAGCTTCAATCAGCGGATTTCCTTCAGTATAACTTTGCAAAGAAGTAAATCTCCTGAATACATTGAAAACATCGCCATCCGGTCGGCCGATTCGACGACTATAGGCGACTGAGACCCCATATTTTTCAGAAACTCTGTAATTCACTGAGAATGAAGGGAATAGGTTGATATAATCCTGTTCGGACAATACCGCTCCAATACGACTTTTCCCTTTTGTATGGGTGTACTCTGCACGTATTCCCATTTCAAATCTTGTCCTGGAGTTCCATTCACCTCCATAAAGTCCATACAGCGCATTAATATTTTCAAAAAAAAGGAAAGCTTGATTGTTTGTCAGAATTGTATTTTGAAAGTTATCAGAAAACTCGTTATCGATATTGGATATCCGGCTCTTCAAACCAATTTCAATGCCCCGGCGCGGACTTACAAGCTTCTCAAAATGTGCTTTAAAGATATAACTTACCCTTTTCTTATCATTAAAGAGTTGATTATCAATACTGGCACTACTGCCATTCGTAGTGGTAACTGTTTTAAAATAACTATCACTTCCCCACTTATTAAACACAACATCAATATCTGCAGTAAGCGCTGTACCCAATGAATCAAATGTATGTCCATAATGTGCAGTAAAAAGATAATACCTGAATTTGTCCATGGTCTCCTGCCTCAGATCATCCGTTTTAGCAGAAGTTTGATTGCTTCTTTGTTGAAGCTTCCGGTCTTTTTTCCCATCAAAAAAAGTGCTGTAAAAAGAAAGTCCGAAAACAGTTCTTCGCGGCAGGTTAAAATCTATACTTGTATTAAGCGTCCAATGATCATTTTGTCCTTTATCCAGGTCATAATTGGTTCTGTTCTCGGTAAGGTTCAATCCATTATCAAAGAGCTTAAGGGATTCATCTGCAGCATTGAAATCTTGAATTTTATTATGGTTTATATTAGCATACAAAACATAATCTTTCTTTTTTGAATTAAGTGTAAAAGCCTGATTGTGCTTAAAATAATTTCCAAACTTTGCATAAGAGCTATAATCTCCCATCAGGTCTATTGTATAATTGGTACCGAAACGCTTTCCTGCTTTTGTTTTCAGATTGATAATGCCATTTGTACCCGCCGCATCGTACCGGGCTGATGGATTTGTAATAATTTCAACCTTATCAAATTCATCACTCTTGAGTGTTTGAAGAAAAAGAACCAATTCTTTTCCTGAAAGATAACTTGGTCTATCATCAATCATTACAAGTACACCGGCTTTGCCTACCATGTTGATTGTTTCTGTTTGGCGGTTTACAGAAATGCCCGGCATCTTTTCAATTAATTCGAGACCATTGAGTCCTGATATTATGGGGTTGGCTGCAATATTCACAATCATTTTATCTCCCTTCATTTCAAATAGCTTTACTTTTGCATTAACGGTAACAACGTCTAATTGTTTAAACTCCTTTTCTGCCATCAGGCTACCGAGATCAATATCAGCATCTTTTATACTTATGTTTTTGAAATAAAATTTGTGTCCCAGCATACTCACGCTCAGGATATAGCTCCCGGGCGACACATCATTTATAACAAACTTACCCTTCAGTTCACCGATGACCGTCTTCAGCAGCATCGAATCTTTTTCCTGTAATAACCTGATGGTAGCCGGTACATTGTCCGGAAAGCTATCGGAAATAATCTGACCCGATACTTTATATTGTGCCGCAACAGAAAAGGAGGTAACGCAGAAAAAAATGACTAACACGGTCATTTTGGTAATGCTCATTTTACGAACAGGTATATTCATGGACTTGCTTGATGGAAAACTTTCTGGCAGATATTGATCCATGAGAAACAATAAGATTATTTTCTGAAGTCTGATTCGATGTCTCAGGTATGTCATATAAAGTAATTACTGTTGGATAAAACTATAAACATTCATTACAAAAGGGCATAAGGAAATAGTGGCTACGGGTAGATGCTCCTTTGCAGTTCTCTCGTTTATTATACCTGCCTATACACAAACAAGACTATGTACAGAACACTTTTAATCAAACACAATTGCCAGTTGATTTCCTCAGCGCCAAAACTTAAAGATATAGGAATCCCATGAATATCTTAAATTTACCATTATAAAGTTGCACAGCAGAACTGTTCCTTTGTTTACGTTCTGGGATTTGCAGAATTCAAGATAGCAGTATACTATATCTGCATCACCCATGAAATAAACTCACCCTGGATACCTTACGGTACAAGAGAGTCATCATCAAGTGCCCGGATTGGGGTAAAATTTCGGGAGGCAATAAACCCGGGGCGTGGTTCAGGAATGTCTTGTAATGGATTAGCAGTACTGTTATAGGTAATCAGAAAAGTATGCCGGTGCCATGGCGAGAGGTTATTAGGTGACGCATGAAAAACATTGCCATGAAAAAACAAAACCGAACCAGCTGCCCCTTTAGCAGAATATATCCCCTGACGCTCAATCCAGCTTGCGATTGTCTTTTGTTCGAGCGTATACTTCAGGTCAGCAGTGAGTGCCGACATGTATTTGGTACTATTTTGGTACGCCGAAAACCACTCCTCACTCTGTTCACCATGAATATTCCGTTCTCCTGACTCAAGCATGCCAGCCTTGTGCGAACCAGGAATAAGAAACAGGGGGCCATTAAATTCAGTAACTTCATTTAAAAAAATCATAGCCGTCAGAACTGTTGGTTCCAGCATGGCATCATCCTTTTTCCAAAACGTATAATCCTGATGCCAGTCCCACCAATCGCCCACAAGCGCATGCTTGGTATTCAGCTTAGTCTGATGGGCATAGACATCGGATTCTAAGAGTTGCATCGCAGGTCTCAGTACCCTTTTTTGTCTTATAACCCTAGCAAAAAATTCATTGCTGGCTTCAGGTGCAAAAAATGATCTGACATAGCCGCTTTTTTCAAGAATCCTTCTTGGACAATCTTCTATGATGACCTGCTCCATTTCTTCGAGCATTAATGTCATTTCTTCCTGCGTAAACACATTTTGTATAAGCAAAAAACCATTTTCATTGAAGTTTTCAATCTGTGCAGATGTGAGTATCATAATCTCATTATAGTTTGTAAAATAAATTAATCTGTGATGCTTTTTGTGAAAGCAACAACTCTTCTCTTGTAAAAAAAAAGCGTGAAATATTGGATTTGCTCCTCAAGATATATCATGGCGCAGTCATAGCAGTTGCAGGTACTGCATCAATAGTTGCCTTCTGAACGGTCCGGTACTTTATGTATGCCGCGAGTTGTTGAACCCCTGTTTTTATTTTTTCAAGAGATATATTTGAAAAAGCCAGCCGTATTTCATTCTCACCACCTTTTCCGATATAAAAATAACGTATCGGACAGAAGATCACATTGAACGCGGAAGCGCACTCATACACGCTTTCATTATCCACTTCAAAAGGCAATGACATTTTGATATAAAATCCACCATCAGGAACATTCCATTTCACTCCTTTTGCCCAATCATTCTCATAGGCCTTGATATAGGTATCTAATGCAAGTACCATCTGATCCCTTTTGCACTTATAACTTTCAAATTTAGGTTTGCTCCATTCGCTCAGACTCGACTTCAGGTCAAGTAACACACCGCCAACAATTGCCTGGCTGATACTTGAGGTATTATTTGAAAGCTGTACTTTCACCTTACCCATCTGATCGATGAGTTTTACCTTATCCCCCTGATCATTTTCAATATCCTGTTCTGCGGCAATCATACCCACACGCAGACCGGGGAAAAGGGATTTCGAAAATGATCCGACATAAATCACCCTTCCGTAACGGTCAAGTGATTTTAGTGTCGGGTTTTTCTTTTGCACATAAGTAAAACTATTATATACATTATCTTCTATAATGAGGAAATTATACTGCTCAGCCATTTCAAGCAGACGGAGACGGTTACCGATGGGCATATATGACCCTGTGGGATTCTGGTAATCAGGTATAACATAAATCAGTTTAACCTTTTTGTTGCTCTTATTGATTTCAATAATTTTACTCTTTAACAACTTCAAATCAATGCCTTCTTCATCAATCTGTACACCCTCAATTTTATAGTCGAATACCCTCGCAAACGAACTCAGTCCGATATAACTTGGATCTTCTGTAAGAATTACATCCTCCTCCTTGTTGCAGAGGGTAGATACAATAACAGCAAAAGCTTCCTGTGCTCCCGCTGTCATAAGAATATCTCCACCTTTGACATAAATGCTTTCATCATTTCTCAGGTAATCAGCAATGATGTCGTTAATAATTCCCTTAGTCTTCGTGTACTGACCAATATTATCCACTACTGTCCTTCTGTCCTGGCCGGTTTTCTTGACAACAAAGTCAACAAAAAGCTCGAATTTTGACAGATGGTTATCAATCTGGAAATATGACTCGTCAGGCTGCCCGGAAACGAATGAAATGGCGTCAGGGAATGCGAACTGCATGTCATTCAGAAAACCGATCACATTATTGAAACTTGCGCCGATATTCTTATTCATAGAAAAATTCCGCAATGTGTTATCATGTTCAGGGAGCAGCAACTGCTGAATAAGCCTGTTCTCAAGCTCTTCCAGGCAATTAAAGAGGTCATTGAAAGAATTTATCACGAAGTACTCATTCTGTAATTTAAACGGGTTATACACTGTCGTAAAAACCTGTCCGATTTCAAAAGGATACTTCGGAATATCCGGATTGAAAACATTTCTGATCTCCTCTGAAGAAGTGATTACGGCGCCTCCATAAGGCATACATTTACCGTTCTCATTAATCAGCCCCATTTCATAAGTGTACCAGTATAGCCTTCCGAGAAAATCAATTGCCCTTTCATTGTTAACATACCTGAGTGCAATAATACTGTATGCTGTCAGGAACTGTGTAAATTTTTTATTGGTCAACAGAGGCAAATGTCCACAGGCATCATGAAAGATATCAGGTTGTTCACTGAAGTCAATTTCATGTGGCTGGCGGATATTTACATTGATCGGATATTTCTTGTTGATCAGCATAAAGAAGAAATCTTTTGTGGGAATGAGTCCGCTCACAGGAACGAGAGTCCATCCGGATATTTCTTCCAGCCTTGTACTCATCGCTTCAATATTAACCACCCGGTCCATATCAAGATGCAGACTGGTGAATCCCTCAAGATATTCCTTTGACACATTACCTTGCTGCAATTTAATCTGACGTGAACAAAGTGTTGCCCATGTCTGGTGATCGGTTTCAGAGTACTTATCATACTCCTGTTTGACAATAAAATCTTTCATAATTTTTGTATTATGTAAATTAAAAAATACCGGTAGCTGAGTATATTATCTTCCACCATTGTATATATCCGCTGCAAGATGTCTAAACAACTATACTCGTCTTCATTTTATCGCGGATTGCTGCTGCCAGTATGCCAACGTTGCCTTTGCGCACCATAGAAAAGTGATCGCCAGGCACATCAAGAATTTCAATTGCAGCGGCATGCGCTGACCATCCCATATCTGTGGCCTTGGTTGCCTGACCGGCTCCTTTTGCACGAGCAAAAAGAATAGCTGATTTCACCATACCTGTAGCCGTGTAATTGATGAGCGCATTTGTAAGTTGAAGATGCCAGACATTCAGAATAAAGGCAATATCCTCTTTCTTCTTATGAAACCTTTCTGATACTTCTTTTCTGATAAATGCTACCGCTGTATCAGCCGACATATCGGTTATAGCGAGCGTAAGTTGTGCCACCCATTCGGGGTAAGGCTCATGTATATAGCCATACTTCTCAAGGATATGTAACACTCTGGTAATCATGAAATCCTTCTTTGCCGTATCTCCCGCTTTTTTTCTATTGAGGGCAGAAGAAATATCCAGTACAGCCAATAGTCCTAACTGTTCCCCGCTTTGCTCCAGTTGCTTAGCCATTTCAAAAGCTACCAATCCACCGAAAGAATGCCCGATTAAATAATATGGCCCTGCTGGCTGCTTTTCCTTTATCCATCCAATATTGACCCTGGCAATATGCTCAATACTATCAAATGGCTCTTCACCGTCATTGAGGCCATACATCTGTATTCCGTAAACAGTTGATACGCTCTTCAGTTCTGCAGCAAGATCCGCATAACCGTTAGAGATACCATCAGAACCGGGAATGATAAAGACAGGTATACTTTCAGGTGTATTCCCAAAAAGGAAAAGATGACTTCCTGCTGGTATTACCGGGGAAATTTCCGGATCGGCATACTGTGTTATAAGGTTTAAATCCCCATCATGTTTTACAAGAGCCTTTGCCAGTAAACGAATAGTCTGATAGTTGAAAACATCTTTTAACTGAAGTTCAAACCCGTTTTTAAAAATTTGATTTAATAAATAGGGCAATAAAAGCGAATGTCCGCCCAACTCAAAGAAATTATCATTTACACCTATCCGATCCAACCGCAATACCGATTGCCATATCTCTACCAATAGACATTCAACTTCATTATCCGGGGCCACATACTGACCAGCAAGTAATTCGCCGATATCAGGATCAGGCAATGCTTTTTTATCAACTTTACCCCCGGCAGATATAGGCAGAACCGCTATGGGTATAAATATTGCGGGCACCATATAATCGGGCAAGTGTGCTTTTGCAAAAGTAAGAACTGCATCTTTATCAAACGGGATCGTATCGTCTTTGAGTGTAACATAAGCAATCAGGCGGCCAATTCCTGCCTGTGAAGCATTGCTGATTACCACAACCTGCTTTATTCCATCAGCCTTTAACAAAACTGCTTCTATTTCCCCCGGTTCAACTCGATAGCCGCGAATTTTCACCTGTTCATCTATCCTGCCGCCAAATTCAATATTGCCGTCAGGCAGCCAGCGAGCCAGATCACCTGTCTTATACATACGACGATATGAATCATTGTATCCGGCGTGAATCAGGTAACTATTTTCAAGGAAAGCTATTGCTGTTTTTAGAGGTTCGTTGAAATATCCCTGAGCAACTGCTATGCCGGAAATATGAATCTCACCAAACACCCCTATCGGAGCAAGCTTACCCCTGGCATCCAATATATGTATTTTAACATTAGCTATAGGTTTGCCAATAGGAATAGGCTCACGATTCTCGTAATCAATTGCATAATAGCAACAACCAATACTAGCCTCAGTTGGACCATATAGATTTACAAGCTTAATATGTTTGTACCGTTGCCTGAAGTTATATGCAGATTTACCCTTAAGTGCTTCTCCCCCAATAATGATGCAACGGATACTTTCTAGTGCATGACTCTCCTCATTTTCAACAATCTCGTCAACCAACTCATTGAAAAGAGATGGCACAAAATCTGTCATCGTAATCTGGTAATCTTCCACCAACTCCAGCAGGTACTCAAGCGTAAATAGCCTTTTCTCCGATGGGATAACTGTTTTACCACCATTGATAAGCGGCCAGAAAATTTGCCATATTGCACTATCAAAAATATGCTTTGTCGTTCGTAATACAGAGCCTGCAGCTTCTTCTCCAAAATAGTCATTCATCCACCTCAGTCTGTTCATGATTCCTTTCCGGGTTACGATAACACCCTTTGGTGTACCAGTAGAGCCTGAAGTAAAGAACATGCATAATGCTTCGTTATTACTCACAAGTGGTCTTTTGAAACTATCACTTTTATAAATAATGGTGTAGTCAACTAAAAGTACAACGAAATTACCAGCTTGCTCCAGTTCTGACAATAACTCATCATTATTCACAAGTACTACAGCAGGCGAAAGCTTATCCAGAAGCATCCCCAGCCTGGCTATGGGCCAATAAACACTCAACGGCACAGCCACTGCTCCTGTCTTGACAACCGCTAAAAAAGCAACTACAAAATCAACCCCTCTGTACATAATCAATGGAATATTATCGCCAGGTTCAACCCCGATGGCAAGAAGACGGGCTGCGAGTGTATCTGACTTTTCTTGCAAAGCAGCATAAGTAAGTTCAGCATTCTCAAATACAACTGCGATACTATCGGGCTTCAAACCTGCCTGAGTATCAAACAAGTCAACAATCGACTCATCCAGCCGATAATCCTTGTCCGTATTATTGAATGTATACAGCAATTCGCTTTCCTCGGTTTTTGAAAGCAATGAAAGTGCGCCTACCTCCTCAGCAGGGTCTGCAACGATTGACTGCAGCAATGTCTCGTAATGCTGAAGCATACGCCGGATCGTTGTCTCATTATACAGGTCACTGCAATACTCTGCCGTAATGGAAATACATCCATCCACTTCTACAGCAAAAAAAGTAATATCATTCTTTGCTGTAGTTTGGATATACACTTCTTCCGACAATATTAACTCACCCGGCGGGGTATCAACATCTCTCCGGGATTCGTTGTTCTGGAATACAAATGAAACCTGATACAATGGAGATCTGCTCATGTCCCGATCCCTAACTACTTCCTTTACCACCTTCTCGAATGGTACATCCTGATACTGATAGGCATCAAGGCTTACAGTTTTTACTTTTTGTAATACTTCAATAAAAGTTTGTACTCCGGACAAATTAGTTCTCAGCACAAGCGTATTGACAAAAAAACCGATCAACCCCTCAAGCTCCTGGTGCTGTCTTCCTGCAACAGGTGTTCCCACGCAGATGTCCTCCTGACCACTGTAGCGGTAAAGTAACACCTTAAACGCAGCAAGCATCGTCATGAACAAGGTTGCCCCGTGCTCACGCGATAATGCCTGCAACTGCGTAGTGATACTATCAGTCAGCATGATTTGGGTAACTGCGCCACGAATACTGATTACAGATGGTCTTGGATAATCAGTAGGCAGGTTCAGCGGCGTAACATCACGCAACTGTTCACGCCAGTAAGACAACTTCTCCTCAAGAACTGCGCCCTGAAGATAGTTGCGCTGCCAGATCGCATAATCTGCATACTGTACTGCCAACTCTCCAAGCACAGGAACCTCCCCGCGGCTA
>JAAFIK010000047.1 GCA_013298665.1 Chitinophagales bacterium
CTGCTGGTCTTCAAATACTACCGCTATGGTATCAGGAGTCTTCGCTGCCTGCTCCTCAAATAAATCTATTACGGTCTTATCCCCGGGATATTCAACGGATGTGTCGTTAAACGCATAAAGCAACTGGTTCTCTTCTTCCTTCGTCAGAATCTGCAAATCAGCAATGGCAGTCTGATCGTCCTGTAAAACCGATTGCAGCAATTGCGCATAATGCGATGCCATACGTTCCATCGTACTCCTGGCAAACAAATTCGTACTGTAGTAGAAACTACAGTTGATCAGGCCGTTTGCTTCTGCAACGGTTAAAGACAGGTCAAACTGGGCTGCCTCTACTTCCTGTTCATAAAATTCAGCCTGAATGCCTTCAATGGCCAAACCTTTCTCTACTTCAGGAGCGTTTTGCAGCGTGAACATAACCTGGAATAATGGACTTATGCTCATATCCCTCTCCTTCACTACCCTGTCTACGATCTTCTCAAACGGAACATGCTGGTGATCATAGGCTTCCAGTGCAGTTTCTTTCACGCGTTGCAAGAGATCTGTAAAACGCATCTCCGGCGACAACTGCGTCCGCATGACAAGCGTATTGATAAAGAACCCTACAATGTCTTCCAGCTCTTCCTGTGTCCGGTTAGCAATAGGTGTACCCACCACGATATCATTCTGCCGGCTGTAGCGGTGCAGCAATACATTGTAAACCGATAGCAACAACATGTAAAGCGTTACTCCCTGTTCCTGACAAAACTGCTTCAGCGCTGCGTTTAATGCATGATTCAACGTAAAGTTCAGGATCGATCCTTCCGGCCTTCTAACCGGTGGACGGGTGTAATCCGCAGGAAGGTTTAATGTGGCATAGCCAGTAAGTTTTTTCTCCCAATACTGCAACTGTAATTCCAGGTAATCCCCGGTTACATATTTTCTTTGCCAGATGGCATAATCGCTGTATTGCAGTCGTAAAGGAGGTAAACCTGCTTCCACGCCATGTTTATACCCATTGTATAGTTTCACCAGGTCTTCAATCAATATCGGGCTCGACCATCCATCACTGGCGATATGGTGTACCACAAAACTTAAATAACAGCCTTCATCTTCTTCACAACGGTACAAACAGGCCCGCAGCATATAATCCTTAGAAAAATCAAAGGTCTTCAGGGTGTACGCCGACAATTGTTCATGCAACTCCGATTTAGTTGCTACAACTACCTGTTGCAGCTCCCAGTTGTCCGCAGGAATCAGTTGCTGGTAACATGTACCATCCTGTTCGCTGATCACCATACGCAGCACTTCATGGCGCTTAACCAGCGCACGAAGGCTCTTCTCAAACATTACCGCATCCACCTCCCCGGTGATCCTGAGTATACTGGGTATATGATAAGCTTCGCTACCCTGCAGCTTATCGATAAACCAAAGCCGCTCTTGTCCATAAGACAACGGCATCAGTTGCCCCTTGTCCTCTACAACCGTAGCAGCAGGTATTTGCAGCCCGTATGCCTGTTGTGCAATATACCCTGCCAAAGTTTCAATATTGTTATACGAAAAGATGTCCCTGATCGCCAGTTCTACTTCAAGCTTACGGCGAATCAGCGATACCAGGCGGGTAGCCAGTAAAGAATGTCCGCCCAACTCAAAGAAGTTGTCATAAACGCCTACCTGCTCCACTTCCAGCAACTCTTGCCAGATTTGCACCAGCTTCTCCTCCGTCTCAGTACGTGGTGCCACATATTGATTACTGCTCATCCCCAAAAGATCAGGATCAGGTAATGCCTTCTTATCTATCTTCCCATTGGGTGTCAATGGCAATGCTTCTAATGGCACCCACAGTGCAGGCACCATATACTCTGGTAAATGTTGCTTCAGGTAATGTTGTAATGCTGCCTTATCATACTCCCCATCCGCCACCACATAAGCCACCAGACGCTTATTGCCCGAGCCATCTGCCCTGGCCAGCACCACCGCCTGGCCAACCGTTTCATGGCCCTGTAATACACCCTCAATCTCACCCAACTCTATACGGTAACCACGGATTTTTACCTGATCATCTATCCGGCCTGAATACTCTATGTTACCGTCGGGCAGCCAGCGTGCAATATCACCTGTTTTATACATGCGCTCACCGGGTCTGAACGGATTGGGAACAAAACGCGCTTTAGTGAGTTCTTCACGGTTCAGGTAACCACGCGCCAATCCATCACCACTAATACACAACTCTCCCGCTACACCAACAGGACAAAGTTGACCATCAACACTCAAAATACAGACCTGTGTATTGTCGATCGGGCGGCCAATGGATGGAGGTTCATGATAGATTCTTTGCTGCAACTTATTAAAAGTAGCCACCACCGTATTTTCGGTTGGCCCATAATTGTTTACAATTTCATACGATATTTCACTGATGTCGACAGGAGGTAATTTGTCTCCCCCTGTCAATAAATATTTCAATGAGGTTTGACTTCTCCGGGTAACCTGTATGAAATCAGGTACGAGTGGGGTTGGTAAAAAGCTATGTGTTATTCCTCTTTCAGTATAGAACGCCAATAAATCTTCCGGTAACAACCGGGCACCATTTTTCATGATATACAATGCTGCTCCGGCAGAAAGATATGGCCAGAGTTCCCAAACAGACGCATCAAAACCAACACCTGCAATCATCGTTGCTTTACTGTCAGAGGAGACCCTGTAAGCCTTATTGTGCCAACTGATAAGATTGGTAAGTGCAAGGTGTTCTATCATAACGCCTTTGGGTTTACCCGTAGAGCCGGAAGTATAAATCACATAAGCCAGATGATTCGGCCGGGGTGCTGTAACGACTTTATCTGCTGTTGCACTGGTGATCAATGGCCAGTCTCTATCCATCATAATCGATGTTATGCCGGCAGCAGCAGACAACTGGTTTATTCCGGTCACCTCTCCAATATGGCTGTCCGTTATCAATAATCGGGCTCCGGAATCCTGCAACATATACCCTATCCGGTCAGCCGGATACTGCGGATCAATCGGTATATAAGCACCGCCGGCCTTCAGGATACCAAGTATCCCCACGATCATCTCCAGACCCCTATCCATGCAAACCGGCACAAGTGTTTCCGTCTTTACTCCCTGCGTCTGCAAGTACCTCGCCAATTGATTACTCCGCTCATCCAGCGCGCTGTAGGTCAACTGCTGGTCTTCAAATACTACCGCTATGGTATCAGGAGTCTTCGCTGCCTGCTCCTCAAATAAATCTATTACGGTCTTATCCCCGGGATATTCAACGGATGTGTCGTTAAACGCATAAAGCAACTGATCCTCTTCTTCCTTCGTCAGAATCTGCAAATCAGCAATGGCAGTCTGGTCATCCTGTAAAACCGATTGCAGCAATTGCCCGTAATGCGATGCCATACGTTCCATCGTATTCCCGGCAAATAAATCCGTACTGTAATTGAAACTACAGTTGATCACACCGTTTGCTTCTGCAACGGTTAAAGACAGGTCAAACTGCGCCGTTTGTACAGTTTGCTCATAAAGCTCCACCTGAATGCCTTCAATGGCCAAACCTTTCTCTGATTCCGGAACATTCTGCAGTGTGAATATGACCTGGAACAATGGACTTATGCTCATATCCCTCTCCTTCACTACCCTGTCTACGATCTTCTCAAACGGAACATTTTGATGATCATAGGCTTCCAGTGCAGTTTCTTTCACGCGTTGCAAGAGGTCTGTAAAACGCAGCTCCGGCGACAACTGCGTCCGCATGACAAGCGTATTGACAAAAAATCCTATGATGTGTTCCAGCTCTTCCTGTGTCCGGTTAGCAATAGGTGTACCCACCATAATATCTTCCTGCTGGCTGTACCGGTACAGCAATACTTTAAAGGCCGATAACAGCAACATGTATAAGGTTACCCCTTGTTCCTGACAAAGCTGCTTCAGCGCTACACTTAATTCCTGATCCAATGAAAAGTTCAGGACCGATCCCTCCATGCTTCTAACCGGGGGACGGCTGTAATCCGCAGGAAGGTTTAATGTGGCATAGCCAGTAAGTTTTTTCTCCCAATACTGCAACTGCAACTCCAGGTAATCCGCAGCCACATACTTTCTTTGCCAGATGGCATAATCACTGTATTGCAGTCGTAAAGCAGGCAGATCTGCCTCCTCGCCATGTGTGTACCCGTTGTACAACTTCACCAGGTCTTTAATCAGTATCGGGCTCGACCATCCATCACTGGCGATATGGTGTACCACAAAACTTAAATAATAACCTTCATCTTCTTCACAACGGCACAAACAGGCCCGCAGCATATAATCCTTAGACAAATCAAAGGGACGCATGGTATACTCCGCTAACCATTCGTGCAATGCTGATTTTGCAGTTACGACTACCTGCTGCAGGTTCCAGTCTGCCGAAGAAATCAGTTGCTGGTAGCCAATGCCATCCTGTTCGCTGATCACCATACGCAGCACTTCATGGCGCTTAATCAGCGCACGAAGGCTTTTTTCAAAAATTGTTGCATCTACCCGGCCGCTGAGTTTGAATATGGTAGGGATATGATAAGCTTCGCTACCCTGCAGTTTATCGATAAACCAAAGCCGCTCTTGTCCATAAGACAGCGGCATCAGTTGTCCCTTGTCTTCCTCAACCGTTACAGCGGGTATCAGTAGTCCGTGTGATTGTTGTGCAATGTATCCTGCTAAAGCTGCAATGGTGTTATACTCAAATACATCCCTGATCGCCAGTTCTACTTCAAGCTTACGGCGAATCAGCGATACCAGGCGGGTAACCAGCAGAGAATGTCCGCCCAGGTCAAAGAAATTATCATATATACCTACCCGCTCTAATCCCAATAATGCCTGCCAGATAGCTGCCAACTGCTGCTCCGTCGTATTGCGGGGTTCAACATATTCCCTGTTGATCATATCCGAAATATCCGGATCAGGCAACGCCTTCTTATCAACTTTTCCATTACTCGTTAATGGGATTTGCTCAAGCCATACCCAAAATCCGGGAACCATATAATCGGGCAACACCTGTCTTAAATGATGTTGCAGTGCTGTTGTATCGAGTTTTGCTTTTGAAACATAATATGCTGCCAGATACGTGTTTCCGTTCTTTTGTACAGCCAGTACGATTGAGTCGTTAACCTCAGGGTGAACAACTATCTGGTTTTGAATTTCTCCAAGCTCTATTCTGAATCCCCTGATCTTTACCTGGTCATCGACCCTGCCCAGCAATTCTATGTTTCCGTCAGAAAGCCAACGGCCTATATCTCCGGTCTTGTACAACCTGTACGTATCAGCTTCGTCAAAGGGGTTGTCTATAAATTTCTGTGCTGTCAGTTCAGCTTTGTTTAAATATCCCCTTGCTACCTGTATGCCACCAATCAGCACCTCACCCAATGCCCGGATGGGTTGAATATTGTTCTTATGATCAGCAATATAAATCTGTACGTTTGCCGTTGGCTTCCCTATGGTTACGGCGCCTTCTTTGTATGTGGTAAGGTCAACTGCGGTTACATCGATAGCCGCTTCTGTAGGGCCATATAAATTGTAAAGCCTTACGGCTGGAAAAATTGTTTGGAAATCCTTTACCGTATGCGCTTTCAGTTCTTCTCCGCTGCATACAACTGCGCGTAACCCGCAATGCTCAGGGGCTGTAAAAACAGACAGGAAAGACGACAACATCGACGGAACAAAATGCAGTATGGAAATCTTTTCGGTGCAAATTAATTTCCACAGGTATGCAGGATCCTTGTGCCCTTCCGGCATCGCAAATACCAGCTTAGCACCTGCGATTAATGGCAGCAGCAGTTCCCATACCGACACATCAAAACAGAATGTTGTTTTCTGGAGTATAATATCTTCCGCTGTTACGCCCAGGTAGTCCTGCATCCACATTAAGCGGTTATAAATACCATCGTGCTGGTTCATAACCCCCTTGGGCATACCTGTAGTACCTGATGTATAAATAACGTATGCCAATGCCTTAGCCGGAATTTTCACTTTCACAGGCAACTTAACGCTTCCCTCATAAACAGATTTGTCATCAAGCTGCAGACAAACGATATTGGTGAATAAGTGCTGGTAATTGCTACTGGTAAGCACAATCGCTGGCTTTGTATCGGCTATAATATAGTCGATCCGGTTTTGCGGGTATGTTGGATCAATCGGAACATAGGCACCACCTGCTTTTAGAATACCCAGAATACCAACGATCATTTCAAGCGATCGGTCTATGCATACCGGCACTAATGTATCCTGTACAACGCCGTTTTTCAACAGGATATGCGCCAGTTGATTCGAAATGTCATTTAATTGTTTATACGTAAATTGTTTATCATCAAAAACGACAGCCGTTTTTCCCGGATGAGCCTGTACCTGTTTTGAAAATAAATCTAACACGGTAGCATTCTGCTCATATACAACCCGGGTTGCATTAAATTCCTTCAGCAAGGCATAATCTCTCTTTTCGGCAAGCATGATCGTTTCTTTCGAAACCAATCCTGCTTCATTATATAAGAATTGATCTAAAATGGCTTTAAAATAAACTGAAAGCCGCTTTACTTCTTCTTTACCAAAAATGGCTGTTGAATACCTGATCAGCAGCCTGAAACTTTTATTGTAATAGCTGCCATGCTCACGCCTCATCTGATGCGCCTCTATATGAAAGCCAAAAGGGAAATGTTCATTAAGGAAAAATTCAGACAATGAATTTTCCTCGAAATCCGCGCTGGTATCTTCATAGGTTTTCCATTCCTGGAAAATTTTAAAATCCAGGTAATTGAATGCGACATCAAAAATGGGGTTTTGTTCACCGGAACGTTCTCCCGTTACTTCTAATATTCTGTAAAAGGGTACCTTTTCATGGTACTTCAGTTTCCGCAGTTTGTTTTCTATAAACGTTATATAACTACCCCATGTTATATCCTCCGGTATCTTAGCCCGGAAGGGTACTGTGTTTAAAAAGCAGCCCAGCAACCTATCTCCGTCAGCCGTAAGCGGCCGGTTATTGGTAACAACGCCTACCGTGATATCATCTTCATAACTCAGCATATTTAACGTGTAGATGTATGCAGCAAAACAAAGATGCTTAAAACTGGTATGGTGTTTTAGTGCCAGGCTTTCTAATTCAGTCCTGAAGTCAAGCCCAAACTCAAATACATCACTGATGAATTCGTGTGCTGCTCCTGTGGAGGGTAATTCAAACCGGGTATAGCCACTCAGTTCTTCTTTCCAATACTGCGCCGAAGTTTCGTTCTTTGCCGCTGCCAGTTCCCCGATAATCTGGTCTTCATAAGTGCTTTGTAAAAGTGTTGGGGTAAAGTTGTTGTTTTTGACCAGCTCAGGATACATGTTAAACAACTCCGTCAGAAAGGAAGACAGGCTCCAGCCGTCAAATAAGGAATGATTAAAGTCGAACAGCATGTACTGAAAATCTGCTCTTACTTTGATCATATTGATGCGCCACAATAATGAGAATGACAAATCCGTCATCCTCATCTTCTCTTCCAGCATTTTTTGCTGTATGAATACCTTCTGCTCATCTTTGCCCAGGTGGCTGATATCGGTAAAATTAACCTCAGCAGCTATATTCTTCTTAGTGATATGTGCAAAATACTCCAGGTCATATACCTTCCGCAAGGCCGGGTGTTTTGCTATCATTAAGTCTAAAGCCTGCCGGAATACGTCAAAATCAAAGTTTTCAATGGGACAATCATATATATTCTGTTCATGGTAGATGATCTCATGTACATTTTTCGGTTTGGCTTTTAAGGAGTGGAAGACCATTCCCTTTTCCACACCATTCATAGGGTAAACGGCCTCATACTCATCCAGAAACCTCCCATCCTGCCGATAAGTGTGCTGGAATAAACGAAGTTCTTCGCGGGCTGCTTCAACGGCCTTCCCATAGGCATTGTTCGTCTTTAAGGCAACAGCCGCCGATGCAAGTTCCTCTACCGTCTGGTGGGAATATAAGTCGGCGATTGTCAGCGTTGTATTCAGCTTGCTGTTGATATGTGAAACCAAGCCGATCGCCATCAGTGAATCCCCGCCAAGGTTAAAATAATTATCCCTCACACTTACCTGCGCTACCCCAAGAACATCTTCCCATACTTTGGCCATCAAAGCCTCATCATCTGTTCGCGGGGCTACATATACCCCACCTAACAACTCCTTGTTGGGAACCGGCAGTTTTGAAACCGCTATCTTATTATTCGATGTTGTCGGAAATTCATCCAGCCTTACAAAATAGGACGGAATCATATAAGCGGGCAGGTGCTCACCTAAAAAACTACGAAGCGCAGACGCCTCCACATGGGCTTCCCCGGTATAGTACGCACAAAGGTACCCGTGACCCTCATCCGTATCACGCTTGATCACTAAGCCACTGTGTACTGATTCGTGCCGGAGCAGATGGTATTCGATTTCCTTCAGCTCTATCCTGAAACCCTTCAACTGTACCTGGTCATCTATACGGCCCAAATATTCTACATCTCCCGTTTCCAATAAACGACCAAGGTCGCCGGAACGATACAGCCGTTCACCACGCGCATAAGGGTTCTCAATAAATCTGCTGCCGGTCAATTCCGCATTATTCAGGTAACCCCGGCTGATGCCTGCTCCTCCTACATAAATCTCCCCGATTACGCCCTGGGGTACCAACTGCTTGTTGGTATCCAGGATATATAATGAGGTTGTCGGAATAGGTTTACCGATGTTACTTACATTATCGCTGATCTCCTGTTCCCCGATTGCTTTATACGTAGCATGAACGGTCACTTCCGTAATACCATACATATTCACCAGCTTAACCAGCGGATACTCGGCATACCAGGCTTTCAGCTTTGCAGGTGCCAGGGCCTCGCCGCCAAAAATAACATACCGAAGATCCGGTAAACGGATGTCCTTTTTGGCCACCTCCTCCATCAGGTTATTAAAGGATGTGGGGGTTTGGTTCAACACCGTTACCTTGTGACGCCTGAGCAATTGTACATACCGGGACGGATCACGCGCTACATACAGCGGAATAACGATCACTTTACCCCCAAACAGCAGTGCGCCATACATTTCCCACACGCTGAAATCAAAGCAATGGCTGTGGAACATTGTCCACACATCATTTTCCCCAAAGTCAAACTGAAAAGCCTCGTTGTAAAGCAGGCGAACAACATTCCCGTGTTCGATCATCACTCCTTTAGGGTTCCCTGTAGTACCAGAGGTATAAATGATGTAACATAAATCTCCAGGCTCATTGACAGCATCAATATCAGGTACTTCTTCATCAACCGAAAAGATATCATCAAGCAATATTTTGTCAACAGTATCCGCAGTGAGCAGCGTCGCGTGTGTATTGTCTGTAACAATAACCTTTACCTTACTGTTCTCAATCATGTAAGTAATCCTTCCCTCAGGATAACCGGGGTCTAATGGCAGATAGCAGCCACCAGCTTTCAGTATCCCAAGCATACCGGCTATGGTATAGAGGTTCTTATCCATAAACAAGCCCACGATATCGCCACGCCCTGTTCCCCCGGAACGTAAGGCATAAGCAAGCCGGTTGCTCAGGTTATTTAAGACAGCATAGGTTAAGGCTTCCCCCTCATACACCACCGCAGTTGCCGCGGGGGTCCTGCGCACCTGATCCTCAAACAACTTAACAATCGTACAATCTGTTGGATAGGAAACAGCTGTGCGCTGGTTTGTCTTTAATAAGAAGGCTTTATCTGCATCCGGAAATATTGAATTTTTTGATGCCGGGGTATCAGTACTATATAAAAACTGCGTCAGAATTGTTCTGAAGTAGACGGAAAGGTTTTTTACCTGTTCTGTGCTGAAAACCGCAGCAGAATAGGTCAGGGCAAGGCGAAAATTATTATTCTCGGTATATATGTGAAAATCTATTTTCGTATTGTTATTCAGATAAAAACCTTCTGCCCTGAATTCATCCGGCTTTATGAGTGGATCAGCAGCTATTATTTCACTGTAAATCCTGAAATCAATATAGTTGAATGAAATATCAAAAAATGGATTTTTTTCACTGGAAGATTCCTTTGTTATTTCTAATATTTTATAAAAGGGTACCTTTTCATGGTACTTCAGTTTCCGCAGTTTGTTTTCTATAAATGCTATATAACCACCCCATGTTATATCCCCCGGGATATTTGCCCGGAAGGGTATTGTGTTTAAAAAGCAGCCCAGTAATCTATCCCCGTCAGCCGTAAGCGGCCGGTTATTGGTAACAATACCGGCTGTAATATCATCTTTAAAGCTCAGCATATTTAACGTGTAGATGTATGCAGCAAAACAAAGATGCTTAAAACTGGTATGGTGTTTTAGTGCCAGGTTCTCTAATTCAGCCCTGAAATCAATTCCCAGCTCAAACCAATCACTCCTGAATTCGTGTGCTGCTCCTGTGGAGGGTAATTCAAACCGGGTATAGCCACTCAGTTCTTCTTTCCAATACTGCGCCGAAGTTTCATTCTTTGCCGCTGCCAGTTCCCCGATAATCTGGTCTTCATAAGTGCTTTGTAAAAGTGTTGGGGTAAAGCTGTTATCATTGCCAACTAAGGCATAAAAATTTATTAATTCTGTCAGAAAGGAAGACAGGCTCCAGCCATCAAATAAGGAATGATGAAAATCAAAGAGCATATACTGAAGATCCGCTCTTACTTTGATCATATTGATGCGCCACAATAATGAGAATGATAAATCCGTCATCCTCATCTTCTCTTCCAGCATTTTTTGCTGTATGAATACCTTCTGCTCATCTTTGCCCAGGTGGCTGATATCGGTAAAATTAACCTCAGCAGCTATATTCTTCTTAGTGATATGTGCAAAATACTCCAGGTCATATACCTTCCGCAAGGCCGGGTGTTTTGCTATCATTAAGTCTAAAGCCTGCCGGAATACGTCAAAATCAAAGTTTTCAATGGGACAATCATATATATTCTGTTCATGGTAGATGATCTCATGTACATTTTTCGGTTTGGCTTTTAAGGAGTGGAAGACCATTCCCTTTTCCACACCATTCATAGGGTAAACGGCCTCATACTCATCCAGAAACCTCCCATCCTGCCGATAAGTGTGCTGGAATAAACGAAGTTCTTCGCGGGCTGCTTCAACGGCCTTCCCATAGGCATTGTTCGTCTTTAAGGCAACAGCCGCCGATGCAAGTTCCTCTACCGTCTGGTGGGAATATAAGTCGGCGATTGTCAGCGTTGTATTCAGCTTGCTGTTGATATGTGAAACCAAGCCGATCGCCATCAGTGAATCCCCGCCAAGGTTAAAATAATTATCCCTCACACTTACCTGCGCTACCCCAAGAACATCTTCCCATACTTTGGCCATCAAAGCCTCATCATCTGTTCGCGGGGCTACATATACCCCACCTAACAACTCCTTGTTGGGAACCGGCAGTTTTGAAACCGCTATCTTATTATTCGATGTTGTCGGAAATTCATCCAGCCTTACAAAATAGGACGGAATCATATAAGCGGGCAGGTGCTCACCTAAAAAACTACGAAGCGCAGACGCCTCCACATGGGCTTCCCCGGTATAGTACGCACAAAGGTACCCGTGACCCTCATCCGTATCACGCTTGATCACTAAGCCACTGTGTACTGATTCGTGCCGGAGCAGATGGTATTCGATTTCCTTCAGCTCTATCCTGAAACCCTTCAACTGTACCTGGTCATCTATACGGCCCAAATATTCTACATCTCCCGTTTCCAATAAACGACCAAGGTCGCCGGAACGATACAGCCGTTCACCACGCGCATAAGGGTTCTCAATAAATCTGCTGCCGGTCAATTCCGCATTATTCAGGTAACCCCGGCTGATGCCTGCTCCTCCTACATAAATCTCCCCGATTACGCCCTGGGGTACCAACTGCTTGTTGGTATCCAGGATATATAATGAGGTTGTCGGAATAGGTTTACCGATGTTACTTACATTATCGCTGATCTCCTGTTCCCCGATTGCTTTATACGTAGCATGAACGGTCACTTCCGTAATACCATACATATTCACCAGCTTAACCAGCGGATACTCGGCATACCAGGCTTTCAGCTTTGCAGGTGCCAGGGCCTCGCCGCCAAAAATAACATACCGAAGATCCGGTAAACGGATGTCCTTTTTGGCCACCTCCTCCATCAGGTTATTAAAGGATGTGGGGGTTTGGTTCAACACCGTTACCTTGTGACGCCTGAGCAATTGTACATACCGGGACGGATCACGCGCTACATACAGCGGAATAACGATCACTTTACCCCCAAACAGCAGTGCGCCATACATTTCCCACACGCTGAAATCAAAGCAATGGCTGTGGAACATTGTCCACACATCATTTTCCCCAAAGTCAAACTGAAAAGCCTCGTTGTAAAGCAGGCGAACAACATTCCCGTGTTCGATCATCACTCCTTTAGGGTTCCCTGTAGTACCAGAGGTATAAATGATGTAACATAAATCTCCAGGCTCATTGACAGCATCAATATCAGGTACTTCTTCATCAACCGAAAAGATATCATCAAGCAATATTTTGTCAACAGTATCCGCAGTGAGCAGCGTCGCGTGTGTATTGTCTGTAACAATAACCTTTACCTTACTGTTCTCAATCATGTAAGTAATCCTTCCCTCAGGATAACCGGGGTCTAATGGCAGATAGCAGCCACCAGCTTTCAGTATCCCAAGCATACCGGCTATGGTATAGAGGTTCTTATCCATAAACAAGCCCACGATATCGCCACGCCCTGTTCCCCCGGAACGTAAGGCATAAGCAAGCCGGTTGCTCAGGTTATTTAAGACAGCATAGGTTAAGGCTTCCCCCTCATACACCACCGCAGTTGCCGCGGGGGTCCTGCGCACCTGATCCTCAAACAACTTAACAATCGTACAATCTGTTGGATAGGAAACAGCACCGGTATTATTCAGTTTCAGAATGTCGCTTTCCTCTTTCTTTGAGAGTAACGAAATGCCTGATAAAGGCAACTCATGATTTTCTACAACTTTATTCAATAAGGTTTTGTAAAAATTGGTAAACCGTTCAATTGCAGCATGGCTGAAAATATCTGCTGAGTATTCCAGAACAAAACTTAATCCGGCTGGTTCTTCATTAGCTTCTAACAGCAGGTCAAACTTAGAAGTTTTTGATTCAAAAGGGTACTGCTGAACATCTGCCTTTTCAATTGCAAACGATTCTTGCTTTATGTTTTGCAATACAAATAAACAATCAAACAGCGGATTACGGCTTCTGTCCCGCTGAATACGCAACTCATTTAACAACTCCTCGTATGGATAGTCATCATTATCAAGCCAATTCAGCACTTTCTGGTGAAGTTGCTGCAAATATGTACCGGCTTTTAAGGCATCCGTAATGCTTATTGGCAGCGCTAATGTTTTAGCAAACATTCCTACGATGCCTTCAAGGTCTTCGCTCTTTCTTCCTGCCACCATCGTGCCGACGACAACATTCGATTTGCCGCTAAGTTTTGCTAAAAGTATCGCATAAACACCTAGTAAAACCGTGTACAGTGTTATGTCATTTTTTTGACAAAAGCTATTCAGCGCATTTTTTTCCTTTCCGGTGATGCTGAATTTTACTGAACTGCCCTTAAATGTTTTCTCCCTGGGTCTTTGGAAATCATAAGGTAATTCAACCGGACCATAGTCCATATTAAACTCCTGAATCCAGAACGCCTTCTGGCTTTCTACCGCGCGTTTATATTCAGTATCGAGAAGATACTCAGCATAATCCCTGTATTGCCTCCTCATGGGCGGCAGTTCATTCCCGTTATAGAGTTGCGAAAATTCTTTCACGATTATCTGCAGAGACATCCCATCAGAAATAATGTGGTGCATATCCAGCAGGATGAAATGAATATCATCCACCTTAATTAATCCTACGCGGAGTAACGGGGCATTTTTCAGGTCAAAGGGTCTGATAAACTTCTCCATAGTCGTCTCTAAATCAGACTCCATGGAAAGATGTTCGACTTCAAAATCTACTTCCGGCATGATACTGAAGGCAGGTTCATTGGCTGAAGTTACCCCAAAACGCATACGGAAACATTCGTGACGCTGTATTAATGCTTTAAAAACATTGCTGATTGTTTCGTGATCAGCAACCCCGTTTATCTTCAGAATACCAGATTGATTGTATGCTAATGAATCTTTATTAATCTGATCCATCAGAAACAACCTCATTTGCGGAGAGGTTAATGAATAGTATTCTTTAAGAGCGGCTTCAGGTATGCCTGTGGTTCTCCTGTTCGACTTCTTTATGCTATTTACATAGTTAATGATACTTTTTTTATTGTCCGTTAACTCTGTAATAATCTCAGGATTATCAAACCCTTCAGGAACGGTAACCTTCAGGTGCTCGTCAACAACTTTAATATTAACCCCAAGTCCTTTAAGTCTTAATAATAGCTCTTCCATATTAAACGTCTATTTATTGAGTGGTTTGTGTTTCAAATAAATGATTGAGTCAGTCTTTATATATTATACAATGAAATATCATGCATAAGAAGCGATATCTACCGATCATTCCGCGGTTATGTGTACTTGAGTTCAGCAGTGATCAGGCCAATTTTACAGAACGATGTACTTATATACTGATCTCCACGGTGCCTGGCTGCGGAGCCAAATCTTCAGCACTTATCCAGATAGACGAATCAATAAAATCAGCCTGTTGTTCAATGGTGGTTTTTTTGAAAAGCTCTACAAGTTTAATTTCAAAACTGAATTTTCGCTTTATTTTATTGGCTATTTGAACGGCCATAAGTGAGTTACCTCCCAATTGCAAAAAACTCCGGTTAACACTGATGGCCTGCGCATCCATATCCAATACTTCCGCCCAGATCTCAACCAACTTGTTTTCCGTCTCAGAAGATGGTGCGATATACTGACTGGCGCTCGCTCTGTTCGGAATCGGCAAGGCATCTCTGTCTAATTTACCATTTGGCGTTAAAGGCAGCTTACCCAATGGTACATAAAATGAAGGCACCATATATTCCGGGAAGCGGTGCGACATGTATTTCCTGAGTATTTCTGCATCTAAAGTTTTATTTGCTATATAATATGCAGTCAGATAATTCTCGCCGTTTATATTTTTTATGGCAACAGTACATGCTGATATACCGGCATGAGACAGTAATACCTGCTCAATTTCACCAGGCTCAATGCGATAGCCACGGAGTTTAATTTGATTATCTATACGGCCTTGATAGGCGATGTTTCCATCCGGAAGCCAGTACGCAGAATCGCCGGTTTTGTAAATCTTCTCTTCCCCCGCTATCCAGTTGAGTATAAATTTTTTGCTTTCGGTATCACTTGAGATATATCCGCGTGCCAGACCGGTTCCGGCTATACAAAGTTCCCCGACAACCCCCGCAGGCACATTATTGCCATATTCATCAACGATATAAATCCGTTCGTTGGGCAATGGTCTGCCAATTGGAATTGTTTTATATTCATTCAGTTTTTCGGGATCAATTTTAAAACAGGTAGAATCTACACAGGTTTCGGTTGGTCCGTACATATTCCACAATGTAATAGTTTGCGAAGCCGGGTAACTGTAAAAATCCGATACTAATTCTCTGGGCAAGGTTTCTCCGGCTAAGAGCCAGGCTTTAAAATCCGGAAGATTTATCCCGTCATTAAGATTTCTTAAAAACATACCAAAATGTGTGGGCGTGCCATCGCTTACATGAATGCGGTTGTTTTTATAAAAATTATACAACGATTCGCCATCCATTCGCTCTTCTTCGTTACAGATATACAGACAGTGTCCTTTCAATAAGGCTATATAAATCTGTTGACATGAAGCGTCGAAGCTGTAAGAAGCAACCAGTCCTATTCGTAATGGTGCTTTAAGGTCATTGTAAACAGTGCGGGATAATCCTTCTGCCAGGTTTATTACACTACCATCTTCAATCAGTACACCCTTAGGTGTTCCTGTTGAGCCGGAGGTAAAAATGCAGTAAGCCAAATCAGTAACACTACGTTTAATGGGTGTATTACCGGGATCATACGTTTTGAGTAAAGGATCATGAATATCTTGTACAGCAATGATACTTTGGAACAGGTCTAAATGCTGGTTGTGCCCCAGCAATATTTTAGCATTGCTGGTTTCAAGCATATACCTGATCCGCTCATAAGGCAGCATATGATCGATCGGCAAGTATGCAGCCCCACATTTAAGTACACCTAAAATTCCGATGATGATGTCCGCTGATCTGTTTAATATGAGTCCAACAATATCTCCTTTAGCTACACCATTATGGATAAGATGTGCTGCCAACTGATTACTAAGCGTATTCAGCGCTTCGTAGGTTAAACTTTCCCCGTCATAAACGACCGCATGGCTGTTTGGGTATGCCGAAGCCTGTTTTTCAAACATTTCTATAATATTCTCTTCTATGTCAAAAGATATCCCGGAACTATTGAATTGCCTGATCAATTCAGTATCCTCCGTATCAAGCAGACCGATGGCTTGTATTGGAATATTTACAATGCTCTGCGCAATTACTTGCTTAAAATACTTTACAAAATTTTCAATTGTGGAATGATGAAACAGGTCTGTTGAATACTGAAAGCTTAAAATCACCTTATTCCCAACGACATTAACGTGCAGCATCAAGTCCATCTGGGAGGTGTTAGGATTAAGCGCATAGGGTTCGAATGTTGCATCCTGTAATGTAAATCCGGCGTCCTGTTCTCCTCCGTAAACAAACATTACATCAAACAATGGGTTTCGGTTAACATTTCTGGCAATACCTAAATCAACGACCAGTTTTTCATACGGATAATCCTGGTACTCAAGCCCATGAACCACATTTTGGTGAACTGCTTTTAAAAAGTCATGTAACGTACTTTCACTTTCCACCTTAGTCCTGATGGCAAGAACGTTAATGAAAACCCCGCTGATGTTTTCAATTTCTGTACTCCGGCGGCCCGATACCGGTGTTCCTACTACTAAGTCCCTTTGGCCGGTAAGCTTATGCAACAGTATTTTAAGCAACCCAAGAAAAACAGCATAAGTGGTAATCCCCAGTGACTTTGTTAAATCATTTAAGTGCTGTGTCTTTGTCAAATCAATTTCAAAGTCAATTTTAGCTCCTTGAAATGATGTTGCTGCCGGGCGATCATAGTCTGTCCGCAAGGCAAGTGCTTCAGGATGAACAGCAAACAGATTCTCCCAGTACTGTTTTTGAACCTGGAGGTTCTGCTGGTATATTTCTCCTTGCTGCCACACCGCATAATCTTTGTATTGGAGTTGGGCAGCAGGCAAAGCCGCTCCCTGATACAGTAATTTAAAGTCGCGTAAGAAGATGTCTAAGCCTATACCATCTGAAACAATATGATGTCTGTCAATAACTAAAATGTGTGTTTGGCCGGTAAGCCGGATAAGACCAGCCCGTAATAAGGGAGCTACACTTAAATCAAAGGGACGAATGAATTTTAAAATAATTTGCTGCGCCATTTCCGGTGGTGCGTCAAAATATTCCAATGCAAAGGGTACGTCATTCAAAATGTACTGAACCGGAGCATCATCAAATAGTTTGAAACAGGTTCTGAATATTTCGTGGTGCGAGATAAGCTTATGAAATGCAGCTTCAAGTTTTTGCGTATCCAGGGTGCCATTAACCAGAAAAGCCTGCGGTTGATTATATACTATTGAATCCTTATTGAGTTGGTTCAAAAAATAAAACTGCTGCTGCGCATAGGAAAGGGGATAAAAATCTGCCTTTGGCGCCAGTTGAATTTTGATATAATCGCTCTTTACGCCAATATTTATTTCTTTAGCCAGTTCCTGAATATTTTTTAATGAAGTAAGACTTATCAAACTCAGGGACATTTTAAATGTTTCCTTTATTCTATTCGCCAAAAATACCAGCTTCAAAGACTGACCACCCAAGTCAAAAAAATTATCCGTAACACCAATGCTGTTGCTATCCAGCTTTAACACTTCAGCCCAAATCTCAACCAGCTTTCGCTCAATTTCAGTAGACGGTGGCGTATGATCCCCTGTGTTCTTAATCATGTATACTGGTAAAGCATTCCGGTCTACCTTTCCGTTAGTTGTCAGTGGCAGTTGGTCAAGCCACATAAAATACGACGGTATCATATAATCCGGAAGCGACTGTGCGAGATAATGCCGGAGACTGGCGGTTTGCAGTTCAACTGCAGACACATAATAAGCAACTAAAAATTTATCTGCGTGGGAGGTTTTCAGGTCAACAGCACAATAGTGTATTTCAGGATGCGTGCTTAACTGGTTTTCTATTTCAAGTAATTCTATTCTGTATCCCCTGAGCTTTACCTGACTATCGAGCCTGCCACGATATTCCAGGTTTCCATCTGGCAGCCATTTAGCCATATCGCCTGTGCGGTAAATTTTTTCCTCGCCATCAATCCAATCACTTCTGAATTTTTCTGAAGTAGCCCCTTCATCACCAACATAACGTTGTGCCAGTCCATCTCCGGCAATACACAGCTCGCCCACCACTCCGGGTGGCACCAGGTTTCCGTATGCGTCTGTGATGTATACCCGTTCATTGGGCAGTGGTTTACCTATCGGAATAAATGGATAGTCTTCAAGATGCTCCATATAAACCTTGTAGCTTGTTGAGTCAACACAGGTTTCGGTAGGGCCATAAAAATTATAGAGTTGCACCTTGCTGCCCACCTTACGGTAAAACTCTTTCACCAATTCTTTGGGCAGGGCCTCACCTGCCAATATCCAGGCTGAAAGGTTACCTAATGCCGTTACCTTTGGTAATACATCTGTTAATAAACCCAGATGGGTTGGAGTGCCGTCAGATAAATCAATACCATTCGCTTCAAAAAATAGTCGCAATTTCTCCCCATCACGCCGGCTTTCATCATCACATATATATAAACTATGTCCTTGTAATAAGGAACCATAAATCTGCTGCACGGAGGCATCAAAAGAAAATGATGCCAGTAAAGCAACATTCAGCACCCTGTTTTCATATAACCCGTATACTTCTTGTTCCAGTCCCCTTACCAAATTAATTACACTCCGGTGATTCACCATTACCCCTTTGGGCTTACCGCTTGATCCCGAAGTGAATATGCAATACGCAATATCTACCGGTTGAATATCAACAGCGGCATTTGTGCTGCTTTGCGCTGCTATTCTGGGAGAGTCAATCGCCTGTGTGGGAAGATAAGCAGCGTGCATCTCCAAAAATTTCTCCTGGGACAGGAGGAAGGCCGATCCGCTGTGGTTCAACATATAACTTATCCGTTGTTCCGGCAGCGTAGGGTCAATTGGCAAATAGGCCCCGCCGGCCTTCAGTACGCCCCATATACAGATGATCATATCTGATGATCGTTCAAATAGTAAGCCTACTATGTTTCCCGGCATGATACCTTCGGCAATCAGGTAATTGGCTACTTTGTTTGATTGCTCGTTTAGCTGGCTGTACGTAAGCTGTTTCTTTTCATCAGTTACTGCTATCCTGTCAGGGTGCAAACTGACTTCATGCTCAAACAATGTCACCAGGTTACTGTCTCTCTGATATGGCAAAGAAGCGGGATTATAATCTTTTCGCAATACTTCAATTTCGTCCGGGGAAAGGATACTGAGGTCACGCAGTTTGGTATGAATATTATCTTCTAAGCCTTCGAGAATATTTATAAAATAGGACATAAGTTTTTTAACTGTTTCTTTCTTATACAGATCTGTTCTGTAGTCCAGGTAAAACATACAATCGTTTTCTCTTTCAAAGGCACGAAACGACAAATCCAGTTTAGACCCTCTCCTTGTATATTCCGTTTGCGACAACCGTATATTGCTAAACTCAAATGTTGATATTTTATGGCTGTAATACTCGAACATTATATCGAAGAGCGGATTATGACTCAGGTCCTGTTTTAAGTTCAACTCTCCAACCAATTGTTCATAAGAGTAATCCTGGTTATCAAAGCATTTCAATACATTATCCTTAACATTTGTGAGAAAAGCATTGAAAGTTGTTTCTCCGGCAGGGTAGTTTCGGATCGGCAAGGTTTTAATAAATGCGCCAATCAGGTTTTCGGCATCTATGTGCCGGCGTCCTGCAGCAGAGGTTCCAAGCGTAATATCTTCAACGCCGGAAAGTTTTGAAAGCAGCACATTTAACGAGGCCAGCAGTAAGGTGTACATGGTCACTCCCTGCCTGTTACATATCTCCTTTAACTGATTGCTCAAATGGGAATCAATATAAAAAACTTCAGTAGCACCATTAAAATTATTCAACTGTGGACGTACAAAATCCGTTGGGAGATTCAAAACCTCCGGGATACTTTTAAACTGGTCAAGCCAAAAGTTCTTTTGTACATCAAACTTGTTCTCCTCTTCTCTATTTTGCTGCCATTCTGTATAATCTTTATACTGGATTTTCAAAGATTCCGGTTCCTGATTGTTATAAAGGCTGACAAATTCACGGAATAAATTCATGTAGGATTCCCCGTCGGTAATAATATGGTGCATGTCAACCAGTAAGTAAGCCGCGTTTTCTCTCATTCGTTTTATCCCAACCCTCACCAGTGGTGGTGTGCTTAAATCAAAGTTTCTTATAAAACCGCTTGTAAACGCGTCAATGTCAGTATGGTCATTTTCAATAACTTCTATGCTGAATGGAACCTGCGCATGAATTTTCTGGATGGGTTCCTCATGCAGCATATGAAAAGATGTTCTCAGCGCTTCATGCCGGTTAATGATTTCTCTAAAAGCATTTTCGCAGGCTTTGATGTCAATGTCTCCGTCCACCTTAAATAAGACCGGTTCATTATAAGCAGTCATTCCCGGGTTCATCTGATCAAGAATAAACATTCTCTTCTGGATACCCGATTGCGGATAGTGGCTTTTGACCGAGGCTTTATGTACAGGTGTAAATTCTGATTTCGGGGATGCCGTTACCAGTAATGCCTGTTCGGTAATCGTAACATTCCCGAATGCCTTCGCTACATCAACCTGTACGCCTAAGGATTGATGTATTCTTGTAACCAGCTTCATCATACTCAGCGAATTTCCACCGAGCTGAAAAAAATCATCCTCTATGCCAATTGGTTTATATCCGAGCAGTTCTTCCCATATTTTCACCAACTGCTCCTCCAAATCAGATCCTGGTGCCACATATGGTGCCGCTAAAGATGACCGGATATCTTTTATATCCTTCGTTAGATTTTCAGCAGCATTTGACCCTTCCCTGGAAACCCGCTTACACTGCAGGCTTTCGATGCGCATACAGACTTCACCTGTTCCGTTACAGATGACAATGTCAGCGATGATATTACTTTCATCAGCATACTTCAATGCTGAATAGCATACAATTTCATTATTGGGGTACGAATAGCAATGGACTTTCCCTATTGAAACGGGTACAATGTTTCCACTATGAAAGAAGAGGATGGTTTGAAGACAGGCATCCAACAGCATTGGGTGGATAAAATAATCCCCGCTATTATCCATCATGTCCGGGTCAACTGTAAGTTTGGCTGATAGTTCTTTATTACTGGTTTTTATTTCCTTTATACACCTGGAAGAAGGCTCGCTATTAAGGGTGAAATGATTTAACCGCTGGTCTATTTCTGCTGCTGATAAACTGATTTTGAAGTCAGTTCCCATATCTGGCAGATGGAGTGTATCAGCATTCGGTACAAAGTTTCCGGCATAAACCTTTCCTGCTGATAGTTCCTTATAGGTATCCTCTTGGGTGCTGGTTTTGCATTGAAGACTGTAGTGTCCGTCATGGGGTTTAAATTGTAGCTGTAGTTTCTGGAGTTCGTGATCATATACAGGTAAAAAACCACCAAACGCAATCTTTTCTATACGCAAAGGAAGTTTTCGGCTCACTTCTGACAAATATGAAGCCATTGCTAAACTCAGGTAGCCTGTAGCCGGAAACAGCATTTTCCCCGGCAAGATGTAATCACTAAAATTGGGGTAAGAAAAGTCAGTCAGCTCAAAGCAACACGTCGGGCATGAGTCTGTAATTTTGGTATTTAAGCGTAAACTGCTTTTACCGGTTGACTTGCTTGCTGTATTCTTTTGTATATGCCCGTATATATTTACTTTTTGCCATGGATAAGCCGGCAATTGCCTGTAAGCAGTCTTTCCGATCCATCTGCTCCATTTAATCGGATACCCAAGGGTAAATAGCCTGGCTATATTATTATAAAAACTTAATTTTTCCCCACCGGTTCTGTTCAGTGTTTCTAAAAAATTGAAATCCTTACTGTTTGTAACACATTGCTGCATTGAGCTCTTCATTATTGGCTGAGCACTGATTTCAATAAAAGTGGTATAACCATCTTTTACCAATGAGTCAATAGCTTTTGCAAATAAGATTGGTTGCCGTCCGTTTTTCCACCAGTGGTGGTTATCCATTTCATCTCCGGCTATTGTAGTGCCGGTTACAGTAGAATAAAGACTGACTTTCGCGGCGCTGCCCTTAATGTTAACAAGGCTGTTCAGCACGAGTTCTTTCAATACATCGATTACCGGACTGTGAAACCCCGTCTTTACATCAAGTAACCGGCAGGCTCCGCCATTTGATTTAATCTTCTCCATCACCTTTCTTACAGAAGCTGATCCCCCGGACAACGTTACTTGCTTTGGGCTGTTTATGGCTGCTATAGAGACGTCACTGTAGGGTTTGATTAATTCAGTTGCATCCAGCTCCGATAGCCCTGCTGCTAACATTGATCCGGCACATGGTATTGACAAGAGCTGTGCGGCTCTATGATAATTCACCCATATGGCATCCTTCAGCGACAGTACTCCTGCAGCATAGGCCGCAGCGGTTTCTCCAAGACTATGCCCTGCAACAGCATCGGGGGTAATTCCATAATAGTCCAGTAATTTTGTAAGTGCCACCTGAATAAACAAACTTGCCGGTTGTGAAATGTGTGCCTCCTGTAGTCTTGATTCCTCCTGTGGTTTTATAAGTTCTTCATAAATAGACCAGCCTGAGATGGCCTTAAATTCTCTGTCACATTCCTGAATGGCGTCAAAAAAAACCGGTTCCGTTTCCATCATTTCCCGGCCCATCTTCCACCATTCGGCGCCAACGCCGGCGTATACAAATACCAGTTTGGGTGTGGCCGTAAGCGTAGTGCCGTGGTTTACTCCTTTTATTGCTGCGTCTTTTTCATAAGCCTCAAGTTTCTTAACCAGGTCATCCTGGGAAGTTGCAAAAATAGCCAGTCGTTGAGGTAAAAAATTTCTTCTGTATATCGCATTACTGAGTATCTCTTCAAAACGAGTGCTGCCGTTCAGGATATGTTGCCTGAATGCAGCAGCCATTTCCTTAAGTGCAGCACTGCCTTTTGCAGAAATTGGAAATAAAAAATGATCGTTTTGTAATTCAATACGACTACTTTCTTCTTTGGTTGAATGCTGTTGCTTTAAAATAAGGTGCGCATGTATCCCACTCACACCAAAAGAGTTTACAGCAACAAGGGAGTCAATATTGTCAGGCAGTTTCTCCAGACTTACCGGTACTTTCAGATTACCATTTTCATAATGCAGAACGGAGCCGGACGTACCAAATTGCAGATCCGGTGGTACAGCATTATGATACAGACATAATGCGGCCTTAATCAGGCCTGCCAAACCGGATCCGGCTGCTAAATCACCTATATTGGTTTTTACAGACCCTACAAGACATGGAGCCTTTCTGGTTCCATTTTCAGAAAGCACCTCATGTAAAACCTTAAACTCAATACTGTCTTCAGCCGGTATTCCTGCACCATGTGTTTCTACATAATGTATCTGTTGCTGATCAATATTATGCTTTTTGTATACCTCACTTATGAACTGAACCTGGTCTTGTATACCGGAAGGGGGAACACCATTTGTTGTTTCATCCTGTCTTATTCCTGTTGCAACGATTGCAGCATAAATTCTGTCATTATCCTTTAAAGCCTGGTCTATCGTTTTTAAAATAACTACACCGGCGCCTTCCCCGGTTACATATCCATCTGTATTATCATCAAATGTCCTGCACCGGCTGTTACTTGAAAGACATTGCCCCTTGTCCGTTAAAGAAGCCGCATCCGGAACCGAAATATAATTGGCTCCCCCAACCAAGGCCATATCCGACTCCCCACTCCAGATACGCTGACAGGCCTGATGGACAGCCAACAAAGACGAAGAACAGCTTGTATCTATGACGTGTGATGACCCCTTTAAATCAAAAAAGTAAGCTATACTATCAGGAAGATTATTAATTGCACTGCTACCAACTGTGTCTGTACTTATTGACCGCTCATTTTCGGCAGTGGTTTCATTTGCAGGAGACTGGCCAATAAAAACACCTGTTTTATATTGTTTAAGTGCTTCTATTGTTATTCCTGCATCTTCAAGTGCTTCATACGATACTTCCAGCAACATCCTTTCCTGCGGGGTTAAAGCTCCGCATGCTGCGGGTGACAGGTTGAAAAAAAAGGCATCAAACTCCATGAGGTTCTCACCAATGAATCCACCTCGTACTTGTTGTATGCTCCCGGTTTCACCTTCATTCTTGTTGTACGCTTTCCTGCTGTGGTAACGAATTGCCGGAATGTTACCAATGGCATCTGTCTTATTGATAAGCATTTCCCAAAACTTATCAGCAGAAGAACTGAATCCCGGATATCTGCATCCAATACCTACAATTGCAATGGGGGGATAATTATTATTCATAATTATTTACGTTGAATTTTATGCTGTGATTAGCTTTTTGTCTGTTCTTATTAATGGTTCAGGCATCCTTTCTATTGGCGACAAACTCCTCAACATGACTTCGCATTTGCTCCTTTTGAGCAGGGCATTTCCTGTAAATCCTGTTTATTATGCTCTTCTGATTGATGTATCTGTGCGAAACCGGTTACGGTATCACTACATAATACGATTGTTGATAACTGGTCTGCTTTGGTTACATACAGGATGTTGTGAAGAGTCCGCAATATTGAAGGGCTTAATCCTGCATAGCCAATGCTGAGATGGTACCCAGTTCCATTTTATACACAACATCTGCTATGTCGAAATACTTATCATCGTGTGTAATGACAATCAACAGTTTCCCTTCATCCCTCATTTTCTTTAACAACTCGTTATAAAAGAAATCTTTGAATTCCGGATCGAGGTCAGCAGCACACTCATCGAAGAAGTAAATCGGGCGGTCTTCCAGGTATGACTTTAAAATGGCCAGCCGCTTGCGTTGTCCTTTGGAAAGGTCTATCGTAGTATAAGCACCGTCTTTGATCTGCACTTTGTTTTTCAGACCAAACATATCCAACCACTGGTAAACCTGGTTGAGCCGGTCCGGATTGATGCCATATATTTTTTTAAACAGATAGAAATCACTGTAGATCACTGAAAAATACTCTCCCAGCATTCTTGGTTCTATTTTTTGACCATTTATCAGAATCTCACCTGAGTCGGGTGTGTAAAGGCCAACCAACACCTTTAAAAAAGTTGTTTTTCCGCTACCATTGCCGCCTATTATAAAAACAATATCACCCTTACTGACCTCGAAATTGATAGGGCCAATACCATAGGAAATATCTTCTTTGGCATCTGAATTCTGATAGCTGTAATAAATATCTTTTACATGCAGGGTATTGGCTGTTGGTAAAGCTATTTTTTGATTTATTTCCGGATGCAGGTCTTCCGCTGTCTGAACATTCCGGAGGAAATCCTGTATCCTTTTCCAGGCTACCTTGGCATTGATGATAGTAGGCATCCCGCCCAGTACATTGTTAAAAGGGCCCCACAAAAATAAAGCAGCGATTATATATGTACCGATAAGCCCTTTGTCGAAGTTTAATATAAAAGGTACAATAAGACAGGAAATACCCATGGCTACCGTAAAGGCTATCTCAGATATCAGTGTTTTGTTGATGTCAATATATGCAGCCTTAAGTTGCGCTTTGTTAAGCTCGGCACTTTTCTGCTCCATATCATTCTTATATTCATTACGCTGAAGCTGGTGTAGTACCAATTCCTTAAAGCCACCGATAAGCCCTACCACCAAACTTGTAAATTCTTCCCGTCTGGCTCTTGAAACATTCCATGCCCTGATCAACGGATTGCCGAAAAAGCTATAAATAACAAATATGAAAACGATCGAACCAATCAGAATTAAAGTACTGTACACACTTAACATAAACAGGTAAGTAAATACAAGAATACCAGTAACAAGATGCGTAAAAATGTGAGGACCAATTTGTGAAAACAAGAATATTGCGCCTACATCAGCATTTAAAACCGTATGGATTTTTCCGCTTTCAATTTTCTCATACTTCCTGTATGAAAACCTGAAGATGTTCTTTATCACCGACATATTGACTTCATGCACAACGGCTGCACCCAATCTTGCCGTTTTCCGCTTACTGATTCTTATTGCCAGTATATACGAATAAACAGCCAGAGCAAAGAAAAGTAACTGGTATTTAATAGACATACCGGTGTTTACAGATTTGCTGACAATCATTACGATAGCGGAGTTAGCTATTGCCGGGATTATTGAGATCAGTAAAAGGGAGGAAATCGTATTGTAATACTTGTTTACATGAGGAAAAAAAATGGTGCATCTCGTTAAAATATAAAAGAATACAATTACCACACCCAGAAAAATGACTGCATTTTGTAAAGTTTGATAAGCCGCAGACTTTGTAATCCAGAAATCTTCTCCGTATGATGCAATGGGGAGAAAGTATAATAATAAATACAGCGGTGATATGGCCAGCAGCCCGGCGAGAAAGTCATAAAGGTTAGACGATGCAATATCTTTTACCCGTTTCTTCTTTATAATCTGAATGAGTGAGATGGTGAAATAAGCCAGGCCGATGAAAGCAATAATCAGGCCCAGCACATTAATTTTAGAAGTTACATTTTCCATTTTGAGTTTTCTTTAAAGTAAAATTTTAATTATTTACTAATGCTGATGCTTCAAGTAACCATCCGGCGTCTGCTTCCTGAGCCAGTTTCAGGAACCGATCGGCCATCGCGATATCGAAAACCGCCATACCCATGGGATTAAACATAATGGGGTCGTCGTCATTCAAGTAGGAAAAAAAATTGTTCGTTAAAAGATGCTGAATTTCTTTCACATCGTTTTTCTGCAACCCGTTTGTTTTGTGGAATATCTCTATATCCGTGTTTTCCCGGCAAATCTCTTCCCAGTTATCAACTATTATACCTTTCCGGAACGACGCAAACACTTCTGGTTTATAGTCCCGTAAAGAAACATTTAAATGAAGAGAACCGGCCTTAGGCTTGTGGTCTATGTAACGATCTTTGGAAACAGTACAGGTGATAAATACATCCGCATTTGAATAGGCTTGCTCCCAACTCCCCGCAACAGTTACTTTTTCCCTGACTGCGCCGGGAATCAATTCTTCCCTGATGGGAAGGAGATCATAAATGGATATCTCTTCAATACGGTCATCAAGCAGGGCATGGCACATGTTCAGGTGGTGCCGGCCAATAGGACCAAAACCCACTATGCCGATTTTTAATCTTTCCGGCTTTCGTTGCTGAATGAATAGTTTGAGTACAAAACCGCTTACGGAAGCAGTTCTGATTGCCGAAAGAGATCCGCTATTTACGATCCCTACTGGCACACCAGTATCAGCATCATTCAATATTGTTACACTATGTGCCCTTGGCAACCCCTTATTGATGTTATCGGGAAAACTTGCAATCCATTTGATACCGGATTTATTGATATTGCCGCCTATGAACGCCGGCATGGCAATAATCCTGTTTCTGGGGTTTCCATAGCGGAGGTATGGTTTTACAGGTTGTGCCGTGTCCTGTACACTAATGCACTGAACCGCATCTGCTATTACCTGGATATTATCGTGCCAGTTTAAGTTTAAACCACTTATGGTTTCATCATTTAAATATCTCATTTCGTAACCGGTTAAAAAAGTGAGTAATTATTATACCAATAAAGATTTTGCATTGTAAGCCAGCACCATTTCCCGCCATTCAGGGTTGTATATGGTCGTGATGTATCTTTCTCCTTTGTCTGCAAATACACACATGACATTCGTTGACCTGGAAACTCCGGATATGCTGAAATATTTTTTTACAGCAGCATAAACAGATCCTGAAGAACCGCCTACATACAAATTGTACTTTTCAAGCAACTCCATACAGGAATCCATGGTTTCATCCTCATTTACCATTACAACATCATCAATAAATGCGTCATTGAGTATTTTCGGGCGTATACTTGAACCTATACCCGGGATAAACCGTTTACGGGCTTCCGCGCCGAATATCACTGAGCCTTCAACATCAACAGCAATAATTTGCGCATTAGGGAATTTTTCCTTCACCTTCCTTGATACTCCTGTAATGGTACCTCCCGAGCTTACCCCCATGAATACATAATCCAATTGTTGTCTGGGGGCTTCCAGGCAAAGTTCGTTGCCCAATGAGTTATAATAAGCCTGCGCGTTTAATGGGTTCTCATATTGGTTGACCCAATAAATATTTTCGGTTGTACTGATTATTTCCTTTATTTTCTTTATGCGGTTCAGCAAGTAGCCGCCAAATTCATCCGGCTCCGTGATATAAATCACCTCTGCTCCCTGTAGCCTTATCAGCATTTCATTTACGGGCAAGGTGTTTTTATCAATAACACAAATGAATCTGAGTCCTTTCAGTTTTGTATAGGCAGACAATGCAACACCGAAATTTCCTGAAGAGGATTCGATAATGGTCGTATCGCTGTTGATCTCCCCCCTGTTTAAGAGACTATTAAGCATATAAAAAGCAGCGCGATCTTTAACGCTTCCCGTTGGGTTATAAAATTCCAGCTTTGCGAAAACATTTAAATCAGATTTCTCTTTGTTAAGCGCGATTAAAGGGGTGTTACCAACTTTATCCAAGATGTTGTTCAGCATAAATGATGTATTTACATTTTATAATTTGACATTTTTACCTGTATACTTCGCTAATGAGATTTTGTGGTGTATATACATAGCTATCGCACGACCAGTTAATTCCTTAGTAGTCTATCGCGTCTGATCATTTTACGCGAACAATTAAATCCCGAACAGCATATGCTCCACGAACAGTGCTATCTGTCAATTTTTGGCATAGCCTTCGGCCGCGCTATTGCCGAACAACAATGCGGACCTGCAAAACAAGATGGTAGGGAATGGAAACTTAGTTTAGGGAGACCCCAAATCGGTATCATCACGCTATACTGGCGGAGACACCAACGGAGTATAATATTAGCCAGCCCAGGTTTCAGGCATGACTGGCAGGGTTTTTGGGTTCTATTAAGGGGGGCGTAAAATCCCGACCAAAAGCGTCAGGTCAAAGGGAAAGGATTGGAGATTTTCACATAAAAAGGTGCTGGTGTAACATTTCAATACTACTACACGTACTATTACCGGTTGTACTATGCATACATACCTGTTCAGTACCGTGTTAAACAAAAGCCGAAATCTCTGATTGTTGTTTACAACATCAAAAAATCTTTTGCTTACCTAAAAACAAAAAAATAAAGCGGAAATTGCTGGAGTTCGATAACTCTTTTGGATCACCCCACCATTGGACTTTCTTTACAGTTAGCAGAATATTCCAATTTCTTCAAAAAAGCACAACTCATTTTTCTTTTCAGGATGTAGAACACAACGTACCAGCAATGAACAGGAGATGTTAGCATCACAGAAAAAAAGTCATGCAAAAAACTGCTAAGGCCTTACCATAGTTAGAAAGAAACAGCTATCGCTACAATAACTAACAGTTAGTGGGGTTAATTCATTTTTTATGTTTAACCTATTCCCGGAAACTTTTAGACATGCTTTTCAAATAGTGCTTAACTAATAAAGTTCCGAAATATCATAAAAATGCAATCTATCAAAAAAAATTAATTTAACAAAATTTTTACCATTTTTTTATAATTGTCAGCAGATTCAATACCTCACAGATCATTGATCCGCTGCCCAAACCAAAGTAAATTAACCAGCAAAGAAAAAATCCGGTAATGCCTCTGGCCGCAGAAACGCTGTACTTCTACTACAGCAAGCTCCGGTCCCGTTACAGGCCATGTGAAAATTGACAACGGAGACGCGCTGCCAGACCGGGTCTGCCCGAAGCGTACGTGACTGGCCTGCAAACCACTGCCAGCAACTGACTGCGGGTAAGGAAAGATTGTGTTTTGGGGAAATAAAACGAGGCTTTGCAGGGTCTGTACAGCCCGAAAGAACGGCTTTTCAACGCAGTACCTTTACAAGAAGTGGCAACTGCCAAAATGAAAAACGGCAACTTCATAATAAAAGAATACACTGAATATGTACCGGTTTTACATGATTTATTTCAACAATATACACGCTGGACTAATGTTCTGCATATAGTTCATCCCAGGAATAACGCTCATCACTTAATTGTTTCCATGAAGCCTGATGTTCTTTTTCCGGATATTGAATTACCTGACATAATTAAGGGTTCGTTTTGTTTACTTTAGCTGCCGCTTTAAATATGCTATTATAGATTAAATAGCTGATAAACCCCGTTATAATAGTAGCAATTATGTCCCAAATGTCTATTGGTTTCCCAAGCAATGGGTGTGCAAGTTCAAACACAATAACACTAAACGTTCCGAGTTTTAGTAAGTAATTTCCTTTTATGGTGTCATTGGATAAAATTGCAATTAAGAAAAATATTGTCGGCAAAGTCCCAAATGTATTACCCAAAGTGTCCGCAATATGAAAGTCATTTATCTTATTACTGTAAATGTAAGGTCGATAAACACGTCGCCCAATAAACTCATAGATAAGTAAAGCCGAAATTCCGAGAGCAAAATTGATTGCTTTGTATCTGGTAAGTTTCCAATTGGTCAGTTCTGATTTAAATTCGTGCAGTGTCATAAATCATTTTTTTTGCTTACCGTTTGTTTTTACACTCAATATACCGAGAAGTTTATCTAATATTTCATCGTTGTCATCTATCAGATGATCCTGGATATAAATATCAGGTTTTACACCTTCCAGTCTTTTACTTCCATTTACCCTTATAATATAACTTTTAGGCACTTTGACTACAATACCGGTTTGTGGCAGTTTATATGAAAATTGAGAAGCATATAAAGTGGGGACATCTCCCGTTTCCTCTCCCACAATCTTACCGAATTTATTGTCCTGGATAAGTGCGGCACTTACAGCAGCCATTGAATAAGTCTGGCGGTTTATCAACACATATACTTTCCCTTCAAAACGCTTTGAACTTTCTATGGGATTATAAACCGGAAAATCATATCTGAATACCTTACCGTCAGTATTGCTCAATATTGCTCTTGAATAATCATCCGTAGTATCGGCTTGTAAAAGTATTTGTTCTTTAAGTATTTTGCTGGTTTTAACAGAGAATTCAGCATACCATTTAAAAGGCTTGTGAGCAAAATATGAAATCAGGTAATCACTATAGGCATTGTGTCCGCCAGGGTTATTTCTCAAATCAATAATCAAATATTTAACCTTTTGTTGCTTGATTACGGAAAAGGATGAGTCGATATACTTTTTAAACACCATTTCTCCGTCAGCATCATTACTCCCAAACTGCCCGGCGTTTAAGTACGCAATATTCCCATAAAATTTCAGTTTCTTTTGCGGATTCACGACTTCTCCATTCCTTTTTGTTTCGTAATCAATTACAGAAACAGCCTTGATTTCTGTTTTGCTAATTCGACTTTTTTTATTTCTCACCTGAATCGTCCAACTATCTTTTCTCCCATTAAGCTGGAATAATAATCGGGGGAAAGACGTAAATTCCACTTTGGCATTTTTAAAATAACTCCTTTCGGCTGAAACAAGCGGGTATAGTTGTTGTAATATTTCTTTGATTGTCATATCACCAATTGCTAACAATTCATCTCCGACTGCAATTTGCGGGTCAGATGAAAAATTCTTTCGTATAAAAGCCCTATCGTTTTCAAAAGCCAACTCCAGCGGAAAAACTGTTCCTCCTGCATAGGCATAATCTATGTAAGACCGGGCCGGATAGTCTATTTCGCAGTGTCCTGTATTTGCAAAACTTACCAGTCTTTGGTAATGGGTAACTGTTTGCAGGAGTGTCAATGAATCCGCAGGCAGGCTAATTCTTAGCTGGTCATACAAACTATCATACTTCTTTTTGGCTTGAAAAGCAAAAAGGTTATAGTGCGTTAATTGTATAGACTGATATAAATAGTCAAAGTCTTCTTTTACTGAGTGACTGGAAAATTCAGGCTTATCCTGAGCAAATCCAATTTTGCCTATGAATACAAAAAATAATAACCCGAATTTGAACTTCATATTGTTGATTTTTCTATATCGTTCTTTTACAATGATCGCTACCGGTTAATGTATTGTCAGTACTATTTTGCCTGAAAGGCAGGCAGCACATATTTAATCATAACGTCAAATGGCAGTTTTGATCTGGAAGAGTTATAACTATTTCCTGTAAATGCTGCTACCAAATCTAATTCTTTTACCACTATTATATACTGTCCGCCATTGCCAGACGCAAAAATAAGGTTGTAATCAAGCTTTTCTGTTTTTACCCGTTCGTTATACCACATATAACCATAGTAGGTGGGTTGCGGAACAGCTTTCTTATTTTTTGAGATGCTGACATTAGAAAACGCTTCAATTAATGTTACTCTTTGAGTCATATGCCCAATCCATTCAGCCGATACGATTCTCTTTCCCTTATAAATTCCATTGTTCAATACCAGTTCGCCGATTTTAAGCATATCGGTTGGCAACATATAAAAACTTCCCGCGGTTGTCTCATGCCCGAGTGCGTCTTTTGTCCATCTGTATTTTGCTATTTTTAATGGGGCAAAAAGATATTTTTCTGCAAATTCAGAAACTGACATACGGCTTGAATTTGCTATTATACCCCCTAAAATCATTGCATTTATAGAAGTGTAATCCCATTTACTACCAGGGCTGTTCTTGAAATCCAGATCAAGGCAAAACTTTATCCAATCATTTGTAGTTTCCATTTCATCTTCACAGTCCTTGTCGCCATTCCATTCTTCACAATTAAACCCTGATTTCATTGTCAGCAAGTGTTCAATGGTTAAGCTGTCCTTTCGCTTATCCCATATTGCCGGTCGCTGATAATTCGGGAAAAAATTATACACTTTCTGCTGTACATTTTTTATGAACCCTTTATCAATGGCTATGCCAATTAAGATCCCTGTAATTGATTTAAAAGCTGACCTTGTATCATGCAGGCTGTCTTTTTTCTGCGTGTTATAGTAATTTTGAAATACAATTTTACTGTGTTGAGATACCACAATGGCGTCAAGATTAGGATAAGTACCGTTCTGGGCTGAAATATCTATACTGTCCAGCAGCGTTAACCCTGATTGTGCCTTTGCAATAGAGGCAGAAAAGAAAATAAAACTTAGTACGGTTAGTTTCTTAATCATAAGCAAATCATCAGTTTAAAGAAGTACGAATAATAATTGCTTTACTTCTGCTCTACTTTGTCGTTAAGTATTGCCACCAACGGGTTACATATCAGCGATGGGCGGGACAGGTCTTAAAACGTAAGCCCGATCAGGATAGGCACCGGAACACAAATGCCCGACTGAACTGCAAAGGCCGGGTTTACAACTGTCAGTCACGCTATTGCTGATACGATGCTGGTGACAGTTTCTATTTTGGTTTTTTCATCATTTTTAACCAGTCAAATTTATCTCTGTTTGCTGTGTTTCTTTTAGCTAAATCAGCAAGTTGTGTGTTTAGTTGTGCTTTGTCTAACCATCTTCCGTTAATAAAAACCCCTGCAATTTTTTTTGTGTTGGAAATATCGTCTAATGGGTTTTCTTCCAATAAGACGAGGTCAGCCAGTTTGTCGGGTTCGATGGTTCCTGCTATTTTGTCTATGCCAAGCCATTGTGCAGCAAGTAGTGTTGCTGAGGCTAATGCTTCTTCATTTGTTAAGCCGGCTTTTACCAATAAAGCCAATTCATCGTGTATCGCAAAACCTGGTACAACACCCGAAACTCCTGCATCCGTTCCTGCAACTATTGGCACCCCTGCTTCTTTACATGCTCTTACTAATAACAAATTAAATTTTGCCATTTTATCAAAACGGCTAATGTTTTCAGGGCTGCTCATTTTATTATAATTATTTGCAACCTGCCACTTGCTTTGCAATAATGGATGAACGTATTTAAGTGCAGGCAATGCTTTAAGTTCATCTAACGAACGTACCTGACTTGCTATCCATTCCATAGTAGTTAGTGTAGGTGACAGCCAGGTAGCATTATCTTTCAACAATTTAGCCATACTTTTTGCTTCCTGTTCATTAAAGTCCCTGCAATGTTTTGCCAGCTCTTCTGCATGGGCAACCATTCCAAAATCTGGCACAAAGGCTTCATTTAATTTCCCTTGAAAAGCATCCGGAATATGCCCAATAGTTTTAAGCCCTTGTTTATGAGCCTCATCAATAATTGCTTTATATGTTTCAACATTAAGTTCAGAATACACTTTTATAAATTCGTAGCCTTCTGCTTTTGCACTACGTACTGCTTGTCTTCCATCATCTGCAGTATTAGCTCTTCTCCCTTGCCCGTTTCCACCATCAATCATTGCCGCCAGTGCCATACGAGGACCGATTACTTTTCCTTTCCCGATTTCATTTCTCTGCCCAAAGTGTTCAGGTCTGGAACCAAGGTCAAGAATTGTAGTAACAGCATTCGAATTATAAAGTGTCATATAATCTTGAAGGTCAAAAAACATTACAGCGCCTTGTGTAGGTAGTTTTGGGCCAAAAGGTCCTCCATCAGTCAGTACATGAACGTGCATATCTATTAAGCCCGGCATTAGCCATTTCCCTTTGCCATCAATAATTTTTGCATTTTTGGGTGCAGGTTCATTGATGGATTTAATCTTACTTCCTGCAATTACAACAGTGGCATTTTTTATGATGTTGCCCGGCGACGTCATTGTAATCACATGCACATTTTTAAGTACGATTGGTTTTTCTTCTATAACTGGTGGCTGTGTATAACCAACAAAAGATAATAATAGCACTGTGAAAATCAGTGTGAATAACTTTGAGGCCTTCGTAGCTGTAGTTTTAAATTTCATTTCGCGTTTTTATAATGAATCTTTGTTGTTTATTTCTTCAAAAATCAAGTCATGTCACAAGTGGCCTCAAAAAATTGCCACCAACATTATTTGGTCTGGCAATGTAGTGGATTTTCAGCACAATTATTCAATAGCATTCATACACGTAACCCTTGCAGCAATTTTTCATAGAAGCACTTCAGCTACCATATTGCCAAACCGGTTCTGGTGGCAGTACTATTTTGCCTGAAAGGCAGGCAGCACATATTTAATCATAACGTCAAATAACAAACAATTGAACAATGAAAGGATTGTTCTGCTTTTGAAGTGTACTAAAAAGGGGGGCTGCACACCCGGGGTTCACCATTGCAAAGGCGGAAAAACCGGGTTCCGCAGGGCTGAAATATTTGTCTTTTTAACACCACGAAAAAACTCCGCTTTATGATATGAATTTATCAGCAACATAAAAAATTTTTTCTTTGTACGCATTAATATATTTTTGGATCCGTTACCGACACCATGCTAAACCAGCGGTTGCCTGTAACCTGATACACCAATACAAATGCTTTTTATCCATAAAAGCAATTCTGCTTAAACATTCCCGGGTTGTTCAATCAATTTCATCTGTCTGCCTGTATCGGAGAAAATTTCCGGATAGTGGGGATGAAAGGGATGGGATAAATTACGGGAAACACCAGCTAATCACACATGTGGTTTTCTGCCAAACAATATATAACAAACCAGGGTAATGAATGATGCTATTTGTATTGGTAATACCGAAAATACCAAACAATACAAAAAAGACATATTGATTAATTAATAACCAAAAAGTACAAAAAAGCTGCCGGAAGATTTATCCTGCAAAGCTACTGCTACAGGCAGGTTAAGCAGGAATGCAGCCGGAAAAAGGGTAAACCATGCAAACGATCATTTAACTATAATTCTAAAGAAAAAATCAAAAAATCATGAACCAAAACCTCACAAAAAAAGGCAGGGTTGTTTTTGTAGGCACCGGTCTGAAAGCCATTGCCCACATGACGCTCGAATCCGTTGCAGAAATCAAATCGGCAGACCGTGTTTTTTACCACGCCGCAGATGGCGTCACTGCTGCCTTTATCCGATCGCTGAACAAACAATGCCATGACCTTTACCAGTACTACGGAACCGGCAAAAACCGGAATGAAACTTATTTGCAGATGGCCGAAGTCATGCTCGCCGCTGTTCGAAAGGGAGAATCGGTATGTGGCGTTTACTATGGTCACCCTGGTGTATTCGTAAAAGCGGTTCGCCGTGTACTCTACCAGAGCCGCCAGGAGGGACATGAAGCCCTCATGTATCCTGGCATCACCACCATGGATTATATATATGCTGATCTGGAGGCGGATCCTTCCCGTAACGGTTGCCAGATACTGGATGCAACCGACTACTACATCAGGAAGCGCAGAATCAATACAGACAGCCAGGTGATTATGTTGCAGATCGGTGCCTTTGCTGATGGTAAATTTGATTTCAAAGGTTATGCCCGCAAAAACTTTAAGCTGCTGGTGCAGACGCTGATGGACGACTATGGTGGAGACAGTCCATGCATCCTGTTCCGCGGATCCAACTTCCCTGGTATTGCGTCTTCTAAAGTAGCGCTGAATCTCTCAGATTTGCTGGACGAGGATACGCATCGTAAACATGTGACGGGTGTCTCTACGCTTTACATTCCGCCGAAGACCTTATTGGGTGCAGATCAGGACCGGGTTAAAACTTCGGGCTATGGCAAAGCCGGCTCCACAGTAGCTATGGGTGCTACCTCCTGGGAAACAGACAACACCGATAAGACGAAGAAGGCGGCAGCAGAACTTGCACAGTATCAGCTTCCGGAAGGCTATATTCAGCGCCGCGCAAGCTCCTCATTACTGAAGCTTATGCACGATGCGGCAACCAACACAAATGTGCTCAGGAAACTGCAAAGCGCTCCAAACAAACTGATAGAGCGTTATCCGCTCAGCAAGGATGAGCAACGCGCGCTGTTGTCCGGGTCTTCCAGCCGGGTTTCGCATGTGTCGATGGCCAGCAGTGAAGAAGCGAGCCAGCCAACTGCCAATGATTTTCTGAACAGCCTGCTGGAAAATGGCACTACTGCAGATTTATACCAGACTTATTACAATACACTCGCCGGTGGCGGCACAGCGGCTCAGGCCGATGCTGCCGTTCAGACCTATATCAACAACGCGGGTTATACAGGTGTCACCACCACAGAAGTAGACAGTTCCATCACTACCGTTGGCGGCGGAAATTATTCGGAAGTAACCAGCCCTGGTGCAGATGCAAGTTCAACGGTTACCTACCCTCCTTTCGGCACTTCACCCTCCGTTCTTTATGGTACCTATCAGACCTTTACATCCGACAGTCAGCCAAGCCTATTAATCAAGATATACAACAACAGCAGCACCAGTACCTACCAGCTAAAGGTTGCAACGTCTGCCACGGGTCAGCTCATTGACATTACTGCAAGTACTGCTTTCAATGGCACTACCGGGGCATTTCTTGTGATGAGTTCTCCCGCATTTCCCTATAACGGCTCTTTGACTTTTGCTTCCTGTGTGGTAAGCTACAACGGCACGCAGACGACGGACTTCAATGTTGCGGTAGCGCTGACGCCTTCAAGTTCGGGCAATGCCATCACTTCCAGCGGCAGGAGAAGTGTTTATTCTGCGGCAGCAGCGCTTCAGCCGAGTACGGTGGATCCATCAAGTCTCTGGGCGGGAACTTATTCAGGTACACTCAACACTTCTACCCAAATCACTTTGGTCATCTCTTCCGACGGATCAACGATTACCTTCCAGGGTACAACTGCTGCAGCAACGTTTAATCCTTTCTACAGCTATTTCAATTGTACCATCGGCGGTCAAACGCTGGTCATCAATATGCAATGGACTTACTTCACCATCTACTCCGGAAATACCTTTACAGGGCCGAATTTCTTCGGGTATTATTATGCCACAGGCACTACACAACCGTCAAGTCCGAATGTTTACGGCAATTTGGGCACAACACCGACCCCTCCACCAACGCCACCGCAACAGAGCGATTCAGAATGGGCAAAAGCAGGCATTGCTATCGGTATCGGTGTGGCAAGCATGATTGTCTTCGAAATCATCAAGAAAGCTGTTGTAGCCGGCTATAATTACCTGGCCGAAGTAATTCAAAACGCGCGTCAGCAAGGGGATGATCTCGCCGAAAATCTGAATAACGAGCCTGTTGATGATGCCAATGAGTTCAATGATGGAGATGACCCCGACGGCGATGACGACAATGACGACAATGATGATAACGACGACAACAATGACGATAATAATGATGACAACAACGACGACAATAACGATGACAATGATGACAACGACGACAACGATGACAGCAGTTGCTTCTTAACTACAGCGGTGGTGCAAAGTATGGGAATGGCAGACAATAGTGAACCACTGACACTGGCAAGGTTTATCCGTGATACAAAAATGATCTCCGGTAAAGAACAGGCGGCTGTTGCGCTCTATTACAAAGTTGCGCCACGGATCGTAGAGCGCTCTACAGATGCAGAATGGCACCAGTTCTGGTCCCGCCATCTCCGTCAGATTACGGCCTTAATCAAGTGCGGAGAGTTCGAACTGGCCAAAGAAATGTACACCTTCGCAACTGCGGAGTTGGTTAACCGCAAGGTTACCAGGTTCAGTGATGTTGAACTGGTGAACGAAGTATATTCGTTCGGACTCGGAGCCTTCGCAAAAATCAAACTTCCTTATGCACTCCGCTTCCTTATCCTGAAGCTTGCATTCAAGGTCGGTCTTACCTACAATTCGCTGCGGCTGAAATTACTCAAACGTCGCCTCAACAAAAAGATCAACCTGTAACATGGGTAGTTTAAATCCATTTAAATGGCAAGGGAGTAACAAAGTTTACTCCCTTCCATGGCTTAAGAATCGTCTCGAATACTCCGCCGATCCCGAAAGGATTGCGGAGTATGCGAAGACGCCTTTTACACGTTCACGATTCGTGATGACGATGCTGACCCAGTTCCACCTGAGCCGGCATTCCATTGTAGTGAGTGAAGACGATCATGCAATGTGGCTGAAGCGGGTATCCCGTTCTCATATGCCCACGGATGAGGCTGTTCCGCAGATGGCGATAGCATTGATGACGCGTTTGTTTCCGCCACCTGATCCGGGTGAGCAAGAGCAAAGTTTTCACCTCTCAGACCGGCTGATCCGTGAACTCTATCGCACTATGCTGGGCAATGTAATGCAGGTAGAGGTACTGAAGCCCCTGGAAGATTATATAACGCACACAAAGTTTCCGCACGGCTCGCGACCGATGGTGCTGGAGGGCGTGATGTATTCCTTCAGGTTAGGTTTGCCTTTTCTGCGTCCGATCCGTTACTTTTTTGACAGCCTGTTTTTTAAGGAAGTGCTGTACATGAAGCGGGTATCGGCTAAACTGGAGCAAATGGTATATGACTTTACCATCCCCAAGCCCGACTCCTGGTTCTCCACACTCGCTGCGTTGAGGGAATCGGGTAAAATCACAAAAGCCCAGTTCAGGGGCGAGATCACGAGTATGCTTGTCTCGTCTTTCAGCCTGGCATCCGCCCTGGGGTCGGCGCTACTCTGTCTTGCGGCGCGACCGCAATACCAAAAGAAGATCCATGATGATCCGGCCTTTGCCAGGTACTTTGTGATGGAGGTGTTGCGTCTTTATCCGCCTTTCCGGCAGTTCGGTTACCAGCAGACCACTACAGACAAAGACGCTCATCATCAGGGTGGATTTGCCCATGAGTTCATGATTCCGGTATTTCAGTTGCATCGCAACAGTAATATCTGGAAGAACCCGAAAAAGTTTTATCCGGAGCGCTTCCTGGATCCTGATGCTGCAAAAGGTTTCAAATATCTTCCATTTGGCATGGGCAAACGAAGCTGCCCCGGCCGGAATTTTTCGATGTCACTGATTGTCCAGGCACTCAGGTTTGTCTGTTCCGATGAGAGTCCGGTTATGCTGGTAAAACGTGATTCGCTGCCGAGGGGTAAAAGCGGCCGCCTGGTCTCCTTTGCCCTTGATGACACCATTACCTATTGCGGGAAATGAGCCGGGCGGGAAGCGTAAGATTATACTGGGGCTAAGTTCTTTTCCCG
>JAAFIK010000048.1 GCA_013298665.1 Chitinophagales bacterium
GATTATGGGTATTGCGGATCGGGGTAAGGCTGCCTTTTTTGTTGAAGACCGCTCGGAACTTCCCCAACGGTTGAAGGATGTGTTGCAGCCGGGGAATATACTGCTGCTGATGGGTGCAAGGGATCCTTCGCTGGAATCATTTGCGGAATATGTGGTGAATACCTTACCGGTTGCATAATCCAGGCCTGAAGGGCATACTTGTCAGAACTTCAACTGCTTCATATAAGCAGCGTCTGCGGCCACGGCAGCTAAAGGAGTGGTACCCTCATACTTTTCCTGCTCAACAATAAAATGACGCATGCCATATTTACCCGCCGCCTTCAGTATGGCAGGATAGTCGATACTACCTGTACCGAGCGTGCAGGAGGCGTCTTTTTCTGTAGCCCCCCTGGTGCGATCTTTAATATGACATAGCCGGAACCGGTTGGGGTATTTTTTCAGCCAGGCAATGGGATCGGCGCCGGCGGTAACCACCCAGTACATATCCATCTCAAAATCCACCAATGCTGGATCGGTCTGCGTCATCATAATATCCTGCGGCATTTCTCCGTCCAGCAGGCTGAAAGAATAGTCGTGGTTGTGATAGGCAAAACGAAGCCCGGCTTTTTTGCAGATGGCTCCCTTGGTATTAAACTCTTCTGCAAAGCGTTTAAAATCGTCAAGGCTTTTCTGAGGTCCTTTCCAGGGACAAATCAGGTATTTGATCCCGATGGCTGCTGCTTCACCGGCTTTACGTTCAAAGTCTTTGGTGATGTCGCAATGAGTCGATATCACACGCATTCCAAGACTGTCTAAGTACTTTTTAAACGCTTTATTGCTCATTCCCCAGAATATACCATCTTTTCCTTCAAAACTCTCAATCTGCTTGTATCCCATTGCCGCTACCTGTTTGAGTACACGCCTGGGGTCCTTGGGTAAATCGTCACGCAGGGTCCATAACTGCAGTCCGAAAGGTTTTGTGCCGGCGCCAGTGGCATCAGCGATCGCATCAAAAACAGGTTTACCCAATGCGTTTTCAAGGGCGAGTGTACCGGCCGCGAGACCTGCGATAGAGAGGAAATGTTTACGGTTCATGTGAATAAGATGAGCGATGAAAGATAAGCGATACAAGATGTGGGATGCAAGATATAGGATGTGAGATAGAAGACATGGCTTCTGCTACTATTCCTATTAACCGGAATAGGCCTTGTCTCCTTTTTTATAATCCAGATTACCATCGTATTTCCCGGGAACGGATATGTAGCGGAGGGCCTTGGTTGCACCGGCTTCTGAGGTGAAATATCCCCAGATGGTCAACTGTTTGTACATGGTGAAATAGTGATTGGGATCTTCTTTCTTTTTATTTTTCATGTATGTTTTCGCTTCTGCATCGATGCTGGTTAGCAGGCTTGTGCGTTGCTCAGGTGTTGCTTTCATGAAATCGGTGTTGTGCATTTTGACACAAGCTTCGTTCAACTGCTTCAGTCCCGCGGCAAAGATCGCCTTGTCTTTTTCTTCATAGCAATCGGTAACGATGGTGCGCATCAGTTTGCCGATACCCGTTTCCTTTGCACCGGGACTGGTCGTTTTCGGGAAAATGGTTTCACCTACCTCATCGAGGAATGCGGTATCCGCATCGGTTAGTGCAATGGGGCCCGAACCGCTGCCGGGTTTGCATCCGCTCATCAGGAGTTCACCACCAATCATGGTGCCACCGGTCAGTACGAGCATCAATTTCAAGAGTTCTCTTCTTTCCATAATCTTTTTATTTACCGCCTTTGTTGGTACGCGGGCTTGAATGATTAATCATTTACTTTTAGAGATTGCCTTTTTTCAGTTCGCTAACAGCAAAACTGGCCGCGCGTGCCGTTAGTGCCATATAAGTGAGCGATGGGTTTACGCAGGATGCCGAAGTCATACAGGCACCATCGGTTACAAAAACGTTTGGCGCATCCCAAACCTGGTTGTTGCCGTTGAGTACAGATGTTTTAGCCTCACGCCCCATACGTGCAGTACCCATTTCGTGGATACCCATACCGGGTTCGTATCCAGAGTCCCAATCCCTTACGTCTTTAATGCCCGCTGCTTCCAGCATTTCTTTTGCATCCTGCATCATGTCTTTGCGCATCTTCTTCTCATTGTCTTTGATCTCAATATTCATGTGCAGGGTAGGAAGGCCCCACTTATCTTTCAGGTCTTTGTTGAGTGAAATGGTATTGCTGTGGTCGGGGAGCATTTCGCCAAAGCCAAGCATACCGATTGTCCACGGACCGGGTTCTGATAAGGCATCTTTGAGATTGCCACCGATGCTCATTTCTGCAATCTCGCGTCCCCAGCCCTGGCGGTTGGCGCCGCCCTGGTAGCCAAAGCCACGCAGGTAGTCGCGCTTGTCGTCATAGATATTCCTGAAGCGGGGAACATAGAAGCCTGTTGGTCGCCGTCCGAAATAATATTTGTCGTCAAAACCTTCAACATTGCCACTGGCGCCGCAACGGAAATGGTGATCCATGGCATTGTGCCCCAGTTCACCGCTGCTGCTGCCCAGTCCGCCCGGCCAGATATCTGTTGCTGAGTTCATCAGCAGCCAGGTGGAATTGAATGCAGAAGCGCAAACAAAGATGATCTTAGCGTTGTAGGTATATGTTTTGTTGTCTGTTGCATCGATGATTTCCACACCGGAAGCTTTTTTCTTGTCTTTATCGTACAGGATTTTCGATACGATTGAGAAGGGGCGAAGCGTGAGGTTGCCTGTTGCTTTTGCTGCGGGCAGGGTGGAAGACTGTGTGCTGAAGTATCCGCCAAATGAGCAACCGAGCCAGCATTTGTCGCGGTACTGGCAACCCACCCGGTTGGGCAGTGGTTGGGTTATATTGGCAGAGCGTCCGATAAAGAGGTGACGCAGGCCTTTGTAGTACGTCTGTAACCGGGCGGCTACATCTTTTTCTACACAGTTGAGGTCCATTGCGGGCATAAACTCACCATCCGGCAATACGTCTAAGCCGTGTTTGCTGCCCTGTACACCGATGTACTTTTCTACATGGCTGTACCAGGGGGCAAGGTCGTTGTAGCGGATCGGCCAATCTACGGCAATGCCCTCTTTACCGTTGGCTTCAAAATCCCATTTGTTCCAGCGGTAACTCTGGCGACCCCAGAGTAATGAGCGTCCACCCACATGGTAGCCCCTGAACCAGGCAAAGGGTTTACCCTTTTCTTCCGTATAGGGGTTGTCTTTTTCGTTGGCCCACATGCCCAGGGTTTGTTCATTGAGCGGATAATCCCTTTTCAGTACGGGATAGTCAAGCTTCATCTGTTGCGTAGGCCTGCCGCGGTGGGGGTAATCCCATGGTTCTTTATTGGCATTCACATAGTCTTTGATGTGCTCAATATCGCGGCCACGCTCCAGCATTAATACTTTCAACCCTTTTTCGGTCAGTTCTTTTGCTGCCCAGCCACCGCTGATGCCTGAGCCTACAACGATTGCATCATAATTATTGTCTGCCATATTTTTATTTTAAATTTTAATCATTATTGACTTGCTGCGGTGTTAAACATCGCATATGCTGATCGCTTTTTTTAACGCTTTGATCTTTGCTGCATCATCTGTTCCGGTGGGTATAAATTCCTGTGCTACATACCCCTTGTATCCGGTGGCCACGATGGCGCGCATAATGGCCGGGTAAAAGAGCTCCTGTGTTTCGTCAATCTCGTGCCTGCCCGGTACTCCTGCCGTATGGTAATGCCCAAAATAATGGTGATGGTCTGTTATTGTCCGGATTACATCACCCTCGTTGATCTGCATGTGATAAATGTCGTAAAGCAGTTTAAAGTTAGGCGATCCGATGCGTTTACACAGTTCAATACCCCAGGCAGTTTTATCGCACATATAATCTTTATGATCCACTTTGCTGTTGAAGAGTTCCATCTGGATGGTGACGCCACGTTTTTCTGCGATGCCCATGATTTGTTTCAGCCCGGCCACACAATTGTTCAATCCTGTTTCATCATCCATCCCCCGGCGGTTGCCACTGAAGCAGATGAGGTTAAGGTAGCCCGCATCGGCCACTAAGTTAATGTGTTCTGTGTAATTTTTGATCAGAACGGGATGAAAGGTTTTGTCGTTCCACCCATCCACGAGGTTGAGTTCTGCGCCATTGCACATGCTCGAATAGACGCCATGGGCTTTGAGCGTGAGCCAGTCTTTGGGGCCAACCAGGTCAATGGCAGCAAAGCCCATCTTTTTGACCATCGTACACATGGCATCGGGGGAGAGGAAATTGTAGGTCCAGCTACAAACCGAGTGATTGATATTGCCCCGCATGGCTTCATCAGCCGCTGCTGCCGGCAATGCCGCCACTGTTTTTTGCCCGGTCAGCAACCCGGCTGTACCGGCAGCTATTGTTTGTATAAGTTGTCTGCGTTTCATCAAACAGCGGTTGTTGTACTGGTTTTATCGTTTTTGAAAAACACAAAGAACATCAGCGATACCCCTACGGCAAAGAGGCAGGGAAAAATCCATATCGACTGCCATTGGTGATTGATCACTTTTCCGGCAGCATCGGTAATGGCATATTGCCCGGCAATTTTACCCGCGGCCCAGAAACCGATGTACATGCCTACGCCATATGTGGCCAGGGTAATCAGTCCCTGCGCAGACGAGCGCACCTGCTCGCCCGCTTTTTTATCTGTATAGATCTGACCGGTTACAAAAAAGAAATCATAACAGATGCCGTGCAGGATGATGCCTGTATAGAGCATCCAGATGCCGCTGCCTGTATCGCCATAAGCAAAGAGCAGGTAGCGCAATACCCAGGCAATCATGCCGATCAGCAGCATTTGTTTGGTACCGAAGCGTGCGAAGAACAAAGGCATCAAAAACAGGAAAAGGGTTTCACTCATTTGTCCCATGGTCTGTTTGCCCGCAGCACTTGCCATACCCGCTTCATTCAGAAAATTATTGGTCAGGCCATAATAAAAGGCAAGCGGAATACAGATAAGGATAGATGCAATAAAGAAGATCAGGTAATTCCTGTCTTTCAGGATATTTAACGCGTCCAGTCCTAATACGGCAGCAACAGATACGTCTTTACCCGCTTTCGGGGGTGGGGTATTGGGTAGAAAGAACGCATAAATACCGAATGCTGCTGAGATAACTGCTGCGATCTGGTAGGTAACACCAAGAGTTGCCGGATTTTTTTCCCAGGCCATCCAGCCAATAATCAGCCCCGCCACGATCCAGCCGATGGTACCCCATACGCGCAGTCCGGCAAATTCCTTTTCGGCATTGGTTACCTGCTTTAGTGCGATGGCATTTACCAGGGCGAGGGTTGGCATATATACAATCATATAAATGAGCAGGATGGAATAGAAAGAATCAAAACTGTTCTGCGTAGAAAGATAATACAACAAGCCCGCACCCACGAGATGAAGGATGCCGAGTATCTTCTGTGCCGCAAAAAAGCGATCTGCTATCATACCAACGATAAACGGAGCTACGATAGCACCGAGGCATTGCGTGCCGTATGCCAGTCCGGTTTGCCCGTCTGTAGCGCCTATATTTCCTTTGAGCAGGTAGGTGCCCATTGTTACAAACCAGATGCCCCATACAAAGAAGTTGAGGAACATCATTGCCGAAAGCTGAAGCCGGACATTTAATTTCATGTAACAAGCAGTTTTAGTATTCGTTGAAGATCGAAAAACTAAATGTAGTCATTTTATATTTACATTTGTTCACCTGAAAAATAAAAATATTCACGCAAACGGTTTCGTACATGAAGAGCAGAAAACTAAGGGCCGGGATGATCGGTGGAGGCATAGGTGCATTTATCGGTGCGGTACACCGGATTGCTCTACGGATGGATGGCCTGGTGGAACTTACGGCTGGTGCTTTCAGCAGTAAAGCTGAAACGGCGATGGCATCTGGTGCGCAACTGATGCTGGATGAAGCGCGTACCTATACAGATTATGTAACGATGCTTGAGCAGGAAGCTGATATGCCGGCAGACCAGCGGCTGGACTTTATTTGTATTGTTACGCCCAATCACCTGCACTTTGCGCCTGTTATGCTGGCGCTGGAGAAAGGCTTTCATGTGGTGGTGGATAAGCCGGTTGCTTTTTCGCTGGAAGAGGCAAAGGCGATACAGACGAAAGTGGCAGCTACCGGTTTGCTCTTTCTGCTTACACATACCTATACCGGTTACCCAATGCTCAAACAGGCACGGCAGTTGCTGGCAAGCGGGGTAATGGGAACCATCCGCAAAGTATATGTGGAATACCCACAGGGCTGGCTCAGCACATTGCTGGAGGCAACAGGACAAACACAGGCTTCCTGGCGCACCGATCCTGAGCGCAGTGGTGCAGCGGGTGCCATGGGCGATATTGGTACGCATGCGTTTAACCTGGCAGAGTATGTCAGCGGCTTACAGGTAACGGAACTCTGTGCGGCGGTGAATATTGTGGTGCCGGGCAGGCGCTTAGACGATGATGGGGAAGTACTGTTGCGGTTCAGCAACGGGGCTACCGGTGTGCTGATGGCTACACAGGTAGCTGCAGGTGAAGAAAATAATGTCAGGGTAAGGATATATGGGGAGCATGGTGGCATTGAGTGGATGCAGGAAGCTGCCAATACCCTGCTGGTGAAGTGGGCGGACAAACCGACGGAAGTCTACCGGGCGGGTACAGGCTACCTTGCTGGTGTTGCCGGCCACAATTGCCGCACACCTGCCGGGCATCCCGAGGGCTATCTCGAAGCCTTTGCCAACCTGTACCGGAATTTTGCGCTTGCCCTGCTTGCCCGTATCAATGGTACGGTGCCCGAACCGGCCTGGCTCGATTTTCCCGGTGCGGAAGAAGGGGTGCGCGGGATGGCGTTTATTAATAATGTATTAAGGTCATCGGGTGCCACAGAAAAATGGACATCCTTCACGATATAATTCTATACAACTGATATGCGAACGATACAAGGTCCCGGTATTTTCCTGGCGCAGTTTCTGGGCGATAAAGCCCCGTTTAATGATATGACCGCCATTTGTCAATGGGCAGCAGGCCTGGGTTTTAAGGGGGTGCAGATTCCTGCCTGGGATCCGCGTTGTATTGACCTGGAAACTGCGGCAACGAGTAAAACCTACTGCGATGAACTGAAGGGTAAACTGGCAGATGCCGGTCTTGTCATTACTGAACTTTCGACACATTTGCAGGGACAGTTAGTGGCTGTGCATCCGGCTTATGATGCACTGTTTGATGCCTTTGCCCCCGAGGCGGTAAAGGGCAACAGCAAGGCGCGGATGGAATGGGCAGTACAGCAACTGAAATATGCCGCCAAAGCATCTGAGCACCTGGGGCTCAACGCCCATGCTACTTTCAGTGGTGCATTGCTCTGGCATACGTTTCACCCGTGGCCACAGCGACCCGAAGGGTTGGTGGAGGAAGGCTTTACCGAACTGTCGAAGCGCTGGTTACCCATACTCAACAGTTTTGACGAATGTGGTGTGGATGTGTGTTATGAAATACATCCCGGTGAGGATCTGTTTGACGGGGTCACTTACGAGATGTTTCTCGATAAAGTAAACCAGCATCCACGCGCTTGTCTGCTGTATGATCCTTCTCATTTTGTATTGCAGCAATTGGATTATATCCGCTATATCGATCATTACCACGAAAGGATCAGGGCTTTTCACGTAAAGGACGCAGAGTTTAACCCTACGGGTAAGCAGGGTACTTTCGGGGGCTACCAGAGCTGGGCCAACCGTGCGGGCCGGTACAGGAGCCCGGGTGATGGACAGGTGGATTTTAAAACCATTTTCAGTAAACTGACGCAATACGATTATCCGGGCTGGGCAGTGATGGAGTGGGAGTGCTGTATCAAGCATCCGGAAGACGGGGCCAGGGAGGGGGCTGTCTTTATCCGTGATCACATCATCCGGGTTACGGAGAAGGCGTTTGATGATTTTGCGGGGCAGGCTACTGATGCGGCTTTTAACCGTAAATTGCTGGGGCTTTTGTGAGTAAGTTTTGGTACATAGTACCCAGCCGTGGGCTTGCCTGTTATCGTTAGCAGGGTTTGTCTCACCTCTTGTGCCTGAAACAGTAACAGCATGAGAAGTATCAGGTATCAGGAGGGAATGTTTTTAATGTTGTGTCTTAAATCTTATGTCTCCTATCTGCTTTTAAAATAAAGAACAATGAAAAAAATAACAATCGCTTTTTCGTTTGCCGCACTTTTTCTGGCCTGTAACGAAAGTTCATCCAAACCCGAACCTGTTGTATCGGTTCCGGAAGTGCCCGCTGCTCCGCCAAAACCCGTTGTGCCACCCGAGCATGAAAGTGCTGCTGCCAATATGGAGCGGAGTGACTGTGCTGCCTGTCATAAGGCGGATGCGGTGATGCAGGGACCCTCTTACACGGACATTGCCAATAAGTATGCGGTAAAGCCCGATGTAGAGAAACTGGCGGACAGGATCATTTCCGGTGGTGCTGGTATATGGGGAGAGGCTAAGATGACGCCACATCCCGCCCTCGGCAAGGAAGACGCCGTGGCCATGGTTAAATACATTCTGTCATTTAAAAAATAAATAAGCATATGCACAAACTACTTTGGATTTGCGGTGCGGTACTCTTCGCCGCATCCTGCAACGAAGGAGCAACGGGTAAAAGCGAACCTGTTAAAAAAGATACCGCTACCGGAAACGTGGCCGCATTGAGTGAGGCCGAAGCGAAGGATGGATGGGTAAGCCTTTTTGACGGTACCACTACCCGGGGCTGGCACAAGTATGGCGGCGCCCCTGTGGGTGCGGCCTGGAAAGCCGTGAATGGTGCTTTACACCTTGATGCTTCAGAAAAAGAAAACTGGCAGATTAAAAATGGAGGTGATATAGTGAGCGATGGGGAATATGAAAACTTCCACCTTAAACTGGAATGGAAAATCGATACTTGTGGTAACAGTGGGATGATGTTTTATGTACATGAGGATACGGCTATGTATAAGTATCCCTGGGAAACAGGGCCGGAGATGCAGGTGCTGGATAACAAATGCCACCCTGATGCCAGGATCATCAAACACCGCGCAGGCGATCTGTACGATCTCATCTCTTCTGCAAAGGAAACCGTGAAGCCGGCATTGGAATGGAACCAGGCTGAAATTAAGTGCGTCAATGGCAAACTGGAGTTTTTCCTGAATAGCGAACCGGTGGTAACGACTACGCTCTGGGATGATAACTGGAAGAAGATGGTTGCTGCCAGCAAGTTTGTAAAATGGCCGGGCTTTGGTACGTATAAAAAAGGCCATATTGCCCTGCAGGATCATGGAAACAATGTTTGGTACCGGAACCTCAGGATTAAAAAGTTGTAGTATACTATCGAAACAGGTACAAACAGTAAGGCCGTTATTGACGTAACGGTCTTACTGTTTGTATAACTTACTTCTACTGACCAATAAGCCTCGGGGAAAGAGTACATTTATGGCGGCTGATGTTTTGACCGGTTTCCGTAATCGCTTCAGTTTTTTTCAACGGCATATGGTATTCATATAATCCTGCCCCTTGCTTTCAGCCATACCAATACGGCGATCATCAATACACAAAAGACGGCCATTCCCCAGACCAACCACTTACCAGCGTTGCCTTTGATAAAAATTGGCGTGGCACCCCTGTCAATAAAGTGTGCAAGGTTATTCACGGGACTGCTTATGGTCTGGTCAGATTCCCTGAAATATACGGTAACCGAATCACCAGGGCTGAGTGCGGCTATTTTATCCAACTGCGGGCTAAAATCCCCGGTACTTTTGCCGATAAACAACTGAAAGGGTTTGTCGTAGGCCGACAATTGTAAGTAACGGTATCTGGCCGTGTCTTTACCGGGGAAATGATCATTAATATTGCTGATGGCTGTAACGATACCTGTGGCTTTCCGGAGATCTGTCTTATTGTCATACTGCCGCAGGGCAAACAGTGCAGAGAGTACAATAGCCAATACAAGGTATGTGACTGACGATGTGAAAATGGGCTTCTTTACTGTCATGAGGGCATTCGCCGTAAAATTAAAACAAAAAGGAACTGAATATTCAGTTCCTTTTTGTTTTAATTTGTTATGCAACGGCATTACTTATCCGCCGAAATCTGGATGTTGAAATCATCCTCGTCGATATATTTTTTGTATTTGTTGCTTGCTTCCTGCGTTTGTTCTCTACCATCAATAAAGAGTCGGCCTTTCCTGTATTCGAGTTTAAATCCTTTTTTGGTGTCGATCAGCCCGTCCTTTTCCATTTCGGTAAACATGGTTTTGTATTGCTGCAGTTTGGTTTTTGCCTGCTCAATACCGTTACGCGCTTCCTGCATGATTTTGTCCATATCAATGCCTTTCAGGTCAACCTTTGCTTTTTCCAGTTCTGCTTTGGCGCGGCGCAGTTCTGCTTTAACCTCATCCCAGTTTATTTCTTTCAGTGATTGACCGGCTTCTTTCATTGCCTTTTCCATATCCGGCTTCAGGCCTTCGATGTCAAGTCCTTTGAGTCCTTCGGCAATATCCGTCATCAGTTTACTCATGTCCACTTTTTTCATCGAGGCTTCCACATCCATCCTGATCTTTTCCAGATCCACATTCTTAAGTGCTTCATTCACGCTGGCACTGATTTTTGCCCAATCGATCTTTTTCAGTTGATCGGCTGCTTTGGAAAGGCTGTTTTCCACCACACCCGGCAGCGCGTCAAACTCCTTCATCGTCATGCCCTTATCCGGTTGCTGTTTCGCTGATTTTTCGGGAACGGTGTCTGAAATGTTAACTTCCTGCTGCTGTACCACTGTAAGGGGAAGGTCCTGAAAGGCGAGGGTAACACTACCAATGAGGAGGCATGCCCCGATGCCGGTAATGGCTGCTTTATGTTTCCGGATGAATTGTTTCATGACTATACTTTTTTATTTTATGATGAAATACGATTTGTTTCGTAAAGATATAAGATATGTCGAAAAAACCTCAACCGTTTATGAATTTTAACATTTTGAAAAAAAAGGTTCATCAACATCATTTTTCTGCCTGCCCATTTTATACGATTTTTGCACAAAGAATGTTACATGGAAACCGGAATTGTTCGCGGCATACGTGCCGAACATATTGAATTGTTGTACGATATCTCAGGAAAAGACAATGTTTTGATAGATGAGGAGGCGTTGAATCATTATGCACATGATGAAACAGAGAACCTGCATTTTTTGCCCGATGTGGTGGTAAAGCCCGCATCGGCAGCCGAAGTGAGCAGGATCATGGTTTTGTGTAATGCAGCGGGGATACCTGTTACGCCGCGTGGTGCAGGTACGGGACTGAGCGGTGGTGCGCTACCGCAGTTTGGGGGTGTGCTGCTCTCATCGGAGCGGCTTAACCGCATCATCAGTATCGATGAACGTAACCTGCAGGTGACTGTGGAGCCGGGGGTGATTACAGAGGTTTTGCAGAATGCCGTAAAAGAAAAAGGGTTGTTTTACCCGCCCGATCCGAGTAGCAGGGGGAGTTGTTTTATCGGCGGCAATATTGCCGAGAACAGCGGTGGCCCCAAGGCGGTAAAATACGGGGTGGTGAAGGATTATGTACTCAATCTCGAAGTGGTATTGCCTACAGGCGAAATCATCTGGACGGGCGCCAGTGTGTTAAAAAACTCCACAGGATACAACCTTACCCAATTGGTAGTGGGCAGCGAGGGTACACTCGGATTTGTGACCAGGATTGTGCTAAAGCTATTGCCGCATCCTAAACATGACCTGCTGATGCTTGTGCCTTTTCGCGATCTTGAAAAAGCAGGTGCTGCGGTAAGTGCTATCTTCAGGGCGGGCTTTACGCCGAGTGCGCTGGAACTGGTAGAGATTGACGCGCTCCGGATTGTGAGCAAGATGGTGGATAGCAGTGTGGTACCGGTAACCGAGGATACCGCTGCACACCTCATTATTGAAGTAGATGGCAATCATATCGACAGCCTGATGGCCGAAATGGAGGCGATTGCAGAACTGCTGACAGCATTTGATTGCGGGGAAGTCTTTTTTGCCGATGACGCGCAGCAGAAGGCTGAGCTCTGGAAGCTTCGCCGCCGTGTGGCAGAAGCGGTAAAGCTGGCGGGCTATACCATTGAGGAGGATACGGTGGTACCCCGCGCCGAACTGCCGGCACTGATCAGGGGTGTAAAAGCGCTTGGTTTGCAATACGATTTTAACGCAGTATGTTATGGCCATGCTGGTGATGGTAACCTGCACATCCGCATCAAAAAAGAAGGGAGCATTTACAGCCTCAACAATGAAGCTGTAATACCTGCGCTGCGTGCCTTGTTTGAACTGGTGAAGAGCCTCGGCGGCACCATCAGTGGTGAGCATGGCATAGGCCTGGTACAGAAGGCATATATGGATATTGTATTTGATGATATGCAGTTGCAACTGATGCGCGGCATCAAAAAACTGTTTGATCCGAACAATATATTGAATGCCGGAAAAATATTTGACCCTGTCTGAGCGGGGTAGTCTTTATCAAAACCTGAACGATGTATAAAAAATTAATCACTTTGCTATTACTGCTGGCTTCCGGCACAACCCTGTTTGCACAAAAAGATGACGATGAAGATGAAGTACGGAAGGGTGGGTTCAAAAAACAAAACCTGTTTACCGGTGGCGGCGTCAACGTTTCGTTCTTTAATGGGGCTACCGTACTGGGTGTAAATCCTGTACTGGGGTACAGCATCAACCGCTTTATTGATGCGGGTATTGCGGTCAACCTTACCTATACCGGCTTTACGGAGTTTAGTGGCGACCGGTATCGCCAAACAGTATATGGTCCCGGTGCTTTTGTAAGGCTTTACCCCGTTAATTTTCTTTTTGCACAGGCACAGTACGAACGCAATTTTATTGCGCTTAAAGTGGTGCCGGGTAATGGCACGCCCACTTATCGTGACAACCTGAGTGTAAACAGTCTGCTGCTGGGCGGTGGTTACTGCACCGGGCGCGAAGGTGTGGGCAGTACCTTTTATTATTTCAGCGTGATGGTGGATGTCACCCGTAACCGGAATTCACCTTATGTGGAATATTTACAGAACAATACCTTACGCGCCATTCCCATCGTTCGTGCCGGGCTCAATATAGCCCTTTTCCAACGCAGGAACCGGAATTTCTGATCAACCGGTCGTTTCGGCAGCATAGTGCTCCCACATGAGCCGGTGTACCTGATTTTTCAGGACTTCAACATCACTGCCGGCCATGACCGTTATGGGTGGCAGGAAATGAAACTGAATCAATCCCGGCAGCAGGTAAAACGATTTATTGCCCGGCAGTATATGCCTTGTACCTATCAGTACTGCGGGCATAATGGGTTTACCTGTATCCACAGCCAACTTGAACGCACCATCGTGAAAATCTTTGAGCGGCTGACCCGTTTTGTTGCGGGTACCTTCGGGGTAGATGCACATGTGTAAGCCGGTATCGAGTACTTCTTTCATCTGTATATAACTTTTGCGGCGACTGTCTTTATCGGTACGATCCACCAGTACCGAGCCCAGACGGTAAATGATGCCGAAGACGGGTATACGGGCCATTTCGATTTTGGCAATGGTCTTATTGGGACCGGGTATGCGCGGACTCGATACCGGTACATCAATCAGCGAGTTGTGGTTGCAGAGCACGATATAATTTTGTCCGTGTGCAAAGTTCTCCTTACCCCTGATGCGTATGCGTACCCCGATCAGCGGCAGGTAACAGCTCATCCATATGCCAAAGATGGGATAGGCAATGCGGCTGCGTTTTGGATCGTTCCAGCAAAAGCAGAAGGCAAAGACCGGAAAGAAAAGCAGCATCAGTAACGCAAACGAGAGCAGACCCCAGGCCGCCCAGACGCGGGCAAATATATTTTTAACAAGGTTCATGTATTCAGTTTTCCAGTTTCCAGTTGATGGGTGCCAGCCCTTCCTGTACCAGAAAGGCATTGGCTTTTGAGAAATGCTGACAGCCAAAGAAGCCTTTGTCGGCGCTGAAAGGCGAGGGGTGTGCTGCTTTGAGGATATGATGTTTGGTGGCATCAATCAATACCTGTTTTTCTTGTGCAAATTTTCCCCAGAGCAGAAAGACAATGCCTTTTTTTTCTGCCGATATTTTGCTGATGACGGCATCGGTAAACTCCATCCATCCAATTTTGGAATGGCTGGCCGGTTCATTGGCACGTACCGTGAGGATGGCATTAAGCAGCAGTACACCCTGTTGTGCCCATTGGGTAAGATTACCAAAGCGCATGGGCATCTGTACGCCGATATCGGTTTGTATTTCCTTGTAAATATTTACTAAAGAGGGTGGGGGTGGAACATTGGCCGGCACCGAGAAACTGAGGCCATGTGCCTGTCCCGCACCATGATAGGGATCCTGCCCGATGATAACGACTTTTAACCTCGGAAAAGGGGTTTGTTCAAAAGCATTAAACATAAGCGAACCCGGTGGGTAAATGGTTTTGCCCAGGGCTTTTTCTGCCTTTAGAAAAGTGACTACCTGCTGAAAATACGTTTTCGTAAACTCGTTTTTCAATACGGTATGCCACGAGTCTTCAATTTTTACGTTCATGGTTGACGCTGCAAATTTGTTCAAACTGTAAAATACAGTATTTTTGCACCGGTGCAGTAAAAAATCAGGGTCCCGTAGCTCAGTTGGATAGAGCAACAGCCTTCTAAGCTGTGGGTCACACGTTCGAATCGTGTCGGGATCACAAAGGAATAGTAGCAAGATGATAAGTAGCGGGTAGCAGGAGGGGCCGTATTCCGTACCCATAGGTAGCCGGGGCCATGGATTATCCCCGGTCTTGCGTCTCGTCTCTCATATCTTCTCTATAATTTGATCAATTGGTAAGGCGTGTCCAGAGCCTTGAGTTGTGCTTCCAATCTTTCGGGGTGGGTATCTGTAATAAAAACCTGTCCATCCCCTTCCACACAAACACGGTGCAGGAGGTTCTGCATACGACTATCGTCAAGTTTTTCAAACACATCATCCAGCAGCAGCAGGGGGGCAAATTGTTTTTCCTGCTTCAGCAGATCATATTCTGCCAGTTTGAGGGCAAAGAGCAAGCTTTTACGTTGTCCCTGTGAGGCGATGTTCCTGAATAGTTGTCCGTCTAATTGCAGGGTAAGCTCGTCTTTATGTATGCCAAACGCTGTGCGTTGGAGCAGCAGGTCTTTGTCACGCCCTTGTTGCAGGAGTATGTGGAGTGGGGTATCGTTGAGTTGGCTTTCATAAGTGATTGCAACGGCTTCACCATTACCTGCAATCTGTGCGTAGAGCATTTTGGCCAGGCTGATGAGTTGTTGGGTATAAGCCCGGCGTTTTTGATAAATGATTGCTCCCGGGCCTGCGAGCTGGTGATCCAGTACGTCCAGCAAGGGCAGGTCTTGCTGGCCTGTTTCGGCAAAATGCCTGAGCAGGCTGTTGCGTTGCTGCAATACCTTATTATAAGTAATGAGCTGCTGAAGGTACTCGGGATCGAGCTGGCTGAGGGTGGTATCGATACACCTGCGTCGTTCCTCGCTGCCGCCGGTAATCAGGGCTACGTCATCCGGGGCAATGATTACACAGGTAAACCGGCCGATATGACGGGAGAATTTATCATAAGGCGTATCATTTACCGTCACCTCTTTCCGGGCTGTTCCCCGGTTGATGCAGACCACTTTATAAGGCCCCCCGGGATGCAGCGGGGTAGGAGACACCTCAAAATGCCCTTCCAGCCGGAGTCCGTCACCACCAAACTGTACATTGAGTTGTTCGGTACGGGAAAAATAGCTTTTGGTAAAGCAGAGATAGTGCAGTCCGTCGAGAAGATTGGTCTTGCCCTTGCCGTTCAGTCCGCAGATGCCCACCACTTTTTCGGTAAAGACAAAAGAGGATAAGGCATAATTTTTAAATTGGGTGAGTATGACCTTGTTGATACGCAGCATGGGGTTGCAAGATAAAGAAGAAGGAGGAGCTTGCGCAATTTGCGTTTTCCCCCTTATCTTTGCGGCCTAAAATTATAACCCATTGGCTACAAAGTTTTCAAAAGAGACCTACCTGTACTGGTACGAGCTGATGCTGCTATTGCGCCGTTTTGAAGAAAAATCAGGCCAATTGTACGGTATGCAGAAAATCCGGGGCTTCTGTCACCTTTATATTGGCCAGGAAGCAGTAGCTGCCGGCTGTATGACGGCAACCAACCCTGACGATAAGTTTATTACGGCTTACCGTGATCATGCCCTTGCAATAGCCAAGGGGGTGAGTGCCAAAAGCTGTATGGCCGAACTCTACGGAAAGGCTACCGGTTGCAGTAAGGGTAAGGGTGGCAGTATGCACTTCTTTGGGGTGAAGGAAAATTTCTTTGGCGGTCATGGTATTGTGGGTGCACAGATTGGTACAGGTGCCGGACTTGCTTTCGCAGAAAAGTATAAGGGAACCAATAATATTGCGGTTTGTTTCTTTGGGGATGGGGCTGCCCGCCAGGGAATGTTGCACGAAACCTTTAATATGGCCATGCTCTGGAAATTGCCCATTATCTTCATTTGCGAAAACAACAATTACGCAATGGGTACCTCGGTGGCACGTACCAGCAATGTACTGGACATCTATAAACTGGCAGATGCCTACGATATGCCCGGCGATAGTGTGGATGGAATGAGTCCGGAGGATGTACACAATGCAGTACTTCGTGCGGCCAACCGCGCTCGTGAGAAAGGCGGTCCTACCTTACTCGAAATCAAAACCTACCGTTACAAGGGACACAGTATGAGCGATCCGCAGAAATATCGCACCAAGGAAGAGGTGGAAGAGTATAAAGAGAAAGATCCGATCGATCATACGCATAAAATACTTACAGAAGAGTTTGGCGTAACTGAAGCAGAGATAGAAGTAATCAATGAAAGGGTAAAAGCGGAAGTGGAAGAGTCGGTAACCTTTGCCGAGGAAAGCCCATGGCCGGATGACAGCGAACTCCTGAAAGACGTGTATGTACAGGAGGATTACCCCTTTATTGTTGATTAATACAATTTAACCCTACACAATTTCATCATTATACAATACAAAAATGGCAGACAAAAAAGCAGAAGTGACAGTACAGGCGGCTCAGGCAAGCGCCGGTAGTGAGGCGATCGTTGCAAGAGCAAAAAATTTCTGGGATAAATTCAGCAAACCCATAATCATGGCGGGCAGTGCCGTCATACTGCTCGTTGGTGGGTGGTTTATCTATAAATATATGTTCAAACTGCCCAAGGAAGAAAAGGCAGCTGATGCCGTTTTTGCAGCCGAGCGCCTGTTTACCAAGATGGTTAATGCGGGTACTTACAGCAAGGATACCATTAATACGATCCTTTCCGGTGGTGATATGGGCAGCGGTAAAATTACCGGTTTGCTCAACATCATCAATAACCAGGGCGGTACCCCGGCTGCCAACCGTGCGCATTATATGGCTGGTGCCTGCTACCTCCATAGCGGAGAGTTCGACAAGGCGATCAAACAATTAAAGGAATTTGATGGTAATGGCGCCCACCAGATACAGAGCCTGGCTTATGGTATGATCGCTGATGCTTATGCACAGCAAAAGAAAAATGATGAAGCGCTTTCATATTACAGGAAAGCTGCAGCAGAAAATGAGTCGGATGAGATCATTACGCCGGAAGCACTGTTTAAAGCAGCGCAGTTCTGTGAAGTAAACGGTAAACCCAAAGATGCGATTGAACTGTATAAAAAAATCAAAGACAGGTATCCTGCAAGCATTGCAGCAGGGGATGTGGATAAATGCCTGGGCAGGTTGGGAGTGACCAATTAATTTTCGCGTCTAACATCAACTATGGCAATAGTCAATACTAATTTTTTCGATACAACAGGCACCCCGTTTGCGGAAGGTGCCTGTATCGTTATTGTGCGTACAGAATGGAACGCCGCTATCATTGATCTGCTCGAAGCCGGTTGTGTGGAAACACTGAAGGCACACGGTGCAATGGTAAAAGTGATTACTGTACCCGGTGCGGTGGAAATCCCTTTTGCGGTAAGAAAGTACTGGCTTTCGCACCGTTATAAACCCGGTAAGCCGGATGCTTTTATAACGCTTGGTTGTGTATTACGTGGCGATACCCCGCATTTCGATTATGTATGTCAATCGGTTACACAAGGGGTGACCGCATTAAATCTTGAGTTGCCTGTACCAACCGTCTTCGGTATACTTACGGTAGATAACCAGCAGCAGGCAGACGAGCGTACCGGAGGCATCCATGGCCACAAGGGCAGCGAAGCCGCCATCACTGCCCTGAAAATGATTCACCTTGTTAAATCGTTTACTTAAACTGAATGGAGGAATAAGCCGTTGAGAGTACAGATATTTATACCATGCTTTGTTGACCAGTTGTATCCGCAAACCGCATTTAATATGGTGAAGGTGCTCGAAAAGGCGTGCTGTGACGTACAGTATAACCCGAACCAGACCTGTTGCGGACAACCTGCTTTTAATGCCGGCTTCTGGGATGAATCGCGGGCGGTATGCAGTAAGTTTATAAAGGACTTTGAGGGTACGGACTATGTGGTTACTCCCAGCGCCAGTTGTGCAGGATTTATCCGCAACTATTATCCCAAACTTTTTGAAAACTCTTCTGCCCACAATCAGGTAAAAGATCTTGGTAAACGCACTTTTGAGTTTACGGAATTCCTGACAGACGTACTGAAGATCGAGAACTATGGTGCTGTGATGCCGGGTAAAGCGACTTACCACGATAGTTGTGCGGGGCTGCGTGAATGTAAGATCAAGGAAGGTCCGCGCCGTTTGCTCAGCCATGTGCAGGGGCTGGAACTTGTGGAAATGCCGGATAACGAAACCTGTTGCGGATTTGGCGGCACATTTGCTGTTAAGTTTGAGGGAATATCGGCAGGTATGGCCGATCAGAAAGTAAACAATGCCCTCAGCGTGGGAGCAGAATACATCATTTCTACTGACCTTAGCTGCCTCATGCACATAGACGGATATGCTGCAGAAAAATCATTGCCGCTTAAAACCATGCATATTGCAGATGTACTGGCGCATGGCTGGGAGGAATAGGTTGCCCTGATGGTGGCTACAAAAGGGGCATTGTCTGCCTGTTGTCCGTTCATATATACCTGTGCTTTGCCCTTATGAAAGCAAATCATTACTTTTACCGCCACTTACAATTATTTATATGGCGTACTGGCTGATTAAATCAGAACCCTTCAAATACAGTTGGGATCAATTCGTAAAGGATAAGCAAACTTTTTGGGATGGTGTACGCAATTATGCGGCACGCAATAACCTCAGGGCTATGCAGAAAGGGGATGAGGCATTCTTTTACCATAGTAATGAGGGCGTTGAGATTGTTGGTATTGCCAAAGTGGTTAAAGAGGCTTATCAGGATCCTACCACTGAAGATCCCAATTGGGTTGTGGTGGATTTTAAACCTGTACGTAAACTGAAAAAAACTGTATCATTAGCCCGTATAAAAGCTGAAACCGCATTGGCCAATATGGCTTTGGTGCGGCTGGGTCGTTTGTCGGTACAACCGGTAACGCCGGAGGAATGGTATACGGTACTTGAAATGGCAGGGGAATAAACCATTCTTGAATACAGGGCGCAATGGATAAACAAAAACTCATCATACTCACCGGGGCGGGCATCAGTGCTGAGAGCGGCCTGAAAACATTTCGCGATAGTGATGGCTTGTGGAATGGCCATAGGGTGGAAGATGTAGCCACGCCACATGCTTTCCATCGCAATCCGGCAATGGTACTCGACTTCTACAACCAGCGCCGTAAAGATATTGCTGTTGCACAACCCAACACGGCTCATATGGGTCTGGCAGCACTTGAGGCACATTTTGATGTAACCGTTATCACACAAAATATCGACGACCTCCATGAAAGGGCAGGGAGTACTCATGTACTTCACCTGCATGGTGAAATTTTTAAGATGCGCAGCGTAAAGAATGAAAGGGTGCATTATGAGATCAGGGGTGATATAAACCCGGGCGACCTGGCACCGGATGGTGGTCAGTTGCGTCCTTCTATTGTATGGTTTGAAGAACCGGTACCGTTGATCAGTGTTGCTGCGGATATTATCGCGGATGCAGATGTTTTTGTATTGGTGGGAACATCGCTCCAGGTGTATCCGGCTGCCGGATTGATTCAGTATGTGCCTCTGGTAACACCCAAATACATTATCGATAAAAAGATACCGGAGATGGGCGAATATGGCAATATGTATTTTATTGAAAAGCCTGCAACGGAAGGTGTGGGAGATTTGTTTGTCCGGCTCACGGGAAAGATGCTGCAATAATCATGGCCAATCAAAGGGCAACAGAAAGGATGAGGAGATGATAAAACACTTTATCGCAATAATACTTTTTGAAGGGATATTCAGGAAACTATGTATCGCTGGGGTTTTCTTATCGCTTTAATACTGCCCGGAAATAGTATGCTGCCCCGGGGGTGAGGGATAACGAAACATAACCGCTTATAGATAAGGATACACTGATGATCAGGATTAAATTCTTTGCAATAATTCGCTATACAGTCTTGTATAGGTTGGTACCGCTATCTGTAGTTGCTCACCTGTTGCAACAACATACCCTGTGAGGGAGTTTACTTCTGTGAATGGTTTTCCCGCACGATAATCATTGTGCATAGATGAGGTGTTTTCAGGTGGTAATGAATGTAAACGATTCAGTGTTCTGGTCTTTATATCGGTACTGATAGAGACGCCTTTGGCTTTAGCAATCCCGATTACTTCGCCAATTAACACCTGCACAGTATTTTCATGCTGCTGCATCAGTTCACCAATGGCGCAGTTGAAATAAGAAGTTGCTGTAGCGGTAGGTGAAATAAAAATAAATTTCTCCCAGATGATGGAGGTAATTGTATTGCTGAGCGTAGCTTCTATACCCGCCTCCAGCATGAGTTTTTCAAGTTTCGAAAGCCTCGGATCTGTTTTTCCTTCCAGTCCGAAATACAGCAACTGTATATTGCCCTTATGTTCTATAACACCTGCTTCCCTGAGTCGTGCAACGATGTATACACATCCATCTGCAATACAGGCATCCGGAAGCAGGCGTGCAATTTTGTCTGCTGCATCCACCCCATTGAGCAGGGGCAGCAGTACGGTGTACGCGCCGATACAGGGTTTGAGTTGTTCAATCGTTGCTTCAAGGTCGTAGCCTTTGGTACAGATCAGGATATAATCAGCAATACCGATGGCCTGGGTATCATCTGTTGCCCGTGCGGGGTGTACGGTAAATGTATGGGTGTCTTCTTCAATCCTTAAACCCGACTCCTGTATTTTCTGAAGGTGTTTACCCCGTGCAAGGAATACGATTTCTACCTGGTCGTGTGCATGATATTTACGGGCTAAAAGCCCGCCAAAGTATCCACCCACTCCACCAATCCCTGCAACCAGTATGGTTATTTTTTTTGTCATGATAGATCCATGGGCAGCTTTTATGCTGCCCGGTTATTGATTATACAAAGATAGGTGAACCTTTCCGGCTATCCAGCCCCGGCTCAACAGGCGGCTATGGTTCCGGCAAAGGTAATCGGGTATCCGGCGCAGGTGGGTTGCCCGCTCATCTATTTCATCGTTTATCATCCCATCATTTTCCCATACATTCGTACCCAATTTCAACCAAACGCATTGGCATACCGATACATGGCAACAATCAAGCAACTGACGATACTGCTTTTTGCAGTTTTTATGAGCACTACTACAAAGGCACAGGCGCCTAAAACCTATCATTCGGCGGAAATCCTGCAGCAACTACGCAAGCTCAAAGTATTGGGTGCTGTCCTGTATGTGGCTGCACACCCGGACGATGAGAACACGCGTCTGCTGGCTTATCTGGCTAATGAAAAGTTGTACCGGACGGGTTACCTGAGTCTTACCCGCGGGGATGGCGGACAGAACCTGATTGGTGATGAGCAGGGGATTGACCTCGGGCTTATCCGCACACAGGAGCTGCTTGCTGCAAGACGCATTGATGGCGCAGAACAGCTTTTCAGCCGGGCCTATGATTTCGGGTATAGCAAGAGCCCGGAGGAAACCATGCGTACCTGGGGTAAGGAAGCCATACTGGGTGATGTGGTATGGGTGATCCGGCAGTTTAAGCCCGATGTGATCATCTGCCGTTTTCCCACCACCGGTGAGGGCGGGCATGGTCATCATACGGCTTCTGCGATACTTGCGGAAGAGGCGTTTGATGCTGCTGCTGATCCCAACCGCTTTCCCGAGCAATTGCAAAATGGCGTTACCGTGTGGAAGGCCAAGCGCTTGCTTTGGAACACCTTCAGCTTCGGTTCCACCAATACGCAGCGCGAAGATCAGTTTAAAATAGACGTTGGACAGTATAATCCATTGCTGGGTAAGAGTTATGGTGAACTGGCCGCACAAAGCCGGAGCCAGCATAAAAGCCAGGGCTTTGGTGTGCCTGCACAACGCGGCAGCCAGATTGAGTATTTCAAAACCATTAAGGGTGAAGCGCCGGTAAAAGACCTGATGGATGGCGTGGACAATACCTGGGCAAGGGTAAACCCATCCTCTGCATTGCCGCTCAGCATCGACTCGCTTATTGCAGGATTCAGTACGCTTCAGCCTGAGCGCAGTGCGAGCGGCCTGATACAGATCAGCCAACAACTTTTGGCCATGCAGCAACAAGGGCTGACCATGACAGATCATAACCCGGTACAGGGTAAAGACATGGGGACAAGCAGCAGCGTAATAAATGATGTTGCCAGGTATTGGGTGAATCTGAAGATACGTGAAGCCAGCCGGATGATTGCGGCCTGTATGGGTATCTATACAGAGGCAACCGTAGCCAATCAACTCAATGTAAAGGGGGATAGTATGCGCATCAGTTTGTCTGTCATCAACAGGAGCAGTCTGCCGCTGAACAGGGTCTCCGTTCAGGCCATGGGTGGCAGCGCGCAGTTTGATTCAATCGGTAACAACATCGCGCGCAGCAAAAACATCACGGTGTATCTTAGTGAAACAGCACCCTCTTCCCAGCCTTACTGGCTGGAACAGGGACTGGATAGCGGCCGCTTTGTGGTGAGTACAAAAACAAAGATTGGTATGCCTGAGGATCAGCCTTATTATGCAACATTCAGTACCCTGATTAACAATGTACCGGTGGAGATACGCCAACCCATACAATATAAGTACACTGATCCGGTAAAGGGAGAGCTGTTTGAACCGATGCAGGTTGTAAACCCGGTCTTTATCAGTACCACTCCGTCCTTCCTGTTGTTTAATACCAATGTCAAAAAGCAAACCAGGAAAGTAAATATTGACCTGCAGTTCAACAGCAAGCTTACCGATAGTTCAAACCTGATGTATTATATAGGTTCCGAAAGGGTAAATGTTTTTGATAGTCTGCTGTCTGTAGGTAAGGGAGATAAAAAGCGCTTTACCCTGAACCTGGCCCAGCCTTCCGCAGCGGCAGGGAATCCGGCGATGCTCAGCCCGGTCTTCAAAAACAAATGGCTGAAAACGGAGCAGGAGATGACCCTGCGCAAAATCGCCTATGATCATATCCCAGATATCTATTACCACTACCGCGATCCGGTAAAAATAGTACCTGTTGACCTGAAAACATCGGGCAGTACGGCGGGCTATATTGTTGGGGCAGGGGATAAGGTACCCGAAGCACTGGAGCAGATGGGGTATAAAGTAACCTTGCTGCGGGAGGCAGATATTACAACCTCCAACCTGCGGCAGTTTGACGTGGTGATTACAGGTATACGCGCGTACAATACCAACGACTGGATGAACAATGTATATGAGACACTGATGCAGTACGTTAAAGAAGGGGGTACCATGGTGGTACAGTATAATACGTCAAATCAAATAGGCCCGGTACGCGCTAAAATATCGCCATATCCCTTTTCCATTTCGCGCAACCGGATTACTGATGAAAATGCAACGGTCAATTTTCTGCAGCCCGATCACCCGGTGCTGAATTTCCCCAATAAAATTACCGGGGCCGATTTCAATGGCTGGATACAGGAAAGAAGTATTTACCATGCCGAGAAAGCAGACAGCAATTACCGGTCGATTCTCAGCATAGCAGATCCGGGCGAAAAGGCCGATAACGGTGCCTTGATCGTAACCGATTATGGCAAGGGCAGGTTTGTTTATACAGGGTTGGTTTTCTTCAGGGAATTGCCTGCAGGTGTTCCCGGTGCTTACCGGCTTTTTGCCAACCTGATTGCCAATAAAGGACGTCGTTATTTTAAATAAACCATCAGTCATTACCATTATGCCGAATGATCAAACGTACTGGACGCGCTGGTATATTGCTGTGATCGCTTTTCTGGTGGTCATTATACTGGCTTGCTGGTGGATAACCCGATATTTCTCATGAGTACCCCCGATTGGCTCATATTAATCATTACCCTTCTGGGTATCATTGTGTATGGCATTTACAAAAGCCGCACCACAAAAAATCTCGACGGTTATTTTCTGGGCAACCGTTCCATGCCCTGGTATATTGTACTCCTCAGTATTATGGGTACACAGGCCAGTGCCATTACTTTTCTCAGCGCTCCCGGTCAGGCTTATACGGATGGGATGCGCTTTGTACAATACTATTTTGGTCTGCCCATTGCCATGGTGGTGATCTGTATTTTTTTTGTGCCCGTATTCCGGAGGCTGAAAGTCTATACCGCTTATGAATATCTGGAAACCAGGTTTGACAAACATACGCGCAGCTTTGTTGCTTTTCTGTTTCTTACCGGGCGTGGGCTATCCACCGGGTTAAGCATTTATGCTCCCTCCATCATCCTCAGCTCCCTGCTCGGCTGGAATATTTATGCTACCAACCTGATGATGGGCGGATTACTGATTATTTATACGATGAGCGGGGGGGCTAAAGCGGTGGCGTATACACAACAACTCCAGCTCATCATCATCATTGCTGGTATGTGTATTGCGGGTTATCTCGTGGTAAAACTGCTGCCTGGTGATATGGGGTTTGCCGATGCCCTGAAGCATGCAGGTCAGTATGGTAAAATGAATATTATCACCAATGGACTAAAGAATGGTGCCTTCGACTGGAAGGACAAATACAATATCTGGAGCGGACTGATCGGCGGGTTCTTCCTGGCGCTTTCTTATTTTGGTACCGACCAGAGCCAGGTGGGGCGCTACCTCACCGCCCGCAATGATAAGGAGAGCAAAAAAGGATTGCTGATGAATGGATTGGTAAAGGTACCCATGCAATTCCTGATCCTGTTGCTTGGGGTATTGGTGTTTACCTTTTACCAATACCAAAAAGCGCCTGTTTATTTTAATACGGCATTTGCTGTTCAGGCCAAAGCGAACGGTTACACCGCAACGCTCGATTCGATCGAAAACCGTTATACCCTTGCCCTTGCCGCAAAAGACAATGCTGCGGCCCTTACCGAAAGAAAGGCGTATACGGCTGTGGTGAAAACGGCTTTGCCCGGCCGGGATGTAAAAGATACCGACTATATTTTTCTTCGTTTTGTAGTGGATTACCTGCCGGTTGGATTGGTGGGTTTACTCATTGCCGTCATTATACTGGCTTCCTGGGGAAGCATCGCCGCAGCCCTTAATGCGCTGGCCAGTTGTACCATGGTAGATGTGCACCAGCGGATATTCAAGCGGCAACGAACGGAAATGCAGGAATATAAAGCCTCTCAATGGTACACATTTGGATGGGGGGTGTTTTGCATCATCATTGCCATGTTTGCCCATAATATCGGTAATAGCCTTATTGAGGCTGTCAATATTGTTGGTTCCTGGTTTTATGGTGTTATCCTCGGGGTTTTTCTCCTGGCTTTCTGGTTCAAAAATATACGTGGTTGGGTGGTGTTTCCGGCAGCCTTAGTGGCACAGGCTATTGTGATTGCTGTTTCATTAGCCGATGTGGTTTCTTTTCTCTGGCTCATACCCATTGGTGTGCTGCTGGTGATCGGCTTCAGTTTTTTACTGCAGGCCATCTTTCCGCAAGCAAAGAATGTATAGGAGCACACAAGAGTGCTTAAGCATATTGTTTCCCGGAAGATCCGGAAACTATACCAGTAGAAAGAAGACCTATTGATTTGCTATGTCATACTGCAATCCTGAAACACACATCTGTGATCGGTTGAACAGGTTAAAACGATCATCGATGGGTCAAAACACAGGGAACCGTTGCAGCAGCTCCTGTAACTATCGCAGAATTGATTAACCCTGGCACAGCCTCCCGTAACGGGGTTTGTACTTAAACCACCCATGATGCTTTTCAATTCACTGCGTGATAAAGGGGTGCCTGGCATTTGTTTTTTAGTATTCATGATAGCTGACAGTTTTTTATATACAAAAACTGACAAAATTTTAGTGGTCAATGAAAGTAGTTCTTTGGTAATGTATGCTTTCAGGTATACCTGATAAAGGTACTTCAATAGTTGTTGAGATAGGCAAAAGTATTGTCATAATTATATGGCAAAGATCAGCCCGTATATGCGTTTGAATCTTTTGTATGCTTGTGAGAAGGGAATATGGCCTGTGTTTTTCCGCAAAATCCCCCCGGGTTTTTCCTGTTTTTGCTTGTAAGTGTCAATATTTCGATTTTTGTACCCAAATAGTACTATTTTTAGTCCCGATTTGTAAACTATTAAACTGATAAAACAACTACGTTGCTATGGCAATTAATCTGCAAAAGGGCCAGAAAGTAGATATTGGCTTAACCAAAATGACTGTTGGACTTGGATGGACGCCAAACGAAGGTACCGGTCATGATTTTGATCTCGATGTATCCGCCATCATCATTGATGCTAACCGGCTGGTACCGCAGGACGAATATTTCGTTTTTTACAACAACCCCGATTCCCCGGATGGAGCCGTACACCATACCGGTGATGATCCTTCGGGTGGCAACAGTGCTGGTGGCGATGATGAGTCACTCATCATCGATCTTGCAAAAATAGCTCCCGTTGTGCAGGAAATACTCTTCATTGTAACCATTCATGATGCCAATAACCGCAAGCAAAACTTTGGTCAGGTACGCGACTCTTATATCCGCATCATAGATGATGCCACGGGTGAAGATGTATGCAAGTATGAACTCGGAGAAGATTTTTCGATTGAAACAGCCATCGAATTTGGCCGCTTGTACAAAAGAGATAACAAATGGAAGTTCGAAGCCTCCGGTCTTGGGTATAAGGAAGACCTTGCTTTCTTCCTTGGTAAATATTTTAAAGGACAAATCATCAAGTAAACCCACAAAAAGTATAGCATAATGGCGATTAACTTACAAAAAGGTCAAACGATTGACCTGCGCAAAAATGACTCCGGTAGTGAATATGACCTTTCCCAGGTAACCATTGGTTTGGGATGGGATGTTCGCAAAAAATCAGGTGGCGGCTTCCTGGGAAAGCTGCTTGGTGGCAGCAAAGAAGAGGACTATGACCTTGATGCCGTGGCCTTTCTGCTGGACAGCAATGGCAAAGTGGCCAACCTTGGCCGTACAGTACAGACGCAGAGCGGACAGCAGATGGGACTCTTTGAAGGCGATATCATCTTTTACAATAGTCCCAAACACCCTACCGGCCAGATATGGTCTACCGGCGATAACCGTACCGGTGCAGGTGAGGGTGACGATGAACAAATCGTGGTGCGGCTCAACACATTGGATAACCGTTACGAAAAAATACTTTTTCTGGTGACCATTTATCAGGGGCGTAAGAATAACCAGCATTTCGGGATGATCGATAATGCTTTTATCCGTGCCATTGATGCCAAGGGTAAGGAAATAGCTAAGTTCAGCCTCTCCGGCGATGCCACATATACGGGTATGTGTTCCATGGTGTTTGCAGAAGTGTACCGTAAAGACGGCACCTGGAAATTCCGGGCACTGGGAGAAGCCAAACCAGCCGACAGCTTCACAGAGATACTGAAGTCTTACGTGTATTAATGACTACCATTGCCGGATCAACGCATTTCTCCTTAGATCTCTGGATGACGCTGATCCGTTCCAATCCGGCTTTTAAACCGGCCAGGGATGCACTGATCCGCAGGTTTTTCGGGTTAAAGATGCCGGTTGCAGCGATCACGGCCGACATTCAACGTTTCGACCGGCTGTTCAACAGCATCAACGAAAAAACGGGCAGGCATACCAACAATCATACCATGCTGCTCGTGATCCTTGATCATTTGGGCGCAGATACAGGTGTGATCACGGCTACAGATCTGGAAGGGTATTACCTGGAAATGGAATCTCTTTTCTTCCAATATCCGCCATACTGGTGCGAGCCGGATATTGCGGATACCCTGCTGGCTGCCCGGGAGCGCGGACAAACCATCAGTCTGCTCAGCAATACCGGGTTTGTAAGGGGACATACCCTGCGTCGCTTTCTCGCCGATGGGCCATTAGCCGGTGTCTTCAGTTTCCAATTGTATTCTGATGAACTCTTGTATGCCAAGCCGGCTCCTGAAATTTTTGAAGCCGTGTACCAGCGGGTAAATGCCCTGCAGGAACGGCACAAAGCAGCGATCATCCATATTGGGGATAATCCGGTAGCCGATGTGGCAGGCGCAGCAGCTTTTGGTTTCCGGACAGCATTGGCCGGTGGCGGACAAACCATCAGAGGAATTATATCTGGTAACGGATAGTTTGAAGCAGTACAGTATAGCATCAGCTGTAGTGCTCAATAGTATAAAGCAGCAGTGGCAAAGACCATAATATGTACCACAGTTATTCCAACCATAAAATAGTATCGGCCGCATCGTTTTCCTTCAGCAGGGAAGCCTACAGCCGGTTTAAGTTTGGCGATGGCGCGATCGCTGAGGCATTCGGAAAGGAACTGTTTGCAGGGTTTATTGCAGCACACCGGGAACTGGTACTGTCACACGACAGTATTGTATTGCTGCCCAGTCCATATACCCATATCCCTACCGCTTCCTGTCATATGGCTTTTGCCTTCCGGAAAGCTATGAATGATTTTTTGTACACACAGCATAGGAAAGCGTTACTTGAGTCGCGCATACACCGGTACAAGACCTACAGTGCCGATTATGGCAATATGAGCCGGGAGGAAAGGGTAAAGCTTATTGCAACGGACACGTACCATGTAGATCGGGATTTTCTCAACAACCGGCTCTGTATATTCATCGATGATGTAAAGATTACGGGAGGGCACGAATATATCCTTCGGCAGATGATTGCAAAAGAAAAGCTTGCCGGTACGTTTGTCTTTCTCTACTTTGCCGAGCTGGTTAACCCTGATATTCCGCCAACCATTGAAAATGAACTGAATTATTATTATGTCCAATCTCCGGCCCAGGTCATTGCGCTGATGAACAGTAATGGCTTCCTGTTCAATACCCGGGTGGTAAAATATGTGCTGCACAGCCATAAAGACCAATTGGATGAGTATATTTGTAAGGTAAAAAAAGAACAATTGGAAAGACTTGCGGGGTATGCCATCGGCAATAACTATCACCTGATGGACGAATACCAGTCAAACCTCGATCAAATTATTAAATATATCAACTATGGCAATTAATCTGCAAAAAGGACAACGGGAAAACCTTAATGCCCAAAAATTCACCATCGGACTTGGCTGGGATGCCAATGCCGGTGTTACCGGTGGCGACTTTGATCTCGATGCTTCTGTATTCCTGCTGGGCGAAAATGGTAAACTTCCCAACGATGGCTGTTTTGTTTTCTACAACAATACCACTTCTCCGGATGGCGCTATTGTACATACGGGCGACAACCGGACGGGCGCCGGCGACGGGGATGATGAAGCCATAACGGTTGATCTTTCGAAGATAGACCCGGCAATCAAAGAGATATGCGTGGTGGTAACCATTCATGAAGCTGAATCGCGGAAACAGAATTTCGGCCAGGTACGCAACTCTTTTATACGTGTGTATGATGGCTCCAATACAGAATTGGTGAAATACGAACTCGATGAAGATTTCTCGATTGAAACGGCAGTTGAGTTTGGCCGCATTTATAACCGCAACGGACAGTGGAAGTTTGAAGCTGTAGGTGTGGGGATGAAAGGCGGGCTACAGGACTTTTTAAACAAGTATAACTAACAATAAAACAATTTTTTCATGAGAAGATTACCCGTTTACCTGTTACTGGATACCTCAGGTTCTATGACAGGAGAACCCATCGAAGCTGTAAAGAATGGCGTACAGGTATTGGTATCTACACTGCGGCAGGATCCTTATGCCCTTGAAACGGCTTTCCTGAGTGTAATTACCTTCGATAGTACCGCACAGCAATTGGTGCCCCTTACAGATCTTTCTTCTTTTCAGATACCTGAGATTAAAGCCAGTGGCGGAACTTCCCTCGGTGGCGGACTGAGCCTGCTTGCACAATGCATCGAAAGAGAAGTGGCCAAGTCAACGGCTGAAATAAAAGGCGACTGGAAGCCCCTGGTCTTTATCATGACCGATGGTGCACCTACTGATAACTGGCAAACCGGTTTGCAGGAATTTAAAAACAAGAAAGTGGGTATTGTAGTGGCCTGTGCTGCCGGTGGCGGTGCAGACAGCAGTCTGCTCAAACAGATTACAGAAGTGGTGGTGGCGCTTGATACTGCGGATGCAACCACCATTAAAGCCTTCTTCAAATGGGTATCTGCTTCTATCAGTACAGGTAGCCAGAAGATTGAAGATGGCGGCAAAGACTTAGGCGGCATCAGCGAACTGCCCCCGCCACCTGCTGAGGTGAATATTGTTGTGTAACACAAAAATTAAAACATGAGAAGGCTCCCCGTATATCTCTTACTGGATACTTCCGGCTCCATGCGCGGCGAAAGGATTGAGGCGGTTAAGAATGGATTGCAGGTACTTGTATCCAAACTGCGACAGGATCCTTTTGCCCTTGAATCGGTCTGGATCAGCATCATTACGTTTGACAGGGAAGTGAAACAACTCTTCCCGCTCACTGACCTGGAATCTTTGCAATTGCCGGAGATCACCACACCGGAATCAGGCCCGACCAATATGGGGGCTGCCCTGCTGAAGTTTTGCGAACAACTGGATAAGGAGTTGCTTAAAGGATCGGCAGAACAGAAAGGCGACTGGCGGCCATTGCTTTTCCTGATGACGGATGGTAAACCTTCTGATCTGGCAGATTTCCGGAAAGCGGTACCCATGGTCAAGGCCAGAAACCTCGGCACGATTGTAGGCTGTGCCGCAGGGGCAGAGGCGCAGGACAGCTACCTCAAGGAACTGACGGATACCGTTGTACATCTGGATACGGCCGACAGCTCTACGCTGGTGTCTTTCTTCAAGTGGGTATCAGATTCCATTGGCACGGGCAATAAAAGCGTGGGTACCAGCGAAGACATTGTATTACCCGCCCCACCTGCAGAAGTACACCTGATTGTTTGATGTACACAGGAGTGGTCATCATTCGTTCCAAACAAAACCCATCATTATGCGTTTGCTACTTTTCCTGCTGATCGGTACCGTGATTGTCGGTTTGTTTCTTTATTCCAAACTGTTGCCCTATAAAGACCGGCTGACGGGCAACTACAAAAAGATATTCAACTTTTTCAATAACCTCTTCACCCCATTGCTCAACGGCCTGAAATCGCTTTTCAAGCCGTCAACAGTGGGGCAGGGGCTGGCCGTTGATATGAGCCAGGTGGTATTACTCATCATTCTATTACTATTGTTAAAATTATTTTCATGAGAAGGTTACCCATTTACTTCCTGATTGATGTCTCCGAATCTATGGTGGGCGATCCCATTCAATTGGTGGAAGAAGGTCTCGCCACCATCATCCGTGAACTCAAAAGCGACCCCTATGCCCTTGAAACGGTATATGTATCGATAATCGCTTTTGCGGGGCAAGCGCAAACCATTGTTCCGTTGCAGGACGTGATCAGTTTTTATCCGCCCAAATTTCCTGTGGGCAGCGGAACTTCCTTTGGTGCAGGCCTGGGGCACCTGATGTACGAACTGCGCCGCAACATCATCAAAACCACGGCCGATCAGAAAGGCGACTGGAAGCCCATTATATTCCTGTTTACCGATGGTGTTCCTACGGATGATACCAAATCTGTACTGGCCGAATGGAAAAGCAACTGGCAGCGCCAGACCAATCTTGTGGCCATATCATTTGGTGCCGAAACTGACCTGCGTCTGCTGCGTGAACTCACCGACAATGTATTGATGTTTAACAACACGACTACACAATCCTACAAAGACTTTTTCAAATGGGTAACGGCTTCCATCAAAACCAGCAGTGTAAGTGTTGATGCCAATGGCTCCGGTTTTGAACTGGCTAAACTGAATGATGATGTGGTGGCTAAGGTAGACAGCACGGTAACGCTTCCCCCACCCATGGTCGATTCCAACTTTGCGGTATTTGCGGCCAAATGCCAGAACAATAAGCGGCCTTACCTGATCAAGTATAAAAGAACAGCCACGCCTTCCAATGTGGGGGGGCTCAATTTTGATACCCTTTCTTACCGGCTTACCGGTGCTTATCCGGTGGACAATAGTTATTTTGAACTGACGGGGGATGCGCAGGTGGTGAATAAAGTGAGTACTGAAGAATTGGTGGGCTTTCCCAGTTGTCCCTGCTGCGGCAACCAATACGGGTTCTCCGTTTGCAGTTGCGGTAAGGTACACTGTACGGGCGGAGAAGAAGTAACTACTTGCCCATGGTGTGGCAACCAGGGTCGTTACGGCTTTGGCGAGGGACATATCGACATCAACCGCACACAAGGTTAACCCTTATCAACTATGGATCAACTCAGAGGATACCTCATACAATTACTGCAGCAAAAATGCCAGGTGGATATTGTAAAACAACACCCGGCAGTATTGGAAGATGCCCTTAACAGCAACGATATTATCGCTGCCTACCAGGCGATACAGGACAATCAAAAAAACATAATTACGGCTATGACAGAAAAAATGGATATTGCCGACATCATGGGCAGGCATATTACCATGAGTAATGCCACTGCAGGTAAAGACTACAGCTATACCTTCGATTTTGTGCAGCAGGGATTGCAACGCATGGGTACTTATGAAATGGTGATCCCCGAAGTGACCGGTCTCAGCTATGACCCCGCCACAAGAACAGTTTCGGGCAAGCCTGCACAGCAGGGGGAGTTCCGTTTGCATCTGCGGTTTAAAATCGGCGATGCGGGTGAAGAAAAGCCATTCAATGACAAAGAGATACTCCTCATTGTCAATGCCGACCCCAAATCGCTCTGGAAAAACTTAGATTCAGATAAGGCTGATCCTTACTGGAAGGAAGACGAACAGTCTGCCAGCAGCCATATGGGTAGCCGTAAACTCATCATTGCTTCCAAGCGGGGCAGGAGCCACGCGCACGAAGCCAGGTTTCGCGATGATGCTTTCAGCGCAGTCTTTTTTGAAGAATCCCAATGGGGGGTTATTGCAGTAGCTGATGGTGCCGGCTCAGCCAAATACAGCCGAAAGGGTTCGCAGATTGCCTGCGAAACGGTAACGGCTTACTTTCGTGAGAAATTAACCGGCGAGAAGCTGACCGAGTTTGAAGCGGCCATCAGGGATACGGTAAATGGCGAGTCCTATGCAGAAGGGCAGAAGCGGCTGAGTGCCTTACTGGTTGACCTGGTGGGCAATGGTGCCTTCCTCGCTCAGGCAAAAATCAAGGAGGAAGCCGATCAGCATAGCGCTGTGATTAAAGATTACGCTACTACGCTTATATTTACACTCATCAAGCAGTTTGACTTTGGTTATGCAATTGCTGCTTTCTGGGTGGGGGATGGCGGGGCAGGCATTTATAATAAGACGACCAACGATCTTACGGTACTTGGCGAACCCGACAGCGGAGAATTTGCCGGGCAAACGCGGTTCCTGACCATGAGCGACATTTTTAAAGATGGTGCTTATGCTACCCGGGTAAGGTTTAAGGTGGTCAAAGACTTTACTGCGCTGGTACTGATGACAGACGGTATTACTGACCCGAAGTTTCAGACAGACGCCAACCTCGGCCGCATAGAGAAATGGCATGAACTCTGGGAAGACCTGAATGGTACTAACGCCGATCAGGTAAAGGTGGACTTTACAGCCAGTGAAGCTGAAGCGGAAGCAGCCCTGATGCAGTGGATGGATTTCTGGAGCCCGGGTAACCACGACGACAGAACCATTGCAATTTTGTATTGATGGTAAATGCCGGTGGTGAGGAAAAGCATTGCCTGATGGTATATTGAAAAGGTTGAAACAAGACTAACGCTTGATTATGAGTAATATTATTACAGTTAACGGCGCAGATGGGAAGTCGTACCAGTATGTGGACGATGGCTCACCCATGCAGGGTGGGATGAAGGATGTATTTTTCAGTCCGGACCGGTCTTATGTTGTCGCCTTTTTCCGCGATAAACAAGACCACAATTCCAAGGAGCGGCTGAACAATATTGTCAACACCTTCCGGGAGCGCATTTTCAGCCAGGCAGGGGGTGAGTACTGGCAGGACTTGTTCTGCTGGCCAACGAGTACCGTTGAATACAATGGCCGCACGGGTATCATAGTGCCGGTTTATCAAAAGCATTTTTTCTTCACTACCGGTTATAATCCTGGTGCTGCCCAGCTCAATGCATCGATCAAGGGTAAGGAAAAAGAGGGTAAATGGTTTGCCTCTCCACAGTTCCGCAGCAAAAACTTCAAACTGCACCTCGACAAATCTGAATTGGGTGATTGGTTCAAATTCTTCCTCATCGCCATCCGCATCAGCCGGGCGGTCAGGCGTATGCACGCTGCCGGACTGGCACATTCCGATCTCTCTTATAAAAATGTACTGATCGACCCCTGTACAGGTAATGCTGCCATTATCGATATTGATGGATTGGTGGTGCCGGGGAAATACCCGCCTGATGTAGTGGGTACGCCCGATTTCATCGCGCCCGAGGTGATGTCAACGCTCCACCTGCAGAAAAATGATCCCAACCGAAAATTACCCCGTATCGAAACCGACAGGCATGCACTGGCGGTAATGATTTATATGTACTTACTCTACCGGCACCCCCTGCGTGGTGGTAAGGTCAACGATATCGATCCCCAGAAGGACGAAGAGTTATCCATGGGATCAAAAGCATTGTTTATTGAGCATCCTGCCGATCAATCAAACAGACCCAAGCTGAACCAGGTAAAGCCCACCCACCTGCCATGGGCAGATATTACGAAGATTCCCTATACCGTTTGCGGGCCCTACCTCAAGGCATTATTTGACAAAGCCTTTATTGACGGGCTTCACAACCCTGCTTTGCGGCCAACGGCCAACGACTGGGAGGAGGCGCTGATCAGGACAACAGACCTGATGCAGCCCTGCCAGAACCCCTCCTGCGATCAGAAATGGTTTGTATTCGACAACACGACCAAGCCTTGCTGCCCCTTCTGCGGAACGGTGTATAGAGGACAGCTTCCCATACTGAATTTGTATTGGAGCCGTAAACCCGGTAGCTTTGTACCCGAAAATCAACGGCTGATGGTGTATACCGGGCAGAATATCTATACCTGGCATTCTAATCGTAATGTTTTTCCCAACGAGAGACTTACGGCCGATCAGCGGAAACCCGTGGCCGATTTTCACCTGCACAATGGCAAATGGATTCTGATCAACAGGCGGTTGCCCGACCTGAAAGACCTTGATGCAGACCGGGTGGTGGCTTTTGGTGAATCGATCGAACTTAAGGACAACCAAAAGATTCTGTTGTCGAAAGAAGACGGTGGCAGGCTTGCCATCGTACAGATCGTAAGCGCTTAGTGCCGGCAAGTATATGGCAATGCGATTAAGTATGCTTGCGGTAATCGTAAAATAATAATCTGAAAATCAATATTTTAGCAACAATAAGTATATAAAATAAACATGCAGGAATTACTACAACAAATCATCGACAACCCCATTCCTTCACTGCTGGTCGTTGGCAACCTGATCATCATTGAGAGTTTACTCTCGGTAGATAATGCGGCTGTACTGGCTACTATGGTGATGGATCTTCCAAAGGAGCAACGCGATAAAGCACTTAAATATGGCATAATCGGTGCATACGTATTCCGCGGCCTCGCGCTGATCTTTGCCGCCTTTCTGGTTAAATTCTGGTTCCTGAAGCCGCTCGGCGGGTTGTACCTGCTCTACCTCGTGTACGATTGGTGGAAAGGCAAGCAAACCGTTTCTGAAGAAGATGATTTTGTTGATAAGAAGGGCAACTGGCTTTACCGGTCTACCGTGGGAGCGCTTGGCAACTTCTGGGCAACGGTAGCCCTTGTTGAGCTGATGGATATGGCTTTTTCGATCGACAACGTATTTGCGGCTGTGGCCTTTTCTAAAAACATTATACTCATCTGGGTAGGTGTATTTATCGGTATCCTGGCCATGCGCTTTGTTGCCCAGGGCTTTGTAAAACTGATGGAGAAGTATACTTTCCTGGAGACCTGTGCCTTTATCGTTATTGCCATACTCGGTATCAAACTCCTCCTTTCCTTACTGGAACATTTTTATCCTGAAGCCGCTTTCAGCAAATGGCTGGGCAGTCACCAGGCGGACTGGATCATCTCCGGACTGACGGTAGCCATCTTCCTTATTCCCATACTGTCTTCCTGGCTGTTTAACTATCCCAAACGCTCGGCAACCGTTGCCGATGAGGGCAAGGCATAGCAACATGGCAAGGATTGAGGGTGTTTGCCCCCTTTTCAACCGATTGAAGTGCTGTGAAGCAGTTGCGCCCGGACGGATGCTTGTATCGGGCATACCACGTTTATGGTATTGTACAAGACTTGCAGAGGTTATAGCTTTACAGGGTAAATCTTTGTGTATCAGCTTTTTCTGCCGGATGCAGACTACGAAATGCAGCCTGGCGCAAAGAAAATGAGACCAACAGATCTACTCATTCGGCGTAATCTTAATATTATAAACAAACAAATTTTATGAAGCAAAAGAATTCCCGCAAGTTGAGCCTCAACAAACAAACCGTTACCATGCTCACCGAAAGCGAAATGAAAGAAGTGAACGGTGGCGGTACCACATTCAGCGTAATACAAGTTTCAGCGGCCTGTGCCACTGATTTTACAAGACCGCAGGTAACTGCTGGTTGCGCAACAGACTTTACACGCCCAAGTGTCATTTTTACGAGGTAAATTAATGGATCTGCTTGTTAAGACCCGGAAGCAACAAGTTTCCGGGTTTTTTATTACCCTTATGATAAGGGATGCAATTTGCGCAGAAGGGAATGGTTCTTATTTGTTGTGCCGGAATTTGTCCCCAATAAGTCGTTATGGGTTAACTTTGCGTAAATTTTTGCGATAGAGAGATGGTGTATATTACCCGCATAGAGCATTTCAACGCTGCCCACAAGCTTTTTAATCCCAACTGGAGCCGGGAGAAAAATGAGGAGGTTTTTGGGAAATGTGCCAATGAAAACTGGCATGGCCACAATTTTGAGCTCTTTGTTACGGTACGGGGCATCCCCGATCCCGATACCGGTTTTGTATATGATGCTAAAAAGTTGAGCCAGATCATCAAAACCCATATCACCGAAAAATTAGACCACAAGAACCTCAACCTTGAAGTTGATTTTATGAAGGACAAATTATGTTCCATTGAAAACCTTGTGGTGGGTATCTGGAATGAGCTTATCCGCCACCTGCCGGAGGGTGTGGTGCTGCATGGCCTTAAGCTCACCGAAACCCCAACCATTTATGTAGAGTACTTTGGGGATTGAGTGGCTGATCCGCCAAAACATTTAGTAGCTTTACTTGTTATTAATCATAATACCTGGCCATTGGTGTGAACAGCAAACTTCTGTTACCACAATGTTTACTTGTTCGGAATGATTCCCCGATTTTTCCTCAACAGGCAAGGGTAAAAAAATAAAAATATGACGCAAAAAGTTGCCGTGTTCAGGAGAGAACATTTCAATGCGGCACATCGCCTGAACAATCCCGATTGGGATGAGGCCACAAACGAGCGTGTTTTTGGCAAATGCAACAATCCAAATTACCATGGCCACAATTACGAACTGGTGGTAAAAGTAGTGGGTACGCCTGATGCCGGTACGGGTTATGTGATGGATATGAAGGTGCTCAGCGATATCATCAATACTGAGGTGATCGAACGCTTCGACCATAAAAACCTCAACCTTGATACCGCTGAGTTCAGCACACTCAATCCTTCAGCCGAGAATATTGCCATTGTTATTTACAACCTGCTGCGCAATAAAATAGACGCTGCACTTGATTTGCAGATACGCCTGTATGAAACACCCCGGAACTTTGTAGAATACCCCGCATCATTATAACAAACGCACAATAATCAATCAACCATCATGGCATACAGAAAAATAGAACAGTACGACGAGGACATTACCATTGGGCTAACCGAAGCCTACAAGAAAAGTATCAGCCTGCTTGGCGAAGATGCGGAAAGGGAGGGTCTCCTCAAAACACCCGAGCGTGTGGCCAAAGCCATGCAATACCTTACCCAGGGTTACAGCATGGACGCACATGCCATCCTCAATTCAGCAAAGTTTCACGAAGATGTGAGCGAAATGGTTATCGTAAAAGACATTGAACTTTACAGTATGTGCGAGCACCATATGCTGCCGTTTTTTGGTAAAGCACACGTTGCTTATATTCCGAATGGCTGGATTACCGGACTCAGCAAGATTGCACGGGTAGTAGATGTTTACAGCCGTCGCATGCAGGTACAGGAAAGGCTGACCACGCAGATACTGGAAGCGATTAAAGATACGCTTAACCCACTCGGTGTAGCCGTGGTGATAGAAGCCAGCCACTTGTGTATGATGATGCGCGGGGTACAGAAGCAAAATTCGGTAACCACTACTTCTGCTTTCTTTGGTGAATTTGAAAAGAACGAAACCCGCAGTGAATTTGTAAAACTCATCAGTGCTTCCCTGCACTAAGTTTTTCCGGACAGTGGGCAGAATCTTCTTGTACGATTGTGTACATAACCTTATTTTGCAGGTTCTAATCACCAAACAAGCATTATGAGCAAGCATGCCTTTGTTTTTCCCGGTCAGGGCGCACAGGTACCCGGCATGGGTAAAAATTTATACGACTCCAATACCATTGCTAAAGCACTCTTCGACCAGGCCAACGATATCCTGGGGTTCAACCTGACGGCTACCATGTTTACGGGTACAGCCGAAGATCTGAAGCAGACCAATGTTACCCAACCGGCGGTCTTTCTTCATTCGGTAGCTGCTTTTTGTACTATTGAAGATGCAGCTCCTGCTATGGTTTCCGGACATTCGCTCGGAGAGTTTTCTGCGCTGGTGGCCAATAAAGCGCTTCATTTTGAAGACGCCCTCCGCCTCGTGGCCATCCGTGCTTCCGCCATGCAAAAGGCCTGCGAACATACCCCTTCTACTATGGCAGCGGTACTTGCACTTGCAGACGGGATTGTGGAAGAAATTTGTGCCGCCGTACAAGCTGAAACAGGTGAAGTGGTGGTGCCTGCCAATTACAATTGTCCCGGTCAGTTGGTCATCAGCGGTTCACTCAGGGGTATTGAGGTTGCCTGCGAAAGGCTGAAAGCCGCCGGTGCCAAAAGAGCGATGGTTTT
>JAAFIK010000049.1 GCA_013298665.1 Chitinophagales bacterium
GACACAATGACAGGTGGCGGTTAAGCAGAAGCCATCTCCGGTAAAGCAAAGACCATCGTCAGTCAAACAAGAGGCATCTCCGGTAAAGCAGAAGACATCTCCGGCCAAACAATGAGCATCGTCTGTAAAGCAGGAGTCAACTCCCGTAAAGCAGAAGGCATCTCCGGCCAAACAATGACCATCGTCTGTAAAGCAAAGACAAACTACTGCAGAGCAAACACCAACGCCAGTCGGGCAGCCCCCAACGCCGGCCAAACAATCAGCAACTCCGGTATAGCAGAAGCCAACGTCAGGCACTCAGAAGCCATCTCCCTTAAGCGCGGATGCAAACCCGCGGCTCCTCCTGCTTTTGATGTATTCTTCTCCTGCTACTGTTCCACATATGAGATGCAAAACATAAGTATGCAGACAGAACCCCGGCTAAGTACTGAGTATCGAGTACTTAGCCGGGGTTCTGATACTTGATTCTTCTTCTCCTGCTCTTGTGCGTAACCCGCGTTAAAAGAAAAATTGTTCTTTTACGATCTTCCCGTCTTTTACTTCGTACACGGCAATTTCGTCCATATTCATACGGCCCATACCTTTCATGGTGATGTCCATACCCATGGCTACGCTGAAGAACCTACCCCCGACTACTGGTTCGCTGCAATACCCGCCGTGCATTTCTTCAATCATTCCCTGGAACTGCCTGCCTTTTTCCTTGATGGCCTCCATGCCTGTTACCGATTGCATCCCCTGGGCATGTTCAGGTTCGATGCTTACGGCATCTGCGGCATACAGCTCATCCTGTATGGCTTCCCATTGGTTGGTTTTAGCGAGCGCATCGTACCGTGCTGCTACTTCTGCTGTTGTCATGTTTTTTTTATTTTGGGATTAAAAAGAAGTACAAGATAATATTCTTCTCCATGTGATCAAAACCGGTTATGTAAAATCGGGGTTAACTTTTTTATGCGTATTCCATACAGCGGCGGGAAAGGGGATTTACTGTATCTTCCGCTTATGAAATACCGGATATTGGTCATAACAATGCTGCTCATGGCACGGGTGTTACCGGCACAATTGCGCTGGACAAAGGTGGACACGGGTTATGGTGTACTGCCCCGCGGTTTTGCCTTGTACAAAACAACCGACTCGCTGGAGGGTAAACCTTTTGCAGCCTGGTATGCGATAGCTTTGCTGAAAGACAGATCGTTGTATTTTACAACAGACACCACCATGAGGAGGCGGTTGACACCTGCACAGTTTTATGAAAAAAATGACCATCCCTTGCTGGTGGTCAACGGCACTTTTTTTTCTTTTGCGACCAACCAGAACCTCAATGTCATCATGCAAAAGGGCCGTTTGCTGTCGTACAACGTACATACCATCGCTGGTAAGGGCAAGGATACGCTCCGCTATCACCATATGCTTGGAAGTGCTATCGGTATTTCGCGCAAAAGAAAAGCAGATGTGGCCTGGTTGTTTACCGACAGCAGCCAACGCTATCCGGTTGCCTTTGAAAACGATCCTGTACGTTTCATGGATTCGCTGCCCGGTTTCAGCCGGCAAACCTTTCTGTCTGATGCGGCTGTAAAAGCCACAGGTCGTACCGGTGGCCTGGTACAACAATGGAAAATGCGGACGGCCATTGGTGGTGGCCCGGTACTCATTCATGATGGCCGGATGCGGGTGACCAATAATGAGGAGATGAAATTTACGGGTAAGGCGATTGAGGATAAACATCCGCGCACGGCCATGGGGTATACGGCTGACGGCCGGCTGATCATACTGGTGATTGAGGGGCGTTTTCCCGGAGTGGCCGAGGGTGCGAGCCTGACACAGGAAGCACGCCTGCTGCTGGACCTGGGTTGCATAGAGGCATTGAACTTAGATGGTGGTGGCAGCAGTTGTATGCTCATCAATGGCCGGGAAACGATACGGCCTTCCGATAAAACGGGGCAAAGACCGGTGCCGGGTGTGTTCCTGGTACAACTGCAGTAGGTAAAGAATTGTTTTTTGATTTGTTCACAGAAAGCCCCGGCCCGGTATACTTACCTGTTGTGCCGAAAGTTTGCGGCAGACGCCTATAAGTGTATCTTTGCGCTTTCATGAAGCAACTCCTCTCCATCAATCATTTTTTCTGGAAGTACCGCTGGCGTTTATTGCTGGGGATACTGTTTGTAGTATTGACCAATTACTTCCGCATTCTTGCTCCGCAACTGACGGGGTATGTGGTGAATACCGTTGTACACCAGGCAGAAGCCTCGGGTAATACCGGCAAGCCCGTTGTCAACGGTGCAAACGATAAGAATTATGACCTGCTTGTGCAGGGGATCATCACTGTATTCGACCGGCAAGCCAGCCTCGGCAAACGCATTCTCTTCAGCGGAATTACGCTACTGGTGGTAGCCCTGATCAGCGGCTTTTTTATGTTCCTGATGCGGCAAACAATTATCGTGATGAGCCGCCATATTGAATACGACCAGAAGAACGGGATCTACCGCCATTACCAGCGGTTAGATATGGGGTTTTATAAAGTACACCAAACCGGCGACCTGATGAATCGTATTGCAGAGGACGTCAGCCGTGTGCGGATGTACACCGGCCCGGCCATCATGTACTTTATCAACCTTGCGGCAGTAATCGGGTTCAGCGTTTTTTTTATGCTTAAATCTGATCCTGTACTCACCCTGATCGTGCTGGCGCCATTGCCCCTGCTGGCCATAACCATTTATTATGTCAATACCATCATCAACAAAAAAAGCGAACGCATACAGGGGCTGCTCAGCGACCTCACTACCAATGCGCAGGAATCTTATTCGGGTATCCGTGTGATCAAATCTTTTGTACAGGAAAAAGCAATGTTTGGCTTTTTTAAACAAAACAGCACGGCATACCGCGACAATGCCCTGAGCCTGGCCAAAACGGAGGCGATCTATTTTCCGAGTATGGCTTTACTCATCGGGCTGAGTACCCTGCTTACCATTATGGCGGGTGCTTTCCGCGTGCTGGACGGGTCTGTCAGCATGGGTACCATCGTTGAGTTTGTGGTATATATCCAGATGCTCACCTTCCCGGTTAGTGCCATCGGCTGGACGGCAAGTATGATACAACGGGCGGCGGCTTCACAAAAAAGGATCAATGAGTTTCTGCATACCGAACCCAGGGTAAGCAACAGTACCGACGCTGTATCGCACACCCTGCTGGGGGGCATCGATTTTCGGGATGTCAGTTTCACCTACCCGCATACGGGGATCACGGCCATTAAAGATTTCTCCTTACAGGTACGTCCGGGCGAAAGGATTGCGGTTGTAGGCAGAACGGGTTCTGGTAAGTCAACATTAGCCCAGTTGTTGCTGCGCACCTATGATCCCTCATCGGGTATGCTGTTGTATGATGGTGTACCAGCCACATCGCTGCGGCTGGAGGAATTGCGTGGCCAGATCAGCTATGTGCCGCAGGATGTATTTCTTTTCAGCGATACAGTAGCGGGCAATATTGGTTTTGGTGTTGCAGATGCCAATGGTGAGCGGGTGCGTCAGGCGGCGGTACAGGCAAGTGTGCATAACGAAATAGAACATTTTTCTGCGGGTTATGATACGATGATCGGTGAGCGGGGAGTAACGCTGAGCGGTGGGCAGAAGCAACGCATTTCTATAGCAAGGGCGTTGATCCGTAAGGAATCGCCCATCGTTATCTTCGATGATTGCCTCAGTGCAGTGGATGCCAGAACAGAAAATGAGATCATCAACAGTTTATACCGGTACCTGCAGGATAAAACAGCAGTCATCATCACCCACCGCATTTTTTCACTGTTTGCTTTTGACAGGATCATTGTGCTGGATGAAGGGCGTATTGCAGAACAGGGTACGCATGAAGACCTGCTGCACCTGAATGGCTTATACGCAAAGATGTACGAGCGGCAGCAGGAAGAAACGACAGGCTGAGGTGTTGTTTTTTCGGCATCGGGCGGGTGTGATCAGGATACGTATTTTACGGCATAAAAAAATACCCCCGAAAAACGGGGGCTTTCTTTTATGCGTTAATCATGTTTTATGCTGCCTGAACATTAAAAGAATTAATCTCTTTTAATGCCGGCCGGGTATTATTTTTTCTTAACCAGTGAATCTGCTTTAGCAGCAAGTTTTACAGAGTCTTCGTATTTTTTCTGCATGGCCATATATTCCTGTTCCTGTTTTTTCTGTATGGCTGCACGCTCGGCAATTGCAGCGGCTTTGGATTGTACTTCGGGCACTTCAATGTCAAACATCAATACGGTGTTTGGCGCGATGTCTTTGCCTGAACCCCTGGGGCCATAAGCCCGGCCTGAAGGGACAAAGAAACGTGCTTTAGCACCTTTGGATAGTGTACTCAGTCCGTCTACCCAACCCGTGATTACTTCGGGTTGCCACATCATTACGGGGTAGGGTTCTTTGCTGGCAGCAGAAGGATCTGTATTGGAATCGAACATTTTACCCGCCAGTGTTCTGCCGGTGTATTTCACTTTTACCGCTACTGAGGTATCGATGAGTGGGCCGGTGCCGGGTGTGATGATTTCAACATAAGTACCCAAAGCTGTCTTTGTAGCTTTGATATTATTTTTGGCGAGGTATTCCGTGATGATTTTATCGTCTGTGGCTGCCTGCAATTGTTCTTTCGCCTTCATTTTTCCTTCGGCAATACTGTTCTGTACTTTCATTGCGCTGTCGGCCTGTGCACGCTGGCTATATACATTCACGATCTTGTAGGAAGTCAGAAAATACTGTCCCTTTTTAAAAGGCAACTGAATGGGTTGCCCTTTGAAAGCGCTGTCGGTGAGTATTTTGATGATCACGCTGTCGCCCATGCGGCACTGCGAAAAAATGTTGAAAATGTCTTTGGGCATGGATGCCGAATCGAAGGGCGCTACCTGGTTGGCATAGTCTGCCGAACTGAAAAGTACGGAATCTTTGTACATCTGTTTGAAACTGAACTCAATAAAAGTACCTGATTTGAGTTTATCTCCTTTACCGGACGCAACAATTTTATATTGTGTGCCGCCCTCTCCTTTTTTAAAACCACTTGTACAAGAGGCCAGCAAAAATGCTGCTGCCAGTGTTCCGTAGAATAATTTTTTCATGTTTTGATTATATTTAATATGGATAACTATTTATGCTTTTGGATAACTGCTCAATTGTGCTTCATTTTCGCGGATGGCTTTTTTAAACTTAGCCACTGCTTCATCCAGTGATTCGGTGTTTTTACCCCCCGCGGCGTGAAAATGTCCGCCCCCATTGAAGTAAGTACGGGCAAATGTATTGGCATCAAAATCGCCTTTGCTGCGGAAAGAACTTTTACGTTCTTCTCCCCGGTCGATAAAGATGGCTGCGAGTTTTATGCCCTGGATACTGAGGGGGAAGTTCACCAACCCCTCCGTGTCTCCCGTACGGATATCGTATTTGAGCAGATCACTTTGCGGAATGGCGATAAGTGCGGTGTTGAGGTCGTAGAAAATCTCCATCCGGTTCAGCAATACATTGCCAAAAAAACGAAAGCGGTTTTCCAGGAAATTATCAAAGAGGGCTTCGTGTACCTTGCTGTGTTCGAGTCCCAGCTCTTTAAGCCGTGCAACCATGTGGTGTACGCTGGCCGTGGTGGAAGGAAAGCGGAAAGACCCGGTATCTGTCATGACCCCGGCATATAAACATGCTGCAACATCTTTATTGATCAGTGCCTCATGCCCCGATTCCACGATAAAATCGTAGATCATTTCGGCTGTAGAACTTTTACGGGTATTGCTGATGCCATAGGCGAATACCGCGGTCTGCGGTTCTTCGTGGTGGTCGATCAGTACCCGTTCTCCTTTGGCTGCTGCCAGCAGTTGCTCCATTCGCTTGGTACGGCCGAGTATGTTAAAGTCGAGGCAGAAAATCCATGCAGCGGCTTCGATGGCGGCGTTGGCCTTTACCGGCTGGTTTTCGAAATCGAGTACCAGCTTGCAGCCGGGCATCCAGTTGAGAAAACTGGCCCAGTTGGTGGGGGCTATTACGGTTACTTCATGCCCCAGTTGTACCAGTACATGGTAAAGCCCGAGCGATGACCCCATTGCATCGGCATCAGGTTTCTGGTGCGTGGTAATCACGACCTTTCTTTTTTGTTCCAGTAATGGATATATCTGTTGAATTGGTAGCATAAAGCGGCGCAAAAGTAGGGTTAAAATCTGATACTGGGAAAAGATCGCGGGTGCAGATACCTGCTGAATGTCTGCGGCTTGCCGGCAGGCACACCCGTTTCCGTTGACCGGTACCGCTTGAAATACCGGCGTAAAGCCCGAAACCCATCTGCCGTAAACGATTGTTATGGTATAATCCGGGTTAAATCCCAAACCAGGCAGTGATACAATACCGGGTTTTATTATCTTTGCGCCTCAAAATCGAGATATGACGAACAGAACTTTTACAATGATCAAGCCGGATGCGACTGAGAAAGGGTATACCGGTGCCATCCTGGCGCAAATCAATGCTGCTGGTTTCAGGATTGCAGCCATGAAGATGCTGCACATCAGCAAGGAGAAAGCGGGTGAATTTTACGCTGTGCATAAAGAAAGACCCTTTTATGGCGAATTGGTGGATTTTATGAGCCGTGGCCCCATCACAGCAGCGATTCTTGAAAAAGAGAATGCAGTTGAAGATTTTCGTAAACTCATTGGTGCAACCAATCCGGCTAATGCCGGGGAGGGTACCATCCGTAAATTGTATGCTGCTTCCGTGGGTGAAAATGCCATTCATGGTAGTGATAGCAACGAAAACGCGGCAATTGAAGGCGATTTTTTCTTCAGCAAGCTGGAGCAATTTTAACCAAATGCCTTTTTATACAAACAGCCCCGCCAATTGGAGGGGCTGTTTTATTTTACACAAGCACAAACAAACAATGGGTTAAACCGTTTAGTCTTATAGTAATATGATTCTGGTACAATACCGGTAAACATTCCATGTAAGCCGGGGAGAAAAATGACTTTGTGATTTTATCAGTATTGATACACTTTATAAATGCCTGCCAGGGCCAGACAAGTTAAAAACGCACAGGAATCCACTATATTGTGCGCCCATTCTGATATGATTGTTTCACTCACTATTATACGGTATAAAAAAAGGTATATTCCATTTGCCCTGCTGGCGATGGCAGTACACCGGCTGCCCCTTGTGCTGAACCGGAACATTTCCTTTTTTAAGCTGATGGGTTCGGGACGTAACGGCACTTTCGACAAAACCCCCGATTGGCAGCAATGGGCGGTTATGGCTGTGAACAAGGGTGAAAACCTGGCCGAACTGCCCCCGCTGCGAAGCTTGTATGGCGCATTCATCAGCGGGTGGTGGCGCTTCTGGGGGTGTAAAACCCTTAGCTTTCTGCTTGAACCACTGGAGGGGCATGGCACCTGGGATCACCAGAGCCCGTTTGGGGATCTGCCAAAACAAACAGCTTATGAAGGTCGTATCGCCGTGCTGACCCGTGCTACCATACGTTTGCGCAAACTTGGCCGGTTCTGGCAACACGTGGCCCCTGTTGCACAGCATATGGCCGGGGCAAAGGGCTTTCTCTCTTCTTTCGGGATTGGCGAAGTACCCTGGATCAAACAGGCTACATTCAGCATCTGGGAGAGTAAAGCCGATATGAAGGATTTCGCTTACCGGCTGCACGAACACGCGGATGTGGTGAGAAAAACCCGCCAGGAAAACTGGTACCGCGAAGAAATGTTTGTCCGTTTCCGCGTACTGGATTGCCAGGGCAGCCTGAATAATCTTCCGCCTTTGGCGGGCAAGTTGTAGCTTTACCGCCATATATACGCTTGTTTGTATGAAAAATATAAAGCTGATAGAAGTCCCTTCCGAAATTGGTGCCGGTACCCGTGGTGCAAGCCTGGGTGTGGATGCCATTAAGATTGCTGCGCTCGACTTTATGAGTAATTTTTTTGTAAATTTTGCCTCCGAAAAAGTGGAGGTAGAAAACCAGTTGCTGTTTGAGCCCATCCGTTCGCCTTATGCAAAACGCATCAGCGGAGTACAAACCATGTACGAAAGGGTAAGTAAAGCCGTACAGGATTCACTGAAGGCCAATTTCTTTCCGGTGGTACTCAGTGGCGACCATAGCAATGCCGGTGGCACAATCGCCGGTATTAAAATGGCAAAACCCAAGGGTAAGCTCGGGGTTATCTGGATTGACGCGCATGCTGATCTCCATACCCCCTATACCACGCCAACAGGAAATATGCATGGTATGCCTTTGGCCACAGCAATAGCTGAGGATAATAAAGAAAATCAGGTACATGAACTGGATGACAAGACCAGGGCTGCATGGGACCAGCTTAAATCGATCGGAAAAATTCAACCCAAGGTACTGCCCGAGGATATTGTCTTTATTGCACTGCGCGATTATGAAAAAGAGGAAAAGGCACTGATCGAAAAACATGGCATCAAAGTGATTACCACGGCAGAGGTGAGGCGCACGGGAGCTGAAAATGTAAGCCGTAAAGTATTGCGTTACCTGAGCGATTGTACAGATATCTATGTTAGCTTTGATGTGGATAGCCTGGATTCTTCCATATCACGGGGTACGGGTACGCCGGTGAGTAACGGATTGAAGGAACGTGAAGCAGAGGACCTGATCAGCAAGTTTATGCAGAACCGGAAAATCTGTTGTTTTGAAATTACAGAAGTTAATCCCACCCTTGATAAAGAGAACCTTATGGCTGAAATCGCGTTCAATATCCTGCAACGCAGTGTAAACATTTTATTACTGAACTGATGACTATCCGGTTATCCATAGCACTGGTGGCTGCAGGATTGTTTACCTGCTCCCGTGCCACTGCCCAGCGTACAACTTATAACGACACGATTACCAGTTTTCAGAAGAAGTATGTGGCCACGCATGAAGTAGTGAAGGGAGAAGATCGTAATTTCCTGCATTTCTTTAAACCTGATCAACGGTACAGGGTTAACTGCAGGTTTCAACGGTTGGAGGATACGGCAACCATCAGCATCCGGACAACAGGGAAAACTATTCCCGTAAAGAACTTTATCCGGTATGGTAAACTGTATTTCACGCTTCGTGGCAGGTCCTGTACGCTTACCCTGTACCAGTCGCCCGCCCTCTCATCATCCGCAACTTACCGCAATTATCTCTTCCTGCCCTTTACAGATGCTACAACCGGGAGCAGTACTTATGGAGCGGGTCGTTATATTGATGTGCAGACAACAGATATCATCAGGGATACTTACCGGCTTGATTTTAATAAAGCGTATAATCCCTATTGTGCTTATGCCGAAGGGTATAACTGTCCGCTGCCACCACCGGAGAATAAACTCCCGATGGCAGTTACCGCCGGGGAAAAGCATTATACGAAGCCGGGGCATTAAATAGCAACAGGGTTTGCATACTTCATAAAACCATATTACAGTAATAATGAAAAAAAACATTCTCCTCCTCTTTTCCGCTTTCGGCTTATCGCTGAGCGTTGTTGCGCAGAACTACTGGCAACAGGAAGTGAACTACAACATCTCGGTCAGGCTCAACGATGCCAACCATACACTGAAAGGTGTTGTACGGATGGCATACACCAATCACTCGCCGGACGCATTGCCATTTATCTGGATTCATCTCTGGCCCAATGCGTACAGGAACCGGCAAACAGCATTGCACCGGCAATTGGCTTCAGATACTACGGTAAGGGAAATTCCCTCAGGTGATGCGGCTACCGGCTTTATCGACAGCCTTGCTTTTGCAGTCAACGGCCAGCCCGTTGTTGCACAACCGCACCCGGAACATATTGATATTGTGAAAATACTACTGCCCGCACCACTTGCACCGGGTGCATCCATCAATATCAGCACACCCTTTTATGTACAACTGCCTGAATATTTTTCGCGGATGGGGCATGCGGGTAATTATTATATGGTTACACAATGGTATCCCAAGCCTGCAGTGTACGACCGGAAGGGCTGGCATCCCATACCTTATCTTGATCGCGGGGAGTTTTACAGCGAGTTTGGCAGTTTTGACGTGAGCATCACCCTGCCTTCTGCCTATGTTGTGGCTGCAACGGGCAACCTGCAAACAACCGATGAACTGGCTGCTTATAAGACAGCAGGCAGCGCTAACCGGAGCCTGATCGGCGATGCACTGCGCAATGGCAAAGATTCGGCAGCGGTCAGGGCCTTATCCTTACAAAAAATACCGGTAACCGGTACAGAGAAAACACTCCGGTTTACCGAAAACAATATCCACGATTTTGCATTTTTTGCCAGCAAAGATTTTCTGGTGCAGTATGACACAGTTAAGAATACTGACGGTAGTGCCATTGATGTGTTTACTTTTCACCACCCGGAGAGCGCTCACCGCTGGGGCGAGAGTACAGGTTTTGTAAAGGATGCCGTAGCACACTACAGCAATTGGCTTGGTGCTTACCCTTACCGTACGGTGAAGGCGGTTGAGGGCCCCAAAAACCAGAGTTCGGGCGGTATGGAATACCCCACAGTAACCCTGATCACCAGCCCCGATGCCACACCGGAAAAACTTGACGCTGTTATTACCCACGAAGTAGGACACAACTGGTTTTATGGAATACTGGCGAGTAATGAACGGGATCACCCCTGGATGGATGAGGGCATCAATACTTATTACCAGTTTCGTTATGAGGCAGAAAAGTATAAGGGCAATATAATTTTCGGGGATGCAATACCTGCTGAGATCAGGAAGCTGCCCCTCGCTGATTTCCAATCTACGGTGTACCGCGTGATGAAGGGGATTCCCATGCCGGAAGCCATCAATACGCACCCAACTGATTTTGCCAGTAAGGATCAGTATGGATTGATTATTTACCTCAAAACGGCGGTATGGATGTATATGCTTGAGGAGAAGGCCGGCAGGGAAGCTGTAGACAAAGCCATGCATACTTATTTTGAGGCCTGGAAGTTCAGGCACCCCTATCCCGAAGACCTGAAAGCGATACTACAGGCGGGTATGCCTGCGGTGGACATGAATGGCTTTTTCAAACTGCTGGGTAAGAAGGGTGCGTTTCCGGAGTAAGGCTATTTTATTATTGACCATAGCCGTATAAAAATGTCCGGACTGGTCCCGGACATTTTTATACAGCATATTTGCTTATCCCTTCTTCTTTCTGTACATATAGTTGGTATTGCGGGTGGCTTTCTGGTACATTTTCCGTTCAGATTCGCTCATCCGTTTCGCTTCTGCCAAACGCAATTTATAGTTGGCATTTAAGGAGTCCTGTATGGCAAAGGTTTTGGTAAGCCTTTTTATTTTGCCCTTCTTTGCGGTGAGGTAAGATGCATTGTATGTGGCAAGTGAATCGGCAACGGAATAATTGCCCTTGTCCACTTCATCCATGGCGCGTTCGAGCAGGTCGTTCGACCGGAATACGGCCACCTGTTGCTCCACATAATCATCGGCGTTATTGTCCACCAGCGTATAATCGGATGTGGGTTGCAGCGTTACTGATGAGTTGATCTGTTGCATCTTCTCCCCGGAGATGGCGTCATCGTATCCGAAAACAGAACGGAAAGTAAGGGCTTCTGCCACCGGTTTTTTGAGTTTCAGTTCAAGCAGTATCGATTTTTGTTCCTCTGAAAAAACATCCCGGAATGGGATCTCGACTGTATTGCCCTTGCTTGATGATGCATAGCCATAGAGTTTTACCAATTCCACGGCGTCCGGAAGCTCTACCCTGATGGTGGTGTTTTGTGCCACTACTTCAAGCAGTCCTTTCAGTTCCTTATTAAAAATGGGGGGTATATTTTCGGCTTTGTCAATAAAGTAGTAATTACCAATACCATACTCTGCGAGGTCGGTCAGCATTTTTTCATCAAAGTCGGCACCAACACCAAACGTAGAAAGGCTGATCTTTTCTGTTGTTGCCCATTTGTTGGCAATGATGTTCAGGCTTTTCCGGTCTGTAATACCCTGGTTGGCCAGCCCATCGGTCAGCAGTAAAACACGGTTTACCTTTTGTGCTTCAAAAAAGCGTTTTACTTCGGCATACCCGCTCAGCATACCCCCGCTCATAAAAGTGCTGCCCCTTTCCCGGATGGACTCAATAAGGGCTTTGATGGATTGTTTGTTGCCCGCTTTTGTATTGGCCACCAATACGCCCACTTCAGAATCGTATACCACAATAGAAATCCGGTCTTCCGCATCAAGGTTATCCACTACAAACTGTGCCGCTTTTTTGCAGTATGTCAATTTGTCGCCGATCATTGATCCGCTGCGGTCTAATACCAGCGCAATATTGAGTGGTGTGCGTTGTTTCCCTGTTGGTGCATATTTGATGGCTTTGGCTTCCAGGTAGAGATAAATGGGGGAGTCGGGCTGGTTATAAAAAAAAGGACTGCTGGCCCACATCTTAAAGCCGAGGTGGCTGCCGGGTGCGGGTTCAACACCATTGGTATCTGCAGCAAAAAGGGAAGGCGCTGTATGGTTACGCGAAGACAAGCCCCGGGAACTGGTGGCTGCAAGACAGATGATGACCACTGCGAAAAGCGGAAGTCCCGCCGGTAAGATTTTTTTTAGTTGCATATCCTGGTTTTTGGTTGTGATGCAATATTTAAAAAAATACACAGTATGCACAACACATTCCCCCCGGTTTAACATTTTTTTGTGTTTATAGCCGTCACACGCCGGGAATATACCACATCCCGGCACTCTTCATGGCACTACCGGTGGGGTTTAACGGAAAGACTGGATAAATGCGGTTACTTTTTGTTCAAAGTGCGGTCCTTCACCAAACAGGAAGGCATGTTCAACGGGTAATACATAGATCGGGTACTGGCTCATTTCTTTTTCAAACTTCTGCAAACGCACGGCATCTTTCTCGGTGGTGAGCATGATCTTCTTTTTTGAATCCATCCCATTAAATTCTTTACAGATGTTTTCCATATCATCGATGCTGAAGATGTGGTGATCTGCATACCGCTGCATCTGGTAAGTATGCACGTTGGCGGCAAGAAAATCTTTGAGCGGTCTCGGATTGGCAATGCCGCAGATGAGCAGGATATCGGTATCCGGGCTGAAGTTGAACGGTTGCCGGGTAAAGAGGTGGTAGGGACTTGCATACACTGTTTCGGTAAAAAAGACCGGTTGTTTGCCATCGGGTGCGATCTCTTTGATCAATGCCTGCTTTTCAGTGGCGTCTAAACGTGCGGGACATTTGGTGACCACAATAATATCGGCGCGTTTCCGGCTGGCACGCACATCGCGGAGATCGCCTGCGGGCAGGATAAAGTCGCGGGTAAAGAGGTTGCGGTATTCGGTGAGTATAATGTTGAGTCCTGCTTTTACCTGACGGTGTTGAAATGCATCATCAAGTATAATCACCTGGAGGTCAGGCTGATCCTGCAGCAACTGGGGGATTGCCACCACGCGCTCTTCACCAACGGCTACCACCAGGCCGGGAAACTTCTGGTGAAACTGCATGGGTTCATCTCCGATTTCAAGCGCCGTGGTATCGGGCCCGGCTATGGCAAAGCCCTTTGTTTTTCGTTTATACCCCCTGCTAAGGGTGGCAATTTTATAGGCGGGCTGTAAAAAACGGATGAGGTATTCTGCCATCGGTGTTTTGCCGGTGCCGCCCACAGCAAGATTCCCCACACAGATGAGGGGAAAATTAAAGGAGGCAGACTTTAATATATTCTTGTCGTACAGGTAATTGCGCAGGGCGATTACCAGGCCATAGAGGAGAGACAGGGGGAAGAGCAGGTATCTGAAGCTTTTCAGCATAATGGAACAAATGGGTTAAAAAGTATATACGGCATGGGGAGTGATGCAATGGTTCAGCCTGATATCCCGGCTGTCGGTATCCGTTATTTTATCTACCGGGTCAAAGTAGCTGAAGCCAATTTTTACGGTGTCTTTCCGGCAGGTTTTCAGGAAACGGTCGTAATAGCCCTTGCCATAACCCACGCGGTGGCCGCGTTTGTCAAAGGCCAGCAGCGGTACCAGTACAAGATCGATTTCGTCGGCAAACATATCCAGTCCGTCAACGGGTTCAGCAATACCGTATTTATTGGTGGCAAACTGGGTAAAATCATTCACCACAACGCAGGACATTGTTCCCGTTTGTTCGCTGATAACCGGGTAAAAAAGCACCTGTGCAGGGTTTTTGAAATAACAATAATCTGTAATGGGTTCAACATTGAATTCGCCTGCCCGTTCCAGTGGGGCGTAGGTCATGATCAGGGCAGGGATATCAATATTGAGTTTCTGGAACTGGATCAGGATGAGGTCGTCCATACGACTTTTTTCGCCGGGTGTCAGTTGCATTCTTTTTTCCCGGTACAATGTCCTGATTACTTTCTTTATCATAAGACTGATTTTAAGGTGAAGGCATACCCTCCCTGTTGATAAAGATAGAAAAAATGGTTGTTCCGTAATTGCGTTCTGTCACATAACTGTTAAATGTCTTGTAGTCGTTACGGGGTGTATGTTCAAGTACAAACCAGCCACCCGGGCGCAGCAATCCTTTTGCGAGGATGAGCCGGGGAAGTTCGTCTATCGTGGTGAGTGCGTATGGTGGGCCGGCAAAAATAAAATCGTATGACAGATGGCAGTTATTGATAAAAGTGAAAACATCCCCCCTGATGAGGGTGATATTTTCGAATGCCAGTTGCTCGATTGTTTTCCGGATAAAAGCGTGCATACCGGTATCCTTTTCCACGATGGTCAGTTGCTTTGCGCCCCGGCTGGCCAACTCGTAACTGATACAACCCGTACCTCCAAAAAGATCGAGGGTAACCAGTTGTTCAAAGTCCAGGTTGTTTTGCAGGATGTTGAACAAGCCTTCTTTGGCAATATCCGTTGTTGGCCGGGTATAAGGCATTTTCGCCGGCGGATTGATTTTACGCCCTCCGTGTATACCGCTGATTATACGCATGCAGCGATGGTAAATAAGTGACTGAAAAAATGTGCCGGGTATGCGGAGAACCCCGGTGCACAAGTGAATGTGGCCGGTGGGGTAGCGGGTGCCAGGTGCAGGAAATATTTGTAAAACTCTGCATAAAGCGCAGAATCCTGGTCAATCATACCGTGTATCCGTACCTCTGCTTCCTGCGGGCTGCAATGAAAAGCCTGGCAGATACTGAGCAGGTGATAAGCGGCGTCTTCGGGTATTTTGGTATTGAATTGCTGTATGATCTTCAGCGCGCCATCCTGCTGGAGCAGCACGAGCAGGTTGTCCGGTGCGCAGATGAGGTCAATGGCCTGTCCGCCGCGCGCGAGGGCATCCGGCAGCAGTGAATAGAGGTGTGCGTGATTGGCGCCCGAAAACCGTGCAGTAATGGCCGCATTGATGGCTACGGGTGTGCGGTAAATGGCGTGAAGGTTCCGGCGGTAAAGGAAATCGGTTTTCACAACACATTTTGCTGCGTCGCCAAAAATAGTATTGAGCATCCGGGTATTATCGATGCTGTTGTAAACCTCGTGCGGGGTGAGGATACATTCGGGAAAAGCATATATGATATCCGTCTTGCGGTATTGCTGTTGCAGTAGTGGTTCGGCAGCAAAAATGTCTTTCAGTAACAATGCTGCCTCACCATCTGAAATACCTGTGGGGTAATGGTACACCACGCAATCGGTAAATTGTTGCGTAGCCGTATCTGCACAATACAATGAAATGCCTTGCCAGCCTGCTTCTGCGAAGAGTTGTTTACCGGAAGCAGCGATGCCCGGGGTTGTTATGGAAAAAGAAGCTTGCACGATTTTGATTTGTGCTGGCAAAATAAGGTATTTTTACCGATTGTATGGACGCAATACAAAATACAGAACAGTTGAAGGTTAGCCTGGGTTACCGGCAGATACTATTGATTACGCTGCCCATTACGCTGGCACTACTGGTACCCCAGCTCAATTTTATCACCAATAATATCTTTGTTGGCCGCCTTGGCATAACAGAGTTGGGCAATGCAGGGATTACCGGCGTCTACTACCTTATTGTGGCTGTCGTGGGCAATGGACTTAACAATGGGTTGCAGTCGCTGATTGCGCGGAAGGTTGGGGAGGGAGATATTAAGACCGTGCCGGTCATTTTTGCACAAGGCGTCCGTATTGCAATGCAGTTTGCGCTGGGTGGAATCCTGTTCACCTGGTTGCTTGCGCCGATTTGTCTGCGTGCTTTTATCCCTGCTGAAAACCTGGCACCCATCACCGGCTTCCTGAAAATCAGGGTTATGGGGCTGCCTTTTCTTTATGCCTTTCAATTGTGCAATGCCTTTTTGCTCGGTACGCTCAACAGCAGGTACCTCATGATTGGTACCATAACAGAAGCGGTATTTAACATTCTGCTCGATTACCTGTTCATTTTCGGGCATTGGGGCTTACCGGCCATGGGTTTTAATGGTGCCGCCTTTGCCTCCGTTATTGCGGAAGTAATCGGGTTGATTGTTGTGCTGGTCGTGATCCACCGCCGCGGACTGAAAAAGCAGTTTTCCCTTTTTACCAGTTTTGCTTACAACAAGGTACAAAGTGCGGCCATGCTTACCCGGTCGGTGCCTTTAGTGCTGCAGTACCTCATCAGCCTCATCACCTGGCTCATCTTTTTTATACTTATTGCTTCCTATACCGATGGTGATAAAGCCATCAGCAATGTTATGCGCAATGTTTTCGGGGTTTCGGGTATATTCATCTGGGCGTTTGCCAGTTGTGCCAATACGATGGTGAGCAACCTGATCGGGCAGGGTAAGGAAGAACTGGTGTTAAAAGCACTCTACCGCATCTCACTGCTGAGCCTCTGTTCTTCTGTACTGATGGGAACTCTCCTCAACCTTTTTCCCGAAGCTTTCTTCCATTTGTTTGGCGAGAGCGAAGCATTTGTGCAGCAGGGTATTCCCGTAATGCGGATGGTGTCGGCAGGAATGTTGTGTATGAGTATTACCGCTGTTTGGCTGAATGGATTAACCGGTACCGGCAAAACCAGAATTAACCTGCTGGCTGAGTTTGCCGGCATTACTGTCTATATCATTTACACGTTTATCATCATGAAGGTTTATCGTGTTCCCCTCGCCATGGCCTGGAGCAATGAACTCGTTTACTGGATAACGATGATCGCCATCGCTTATCCTTACCTGCGCGGGAGCAAGTGGCGCACAGGCGGGAAGGTTTCCACCTGATTTTTATCAAACCGACCCACCCTAACCCGGGGCGTGATTACTTTCCTGCACGGAGTAATTTTACACCAATGGCGCACCCGAGGCACTGGTGCTGGCAGCAGTACTGTTTATGCAACTGTATCAGCGCCTGGCTGTCTGCAGCCGTGCGGGTGTGGATACCGAAGGTGCCAAACTGCCGGGTGATCTTGTTGGCCTCAGGCAGGATACCCGATAGCCATGCCATCGCTTCCACTTTGCAGGCAGTATCGTTGTGGTAATGTCCCCAGGTAAAGCGCATGGGAATGATGGTATTGATGAGCAGGTGGTCGATCATTTCGTTGCCAAGGGGCTTGGGGCGGTAAACCGATGACGCACCAAAGCGGTAGTGCCGGTTCCAGTAGCCTTCCGCCACAACCATTAACAAAACTTTTACTTCTGCTAATGTGTGCAGCTGTGTAACTTGGCTGAACAAATGCAAACGCGTATGCAACAACATGGCCAATTGAGCAAGCCGCAGCGCCGGAAAACCCGCCGGGCGCATCCGGAGCATAAACACCGGCTGTTCCACTGGCTTGAGCTGGTATTTTCGTTGCTGGAACTGGTATTCCTTTTGTAATGCAAGCGGATAAGCCTCCGTAAAGCTGCTGTTGAGTAATCCTGCCTGTCCCAGCAGCATGGCCTCCAGTTGCTGCAGTTGATTCCTGTGTTTGGCGATAAGGTTGAAAGGGATACTGCGGGCAATCTTCTCAAAAGCAGTACCGTTTACTTTCCCGCCAAATCCACGAGCCAGCATCCACCAGAAAGTTTCTTCCCAGTGCTGCCGGTTTTCGTTCAGGAAACCGGAGATCATGGTACAGCGTTCCTGCAGACGCTCAATGAGCAAGCGCTCTTTCCAGGACTGGAGGTGCAGCACGGGCATTTGTCCGATGCTTTTTTCACAGGGAATAAAACGTTTGTTGTCCATCCATTCTGCATAGCGGCGGAGCAACCATTTTGGTACACGCTCGCGGAGTACCAGTACGGGGAAGGGCAGATGCAGTACCAGGTCTTCCTCCCAAACCACATGGAGGATGATGTTACGGTAGTTGGGGTCTTTGCCGTGTTCGTGAGTGACCCAGCCCGATGCCCGGATATGGAGTTCAATATTGCCTGCAAGGATGGTTTGACCAACCCTGATTTTTGCCGCAATAAAATCGGGCCCCTGGTTGTGGTTGGCCGTGCCGGGGTGCAGTACCTGCAGCATTTCGCCATTGGTGGTGGTAAGCGATGCCATATTGTATTGCTGGAATTGCCAGATGTACTGGAGTAGTTTTTCTGTCATGGTAGCTTTTTTGCTGGTGATGGGTGTGGAGCAGGGGGATGCGGGTTAAGCGGTATCTGCTGCGGGGTTATACGTGTTGGGGATTGTACTCGTTGGACAACGGATGTATTTCCGGTAATGAGGGTGGGGGATATAGCAATTCATGGGCAGTGTTTTACAATTGTTATCTGGGTTTAGCGGGCAGCGATATGCAGGTGTAAAAGTATGAAAAAAAATATAATGGATATGGGAGGGGTATTTCAATTTTTAAAAAGGGTTCACACTGGCCCCACAGTGCATATATACCCGGTATTTTTTAATCTGTTCAAAAGGTATTGGGTTGCTGGGGTTTGCTGCCTGTAAAACTGAATATTACGCGGCCGTGCTAAGCTTGACTGATCTGCTGACCAATAAAAAGCAGCATCCTCGTTTCAGGAATAAACAGATGTATTTCTCTCATTCCGTAATCCCGGTCAAAAGGAGATTTATGTGGAATGCCGGATAAATTGTCTTTCATCTTTTCCCAGACGGTATTGAGGTTATCAACTTCTAAATAGCACTCCATTTCTCCAATGTCCGGCCCGGCATGCAAAATATGAATGGTTAAATTGTCCTTTATCAGGATTACATAATCGTTAAAGTCTGCATGAATTGTAAAATCAAGAAAGTCTTTAAAAAATGAAACTGTCTCTGGGATATTAAAAGACGGAATCATCGGGCTTAAAAATTTTGCTTTGTACATATGCTTTATTTATGCTGTATAAGCCTGTTGCCAAACAGTTGTACCACTATTCACTCCTTCCGCTCACCCTTTTTTCCGTCGCGTCATCCACCACACTACCCCCAATCACCGGTACCCAGCATCTGCACCACCCGGCTCACCGGCAAGCCCATCACGTTGTAAAAATCTCCGTTGATCGAGGCAATACCCGTAACGCCAATCCATTCCTGTATGGCATAGGCACCTGCCTTGTCGTAAGGCCGGTACTGGTCTACATAAAAACTGATCTGCTCCGGTGTAAGCGGGTGAAAAACCACCGTGGTAGCATCGGCAAATGCTTCTTCCACCGCTCCACGGCGCAGCACTACACCGGTGATCACCGTATGGGCTTTTCCGGAAAGGGAGCTGAGAATCGCTATGGCATCGGCACGATCTGCCGGTTTGCCAATAATCCTGCTGTCCTGCACCACAATCGTATCTGCCGCGAGGATGGTTTTATCAGGTCCCGCTTTGGCCAGTACCGCCAGTGCCTTGTTCCGCGCAATATGGATGGCGATGGCTTCCGGACTGAGGCCATCGGGATAGGATTCGTCTGTTTCGCTCACGATCACTTCAAAGGGCAGCTCCGCCCACTCCAGCAATTGTTTGCGGCGGGGCGACTGCGAGGCTAAAATAATGGGTTCCATGAATACGCTTTAATGATACAACAGAAAAAATAACATCGACAGGATGCCTGTAAGCATCACCACCTTCACCACCATACTCAGGCGGTGGTAATCGGCCGTCACTTTTGCCGCATACAACCGGTACAGGATCCATACCAGCGGGGCCTCAATAAACACCAGCGCATACACCGCGCTCAGCCACCAGCCAAACCGCAGTATGTAAAATTGTACAATCAGCACAATCGCCATCAGTACTACCAGCCACACGGCCGTAAAAACCTTGCTTACGGGTATGCCCCAGGCAATGGGCATGGTGCGGCAGCCATATCGTGCATCGCCCTCCATATCTTCCATGTCTTTCACCACCTCGCGGATCAGCGAAATGATAAAGGCAAACCCCCCATACAAAAAGGCCAGCCGCAATATTTTACCAATGGGTATGCCGCGCTGCTCAGTGAGGCCACCGGGAAGCCGGTACCAGTCGTCGGCACAGAGTACCAGCACCACCCATGCTGTAAGCAGAGAAATGATCACATTTCCCGTAAGTATTTTCTTCTTGAATGTAGTGGAGTAAACCCAGAGTAATAATACACAGACCGTATTGCCTGCAGGCAGCAATAAGCTCCGGGTACGCCAGCCGATATAGAGGCTTACCGCAATACCGATACCCGAGAGCAACAGGTGCCACATGATCGCCCATCTTCTTTTGATGGTACGGTCAATCACATTTTTATCGGGTTTGTTGACCCGGTCAATATTAAGGTCAAAGTAATCGTTGATGATATAGCCTGCTGCTGCAATGCAAACTGAGGCCAGCATCAACCCGGCAAAATTGAAAGGATTGGCAATGAGTAAGCCGCTGTTGGGGAAGCCGGTAACGGTATGTTGGAGGATACAGGTACGGAACAACCATTGAGTGAGCAGGATAAACACGAGGTTTGGCCACCGGATGAGTTGCAAGAATGCGTTTGTCAGTTTCATTACCTTGTTATCTAAGCCTGGAAATAATATGGTATACCTGTCAATGTTCAGCGCGCGGTGATACCCGAATCAATAGCCCAATGCCCGTTCAGTTTCAGCACTTTTTCAATCACATCGCGCACACAGCCCTGGCCACCGGCAATGGGCGATACATAGCGCGAGACTTGCCGGATTTCAGGCGCTGCGTCAATCGGACAGCAGGGCAGAGCCACCCAGCTCATACAGGCATGGTCGGGTATATCATCGCCCATAAAAAGCAGCTCGTCCTGAACCAGTTGATGCTTTGCTGTGTATTCCTGCAGCAGGGTCTTTTTGTCGTCCGCCTTCATGAACACATCGGCGATGCCAAGCTTTTGCAAACGGTTACGTACGGCAGGTGAGTCACCCCCCGAAATGATCACTACACGGTAGCCCTTTTTGACGGCCAACTGCAACGCATAACCATCCCGGATATTCATTTGCCGGGCCATCTGTCCGTCATCCAATACCAGTAACAAACCATTGGTAAGCACGCCATCCACATCAAAAATAAAAGTGGTGATGCGTTTAAAATAGTCGTACAGTGCGGTATCGTTGACGGGGTTGGACATGGATTATTTTTGATTGTCGCGCCACTCGTATACCCAACTGCTCTGGATCATTTCCAGGTGCCCTTCATTGCTCTCTTCACGCTTGCCAACAAAATTCGGGAGTTCAAGTACCCATTCCAGCAAATCGGTAAAGCGGATCCGGTATATCTTGCTTTCGCCAAAGTCATCGCCAAAACGCTCGTACAGCTTCAGGGCAATATCTTCATAATCATTCCAGTGAATCGGGGGTTCAAACGTCATATCAGTACTGTTGATGGTGATTAATGGGGTGAATGATGGTTTATTCGCCGAGGAATTGGGTTTGATCGGGTATGGTGGCGATAATGCTGCCACCACCGGGCTTGAGCACACATTGGCAACCCAGCCGCGAACTGAGCCTGGGGCTTACCGCCCGGTCAATGAAGTCTTCCTCCTTATCGCTCAGCTCTTCCACAAGCGTATCGCCGGTTTCAAGATAGAGGTGACAGGTACTGCAGGCGCATACACCCCCGCAGTTGTGGTGAAGCTCTATATTATTGTTGAGGGCCACTTCCAGCAACGACTGGTCTGGCGCTATTTCGCTGAGGGTGATGGGTTCAAGTCCTTTCTGTTCAAACTTAAAGGTGATCGTGTACATTTTTCTGCTTTTCTGGTTGCAAACCTACTTTAGAAATACTAAACCAGCAAAAGATACCCTGCTGTGGGGGTATTTCGATTTTTTACAAGTCTTTTTATGGTGATCCCGCTGTTGCACTTTCGGGTAATGGCATTTAGTTAACCATTGGCTTCGTGCAAATGTGTCGCCTGTTTTCGCTTCCTCGCCTCCTTTGCTGAAACTACGGGGGGTAAATTAATCACCCGCATATTTGCAAACCCCGATTTTCTTTATTATTTTTCTGCCCATCAAACCAAACATATATACATGAAACTGAAAATTGTAAGCACAATGGCCATTGCAGCACTGCTGGCCACAGGTTGCAACAACGATACTCCATCATCAGGCAATACAAAAAACGATCAGCCCAAAGTTGATTCGCCGCAAAAAAAGACTCCGGAGGTTGCAGATGCGCCCGGTAAGGCGCAAAAGCCCCCGGTCATGAATTTTGTGGATACCGTTATGGTTAAACGTACCATATTATATATGAAAGACAGTGCGGCAACCATGGATCGCATCGGGATGAAACTCGGGGGCATTTATGCAGACAAACTGGCAAAGTTTATGAAAGCTAATAAAATCAGTGCAACGGGAGCTCCCATGGCCTGGTACCAAACAGATAAAGCACCTTATTTCTTTGAGGCAGGGATGCCCGTAGAAAAAGCGCCCGCAAAACTCGCCCCAGGCATACTTGCAAAGGAATTACCCGCGGGTAATGTGATGGTTGCACACTTTTTTGGTCCCTATGAATTGATGAGAACTGCCTATGAAGCGGCAAAAGCGCGGATGGCTGAGCGGAAGATGACGGCTACCGGTGCGCCTTTTGAAATTTATATTGGAGACCCTGTTGTACAGAAAGACCCGTATAAGGTACAAACCGATATTGTATTCCCGGTAAAAATGCCCGATAAGCCTTAGAGCCTGTTTAAATTTTATTGATGAGATTTCCTATAGTCAATTTTTGAGCGAAACAAGGCGAATTTTGCAGCCATAGCCTAAACGCCTAAGGCGAAAAATTCAACGCAGTTGCAGCCAAAAAGTGGCATAGGGAATCCATTGAATGAATTTTAAACAGGCTCTTAGTGTAAAAAAGCGCGGGTTTTATTAATCCCGGCTCATGATGCTGTCTGTAAGTTTTACGTACAGGTATTTGAGTTTGGAGTGTGCAGACAATACTTTCAGGTGTTTGTCGAGCGTATAAACATCGTTGCGACTGGCAGGTCCGGTTTGTACCGAAGCCGGATTGTGCGTGCGTATCCGCCGGGCGGTTTCCTCAATAAGGGGTTGCAGGAGTGTGAAATCCACGCCCTCTTTACTGCAGAACTGCTCCGCCAGTGCGTACAGGTGATTGGTGAAATTGCTCACCACTACGGCTGCCGTATGCAGTTTAAATCTTTTATCATCAGTGAGATGCTGTACAATTGGTGAGATGCTGCTGGCCAGATCGGTAAGCAGATGCAGATCCTTTTCCTGCACCGCGTCTACCAGTATCGGGATGGGTGCAGCGGCAGCAGTTTCCTGGCGCAGGCTTTGCAGCGGATAAAAAATACCACAACGGGGAGACAGGTTTTCCAGCACATTTACGGGAACAGAACCTGCTGTATGTACAATCAACTGCTTAACGGGCTTAAGGTATTTATCAAGCGTGAACAGGGCACCATCCGTTACCGCAGCAATAAATATATCTGCTGCAGGATCGGGAGTGCCGGATAAATCCGCCCACGCACAGTTGAATGATGATGCCAGTGCACGCGCCTTTGATTCTGTCCTGTTGATTACCTGTATAATTTCATGGCCGTTTTCCAAAAATTTCCCCCCAAGAACTGATGCAATATTCCCCCCCCCAATGATCCCGATTTTCATATACATTACCTTTGAATGTAAAATGAAGATAGGAAAAAATATAGCAATTGTACTGATCCGGCTAAAAATGAGGACTTTGTCGGCCATTTCGCCACGAAAAGCAGCAGGCATGGCATTTCGCTTGTTCTGTACACCCTTGCCCAATGCCCCAAAAGCGCCGGGACGGATTTTTGACGGGGCAGAAGACCTGGCTTTTACCTTCGGCGGATTAACCCTGCGTGGTTATGGCTGGAAGCATAACCGGAACAAAAATGTACTGATCCTGCATGGGTTTTCTTCCAATGTGTACAAGTTTGAACACTTTGTACAACCCCTACTCGATAGGGGTTTTGGTGTACTGGCCTTTGATGCACCTGCGCATGGCAGGAGCGGGGGAAAAACGGTAAATGCGGTTGTGTATGCCGGGGTGGTGGGTGCAGTTATTGACCAATACGGACCATTGCACGGAGTTGTGGCACATAGTTTTGGCGGCCTGGCCGTTTGCCTTGCCATGGAAAAGGCTGCACACCCTCCTGTAAAAAAAATAGCACTTATAGCGCCTGCCGCTGAAACGACTACTGCCATCAGTAATGCTTTTCAACTCCTGGGTATCAGGCAGGCAAGTGTACGTGCCGCCTTTGATGCGCTTGTGCTCCGGATAAGCGGGTATGCCCCCGAATGGTTTTCCATACGCCGCACACTGCCGCATATTGATGCAGATATACTCTGGGTACAGGATGCCGATGATACCATCACCCCATTAGCTGACGTACAGCCGGCAGAAACTGAGGGACATAAACACGTTCGCTTTATGCATACACAAGGGTTGGGGCACCATAAAATTTACCGTGACCCGACGGTGGTGAACCAGGTAATAGCCTTTCTTTAACCCAGGGATAAATACACCCGGTTTTTTACCGCTGGCACGAAATAAATTTGGATTTTTCAATTTTAAACTAATATTGCACTGCTGAATTATCCCTTATCACAAGAATATTCGGCCATTATCAACATAAAATTGTGTGTTCTGCGTAAGCAGAAAATGGTGTATGGCAAAAAATTTATTGATCGTAGAGTCTCCGGCAAAAGCCAAAACCATCGAAAAGATTTTGGGTAGCGACTTTGAAGTCAAAAGTTGTTATGGACATATCCGTGACCTGGCAAAAGATGATATGGGTATTGATATTGAAAACGATTTCAAGCCAAGCTATATCGTTCCGGAAGAGAAAGAAAAGGTCGTCAGGGAATTGCGCAGCCTCGCCAGGAAATCGGGCGAAGTATGGCTGGCATCGGATGAGGATCGTGAAGGAGAAAGCATCAGTTGGCACCTTGCTGAAGTGCTGGGACTCGATCCGCTAACAACGAAGCGCATCGTTTTTCATGAGATCACCAAACCGGCCATACAGAAAGCTGTACAGAATCCCCGTACCATTAATATGAACCTGGTGAATGCGCAACAGGCCAGGCGCGTACTCGATCGTATTGTTGGTTTTGAACTCAGTCCGGTACTCTGGCGTAAAATAGGTATGCAACGCAGCCTCAGTGCCGGCCGTGTACAAAGCGTGGCCGTACGTCTTATTGCAGAAAAAGAACGCGAAATCAACCAGTTTGCCGCCACCAGCAGTTTTAAGATTGATGCACTCCTGGCTGCCGAACAGCAAGGCCGTGCTATTGCTTTTAAGGCGGAAGGTAAAAAATACGAAGACGCGGGCGATGCAGAACGTTTTTTGCAAACCTGCATCGGTGCAAGTTATACCGTTAAGGATATACAGGTAAAACCCGGCAAGCGTACACCCGCAGCACCTTTTACCACATCAACGCTTCAGCAGGAAGCCAGCCGTAAACTGGGCTATGGGGTAAGTAAAACCATGCTGCTCGCACAGAAGCTGTACGAAAATGGTAAAATTACCTATATGCGTACCGACAGTGTAAACCTGAGCGAGACCGCTATGGAGGACATCAAAAATGAAATCGGCAAACAATATGGCGAACGCTATATACAGGTACGCCGGTATAAGAATAAAAATGAAAGTGCCCAGGAAGCGCACGAAGCCATCCGCCCCACGTATATGGAGAACCATACGGTGGATGATTATGATACCAAACGTTTGTATGAACTGATCTGGAAGCGTACCATCGCCAGCCAGATGAGTGATGCTGAACTGGAAAAGACAACGGTAAAGATCAGCATCAGTACCAATCAGGAAGAACTGACCGCGAGTGGCGAAGTGATAAAGTTTGATGGCTTTCTGAAAATATATATGGAGAGCAGTGACGAGGAAGAAGCGGAGGAAGGTGATGAAGCCAGGTTGCCAAACATGGCTCCCGGGCAGGTACTTGAATTCAGGCAGATGACTGCAACGCAACGCTTTAGCCGCCCTGCTGCCCGTTATACTGAGGCTTCGCTGGTTAAAAAAATGGAAGAACTGGGTATTGGAAGACCGAGTACCTATGCACCTACCATTTCTACCATTGTTAAACGGAATTATGTTGAGAAAAAGGATAAGGAAGGCGTGAAGAGGGATTTTGGCGTGCTTACGCTTCGAAACGATGTCATTGAGAAAAAGACTTCATCAGAAATTACCGGTGCTGAAAAATCCAAACTTTTTCCTACCGATCTGGGCTTGGTGGTAACCGACTTTCTGAAGCAGCACTTTACCGAAGTGATGGATTACTCTTTTACGGCCAATATTGAAGAGGAGTTTGATAAGATTGCCGATGGCAAGATTGTGTGGGGTAAAATGGTCAGCAATTTTTACAAGCCTTTTCACCAGGACGTAGCACATACGCTCGAAACAGCGGAACGTGCAAAGGGCGAACGCGAACTTGGAACCGATTCCGAGTCGGGAAAACCTGTTATTGCCCGGATGGGCAGGTACGGCCCGATGGTACAGATTGGCAAATCGGAAGATGAAGAAAAGCCGAGGTTTGCCAAACTCAAATCTACGCAGAGTATTGAAACCATCAGTTTACAGGAGGCCATGGACTTGTTTAAGTTGCCGCTTACACTGGGTGAATATGAAGGGAAGGAACTGTCTGTAAATGCCGGCCGGTTTGGCCCCTATGTAAAATGGGGCGAACAATTCATTTCTGTACCGAGGGGAGAAGACCCGATGCAGGTGGATATGGATAGGGCGATTACCCTTATTCTGGCCAAACAGGTAGAGGATGCACCTGTAGGCTATTATGAGGAAAAGCCCATTACAAAAGGCAAGGGCAGGTTTGGTCCGTTTATCAAATGGAATGACCTCTTTATCAATGTACCCAGGGCATACAATTTTGATACACTGAGCCAGCAGGATTGCAACGAACTGATTGCCAAAAAGATTGACAAGGAATCGAACCGCTATATCCAGCAATGGCCGGCAGAAAAGATTGCGATTGAGAATGGCCGTTGGGGCCCCTTCATACGCTTTGGCAAGAAAATGCTCAAAGCTGGTCTGAAAGCGGATAAGAGCAAGTACAATGCAGATGAACTCGCCGTCATTTCTTTAGAGGAGGTTAAAAAAATGATTGAGGCGCAGGAACCCAACGCCTTTGTAAAAAAAGTAGCCGCTAAGAAGGCCGCTACCAAACGGGCGGTAAAGAAAAAGTAAAAGGTGTTATGCCTTTATACCTATAAATCAGTCAGACAATTTGCGGTACTGGTGCTATTTTCATGAATAGTAAGGATAATATCTTTGTACCATAAAAGCAACTATGCCATTTCAGTTTCGGCATTACCAGCCGCTTTCAACCGGTTGACTAACCTGATTGTTTCCATGGCTTCTTTTACATCATGCACCCGTAAAATAGCAGCCCCATTGAGCAGGGCAATGGTATGCAGGGCAGTAGTGCCATTGAGGGCACCGGCTGCATTGGTACCCAATGTTTTCCAGATCATACTTTTGCGCGAGAGGCCAACCAGCAGTGGGCATTGCAGGATGGCGAAACTACCAAGCTGGTGAAGCAGCGTGAAATTATGGTCAACTGTTTTGCCAAAGCCAAACCCGGGATCAATAATGACATCCCTTATACCTGCTGCCCGGCACTCGTCCATTTTGCGGATAAAGTAATCCAGTATTTCAGTAGTAACGTCGGTATAATGAGGATCGGTTTGCATCGTTTGCGGCGTTCCCTGCATGTGCATGGCAATATAGGGTACCCGCAGACCGGCCACTGTACTCAGCATATTTTTGTCCAGCGCACCGGCACTGATGTCGTTGACGATACCGGCACCGGCCTCTACTGCTTTACCGGCCACTTCGCTGTAATAGGTATCGATGGAGAGCAACTGGCCGGGAAAGCGTTCCTGTATTGCCTGAATGAGGGGCAGTACACGGCGGCATTCTTCATCGGGAGTAACAATGCTACTGCCCGGCCGGGTACTTTGTCCACCAATATCAATGATCGCGGCTCCCGCTTCAATCATCTGTGCTGCCCGTTGTACCATACCTTCGATTCCGGTACCAGGCTGACCCTGATAAAACGAATCCGGCGTGGCATTGATGATACCCATTGCCTCCGGCGTTTCGATTACCCTTAATTTTCCTTTACAATTGAGCGTGTACATTGCTTTTTAGGCCGTATTTTTGATGCTGCCGGCTTGCTGGTGCAAACTTCAATCATTCAGATCAAATCTGCCATAAAATTTTCAATTTCTTCCTGTATCGAAAAGGAGAGGATGGAAACGGATAAAGATCAAACATGTAAAAAAGACGAATAAATGAAAAAACTATGTTGCTTCTCCCTGCTGTTGATGAGTGTATTATGCCTTTGCGCACAAAAGGACAGTAGCTTTACGGATGGGGGAGATGGGGTGTTGTACAAAATCATTCCGGCCGCGAGCCAGGGAAAACTGATCAATGCAGGCGGCTTTTTTGAATTCAGCCTCAAACAAACCTACAGGGATTCACTGCTGTACAGTTCGGAGGACTATGCTAACCAGGTGGCTCCTTTCGATTCGGCACAGATACCCCTGCCGCTGTTCAGGATGTTCAGCCGCTGCCATGAAGGTGATAGCGTAGTGGTAAAAGTACTCACAGACAGTGCTTTTCGTGGTCAACCCATACAGCCACCCTTTGAGAAAGGGCAATATTTTGTATCAGCGTACAAGATTGTACATGTATTCTATACCAAGTCTTCTGCAGACAGTGCTGCTGTTGCACAAAATGCGATCGCAGATGTAAAGATCAGGAAGAAAGAAGAACAGCAACTGGCGGTAGACGAATACAAAATAAAAGCCCTCCTGGATGAAAAAGGCTTAAAAGCTGTGCGCACACCTTCGGGGGTGTACATCAGGATTTTGCAACCGGGCACGGGTGCGAAGGCGACACCAACGTCTAAAGTAAAAGTGAATTATACGGGCAGGACTATTGCAGGTAAGGTATTTGACTCCAATACGGATCCTGCCTTTAATCATGTAGCACCTTATGATGTGGATATTGCTGCTGGTGGCGTGATACCCGGCTGGTTGGATGCGCTGCTTTATTTCAGTAAAGGCACAAAGGCGGTTGTTTATGTGCCTTCTCCTTTGGGCTATGGCATAAGGGGCAGGGGAGCCGATATTGGCCCCAATGAGATAATGATATTTGATATGGAAGTGGTGTCGGTTAGCGGAGCGGCAAAAAAGCCGGCTACGCCAAAAGCAACACCCGCAAAAAAGACACCGGTTAAAAAAGTGCAGCCCAAAAGCAAAACCAAAGCCGGTAAAAAATAATGAAAAATACGGATGTGCGATATAATGAGGTGGTGGCGGGTTGCCGTGATATTTTTTTGAAGAAAACGCGCGACTATGGCACGTCATGGCGGGTTTACCGCATCATCTCGGTAACGGATCAGTTGTATATTAAAGCAAAACGTATCCGCACCATACAGGAGAAAGGCATACAGCGGATCGGCGATGATATTGCGGGTGAGTTCAGGGGTATCCTGAACTATGGGGTGATCGGCCTTATCCAGCTTGACCTGGCGGACAACGGGCGTGAAGACCTGCCTGTCGAAACGGTAGAGCGCTTGTATGATGCGAAACTGGTACAGGCGCGGCAACTGATGTTTGATAAAAATCATGATTACGGGGAAGCCTGGCGGGAAATGAGCCAGGAGAGTTTTACCGACCTGATCCTGGCAAAACTGCTCAGGATCAAACAAATACTTCGGAACGAGGGTGAAACGCTGATCAGCGAGGGGATTGATGCCAACTTTTACGACATCATCAATTATGCGGTTTTTGCGCTTATTCTTATTCAGGAAGGAAAACATTAATGCGAACTAACACTGATACTTTATGAAAGTAGTGGTAAACATTGCAAGGGTTATTATTGGTGTCCTGTTTATTTTTTCAGGATTGGTAAAGGCGATCGACCCGCGCGGACTTTCTTATAAGATGGAAGAGTTTTTTGAGGCCTGGGCGGCTCCAGGCAATACAAAGGTTGCTGCCGGTACAGCCGTGGCGGGCGACAGCGTGTACGTTTACCGGAAGGCCGGCGAAACAAAGACCTTTGAAGGTGGCAGCAAGCCCGACAGCAGTTGGCTGCTGGTAAGTCAGCAACTTAAGCCCGTACCCAAAAGTTTTTTCACCCGCGCCATGGATAAACTGCACGGACATGCCCTGCTTTTTTCCATACTCATGATTACGCTGGAAGTGATTGCAGGCTTAGCTTTACTACTGGGCTGGCGGTCAAAATTTTTCAGTTGGCTCCTGTTGCTGCTCATCCTTTTCTTTACGTTCCTCACCAGTTATGTATTGTTTACCGATAAGATCAGGGCCTGCGGGTGTTTTGGCGATTGCATCCCGCTCACACCAGTACAAACGTTTACCAAAGATATCATCCTGCTTATCCTGGCGCTGCTGATGGTAGCGCGCAGAAAATACATCAAGCCGCTCTTTTCGGGCAGGTGGAACGCGCTCATCCTGCTGCTGGCAACAACCGGCATCCTGCTGCTGCAATGGTATGTACTTACGCATCTTCCCCTCATTGATTGCCTGCCGTATAAAAAAGGGAATCATATCCTGAAACTCAGGGAAATGCCTGCAGATGCGGTGCCTGATAAATTTACCTACAGTTTTGTGTATGAGAAAAATGGGGAACAAAAAACGTTTTCAGACATGAAAAATCTGCCGGACAGTACCTGGACTTTTAAAGAACGGAAGCAGATTCTGTTGGCGAAGGGTAAAAATAATACGCCCCTGATCAACGATTTTTCGCTGAGTACAGCATCAGGAGAAGACACCACAACAGCATTGTTGTCTACGCCCGGTGAGTACTTTATGGTGTTTGTACGGGCACCGGAACAAAAATCACTTGGGGAAGGTTTCGAGGGCTTCTATAAAGCGGCGGGCAGCCGTCCGGTCTTTTTTATCACCAGTGAGCGGGACAAACTGGTTGCACTGCTTGGTGGCAAGCCCTATGGTGTATTTACCTGCGATGCCACAGCACTGAAAACAGCGGCACGGAACGAGGTGACCATCTATAAGATGAAGGGGCCTGTGGTTCAGGGTAAGTGGAGCGGCAGGGATATTGAAGACGTCAGGTAGCGGGTATTCAGCAAGGCATATTATCGGTATTGAAATACGGATTCAAAAAAGCGGGCTATTCTTTACTGGTACTCCTCGGTGTTGTAGTACTGGTTTTCCTCATGTTCCAGGGGTTAGGCGATCCTGCGCGTATGATGGTTGGGCAGACGGGCGATAAAAAAACAATGGATAATATCCGTAAAGATCTTTACTTAGACCAGCCACGATGGAAGCAGTTTGTCTATTACCTCAATGATGTATCTCCGGTCTGTATCCATTCCCGCACAGATATCGAAAAAAAACAGTTGCAGGGTTTCTTTATTGGCGGGGAAACAACCGTAGGCATAAAAGTGCCTTATCTCCGCAAAAGTTACCAAACCAAAAAAAATGTAAGTAAAGTACTGATGGAGGCTTTGCCGGGTACTTTGCTGCTGGCATTATCGGCCATGCTTTTTGCCACTGTTATCGGCATCCTGCTGGGGGTACTCGCTGCGGTTAAAAAAGATACCTGGCTGGATACCACGGCTGTCTTTACCAGTATCGCAGGTATCTCTGCCCCGTCTTTCTTTATGGCGATCCTGATTGCTTATTTTTTTGGGGTGGTACTGCACGATTATACAGGGCTTAACCTGACGGGGAGCTGGTTTGATGTGGATGAGGTTACCGGTGAAAAATACCTCACACCCAAAAACCTTATCCTGCCCGCCTTTACCCTGGGTATACGGCCATTGGCCATCATTACCCAGCTTACAAGAAGTGCGATGCTGGATGTATTGAACCAGGACTATATCCGGACGGCAGTGGCAAAGGGGTTGAGCCGCCGGGTGGTGATTTTTCGCCATGCCTTGCGCAATGCACTGAATCCGGTGGTAACAGCCATTACGGGTTGGTTTGCTGAATTGCTGGCCGGGTCATTTTTTGTAGAGTACATTTTTGGCTGGCGGGGCATTGGCAAAGTAACCGTTGATGCCCTCGAGAAATTAGATTATCCGGTAGTGATGGGGTCCGTGTTGCTGAGTGCCTGTATTTTTATCGGGATCAATATGTTCGCAGACCTGCTTTATGCCCGTATAGACCCGCGCATCCGCCGTTGAATGAACATAATAATGAATGTTTTGTTAAATTCAGGCATAAACCCCGGGCGGTTGCAACAAATCCGGCTGTTTCAGGGTCTTAATCATAACGTAAAAAATAAATACATCATACACATGAAAAAAATTCTCTTCTCCGCCTTTGTGCTGTGCGCCGGCACGGGGCTGTTTGCTCAAACCTATACACCAGTCTTTAAGGTGCCTCCGGGTAAGCAGTTTGCCATTACCACCACAGTAAAAGGCAACATGACCCAGGAAGCCATGGGACAAACGATGGAAATGCCCTACGATGTTGCTTCAGCTTCAACAGTAGTGATCAAAACATCAGATAAAGCAGGAGCAGATGTGAGTATGATCGTAGATAAAATAAGGATGGTGATGTCAGTAATGGGACAGGAAATGAGCTATGACTCCGAGAAAGGTAGCGATGCCGATAATCCGCTGGGTGGTAGTTTCAGGAACTATATTGGTAAAACGACCACATTCAAAGTGGATAATGCCGGTCGTGTGGTAGAAGGCAGTGTGGTTATGCCTGCGGAAGTAAAAGCAGACGCTGGTGCAGATATGGGTACAATGGTGATGGGCAGCATGATGTTAGAGGCTAGAGGTGGATTACCTTCCCTGTTCGATATCTTTCCTGCCGGTACCAAAGCCATTGCCATTGGCGAAACGGTAACCGATAAAAGTGCTGCAGAAGGCAGTTCTAATGTGAAAAGAAGCATCAGCTATACGCTTGTTGAACTTAAGGACGGCAAAGCGCGCTTTACCATCAGCGGCACTACACAGATTGATGGTAAAACAGAAATGCAGGGTATGGCCGTTTCGATGGCGACGAGCAGTAAGGAAAGCGGGGAGATGCTGATTGATGTGGCAACCGGTCTGCTGATCAGCAAGACATTGACTTCAGAACAAACCGGTTCGCTTGAAGCGGCGGGTATGCAGATGCCGGTTACTGGTAAAACAACTGTCGTGATCGAAGTGAACCCCAAATAAAAGTACAGTATAATACATAGGTGCCCGCGACTATCGTTGCGGGCATTTTTTATGTGTTTTAGCCGGTAACGGGTACAGCAGTAGTGTTTGCCGCTTGTTCCCGCTGCTGTGCGATGGCCTTAAGCGATTTTATACTTACGTTGAGTTCAAAGCCGATGAGCAACACCAGGGAGTTGATGTACACCAATGCCATGAGTACGATAACGGTACCAATAGCGCCGTAGAGTACATTGTACTTGCCGAAATTATTGACGAATGCAGAGAAGCCCAATGAAGCCAGCATACTCAGGGTGGTGGCGAGGATGGCTCCCGGAGACATCAGTGTCCAGCGTTTTTGCACAGCAGGCGCATATTTATAAATAAATGCAAAGGCGTAAAATACAAGACCGATGATGAATACCCAGCGGATAAGGAGGATGATTTGCCGTACTTCAACACTCCTGATACCCATTACTTTCAAAACCGCTCCCTGCGTGATCATCATGACCAGACAGCCCAGTACGAGGCTGAAGAGCAGGGAAGTGAGTTTGATGGCCGCCCACCGGTTGTGCAGCCCCTTTCGCTTTTCAAATCCAATATAGTTTTTATTAAACGACCGCATAATGCCCATCATGGCATTGGAGGCAAAGAACAGGGAAAGGATAAAACCCACTGAGATCAGACCGATTTTTGGGGAAGAAAAAAACTGGTCGATAAATTTGATGATGTTTTCATTGTGTACCTTGGCGGGAATGATGTCGTAAATGAGGTTGTGGAGCTGTGTCTGTATGTTCTTTTTGCCAATAAAAGGTAAGCGGGGCAACAGGGTAAACAGGAAGAGGAAGGCCGGGGGCAGTGCCATGACAAGATTGTATGCAATGGCTGATGCGCGCTCGGTAAGGCCTGTGGTACGAACCTGTTTATAAAAAAAACGAATCACATCATACAACGGCACGCCTTCAAAGCCGGGCAGAAACCACCGTTTACTTTTACGCAGTACAAAGCGTATAAGGGGAAAGGAAATAATGATTCTTTCTAGTTTGGTCACGTACAGCAGGTATTAATGATACCGGGGCAATACCGGAACTATAAAAGTACAGATGTTTTACGGTTGTTTGGCGGCTTTGGCCCTTAAAAAACTATCTATCCATACCTGGTACCGGCGGGCATATTGCAGGTGCTGTTCGTAGGTACTGGCAAAATTGGAGTACCCGGTAAGGTTGGGTTGCGCCACAAAATAGAGGTAATCGGTTACCGGAGCATTGAGTACTGCATCGATGGTTTTGGGTGAAGCTGTACATATGGGGCCGGGCGGCAAACCACTGTGGAGATAAGTGTTGAAAGGTGATTCGATGGTGAGGTGTTTGTTGAGGATTCTTTTCAGTCCGAAATCTTTCAGGGCAAACTTTACCGTGGGGTCAGCGCCGAGTTTCATACCCGTTTCCATCCTGTTCAGGTACACGCTGGCAATTTTACCCTTGTCTTCTTCTTCATTTGTTTCTTCTTCCACAATGCTGGCAAGTGTATACACCTGTATGGGACTTAAATTGTGAGCGGCAGCCTTCTGTTTGCGTTCCGGTGTCCAGAATTTATCCTGTTCGTTATAAAGTTTACGGAATATTTTTGAGGGTGAGCTGTTCCAGAAAAGACTATAGGTATTGGGAATGACTGCGGTCATGATGGTGTTGCTGTCCAGATTAAACATGGCCATTGAGTCTTTGTTGCCAAAGTAGGCCTGCAAACTGGCGGAGGTACATTCAAAGTTTTTGGCGAGGTAGTTGATCATATCTGCGGTGGTGCGCCATTTGTTTACCACAAGGTTTACGGGGCTTTGGTCGCCGCTGCGCAGCATCCGGATCAGTGTTACCAAACTCATCCCGTTTTTGATGGCATAGCGCCCCGGTTTCACCGACTGCGGATAACCCAGCCGCCGGGCAATGAAATTGAACAGGGCATCACCGCTGATGATGTGTTCGTCAAGCAGGTTTTGTTTGACACTGGCATAATCGCTGCCGGTTTTGATGTAAAAATATTTGCCGGCCGGAGATTGTACAGCGGGGCCAAATGCTTTCCATGCCATAAAACCACCCGCTGCGATGAGCGTAACCAGTATACCCGCGATTAGTTTTCTTTTCATATTGCCTTTGCGCAAAGTAAAATAAAAAACCCTGCTTTTTCAGAACAGGGTTTTTTATTTTATATAGAGCCTGTTTAAATTTTGTTAATGAGATTTCCTGTAGTCAATTTTTGAGCGAAACAAGGCGAATTTTGCAGCCATAGCCTTAAACGCCTAAGGCGAAAAAATCAACGCAGTTACAGCCAAAAAGTGGCATAGGGAATCCATTGAATGAATTTTAAACAGGCTCTGAGTATTTGTTATTTTTTTGGAGAATCCGGAACGGGAGTAGCACCCGGAACCGCCGGAGCAGGTGTTGGATTGCTCTGTGGTAAATTGGTAGGTGCATTTTTGAGCAGGTTGTCATTTGTAGAAGACTTACCGATGGCTTTAGGGATAAATATCGCCGAAGTCAGGCAGAGAATCGCTACCGCACCTGCAAAAACCCAGGTTCCCTTTTCAAGGATATCTGTGGTCTGTTTTACCCCCATCAGTTGGTTGCCCAATCCGCCAAAAGTGCCGGAAAGTCCGCCACCTTTAGGATTCTGGATCAATACAATCAAGCCCAGAACTGCCGCAGCGATAATCACTAATACCACAAATAATATTGTCATGTCAGGTTCCTTTTAAATTTTCGATTTTGGCTGCAAAGAAAGCACTTTTAGAGGGATTGAGCAAACTTAATTTTTCATAAACCTGTATGGCTTTGCCCGCTTTTCCCTGCTGGAGATAGACTTCTGCCATGGCTTCGGTAACGACTTCGTCCTGTATATTGCTTTTTTCTGCTATGTGTTGGATCGCTTGCTGGGTGGCATCATTGATCTGGGCTTCACCGGGTTGGTTATGTATCTTTTTCATGGATTTAAGCCATTCGGTAAAGCTTTTCAGTTGAACCCCCAGCTTATCAACGGGTTTCGCCTCTTCATTGAGCCGGATACCCAAAGCCGCAAAATAATCAACAGCGTGGTAAGGTTCAAAGAGCATGGATGAGTCGTCTTTGCGCAACCGGAGTATTGGTTCGGGCATGCTTACTACTTCTTCTGCAGACTGCGGACCCGTTATCGTTTCGGGTGAAGGAGTGATGGCGTCAGCCGGGTTATCCCTCTCTGTTTCTATTGCAGGATCTGTTGTTATACCGGTTGCTGTAGTGTCTTCAGGGGCAGGGAAGGCGATCACCGGTACTTCACCACCTGCTTCTATTGCTGTATCTGTTGTTGTACCGGCTGTTGTAGTGTCTTCAGGAGCAGGGAAAGCCACCACCGGTACTTCACCGCCGGTATCGTTATCCGGAGTGGTGCCGGGGGGAGGTGCGTCTGCGGGCGGCTCCGCTTGCCTGATGCTGTCAGTTGCCATATAAGCCTGGTTGAGTTGAAAGTGCAGCCAGCGGTTATTGTTGAACAGCAAGGCATTGATGGCCACCAAATTTTTATAGTTTTCCGTTCCGGGTGTGGCTTTTTGCAAGCAATGGAACTGCGCGGGTGTAAAATAGGGATGGTCTGCTGCAAGTTGAGCCATATAAGCCGTTCGTTCTCCGGTAGTAGGAAATGCGGAAAGTAGTTGTTCTGTCAAAACCGTATTTTTTTCAAAAGTACGATTTGTACTTTAGAGCCTGTTTAAAATTCATTCAATGGATGCCCCCTATGCCCCTTTTTGGCAGAGGTACAATCAACGCTGATGGCGGGGTACTTACCCGCCACCGCGGGTGGTAACCCCGCGGCAGACTTACAATCGATGCTGACAAGCAGACAATCGATGCTGACAAGCAGACAATCAACGCTGACAAGCGGACAATCAACGCTGACAAGCGGACAATCGATGCTGACAATCGGACAATCGATGCTGACAAGCAGACAATCAACGCTGACAAGCAGACAATCGATGCAGACAAGCGGACAATTGATGCTGACAAGCAGACAATCGATGCTGACAAGCGGACAATTGATGCTGTAAAGTGGACAATCGATGCTGATGGCGGGGTATGACCCACCACACCGCGGGTTTTTCGACACAGGATGGCGGGATATTACCCGCCATCCTGTGTTTATATCCCCCCGAATCAGCCACTTTCCCAGAGCCCCTATATACAACTTTTTTACATAAAAAAACGGTTGAAAACACCAGAAACGGCAAAGAAAAAAACTTAAGTTTTATGGTGTTTTCACCATAAAACCCTGAA
>JAAFIK010000005.1 GCA_013298665.1 Chitinophagales bacterium
TATGGGGCGGTTCAACGCGTCGTACTGCGTATAGAGCCACTGCCCCGCACTGCGCAACCGGCCATCCTGGCTCAGTACCAGCCGGTCGCGGCCATCATACACCATGTACACGGGGGCGGCACCCGGTACCTGTTTTTGCGTCATGCGCCCACGCCCGTCATAAGCATAGCGGAAACAAAGTTCTTCCAGTACCGTGGCCGTCAGCACCCAGTCCGCGCCGGGTTGCCGCAATGTCTCCACCGCCTTGGGTGGCAGGGTGGCACAAAGCCGGTTCATGATGTCGTACACATAATAGGTACAGAGCCAGCCGCTGTGGCCGCTGCCCATACCGGTATCCGCTACAGCGGTCAACTGTACTTTCTTCAGCACCACCTGACCCTCCCGGTCTTTGTATTCAATCACCTGTTTACCCCCTTCATCGGTGGTGATGGTCTTGTACAGGTTACCACCTCCATAAGTGCCGCTGCTGGTACAACTGCCAAAAGCACCGGCCACGATGGTGGCACGCCAGAGGCGTACACTGTCGGTTGCTGTATTGATTAAATATCGTGTCTGCACCCCCCGGCCGGCACCCGCAAAATTGTTGCCCGGCGCCATGGTCTTTACCGGGCGGTTCAGGGGACTGGCCTCATATTGTGTCTCGCCATAAAAGAAGGTCTCCCCCTGTGCGCCAAACTGCGTCTGCATAAAGGCCTGCTGCTGGGCAAAGGGGTTGCGTTTAAACTGCCCGTCGTCAATAGAAGTATTGCCACCGGCGGTATTGGCATTAAAGGGCAGGTACTGGTACTGCTCGCGGCCAAAAGCATCATAAGTCTGCGCGGTCACCACATCCACCGCAGCACCAAAGGTATTGCGCGAAGCCTGTTTGGCTACTGTTTGTATGGGGCGGCCGAGACCGTCAAAGTATTGGGTGACCTGTTTTACGGTGGTAATGGGCTGGGTACTGTTGACAGTAACCGGCGTAAGTCCCGGCGCCACGGCATCCCAGGTACGGATATAGTTGGGTTTAACACCAGCAGGATAGGCAGACGGAAGGGGCGCCTGGGCCACGGCACTGCAAAAGCCGGAAAACAGCGTAAGCAGTAGTATGGTATATGTGGATATGGTCCTCATCGCAAAAATCATTAAAGTATAAAAAATAGCAAAGGATAGCAACCCCGGTACCGGGTACCCATCAATCGCAGACCTCAGCGGTTCCGGCAAAATTGTAACAGATCCTTTTCACAATGCCCTTATCCGGATCGCGTATATAGCGCAACCGGTTCAGGTCATCATAGTCATAATATAATATTTTGCCGGTGGCATCACACTGGCTGGTTACCCCAACCAATGGATTGAAAGTAAACGTGGTCAGTTGCGCCCCCTCGGGAAAAAGCCGCAATTCGTCAATAACACCGGTACCCGATAGGGTAACCTGTCCGCCCGCAGGGTTCACCACCCGGTGCTCAAAGAGCGTCCAGCCATTGTTGCTGCGTATGGCTGCAGCACTGGTACTGCCGCTCACCGATTGTGCGGTACCACCCTTGCACCAGTAGGATACCCGGTAGGTTTGGCCGGCAGCCAGGCCGGCCCGTACAATACTACCCGTTGCGAGTGCATAAGCCTTTTTACCGGTTGGTGCAGTGGTATCCGCTACCGGTACCCCGCTGAAACTGAACTGTCCGCGGCCATCGGCTTCAAAAGAAGTGGCCGCTATCGCAGTATAGTCCGCAGCATCCGCTTTACAGGTCTGGAAAAGACCATTATAATCCCACAGATAACTTACGGGCAGGTCATCTGCCCTCTGCATCTGGAGGATATTTCCCCGGTTATCATAACGTACAAAACGCCCCACTTCCCTATAGCGTGCATCCTTTATATACAGCCCGCCCGCCGTAATGGCCGATGGCGTAAAGGCTGTAAACGCAACGGGTACAGCAAGATCCAGTTTGTACAATACTGCAGGGCGTAGCGTGGCAGAATCGTAGGTAGTCAGGCTTCCGTCCACCACCCATTCATCCCCATTGGGCAACTGCCGGATGCTGAGGTTTTCGATGGGCAGCAGGTAATTGCTGTTCCGTAAGTTCCGGATGGCCTGCGCAGCCATATCGGTACTGCCCGTGGCCGGTAGTGTATAATCCTGCACATAAACGGTTTTCTGGCGCAGCTTTTCACCCCCGGTGAGCAGCTTTTCCTGACGCGTGGGGAGGAAGTGCAGCGGATTGTCGTAGTACAGATCGGTGGTATTGCCGAGCAACTGTCCGTTGGCATAATACTTGGCCGATTGCTGCACCGGGTTTGCCCAGCCTGTACGCTCAATGTACTGCTTTACAGGCAGGGAGCCGCCCCGGTTAAGCGGTGCTATTTTAACCCCTTCATGCAGCGTAACATTTTGTCCGCTATCTGCCGCATACAAAAACCCCGACTGCTGCTCCTGTTGCAGGCTGAAGCTACCCCCCTGGTACAAAAAAGTTTGCTGCGCGAGCAACTGCCCCTTCTTGTGGTCGTTCTTCAGCACCGGTCCAACCGGGTAAGTCAGTGTGGGTTGAAAATTGTCGCCAAATACCGCAAAGCGGTTGCTTACTTTTTGTTGCTGTCCCGCAGTTTGCTCCAGCACATCCACATGTTCATAAATGATGGGGCTGCCGCTCTGCATCAGCATCGGGTAATTACTGGAAGCCGTACGCGCAAAAACCGTTTGCCGGGTCTGCATATTATTTATGGTCGTGCCATTGATCTCCAGCAGGTAATCGAAGTTGCCCGGGTAGTTAAAAAAGCCCGAACTCTTTGCCGTATCAGCGGGTTGCCGGTAAACGTATCGTTTGGCCAGCACGGGTTGGGGGGCAATACCATCATACTGCCGGGTTTCCTGTACACGCAGCCCGCCAATTTTTTTATTGTACAGTTTGGCCTGCTGCCCCGGGCCGGTGATACTGATGGTTACATCCCTCGCATTCGGGTTGGTTTTGCCGGCAATGGTAAGCCGCAGCAGGTACTGGCCATTGAGCGCCATAAAATAAAGACTACCCCGGTTGGGCAGTAAGGCAATCTCTCCCGAGGGTTTGACCAGTTCAATTTTAGTACCGCAGGTATTCACACGATTATCAAAATCACATGCATTCGGGTTATCGATATCGATGCGGCAGAAATTGGTATTCCGGCGCATCTGCCCATTGTCAATGGTAAACGTATCCGTTAACACCGTGCCCGTAAAAGCCGGGGCAAGAATGGTGTTGCTCTGCATGGCCGCATACACCTGTTCACTCACTTCACCCTCACCGGGTATACCCGGTTCATGGTCAAAATCTTCGCCATAAGCATCGTTCTGCGCATAGGTCAGTTCCGTAAACCCACCCGTGGGATAATACATCCGCGTAAGCGTACCAATTGTGGCAAAATTGATGGCGGGCGAGCGTACCGCCCCGGGCATGATCCAGGGTTGCGGTGTAACCGCATTCATGGCCGCGGCTTGCTCACTGCCCTGTGCCGGATAGCGGGGAACCATCGTGGTACTGACCCGGCCATTGTAATAGCCCCAGTAATCCTGGCTGTACGAGAGCCGGTAAGGCAATAGCCGTGTTGCCGGGTTATAATCATAATCAAAAGCATAAAGCCGCCTGGGTACAGCAGCCGTTTCCAGCATGACCGAGTCTAATTTCAATCGTTTGCAGTTAAAACTGTCGAATACCGGGCTCGTTGGCGAAGGCGGTGGCGCCGCCGCAAAATAACTTGTTTTTAACAGGTATTTTTTGATGCGGGTATTTGTGTAATCGAATACCTCGATCCCCTTCAGCGCAAAAGAACCCTTCAGGTCCTGCCGCCCTGTTGTGTCGTAGGTAAACAATACCTTGCCAAAACGCCCATAGACCGACCGTATCTGGAAGGTGGAAGAACGGCTTTCGGCATAAACATATTCATCATTCACCGGGAAGTCATTACTGGCAGGTAAAAAAAGGGTTTCATTGACCCGGTTGTTATACTGGTTCAATACCGGCGTATAGTCGAAGAAAACCGTATCCGCAGCCCCCGGCAGCACAATCTCCGTCAGGAACCAGGCCGTATATTCATCTTTACCGGCACCCCGGCTGCCATTAAAAACAGTGGTGGTACTGGTGTTTTCAATACGGGTGGCTGTACCCGCCAGGTTTTTACCAAATACATATACCGCGCCTTTCTCGTCGGTTACGCGCCACTGCGAAAAACTCCCCGACACCCCCTGCACATCGGTACGGTCATAACTGAATTTCAGGTTGCTGAACAACTGCGTATGTACCTGTTTATCGGCCCTGGATAACAAGAAAGACCCGGATGCACCCGGCAGGTTATACTGGAACAAATCCGGCTCCAGGTCGATATTTCCCGAAGCAACAGCGTTTACAAAACTAACCAGGGCTGCGGACATGGCACCCGATGGCAGGTTGTTGGCATAAAAGGTATTGACACTGCTGAATGTATCTGTATTATCCAGATACCCGTTCACCGGGTACTCATCCCTGCTGCCCCGCACCGCGCGCGACAGGCTGAACCCGGCATTGAGCGACCAGCCCAGCCCGCAGGTACCGGCCATCTCTTCCACCCTTACCCCACCGGCATGATACCCCAGGCTGATGGGTAATTCAAAATCGCCCAGCCGGATGGTATGCAGCGGTATGCTGATACCCGGGGTTCCGGTAGACAGGTTCACCGGCTGCTCCACGTATTTACCCAGGTTCGCCACTTCCGGCGAAGGCGGGGTGATATTCACATTAAAAGCAGGGGTTGTGGTCTGCTGTGCTGCCAGCACAAGGGTGGTGCCGGCAAGCAGGAAACTGGTCATTAATTTTTTCATTCCAATGGGCATACGATATGCGTATTTTAAAAAATGGTACGGAAAACAGCGGGCAGGCAAAACAGCCTTAAAAACTATAGCCTACCCTGAATACAAAGGGCTGGCCAACGGGTATGTGGCGCTGGTACAGCACATCATACAATACCTGTACCTTACTCGCTTTAAACCATTTGCTCTTAATATTGATCTTTTTGGCCAACCCCACCAACGCTGCCTGCTGCCAACTGTTGTAGTCACGCAATTGCGCAATGGAACTGAAGGCAGCCTGGTGGTTCAGTTCATAACCACCGGTGAGGTAAAATTGCTTTTTGAGCTTCCAGTCAATATAACTGCGGAGACCAAGCCCCTGGTGACTGATCCGCAGCCTTTGCAAGCTGCCCACCCCCAGGCGGTAACTGGCGCCTACCCCGATGATGCTCTTGTCGTTGAGTTTGTACCCCACCCCCAACGCAATATCTGCGGCTGTGGGCACCAGCGGGTTGACCCTGGCAAACTGTACATTGGCATCATATACAATCCGCTGGCGGAAGGTTTTTGTTTTGGTCATATTGGGTTTAAAACCGGGCATATCTGCATCACTGCCGCCGCCATACTGTGCTGCCTTCTCTTTAAGTTGTGCCAACTGTGCCTGTGCTGCCTGCATATTGTCGCGTACCTGTTGCAGACCGTTGGGACCGGCCGCCGAAATGCGCTGCATCAGCAGGGCTTCCACGCTTTGCCGCGTTTGCAAACCCGCCAGGCTTTGTGCCGTACCATAGCCCGCCGGCACGCGGAAGAGCGCAGCCAACTGGCTGTTCTGCTGCAGAAAACTGGTGAATGCCGGTATTTTCCGGAGCAGCCGCATGACCATCTCCTCCCGCTTTGCCGGATCCTGAAAGAGTTCCTTATAATTGCGCAGGCTTTCGGCATAATACCAGGCCTCACTGTTGATCTTACGCAGGTATTTGCTTTTTCCCGCATATTGTATGGCCTGTGTAATCAACTGCTGGCGGCGCTGGCGTATAAAAGCAGCGATGGCCTCATTATTGCCGATCAGGCTGTCTGCCGCCATTACTTTTTCCTTCGTGGCCTTTAAGGGTGCCAGCACTTGCCTGCTCAGTTGTGCTTGCTGGCTGTCTAAATAAGCGATGCTGTTTTTCAGTTCATCACGGTACTGATCGTACTGCTGCTGGTATTGCCCCACCATGCGCTGCCCCGCCTGGTATTGCGCATACACCCGGGCAAAACTGAGCTGGCCGGGGCCAAACAGCCTCGCCGCTGTTTCGGGACTGGCTTTTTCGAGTATATTTTTGAGTTTGGCCTCCCAGCGGGCGAGCCGGGCAAGGGTACGCCCCGTTTTGGCATCAATACGATGGGTGTAATGGTCAAGCTTTTTGTCGATGGCCGTAAAAAAGCGGGTGGGTACCTCAGACAAGTCCTGTGTACTGTCGGCAGACGGTTGTGCCATGGTAGCGCATCCTGTCAACAGGAGGAACAGGGCTAAAGTTATTTTTTTCATTCCGACAGGCATGGTGTATGCGGGTTTCAGGTGAAACGGCTGCCCACAGGTGCTTGGAGTTTAGAAACGTTTTACAATACGTTCACACAAAACTGCATTAAAAAACCGAGACTGCCAAAGGGAAAAATCCGGTTTTCCGGAGAAAAACAGAAAAACCCGGCAGGGAAGCATTTATCCCACTTTTGCAGCAGCGGTATTTCTCCCGTGAACCGGACAGGGTTAATCCCGGTAAAGCCCCCCAAAAGGCTTTTGTTGACCCTGCGGGCAGATATTGCAGCCGGCAGCAATATCCGGAGTTAAATTAATTGTGGGTAAATAATTTTACCATTTGGCGCTAAGCCGCTAATTTTGTCGCGTTTACGAAAACATGACAGATATGAATAAATTTTTATTGTCGCTCCTCGCGCTCGGTTTTGCTACCATGGCTTCAGGCCAGAACAGCTACCGCAAAGCTCCGGCACTTGGACTTCACTTCACCCTTACAGATTTTAACACAGCAGCTTCCATCCGCAGCAAAGGTTTAACATCGGTTATCAATTCCAAGGAATGGAGCCGTACCAAAAATATGGCCGTAGGCATGGGCCTCAGTTATATGGAAGGTCTTAGCGACCATATTGATTTTGCCGGTACCCTTGCGGGTACTTTTGTAGCTTATCCGGTACCCAACAAACGATTTGTAACCAATGAAAGGTTATTGCTCGAAGGTACGGCCATGGCCAACCTCAAACTCCTCACCGATAAATACTGGGTGTCTCCCTATATTTCAGCAGGTGTGGGTATCTCCAAGTACAGTGCATATTATGGTGCTTTTATACCCATGGGGGTTGGCTTGCAGGTAAACCTTTACAATGAAGCGTTTATCCTGGTCAATTCACAATACAGGGTTCCCGTAACAGAAAATACTGCCCACCACCTGTTCCACAGCGTAGGCGTGGCCGGTAATATTTTTAAGCACAAGGAAAAGCCTGTAGTGGTGGTTCCGCCCCCGCCGGCAAAACCCGAACCACCCAAAGACCGTGATGGTGATGGCATCCTTGATACAGACGACAAATGCCCTGATGTAAAAGGAATCGCTTCCTTACAAGGCTGCCCGGATCGCGACGGCGATGGTATTGCCGATGGTGACGACAGTTGTCCCGACAAAGCCGGTACTGCCAAATACAAAGGTTGTCCCGTACCCGATACTGATGGCGATGGCATCAATGATGAAAACGACAAATGTCCTGCTGTTGCCGGCGTGGCCCGTTACAATGGCTGCCCCGTTCCGGATACAGACGGAGACGGCGTAAATGATGAAGAAGATAAATGCGTGGACAAACCCGGCCCGGCCTCCAACAATGGTTGTCCCGAAATTGCACAAGCCGTTATCGAGCGCGTCAAAAATGCAGCCGGTAACATATTCTTCGCCACCGGCAGTGCCAAACTCCTGCCCAAATCTTTCAAAGCGCTCAACGATGTGGTGAAGATCATGGCCAACGATCCAACCCTGATGCTCGATATTGAAGGCCATACCGACAATACCGGTAAGCCTGAAAAAAATACGGCGCTCAGCCAGAACCGTGCAAATGCGGTGATGGCCTACCTCAAATCAAAAGGCGTGGATGGTGCTAAAATGCAGGCCAATGGCTTTGGCCAGGACCAGCCCGTAGCCGACAATAAAACTGCTGCCGGTCGTGCAAAGAACCGCAGGGTTGAAATGAAGATCAGGAATTATTGATCCCAACATACGGCAGTTGCTTACAACAGGCTGCCCCGGGAAATTGACTATACAAAAACGGTCTTACGAAATGTAAGACCGTTTTTGTATAGTACTGAGTACCAGGTACTTGGTACTCAGTACTTAGTAGCAAGAGAAGAAGACATCAGTATCAGGAGGGTACTAAGTACTCAGTACTGGAAAAGACGGGCTTAGACGGGTAACCCTCGGCTTTACCACGGGGTTACCTCGGGGCTGCTACGGGAAAGATGCCCCGACTGAGTACACAGTATTTGCTACTTCTGTCTTACTGCTTCTGTCTTGCGCTCATACCTGAACAGCGCAGCAAACATTGTATCCCCCTGTTCCTTATACCCTTCAAATACCTGCATCGCCTGAAGGGCAAGTCCAAGCCTGTCCCGGATAAAATATGCCATTGCTTCATTTTCCTGAGCAAAAACAGAACAGGTAATATACAGAAAATAGCCCCCCTCAGCCAGGAAGCGGGCAGCACTGGTGACAATTTTTTGCTGTAGTGCAGCGTAATGTGCCGTTTCATCGCGGTTATAGCCCGGCAACTGCTCGGGTGTACGCGACCAGGTGCCGCTACCGCTACAGGGCACATCGCAGATAATCAGGTTGAAAGGCGTTTGTATTTTTTGGCGCAGCAGTTCGCTTTCGGGTACCGAAAGGTCTGCGATAAGCATTTGGTAGCCATGGATACCCGCGCGTGCAAAACGATCCTGCAGGTTGTGCAGTATCGATGGGCGGATATCAGCAACGGTAAGATCCACAGCGCCACCAGCCAGGTCGTACAGCAGGATCGACTTGCCACCGCTTGCTGCGCAGCAATCCCATGCCCGCACGGTAACGCCCTGCAATCCGGCCAGCGCCTGTAATATAAAACGCCCCACCCGTTGTGAAGAAATATCCTGGACAACTACCTGGACATCCGGTGAAAATAAAGTATCTGTTTTTGTGGTATTGGGCAGCGCGATGGTATCCGGTTCGGGTGTTGCAAAGGCAATACCGGCAAGGTTTAGTTTTTCCCGCACCGCCTCCATAGCACCGGGGCGCACCCTTAAGTACAAACGTGGTTGCCGGAAAAAAGAACGGACAAAGGCCTCCGCTACAATGGCCGCACTTAAATCATCGCAAAACGGGAAAACATCCGGCAAGTACACCCACTCCTTCAGCAGCAGTAATTTTTCATCAAGTGTAGTGCCGATCTGTTCATTCCAGAGCGGCCGGAAATGCGCCAGTAAAGCGGAGGGTTCCGTTTCGCAAAGAAAATGCGCGGCGAGGATTTTATCTGCCGTGTTCAGCGATACCCCGGCATAGCCCAGGCGGAAATACTGGTAACAAAGCGTGGTAATCTTTTTACGGTCGCGGCTGCCGTACTTTTTATGCTGCGAAAAATAATGTTTGCTGAAAAAATGAAAGGGTTCCTTTCCCTCATAGGCGCCAATGATCGCCACAGCGGTATTCAGATGCGATTGATGAATCATAACAGACGGATCCTCTGCATAGCATTCCGGTATTGTATAAGATTAGAGTTCCAGCAGGGTTTTAACCGGGTCTTTGCCAAAAAGCAACAGATCCGGGTTTTCCAGCAGTTCTTTCACCCGCACGAGGAACCCTACTGATTCGCGGCCGTCAATAATACGGTGATCGTAGCTGAGTGCCAGATACATCATCGGCCGGATCACCACCTGCCCGTTCACCGCCATCGGCCTGTCCTGTATTTTGTGCATACCGAGTATGGCAGACTGCGGAATATTAATGATGGGTGTGCTCATCAGCGAGCCAAACACCCCGCCATTGGTGATGGTAAAGGTTCCCCCGCTCATTTCTTCAATGGTCAGTTTATTTTCACGGGCCTTAGTGGCAAGCTCAACCACCTTAGCTTCTATTCCTGCCATGCTCAGGCTCTCCGCATTGCGGATTACCGGTACCACCAGTCCTTTGGGCGCACTTACCGCTATAGAAATGTCGCAATAATCGTGGTAAATGACCTGGTCGCCATCAATGTATGCATTTACGGCCTTCCATTCCTGCAACGCGAAGCAACAGGCCTTGGTGAAAAAACTCATAAAGCCGAGGTTGACCCCGTGGGTTTCTTTAAACTTGTCTTTGAAGCGGGTGCGGATATCCATAACCGGCCCCATATCCACTTCATTGAAAGTGGTGAGCATGGCCGTGGTGTTCTTGGCTTCCACCAAACGGCGGCTCACCGTTTTGCGGAGGTTGCTCATCTTCTCGGGATGCGATTCGCGGCTGAAAGCAGGGGTACCTGGCAATTTACCCGGATTGGCTAAGGCTTCCAGTACATCCTGTTTCAATATCCGGCCATTGGAGCCGCTTGCCGGTACTTTTGCCGGGTCGATCTTTTTATCTGCAATCATGGCTGCGGCCAATGGTGTAGCCTTTACTTCCGGTGCAGCTGCGGGTGGTGGTACTGCAGCGGCAACAGCGGGAGGAGGTACCGGTGCAGCTACGGGTGCTGCGGGTGCTGCGGCAGCCCCTTCAGGACGTACAGCATCAATATCAATATTACAAACCACATCGCCGATGCGGAGGGTATCTCCCTCGGCAACCAAAGGATGCACGATACCTGCCTGCTCAGCATTAAGCTCAAAAGTGGCTTTCTCACTCTCCAGTTCTGCGATCACCGCATCCCTGTCTGCCCATTCGCCTTCCTTTTTCAGCCACTTTACCAGGGTCACTTCGCTGATGCTTTCACCAACAGATGGAACTTTTATCGCTATTGACATGCTTACCTTTGATTTTTTGTAGTGCAAATTTCGGGGAAAATGAAAGATAATGCAATTGAATTACGGGAATTGGCATAAAAATGGGGGAAATAACCATAAATGGGTATTGTACAATTAGCCGGATGCTGTATTTTTACAATAAATTTAACCGTATTATCAGCCAAACATACCATTTGATAAATCAAATACAACTGAATTGATGAGATTTCCTACTTTTATACAAAATCTGAATTGTTTAAACCGGTATAATATGACAACAAAAAAAATACATCTTCTGGCCGGTATTGCCGGATTGATGTTAAGTGCTTCGGCTTCTGCCCAATTGACCATCTCCAGCGGTGCCACGTTTAACGTGCAAACCGGTGCGATTGTAACGGTACAGGGCGATATTACCAGCAGTGCCGATATTACCGGCGCGGGTAAAATCCAGCTCAAAGGATCGGGTAACCAGAACGTAAACATGAACGGCTTCACGATCCCCAATCTGGAGGTCGACAATGCTGCCAATGTTACCTTAACAGGTAATACCCGTATTTCAAACGACCTGCTGTTTACCACGGGCAGGATTAATCTCGGTAATTTTGACCTCATCATGGGTGCTGCCCCCGCAGGAACGATTACCGGTTCAGGCAGTACGAAGTTTGCGGTAACCAACGGTACCGGGCGCCTGATCAAAACCGGCCTTGGTGCTGTGGCATTCAACTTCCCGGTAGGTAATTCCACCACCACTTACAATCCTCTCTCTTTGACCAACAATGGTACTGCCGATAATATCGGCGTAAGGTGCCTCGCCAATGGTTATACCAACGGGCTTACCGGTAGCCCCTTTACTAAAGAAGCAGTTGATGCCACATGGGACATTTCAGAAGCCGTTGCCGGTGGCAGTAACCTCAATATGACTGCAACCTGGGATGCAGGAGATGAACTACCAGGCTTCCAGCGTACCCGCACAGGTATTGCCAATTATATTACCAGTCCTGCAGCAAATGTGGGTTGGGATCTGCTGAACAGCCAGACAGCAGCAGCAACCGGTGCAAATCCTTACAGCATTTCACGTACAGGCGTAAGCAACCTCGGTGCTTTTGCCATTGGTACAAGACCCGTACTGACTCCATTGCTGGTTTCACCAAAGGTATTCCTCCAGGGCGCCTATAATACCGGTACCAGCCTCATGGGCGATAATCTCCGCACCCTGAACCTGATTCCGCTCATCAACCCCTACGATACCATCGGCGGATTTACTGCTGTAGGTAGCGGTGGCGGTGAAACCACTACAGCAGCCATCGCAGGATCGGGTGCCGCAGCGGGCAATGATGCCATTGTGGATTGGGTATTTGTGCAACTGCACCAGGCAAGCGATAGTGCCATCATCAGTACAAAAGCTGTACTCCTGCAACGCGATGGCGACCTCGTGGAAACAGACGGTGTTACACCTGTGAATATGGCAGGATTTGCACCAGGCAATTACTTTATCTCCGTTCGCCACAGGAACCACCTTGGTGTACGCAGCGCAGGTACACTCGCCCTGGCCAAAACAACATCCACAGCGTACGACTTTACCAATAACCTCGCCAATGCATTTGTGGGCAACCCCGCAGTAGCCAACCCGGCCATGGCAACGATAAATCCAGGCGTATTTGGTTTGTATGGTGGTAACGCCAATGTTGACCGCAACACAAGGAAAACCGGTTCTGCGTCTATTAATGACTATTCTTTACTGTTGACGGGTGTTTCTGCTGCTGCAGCCCCCGGTCCAACCGGTGTTTACCGCAGGGAAGATTTTAACATGGATGGTAATATACGGAAAACAGGCTCACCCCTCACCAACGATTACTCCAGACTACTCAACATACTTGGTGCATTAAACATTATAGCTCAGCCTGTATTCTAAATTTATTAAATTCTAAAATATTCCAAAATGAAGAAATTATTTATCGCCATATTCTCCTTACTTATCACGCACATAGCGATAGGGCAGGGTAAATTCGCAGCATCAGTCAGCAATACCGGTAATACCCTCATATTTAAATTAAGGGCAACCGGAGGAAACGTAACCACCGGGTTTTCGGGCATAGAGTTTTTCCTGCGCTACCCTACTTCCACTCCAGCTTTTTCCTACGGCACAGTTGTACAGAACAGCGCCAGTTTTCCAGGCATGACCGCTTCGGGCGGCCTCGGCACCGGTTCATGGGAAATTGAGCGCAACAACGCTGCTTATATACTTCCCGGCTTTAATGTTGACCACTTTATTTATACGGCACCCGCTCCGGCCACAGGATCGCAAACCTATACCAATGGCAGCGAGTACGAAGTGATCAGGGTTCCATTGATCGGAACGCCTCCCAATACCGTAAGTTTCCAGTTTATCCATCAGGATTCTGAAGAAAAATATTACCTCGCCATTACCAGTGAAGTGGGTGCAGACCTGAGACCCGCGGCAGCAACAAATTACTTTTACCCTTCTACCACCACACTTTCAGGACCTTCCGGCAGTACGCTGTACCTGATGGATCTTGTGAATGTACCCGTTCCGGTAAAATTTAACGGCTTCACTGCTGTTAAAAAAGAAGCCGATGGTTTACTCACCTGGTCGGTAGAAAATGAAAGCGCGATTACAGAACGCTATGAAGTTGAGAGGAGTTTTAATGGTACAGACTTTACCAAAATTGCCACGGTAGCTCCTAAAAACAATGGCTTTGGTTCAAACACCTATACCCTCACCGATGCCAATCTCGCCGGTTTACGCAGTGCCGGAGTTATTTACTACCGCATCAAACAAACCGATCGTGATGGCAAGTTTGTGTATAGTGAAATCAGGAGTATCCGTCTTGACGGTCGTGGTTTTGCCGTAGGTATCTATCCCAACCCCGTTAAAGACGTTACCACCGTTAATATAGACCTCGTGGAAGACACGGATGTACTGATCAGCATTACCGATGCTGCCGGTAAACAGGTAAAACAAGTACAGGTACAGGGTTTTAAAGGTCCCAATGCCCGTAAAGTTGATCTCTCCGGTTTTGCTTCAGGTACATATGTATTCAAAGTAAGTGCAGGCATTGAACAAAAAACAATTTCTGTAGTAAAAGGATTATAACGCTGTTACTGAGCAAAACGTAGTATGTATACTACTAAGCCGCCCCATACCGGGCGGCTTTTTATTGTGCCCCCTGTGCTGCCCATTTTTCTTCTGCCAATAACCCCCGGTATTTGCAGTTGGCTGCAAATACCGGGATAAAAAAAGCCGCCAATTGGGCGGCCCTGATATACACCTGGTTGTTACGGGAAGTGTTTACTTATGCACCCAGATAGGTACGTAATAGTTTGCAACGCGAAGCAGTGCGCAACTTTGAAATCGCTTTGTCTTTGATCTGCCGCACACGTTCGCGGGTCAGGTTGAACTTAACACCAATGTCTTCCAGGCTTAGCGGATGGTCAACACCAAGACCAAAGAAATAACGTACCACTTCTTTCTGGCGCTCGGTAAGCGTACCCAGCGAGCGGTCAATCTCCGTCTTTAACGATGCCCCCACTTCCAGCGCTTTATCCGTGCTGTCGGCATTAGGATTGGTCATCACATCCATCAGGGTACCCTCCTCACCATCAGAGAGTGGCTGGTCCATACTGATGTGGCGCGCAGACAACCCCATTGTGCTGGCCACTTCTTCAATATCAATATCCAGCAGCGTGGCCAGTTCCTCCGGCGTGGGTTCACGTTCAAATTCCTGTTCCAATTGCGAATAGGCCTTGCTGATGCGATTGGTCAGCCCCACCTTATTGAGTGGCAACCGTACAATACGCGACTGTTCTGCAAGCGCCTGCAGGATACTCTGGCGAATCCACCATACCGCATAGGAGATAAATTTAAACCCCCTTGTTTCGTCAAAACGCTGTGCAGCTTTGATCAGCCCCAGGTTGCCTTCATTGATGAGATCGGGCAGGGTGAGTCCCTGGTTCTGGTACTGTTTTGCCACAGAAACGACAAAACGAAGGTTTGATTTGGTAAGTTTTTCGAGGGCTGCCTGATCGCCCTCTTTGATTCGAACTGCGAGTTTAACTTCTTCTTCGGGACTGATCAGTTCTACTTTGCCGATTTCCTGTAAATACTTTTCCAGGCTCTGGCTCTCCCGGTTGGTGATCGATTTTGTAATCTTGAGCTGACGCATACTCATAAGCCGGTAAATTTTAAGGGATGAATGATTTCTTTAATACAGTTAATAAAGTGTTAAAAAATCATACTTACTACAACGTAATTTAAAGATTTTATGATACTTATCCAAAAATAAATTTATAAACTATTGAATTTCAGGCCTTTGGATTAAATATTGTTTAACAAATTGTGTACTAATGGTAAACAAAAAATAAATGGCTAAAAATTTTGTCACTTCGATTATTTTTCTATAATTGCATCGCAGTAGATGATCTTAAATATACAGAATGAGCAAGAAAGTACTATATACATTAGAATACCCCGTAAGATGTTCCCCCGCTATACTATATGAGTTTCTCAGTACACCGGCCGGATTACAGGAATGGTTTGCCGATAAAGTGGATGAAAAAGATGGTTTCTTCAGTTTTGGCTGGAATGATACCACCGATGTGGCAGAAGTGCTGGAAAAGGAAGAAGGAAAGTTTATCCGTTTCCGCTGGACGCATGCACTGAAAGATGAATACTTTGAATTTGCAATAGAAAAATCTGAGATTACCAACCAGACGATCCTGATGGTGAAGGACTTTGCTGATAAAAAGGAAATCAAAGACCAGAGCCAGTTATGGGAGTACCAGATCAAAGATTTGTTTCACCGCCTCGGTAATTAACCGCCGGGCAGACCAGCCAGTTCCGCTACAGTATCCGCCATTAATGCTGCGATGATTTCCCAGTCTCCGTCAAGCGGAAAAGTTTTTGCGATTTTGACAAAAGACTTTCGCTGAATGATTGCCGCATACGCTGCCGCAGGCAACGCCTGTACAGGTTGGTAATTGTCTTCCCCAAAATGGTGTTGCCAGGGGTCGTCACCGGTACAGATCGCATACCCCTGAGCCGATAGCCATTCCTGTTTTTGCAAAAGGGGCGAACGTGCGGCGGCCAGGTATCCGCCTGATAGCTGCAGGGTAACAGAGAAAAAATGCCCCCACCAGAAAAGGCTGCGCAACGCGAATATATCTGTCTTACTGAATACCGCAGGATAATCGAGAATAACATATGGCAGCCCCTGGTAATGTTCACCCCTTGATATTTTGGCAGAAGCAAAAGGATACCGGCCATTGAGCAATGCCGAACCATCCAGTATTGCTGACGCCCGCTGGTGCAGGCCGCCCATAAGCCCGTACACCTTGTCAATCACCCGGTGTTTTGTTAAAATCCAGTCTGTACGGGTTACCAGTACCCGTTCCTCATCCGAAAGCCATATTTTTGCATCGCTACTCATCACTCAAACTTACAACCCGATCTGAACAAGTGATCAAAAAGTTAGATAAATTAATTTTGAAGGCTTTTACCGGGCCCTTTATCGCCACCTTCTTCATTGCATTCTTTGTGCTGATGATGCAGATCCTGTGGAAGTATATTGACGATCTCGTGGGTAAAGGACTGGACTTCATTACCCTTGGCAGATTTATCTGGTATGCCAGCGCATCCATGCTCACCCTTGCCATGCCGATCGCCATCCTGATTTCATCGATCATGACTTTTGGCAACCTCGGTGAAAGTTTTGAACTGGTAGCCATCAAATCGTCGGGTATCTCACTGCTGCGTTTTATGCGTCCGCTGATGTGGGTGGCTGTCCTGCTCTGCGGCATCACTTTTGTTTTTGCCAATTATGTCATCCCTTTTGCCAACCTCAAATTTGTGACGCTCTACAACGATATCTTTTATAAGAAACCGGCCTTCGACCTGAAAGAAGGTGTTTTCTTTACCCATATCCCCAACTATGCCATCAAAGTGGGTAAAAAAGACGCCGATGGCAAAACGATCCATAACGTAGTCATCTTCGACCAGGCCAACAGTTTACAAGACAACAGTATTACTGCTGAGAAAGGTGTAATGACGGTTTCAGCCGACAAAAAATTTCTTGAGTTTAACCTGCAGGATGGTTACCGTTACCAGGAAAGGGGTAACAACACCGATACTGCAACCGAATTTATCCGGCTGGGGTTTAAAGCATATAAAAAATTATTCGACCTCAGCGCTTTGCAGAAACAGAATACCAGCGATAGTGTTTACCGCAGCAATTTCAAAATGAAGAGCGTACGCCAGCTCAACCGTTCTATCGATTCGCTCTCCCGTATCGGCGACAGCTTTACCAACCGCCTGTACAGGGAGGTGGCACTCAACCTCCACTACCTGCGCGTGAGCGACAGTTTATGGAAAACTCTTCCGGTACCGGCACTGCGGCTGAAAGATTTTAACGGACTCCTGCCAGATTCTCTCGAATACCTGGTGCAGGACCGGGCGCTCAATACCATCAACAACCTCAAAGGCTCTGTACAATTCAGTGCCGCAGAAATGACCGGGTATAAAAAGGAAATCCGTTACCACCAGATTGAGTGGCACCGCAAATTTGCGCTCTCCTTAGCCTGTCTTGTACTTTTCTTCATTGGTGCACCACTGGGTTCCATTATTCGTAAAGGCGGATTGGGTATGCCCTTAGTGGTAGCCATAATATTTTTTCTGCTCTTTCACCTCCTGAACATGTTTGGCGAAAAGTTTGTAAAGGAAGACCTGACCTCAGCCTTTGCCGGTATGTGGCTTGCCGTACTGGTACTGGCACCCCTGGGCGCCTTTCTCACGTACAAGGCCATGAACGATTCACAACTCTTCAACAAAGAAGCCTACTGGCGGGTATTTACCCGCGTGCGAAACCTTATACGCAGCAGCACCAAGAGTACCGGCACCCGGGAAATCATCCCCGGAGCAAAAAAGATTACGTAATTTTAAGGTTCAAACAGTATTTATGGCAGCTTCAAGGCGTGGGTTTATCAAAATGACTTCACTCGCGGGGGCAGGTGTACTGGCTGGTACCGGTATACTTGAATCCTGTGCGGGAACGAAGAAAAACACAAAGGTTGGTACAGGCGGGATGGGATTTGACCAGCAACCCCTTCCATATGCCTACAATGCCCTTGAGCCCTGGATTGACGCCCAGACTATGGATATCCATTATAACCGTCACGCATCGGCATACAGCAAGAACCTCAAGGAAGCTGCACTGGCAGAGGGCATCGCCGCCGGCACCGTTTTAGAAACGGTATTGGGCAGCATCACCAGCTATTCTGCCAGGTTGCGCAACAATGGTGGCGGGCATTATAACCACGAACTGTTCTGGAAATGTATGGCGCCTGGCGCCGGAGGACAACCCAAAGGATCCCTGCTGGCGGCTATTGAAAAAAGCACCAACAGTTTTGATGCTTTTAAAAACCAGTTTGCCGATGCGGCTAAAACGCGCTTTGGCAGCGGATGGGCCTGGCTCATCCTTAATAAAGATAAAAACCTGCAGGTCTGTTCCACGCCCAACCAGGACAACCCCCTGATGAACAATGCCGAGGTAAAGGGTACCCCGCTTCTCGGTCTTGACGTTTGGGAACATGCGTATTACCTGAAATACCAGAACAAAAGAGCCGACTACATCGGAAACTTCTGGAATATCGTCAACTGGGGTTTTGTACAGCAACGCTACGATAGTTTGATCTGAGCCATCATAACCGGGACTAACCGGGCAAACACAATCGCTTGTGTAATCCTTCAACCATAAACCTTCTGCTTTGAAAAAGAATAGATTGCTCCTGCTTTTTGCCGGTACACTCGTCATGATGGTGGTGATGATGCGAACGGGTAGCGTACTTAAAACAGCAGCAACGCCCAAAGGCATCCTCAACCTGGAATTTGCTTATGACACAACGGCCACCCGGGTCATTACCACGGCCTGGTCGCCCAGTGCCGCTCCTGGCGGACAGGATCTGATTACTGCTGCGGAACGAAATACCTGGTACGATTTCGGCTTCCTGTTCTTTTACGCGCTTTTTCTCTGCAATGCCTGCTATTTCCTTGCTGCACAATTGCGCGGCAGTGCAAGGGTGGGTCGTTTACTCGGCCGGGGCGCACTCGTTGCCGGCGGACTGGATATCCTGGAAAACATAGGCATGCTGCTCACCCTTGATGGCACACACCAAAATTATATTGCTATTGCAACAACCTTTTTTGCGTCAATAAAATGGATGCTGGCGCTGCTGGCATTGCTGTATATCCTGGTGGCAGGTGCAATGGTGCTGTATAAAAAATTGAGCAGGAAGGCCTGAATTGGCTCAGCCTTTGAACGGGCATGCCCGTTGACTGGCAAACCTGAACAAAGGCTGATAAATTGACAAGCAATCGTAGCGCAAATATAATATGGTCATTGATATAATTGCTTACCATTCCGACTTTTTTTGCAAAACTTTAAGGGTTTCTGTACAAAAAAATCCGGATGTTTTATTTGCAGAAAATGGCGGTCGGGTTTTACGGAAAATGGCGCCAAAACGCTTACTTTCGTAACTCCTATTTTTTAATCAACAAATACTTCTATATGCAAGTTTGGAAAGACTACCAGGCCCGGCACAAAGACCGGTTTTTAGACGAATTACTGGAACTGCTGCGTATTCCCAGTGTGAGTGCCAGGAGTGAACACAAAGACGATATGCTGCGTTGTGCTGAGATGGTAAAACAACGGTTGCTTGATGCGGGCGCTGCTATTGCCACCGTATACCCCACAGCAGGCCACCCGGTTGTGTATGCCGAAAAAATGATTGACCCCACCCTGCCCACCGTACTGGTGTATGGGCATTACGATGTACAGCCGCCTGATCCGCTTGACCTATGGCACAGCGGTCCCTTTGATCCCGTTATCAAAGATGGTAAGATCTACGCCCGTGGAAGCTGCGATGACAAGGGGCAGTTTTACATGCACGTAAAAGCCTTTGAAACCCTGGTGCAGACCAATACACTCACCACCAATATTAAATTCTGTATTGAAGGCGAAGAAGAAGTAGGCTCACCCAACCTGGCAAAATTTATCACCACGCATAAAGACCTGCTCCGTTCAGACGTAATCCTGATCAGCGATACGGCCATGCTGAGCATGGAAAACCCCAGTATCGATGTAGGGGTTCGCGGCCTGAGTTATATTGAAGTAGAAGTAACCGGCCCCAACCGCGACCTGCACAGTGGTGTTTATGGCGGTGCCGTGGCCAATCCCATTACCATGCTGGCAAAAATGATCGCTTCCTGCCACGATGACAATAACCATATCACCATACCCGGTTTTTACGATGATGTGGTGGAGTCCAGTCCCGAAGAACGCGCGATGATGGCCAAGGCACCTTATGATGAAGAAGCGTATAAGGCCGATTTGGGCGTTACTGCGCTTTGGGGAGAAAAGGGTTATACCACCAATGAGCGTACCGGTATACGCCCCACCCTCGAACTGAATGGCATCTGGGGAGGCTATACCGGCGAAGGAGCAAAAACAGTACTGCCCTCAAAGGCATACGCCAAAATTTCCACCCGGCTGGTACCCAACCAATCCTCAAAAGTAATTACGGAAAAATTACTCGCCCACTTTGAAAGTATTGCTCCGGCGGGTGTAACAGTAAAAGCCAGCGAACACCATGGTGGTGAGCCCTATATGACGCCGGTGGACAGTAAAGCCTACCGCGCAGCAGCTTCAGCCATCAGGGAAACCTTTGGCAAAGACGCCATCCCGGTAAGGGGCGGTGGCAGTATCCCCATCTGCGCACTTTTTGAAAAAGAACTTGGGGTAAAGATTGTCTTTATGGGTTTTGGCCTGGACAGCGATAACCTGCACAGTCCCAATGAAAAATTTGACATCTTTAATTTTTATAAAGGCATCGAAACGATTCCTTTCTTCCATAAACATTTTGCCGGGGCATAAACTCAGGCTAACTATATTATTGCTCCCCCGGTTTCCGGGGGATTTTTTTATCCCGGGTATTAGTATTACCCAAATACCCGCTCAAGGGTATAACACTTTTGCAGGTAATCCCGATCTTTATGAGATGAAAAAGATGTCTTTCCGGGAATTTTTGCCCTATTACCGCCATTGCCACAGTAATCCACACAACCAATGGTTACATTTTGCCGGTGCCACACTTTTTTTCGCCGGTACGATCATGGCATGGATCAGTCATAGCTGGTGGCTCCTGCTGCCCGCCATCTTTACCGGTTATTGCCTGCCCCATATCGGCCACAAGCATTACCAGGGCAATCAATCCTTACGCAGCAGCCACCCCGTCTATTGTGTACTTGGTGCGACCCTGCTGTATTTTGAACGATGGGGAAAGCTTTTGGGACTGGTCCTGAAGGTAAACCAGCAGCCATCTATACAAGGCTGATGCTGCAGCCATCAGGGTAAAAATAAAAACCAATACCCCGGTATCACCAGTTGATTGTACTGCCCGCGCCGGAAGATTATGCAAATGGGCAGATTTCATTTTTTCAATTCCCCCGGATTCTTTATTTTTGCCGCCCGATTGGATAAAGCTGGTTTACCGGCAATGTCTGCACCGGATGGCGAGATAGCTCAGTTGGTTAGAGCATCGGATTCATAACCCGAAGGTCGGCAGTTCAAATCTGCTTCTCGCTACAGGAAAATAAGCCACGCGTGATGCGTGGCTTATTTTATGCCAATTTCCCTGTTTGCTGCTATTGATGCCCCGGCGATATAACCTGCTTTCATTACCTGAGCCATGGCACCATTTACTTTTTCCTGATGTAAATGTGTTTGACATTTTTTTTACCCGTGTCCCGCTCGTCAATGGTGAATTTATTCATGCTTTTCAGTAAGGGCAGGAGTTTGGCATACCCGTAATTTCTCGGGTCAAAATCCGGCTTTTTCTTCAGCATCATACTGCCCAGTTCGCCCAGGAAGGTCCACCCGTTTTCATCGGCCAGATCAGCGATGGTATCAGTAAATAATTTAATGATGCCCGGGTCTATCTTATTCAGCGGTTTATCTGCGGTCAGCTCCTCCCTGCCCGGTGCCTTTCCCTTTGCATTATCCACAGGATCGGGGGGAACTGATTTCAGAATTTCAATATAGATAAACTTATCGCAGGCAGTAATAAAAGGGTTCAGCGTTTTCTTTTCACCGATACCGATTACTTTCATACCTGCTTCCCGAAGGCGGGTGGCCAGTCTTGTAAAGTCACTATCGCTCGATACGATACAGAACCCATCCACTTTACCCGTATACAAAATATCCATGGCATCGATGATGAGGGCGCTATCCGTTGCGTTTTTCCCGGAAGAATAACTGTATTGCTGTATGGGCGTGATGGCATTTTCGAGCAATACCTTTTTCCAGCCCGCTACGGTTGGTTTTGTCCAGTCGGCATAGATGCGTTTAAAAGTGGGGGTGCCGTATTTGGCAATTTCTTCAAACATTTCTTTTACATTGGCATACGGTACATTGTCGGCGTCGATCAATACTGCCAGCTTCAGGTCGTTGTATGTTTCCATAATAAATTTGATGATTCCTGTATATAATTATGACGGCCATATGATGGACATGGCCGGGTTTGTTTATACAAGGTACAGAAAGAAAAGCATTTGGGGTATCCCGCTACTGGTGATATGCCCCTGTCAAAACATTCCGGGTAAAGCCACGGCCAAAAACACCATGCTGATATACGTCCACAGCAATAAAAAGATGACGTGGATCGTGGTTTCAAAAGTCTTGCCCTTCCAGAGTACGGGAGAATAGCCAAAAAGCTGAACCAGTAACCGTATAACCCAGAAAATAAAAAAGCCAAAGGCGATCCGTCTGCCCAGCGGTGTGGTGATCAGCTCATGGGCAGAAGTGCAGCAGCAAATCCCCATCAGTAATACCGTGATGGCGATAAAGAGCGTGTGGACTTCCATCATCTGCCGGTTAATCAGCGTGAGGGTGCGGAGTTCGGTCTCCCAGTTGAAATAGCGGGGGAAACCGATGTGGATCAGGGCTAAGACAATCAGCACAATACCGATAGCATTAAGTTGAAGCATCATTTTTTTTCAATACAAATGTGGTGATGAAAGGGGTTATTTTGATGGATTGGTGCAGCCGGAAGCCCGAATGAACAAAGTTGCGGAGCCAGGCACGGCGTGGTAAAAAGTGAAAACAGCCGAGCGTATACACGAGGAAATTGGGCCAGTTGCGCAGGTGCTCGGTAACAATTACGCGTCCACCCGGCTGGAGGATGCGGAAGAGTTCCCTGAAAAAATCATCACGCTCCTCCCCTTTCCTGATTTCGTGTGCAGCAAAGATGACAAATACCTGGCTGGCTGCACGATCGGCAAGTGGCAGGCTGCGTGTACTCACCTGCACCGTACCGGGAAATGGCGGATAGGCTTTTCTTGCAAGCTTGATGGAAGGTTCAGTATGGGTAACCGGGTTATAAAAATCAAAGACCTGTAAAACAGTATCCGGAAATTTGTGGCGGATGAGGCTGCTGGTTTCATCAAACCCTGCATGGATGTTTACGATAATGCTGCCTGATGCAACCTGCCATTCATCCAACCAGGCCATACGGTATAAGGGCGACCAGTCGTAGATGTACCAGGAAGCCAGCAGGGAGATAAGCGTTGTACCCGCCACTATGATGCAGAGGGTGCAGACATAGGGCCGGTATTCCGGAGGCACCACCCTGCCCAAGGTTGCAAGCAATACCGCTATGGCAAGGGCAGACACATATAAATGCGCGTTGAAGCGGATGATATTGCTGATGCCCTGGAAAGGTTTCCTTAAGGTTTCCATATTTCTGTTTTGCCCTTTTTCCAGTAATAAGGAATGTTATACACGGCAAAGGCATTGGCGAGTACTATATCTTTACCCGGAAGGGTATCAAGAAAGGGTATGGTACAGGCTGTAACGCTGATCGGTAAAGGTTGCCAGTCCTCCCTAACCCCTTCAACGACAAGTACTTTACTGGTTGCCGCATCGAAACTAAAAGTAAAAGGCAAGGGGCCTGCAAAACGCCTGGCCGTTTTCCAGTCTGCGAAGGGTGAACCCGGTGGTAATGGTGGTACAGGATCGCCCGTCTCGAGCGTGACGTTGAAAGCAGATGCCGGTGCCGTGATTTCGATACGATTGCCCTGCCTTAGCTGCCGGATATTGGTGGTGGTATATTGGTAATGGGTAAACAGGTTGCCGAGGTACTGCATTTTTCGCTTATCCGTTTCCGATTTGAGGATATACAAGCCACGCAGCCGTTTTCCTGCGCAATTGGTATAGCGTACAAATATGCGGTAACCGATAAGGAAGAAATCATTGCCCAGCCAGCGGGGAGAGCCTTTAGGTCTTAACCCTCTTGTTTGCACCATGGCAACAGCAACAAAGCCCCATTTGTCGTCGTGCGTATCCGGTACAAGACAGTCGGGTAATAAGGATTGCAAGGCTTCCTTTGGCAGCGCAAAACTGAGTACAAAGGAACTTTCAAAAAAAGCTTCCACCGCAAAGGGATGATTTTTCAGGAATTTGAGCATATCAGGACGTTTGCCGTATTTTTTGGAGCCATACAAAACCGTGGCAATAAACAATACCTATAAAGAGTAATGCAAAAAGACTGTTGAACCTGCCCCAGAGCAGCAGGTGCGGCACCCGTACAAATTCCAGTATGTTCATCGCGGCTACAACAATAATCTGTGTGAGCGCATTCCACCGCGGTTTGATGCCGCTCAGTATCCACAATGCCATCAGTACTTCGGCACATCCGATGGCTGCTGTACAGATGGCAGCATATGGTGTACCCAGTATTTCGGCTACAATCTGCCGGTGCCTGGGCACAAGGTTGAACAGTTTACAAAAAAGCCCGTTAATGAGCCATACCGCTGCGATGGCATAAGTAAGTCCCTGGTATCGTTTGCGGCTGGTCATATCAGTACACTGCTGTTGCAGGTTTATAAGGCTAATGTACGGTAAGAAATCCAGCACTGCACACACCCCCATAAAAAACCGGTGCCGCAGCACCGGTATAAACAGCAGGCGTCATCAACACGACTGTTTTATATAGCGGGGTTTTTGATTATTTTTTGGCCGGAGGGTTTGCGCTCCGGTTGGGTTGAATCCGCTCCGCAGATTATTTCCTTTTATCCCTGAAAATGATAAAATCGCGGCCGATGGTAAAGCCCCAGCGAAACTGTCCCTGCTCCCAGGTAGTAAATGTGCGGGGGATAAACCGGTTTTCGAGCAGGTTGGTGGCATTGGTAAAGTTGAGGTGGAAGATATGACCCGGTGTTTTGATCTCGAAGCCTATCCCAAAAGTATCATAGAGTTTTACGCCCCTGGCTTTGAGCGCGTTCCTGCTGGCGGAGGAGCGGAAAGGGTGAAAATAGTCTGCAATGAGTACAAATTTCTTCGAGAGCGGGAGGCGTACCGCACCACCAAGGGCAAAAATGTTCTTTTCATCATCCACCTGTACAAAATTGCGGCGTACAAAAGAAGGATTCAACTGTATGCTGACCCCGCCAAACTTGCGCGCCATGATCAGTTGGGCAAAATAACTCATCCGGTCGCCAGTGGAAACATAAGAGTTTTCATTGCCGGCGTTTACATTTTTGGGTTGTGTGGATACCACGCTATTGGCAAACAGCGTGATTGAGAGCGGATGTGCGGGATCGTTGAGCCGCTGCTGCATCAACTGGTATTTGAGTGCCAGTTCCCACATCTGCTGCACCTGTCCACCGCCACGGGTGCGCGCCGCCAGAATATTGAGTTTATCGGTAAGTCCCACCTGGAAGCCGATCTTAATATCCGAGGCGTTATCAAGACCATAAAAGCGTTGGATACCGCCATTGGATCCGCCCACATCGCCAAAATTGTGCTGCACCTTAAACTCCATATGCCCCTTCGCCAGTACTTCCACCGTATTCGCATTAATGAGCTTTTGGGATATGAATACTTTCAGCGGTGTCTTTCCCGTGTTGCTGTTGCTGCCTTTCTCAAGAGTGGCCATCAGATCGGTTGAATCTGTTTGTGCATTTGCGTTGATTGCGGCAAAAATGCCGATCAGCCATACATATTTTTTCATGTCCGTTGGTTTATGTTAAATGTTATGGCTATCATCGAAGAAATTTGCTGCAGGGTTGCCGGGAAGTACAGTACTATGTCCACATTCCTGCATCTTACGGCTTACATCTTCTGTCTTGCACCTAACATCTTGCATCTCATATCTTTAGTTAACAATTTTTGCACGGCTTAGCTTGTGGCAATTTTTTCCCTCTTTTTTATTTTGCCACAAAATTCCAGCAAATACTTTGTGGCAATTTTTTTGTGGCAATTTAAAATGCCACAGAATTTTTGCCACAAAATGTTTTTAAAATAATTCACCCGGCTTTTGGGATAATGAACGGGTTAGGATATTTTTGACCCGTTTAACATAAAAAACAGCGGCCCTCAATCATTGATTCAATTGCTTATATATACGTAACCATGCTTCATTTTTCAAAACCACTGCTTCAGGTATTCCTCTGCACGACTGTTCTGTCCTGCAATAACGGCAGTAACAACCATAAAACAAACAATACTATAAATATGTCCTATCAAAACAAATTAAACGCGTGCAAAGATGCTTATCCATTTAACCGCTGGCAGGCATCTTTTTCCTCAGGTCTGGAACAGTATTCCACCGAAAACTGTGATAAAGTAAAAAAGATTTTTGACGACCTCATTGCAGCATTGATCAGTGCCGGGGAAAACGCCGCCGAAAAAGATAAGGTAGAACTCTTTAAAAAAGCAATTGTATCGAGTAATCAATTGAACAATGAGATAGAAGGGCTGATTGAAACCGGCGAAAGAGAAGATTTGTGCGAACTGACGGACACCATCACCAAAGCTTGTGGTCTTGCCCCTGAAAAATACGGAAGCGGTGAAGGATTGGCTACAGAATGGAGGGAATGGTAAGCAGCGCAATAAAGGCCTGCTACTGCATATTCCTGTGAGATAATGATAGCAAGCGGCATGACTAAAGACAATTTAAATGCTGCCTGCTGCTGGTCTTATTCAGGATTTGAGCAATAAGACAGCGGATAAAAAAACGTAAGATTAAACGCCTCCGCCCATTCCTGCGACTTTTGCTGATACGCATTACTGGCACCACCAACTATCCATGCCGGAACAACCACCCGGGTTTCGCTATCCCTGAGTTCCCGGCCCGGTACTGACACTTACTCAATACTTATGCCTAAATTGCCATTCGGGAAAATCGGTATGCGGAAAAAAATAATCTCAGATATTACGGCCAATACCCTCCAGGTCATCATCAACCAAACTTGTGGCCTGGTGATATTTTATATCCTGTCCCGGTCGCTCAGCAAGGCGGTTTTTGGCGAATTCAACTGGGCACTAGCGGTGCTGCTTACCCTCTTCAATATCCTGTCGCTGGGCGTAGACCAGCTTATCGTTAAAAAAATTGCTGCAGGCTTGCCCACCGCCCCACTCATGGCTTTGTACCACGGTCACACATTGCTGACCGGTCTCGGCACAGCAGCATTAACCTTCCTCGCTACCCTGCTGTTCCCGGGCTTCTTTGACCAGCATCAACTGATTCTTCTGCTGGGGCTGGGTAAGCTGCTGATCTTTTTTTCTATGCCGTATAAGCAGGCTGCCACAGGACTGGAACAGTTCAAAACACTCCTGCGTATGTCGGTGGTGTCGAACAGTATCCGTTGTACCGGGCTGCTGGTGTTACTGGCGATGGATGCGGTTGACTCCCATACTATCATCCTGCTTTTTGTAGCTGGCGACCTGCTGGAATGGTGCTGCAGTTACCGGCTCACCACACCTGCCCTCCGCCTGCGGGTACACGCAGGATTCGGATGGAGGGCCTACCGGCAATTGTTGCGGGAAGCCTCACCACAGTTGGGCGTAATACTGTTTACGTCAGCATTAGCCCGGTTCGACTGGATTTTTCTCGGCATCTTCTGTAGTACCACTATCCTCGCCGAATACAGCTTTGCCTACAAGGTTTATGAAGTAGCCACCATGCCGCTGCTCATCATTGCACCCATGCTCCTTCCCCGTTTTGTAAAAATGCTGACCCCGGCAAACGACAACCGCCTGCAAAATGCACAGCAATTTTCTGCCATCCTTACTGCCCAACTGACCATCGCTACAGGTGCAGCCCTGTTGCTTAATTTCCTCTGGATGCCCGTTATAGGACCACTTACCCATGATGTGTATAGTACAGTAAACCGGGTAACCGTTTTACTGCTCTCAATCGGCATTCCCTTTTTATTCCTCAACAATTTTTTGTGGACGGTACTCTTCTGTACCCATCGGTTGCGTACCATCCTCGGCATATTTGCCACCAGCTTTACCGTAAATATTATTGGCAACCTGGTGTTGATTCCGCTTTACCAGGCAGAAGGTGCTGCCGCAGCATTTACACTGGCGGCCATCGTACAAAGTATATGCTGTATCGTGCAGACAAAATCGTTCATCACCCGGCTGGCCTGGCGAAAAGCATTACTGGTCACAGGTGCAGGAGCCATTGCGGTACTGGTTGATGTATATACACAACACTGGTGGTGGGGTACTGTAGCTGCTTTCGCCTCCTGGCTGGTGATGCTGATGGTGATTAATCCTTTACATGGACTGCGGCATATTTTTGATGATAAGGCGGAATAATAATACTGCTGGCTGTTTAACCAAAATTTTGCAACAGCAAAATTTGCCCCTGCGCTTCGGCAGGCATTTGAAAACCGTCGGCTGACACAAAATGCTATGCATTTTGGTCAGGGCTGATACGGGTGCTCCACAGCAGGTCTGCCCGTAATGGTTTTCATCTTATCCGCATAACGTTGCAATATTTTCGCCTGGAAGTTAACGGGGTCAGGCTTGGAGGAATGACGGCTGGCCAGCATACTCATCACAACACCCCGGCTGTTCACACGGCGCTGCAGGGTTTTTCGTTTCCAGCGCCGGTCGGTAACCTGCATCAGCCATTTGTCGAGCCATAGCCCCAAACGTCCCCGGAACAGCATCTCTGTCATACGCCCCCACCAGCTTCCGGGCACTAATTGTGCACGAGCGGGATCGATCGCTTTAAAGGGGAAATAATCAGTCGTCCAGTTATTTTGCCCGGCAAAATTCTTGAGTACAGGCGCGCCCGCCATCGGCAGCAAGGTTACAATCTCAACTGCGGTAAAAATATTATGTTCGGGTATTTCAAGATGATCCTCAGCAATAAAATAATTCATACAATACCGGTGCTGGTGACCGGTGAGGAAACTTATTTTTTTAAAGAGGTGCAGGAGCGTCCGTGCAATCCACAATCGGTTAGCGGTGGTGATGATGAAAAAATCGATATCCGTCTTTTCATCTGCAAAATGTTTGGACAGTGAGCCGGAAATGGCCACAGCCCGCACATAGGGAAACCGGGCAATGCGCTTTGCCGATCGGCGGGCAACCGGCATCTGGAGGCTTGCACGCTGGTTCCCTGCGACGCGGTGTGCAATAGACGCCGGATCTTTGTGCAAAGTATAAAACCCCTCATATTCAAAAATGGTATTGCTGGCAGCAAGGCTGATAAGTGCAGTGGCTAACTCTTGTTGCGCAGTTCGGCTTTGCAGGCAAATACTGATCTCATCAGCCCGGAGCGGGTAATGAAAAAGGTCGTAGTAACCCAGTATGCCCAATATGTTTTCTTCTGTCGTACTCAAGTATGGTCCTGTTCAACTGTTTGTCTGTACCATTGTTTTGGTGCCGGGGCCAACTGCCTGCCCTTCAGCCTGTTTTTGCAGCATATACAGCCACCTGTATTTCATATAACATTGCCTTGCACAATGCAGCGCGATCGTCCAGCCCCTGCGGCCGTCAAGAAACCCGAGCCGCAGCAGGTAACCGTTTACAAAAGCCCATAACGGACTCAGGATGATTTTAAATTTACTTCTTTTTATACCATTGTCAAATAGCGATTGCGCCGCTGTTCTGCTTACCTCTTCGTTGCGTTCAATATACTCTTCGGGTGTATGGTAAGTATAATGCAGCAGGTCGCCCGGCAGGTGACGCACCGGAACGGAGTCGCGCAGTTCTATCCGATCATGCGGGTTGAGGCCCCCGCAATACCCATCCCTCCGGTCAAACAGCCTGATCTTCCGGTCGGGGTACCAGAGACCATGACGGATAAACCTGCCCATGTACCAATTGCAGCGGTTCATCCGGTAGGCATAACCCTCCGGATCGGTTTTGGCTTTTGCAATTGCGGCAGACAGCTCGGGACTAAGCGCTTCATCAGCATCAAGACTGAGTATGAAGTTGTGCGAAGCCAACTGGATGGCCCTGTTCTTTTGCGTGGTATACCCGTAAAAAGTATGCTGTTCCACCACAGCACCCAGGGCTGTTGCAACCGCAACGGTATCGTCTGAAGAATATGAATCCAATACCACCACTTCATCGGCAATAGATTTTACCGAATGAATGCAACGGCCAATGTTGCGGGCCTCATTGTAAGTAATAATGACAACTGAAAGTGCCTTCATGTATCCTGATTAAACTGATTCTATATTAATAACGATGGTACCGGCTTCATGGTTGCCTGATCACCGGCGCTTTGTGGTTTTTGGCTCAGCAGAAAAAAGCTGAAGAAAAAACTATAAAAGAAAATGCCTTTGTTGACGTCGAGCAGGTTTTCACCAAAAGAAACGATGACCACCAATACCATGAATGCGGCGAATCCGGTATCCCTTTGCCGGATCGCACGCCGCATTCCGTCATACAGCACCAAAAGATATACCAATAAACCCAGGAGCCCCGTTTTAATAGCCATACTGAGGTACTGGCTATGGGCATTAAAGGCATTGACGTAGGAGCTGTAGAGCCGATGGGTAAAATAAGCTTCGGTAAGCAGACGTACTTCAGCACCGCTGCCATGGCCGATAAGCGGAGCTTGCTTAACGATGTCAACCGCCAGACTCCAGCGTGCCATACGCGGATCAGTGAGTTCGTCATTGTACCGCTGGTCGGTTACATCTTTTCTCAGTTCGCTGAAATAACGTTCCCGGAAGACCGATGTCTGGCTGATACCCGCCAGTACCATAACCGACAGGAGTAAAACACAACCGATAAACCGGATGCGTACCCGGCCTGCCAGAACCATAAAAGGAAACACCCCATTAACCATGATGAGCAGGGCGATACAAACGGCTCTTGAGGAAAGCTGCAGCAGACCGGCAGACAGGATCATAAGTCCAATGGCATACCCCACCCGATGATACTTATCCCGGCTACGCATAAAGTAATACAACAGGACGATAAAAGACAGGGCTGCATAGAGCGATAGATAAGTGGCATGCAACCCGATGGGAAGAGAAAAATTATGGTTCATAAATGCCGGCGACAACAACTGCTTCAACGGCAGGTGGTAAAAGAGGATGATGTGTATGGCATCGGTATAGAGATAAAGAATGGTGGCGATACCGGCAGCGGCAAACCATTGCAGGAGGCGGTGTTTGTACCGGTAGAGATTCAGTCCGTTAAAACTCATCACCAACGGCAATACAACCATAACGATCTGCCGGCCCATAAGCTTGGCGGCCTCTGCCTGGTCACTGCTGTAAAGCATACCCAGTATACCAAGCAGCAGGGGCAGCATCACCACAAAAGGTACGCGGCGGAAGGCAACCGGCAGAACCGTTTTTTTGATGTGGATAAGGGTGTGCAGGGCAAGACTCACCACCACGAGCTGGTTGTAGAAATAATCAAAGGGCAGGGTGATAAGAAAAGCCACATAATGCCAGAAGCTGATGCGGTTGGCCGGCGTATCGTTGATATAAAAGATCGTTTTCATCGTTTGGTTTCGTTGCAGCATTGGCGTAAAAAAGTTTCATACCGATTGATGATGGCAGGCCAGTTGTATTCCCGGTCAATCTTTGCACGGTTGGCACTGATCATCTGCCGGCGTTGTGCTGCGGGAACAGGCATGTCAATAAGTTGGGTAACCATTGCTGCATCCTGAAAATAAAAGGCATCCGCATCCAGCACACCCCGGTTAAAAACATTATCATGTGCTGCAATGAGGGCGCTGCTGGCCATGGCCTCCAGCAAAGAAGGATTGGTACCGCCAACACTGTGTCCATGAAAATACAGGTAACAGTGTTGCTTGAGTCCGTGCAGCAATAAGGGATCGTATAATCCCCCCGCAAACTGTATCCGCGTGTCCCCTTTATACCTTTCCTGTATCCATTGTCCATAGCGGCCGGCGGTACTGCCCACCACCAGCATTTGTCCTGCACACCGGCTTGCCATAAACCCATCAAGTATGGTCTGGATATTATTTTCGGGTTCCATACGCGCCATAAGCATCATATAATGACCGGGTTGTAACCCCGCTTTTACCGCAACCTCCGGACCGGCATCGGCATAGGTACCGGCACCATATGCAATGCAGGTACTGAGCGCACCATAGCTATCAAGCAGGTGTGCCTGTATGGCCGGTGCATCGCTGATGAGGTAATCGCTGTGGCGCACAGCGAGCTTTTCGGCATATCGCAGAAAACGCTGCTGCCAGGGCTTGTACTTCTCCCGTTTCCATTCCAGACCATCCATATTTGAAACAATAACGGTACGCCGGGGGAAAAACCGGTGCCATACCGAACTACTGGTATAACCCAGGAAAAGCAAAACATCAAAATCACGCTTACGCGCATCACGGATACAATTGTAATCGTAGATAAACTGTCCGGCTGTACCCATGCGCTCCTCAGGATCGTGACAATGTACAATAGCAGCGCCCGCATATACCTTTTCACGGAAAGGATGGTGATGCGGGCTGTACACCGTAACACGGTGTCCTTTCTCAACCAGTCCGGCCGCAAGAAAAGTAGCCAGTTGTTCAAAGCCACCGTAGCGGTTGGGTATGCCCCGGGTTCCGGCAATGCCTATATTCAATTGCATAAACCAGTATTCAGGGTGAACAATTGGCAGAGTGTCTCCGCAGCTTTAGTCCAGTTGTACTGCTCGTGTATGGTACGGGCAATCGCCGCAAGCGTTTCGGGCGCAGGTGGGTTTTCAATAATGCGATGGAGACATTCCTCAAGTATACCCGGCTGCTGCGGATCAATATGATAGGGCGCAAAAAAATCGTAGGCAGCCATTGCTGTGGTGTTGGAACAAATAACGGGTACCTCAGCCATCGCCGCTTCCAATGGCGGTATCCCAAATCCTTCCGCGAGTGAGGGATAAACAAATACTTTTGCTGCAAGGTAAAAGCGATCAAGGTCTTCTCCGTTCACCTGCGGCAACCAATGGAACTGCGCCTGTTGCCGGGGGGTAAGGGCTTTAATCTTTTGCGCAAGTGCTGCAACACTGAGGCTCTGCTGCCCGATAAAGACCAGCGGTATGCCTTTTTCATATAACTTCAGGTTGAGCCAGGCTTCCAGCAGCGCGAAGTGGTTCTTACGCGGCTCTGCACGGCTCGTATAAAGCACAAAGCCCTCCACGTTGTATTTTTCTTTGATCGCCGCAATGGCCCTGGCACGTGTCAGCGCATCTGTAGCCATACGATTGACACCGTTGGGGATGACGCGCAGCAGCGCGGGTGCGATACCATATTGTGCAGCTATTCTTTCCCGTGAATATGCAGACACAGTGGTTTTGATCGCCGCCTGTTGTATACTGCGCCTGAAAAGCGGGTTGCGGCTCCTGCGGTAAAACGCAGAAAAAGCGGTCGTATAATCATTAAAAAGAAGATCGTGTATGGTAACCATATACCGGCAGCCAGGTTGTGACCGCGGAGCAATATATTGAAAATGGGCAAGGTCAAAGCGGTGCTTACGCAGCAAGGCAGGGATATCGGTAAAGTAACGGAGCAATGCCGGAGATTTTATCCGGTAAGTCAGTATCCGATCGGGAGAAAGCATGGGAAAAGCCCTGGCAATGCGATGAGTATGGTAAGCGCCAAAATAAATATCCAGCTCAGGGTGATGTTTCAGCAGGTGGGTATAGAGACCAAGCAAAAAGGTTTGTGTGCCCTGATAGCCGGTATCAAAACTATGTGCATCTACAAATATGCGGATTGTTTTTGCGTTATCCATTTTCCTGATTTACAGTTCCACACGGATGCGTACGCGCTTTCAGCCATACTGCAGGTACACCACCATAAATACCATTGGCGGGATAGTGTCCCGCTTTTACAAGTGCCCCTGCTGCAATGATACAACCATCCTCAATAACCGCTCCGTCTAATATCGTGGCCTTGGCACCAATCCAGCAATTGTTGCCTACACGGATACCCTGGTGCGTTACCCCCTGCAAACGTATTGGCTGTGCGGCATCACCAAAGACATGGTTCTCCGAATGAAAGCTGGCAAAATCGCCAACGATGGTATCATCGCCAATACTGATCCCGCCCGCGCAGCCGTAAAAACTATCCTGCCCCAGTCCCACATTGTTACCCACAATCATACCCTTCCCCAATTGCTGCAGGTTACCCGTACCTTCAATCCTTGTCCGCTTACCCACCGACACATTATTCCCCAGTACAATACCTTCGGCGGAGAGTGCATCAATATAAGCATCCCGTTCAATACTAACGGTACGGCCAACCCTTATGCGCGACCTTGCCTTTACCGTAGCCCGCCAGGAAAGAAACAGGATACCCCTGTGCCGGATACCGGAAAGGCTTCCCCGGCACAGCATCAGTGTCCGGGTGAGTACCAGCCGTAACAGGTAGCCCGCAGGTACACGTTGATCCACCTGGTAGGCTTGTCCTTTCCACCGCGAGATGATACGATTAACGGTTTTATTCAGCATGCACATTTATTTTTTTTGTCCGGCGCTCGTACAACCACCTGATCCAGCGTTCGGGTAAATACGACAACAGGTAAAGCCCATACCCCTGCACCCGCGTGGGGTACTGCCGCAGCAGGAGCCGCAACGCCACCCGGGCTTTTGCCGGTTGATGATTGTCCCAAAGATATTTCTTTGCCAGCAGGGAATGATACGCACCCTCCTTGAGCCGCCCGTTTTCCTGACTGGCCAGTAAGGCCAGCAGTTGCCGGCCCGCCGCAGCACTCACGCTACCCTCCCGCAGGGCTGTGTGCTTGAGCTGGATAAAAGCAGCGGGGCGCCACTGTTCATCAATGGTTACAGATTGGGGATTAAGCCGTACCCGCAACAATACCGCACTGAGGTTATACCCTTTACCAATTGCAAGTACTTTATGCCAGAGCAGGTGATCCTCAAAACTATGGGCATGAACATCATAGCCACCTGCATCCATTACCGCCTGCTTACGGTACATCACACCGGAATGAATAAAAGGACATATCCACAAGGGTAGTTGACGAATCTCCTCATCCGTATGCGCGGGCAGCCGGTAGGTAAACACATACTCACCTCCTTCACCCGTATAATCGGCATCGCATCCCACAATCACATAATCGGGATGTGTCTGCAAAAACGCATACTGCTTTTCCAGCCGTTGCGGCATGCAATAATCATCGGCATCAAAGCGGGCAATATAAGGTGCCGTAGCCAGCGTCAAGCCCGTATTGAGTGCTGCTGCAATGCCCGTATTAGACTGATGAATGACCCGGATACGGCTGTCGGTAAACTGTTGCAGTACCGCTTCCGTTTCATCGGTTGATCCGTCATTAATGATCAGTAATTCGAAACTGGTAAAGGTCTGCGCTAATACAGATTCTATTGCTTCCGCGATATAACCACCCGCGTTACAGGCAGGCATGAGAACAGTTATGGCAGGCATATTTGTCATGCGCCTATGCCCTCCTCCCCTTCTTTAATGTTGAGCAATAACAGCAACTCTGCAAAAGGCAGTACAGACAGTTGCTCAAACCAATATTCCATACCACAGGCTCCCAGCACAAGCAATAGTACCGGTATGCCGTAAGTCATCTTTTTATAATGGCGCAGAAAATAGCCGATGTATAAAAAAAAGAAAGCTGCCAGTCCCGCAATACCATACTCTGCCAGCAACTGGTCATATACCGAATTGGGACTATTGGTTACCGAATGTAATCCATCCGCCCGGGTAAAATAATACAGGTAAAGATCGAGATGATTGACGCGGAAATCCGGGTGTATATACGCCCAGCGCCTGGGATAACCACCAGCCACCTGCAACGCTGTTGCCCTGAAGGCGAGCTTCGATGAAAAATTGCCCATACCCGAACCGGTGAGCCAGTACAGGGGATGCGCCGACAGGTAGCGGATCGTTTGCTGCAGGGCAAGCCACTTGCCTGGCTTATCCGCAGCAGTGGGCAGCAACATTTTTTCCTCGGCAGCGAACTCCAGCAGTTTTTTTTCGATGGGCGTAGTATCCGGTTTATGCTGGTAAGCCGGTGTATGAATATTGGCTTGCGGAAGAACAGGTTTTTTATTGACGATGGTTACAGGTGTTGCAACAACAGGCGCAACCGGAGCAGCTTTGGCCAGTAAAACCTTATGCATGCTATCCAGATAAAGCAGTGCAGTCTTCTCCCGCCGTTCCCCCGCAGTAAGGATGCTGTCCGGCTTTTCCTGCAGCGGCACCACCTTACCCGGAATAACAATGGGCGGGGCAGGCTGATGCGTCAGCCGCTTCCAGGCCTCCGTAACATACTGGTTGTTTTGCGGTGATACCCTCGCCATAAACACCACCAGCATCAGCAGACAGACAATGATGATGCTTTTCTGCCTGCCCCGGGTACGGAAAACAAACAACAACACAAGCGTAAATACCAGCAGCAGGTTAACAATATTGCTACCCGTCAGCAACAATACCCCCATACAGCAAAGCGTCATGGAAAATTGCCGGCGCCGGAGAAAATAAACCACGCCAAAAGCATTCAGTACCGCATTGGTCGTGGAAGTATCAAAGCTGATCCCCCTGATGTAATCGCCGGTACCGATAAAGTACTTCTGGTACTGGCCCTGGTAGCGGTAAGGGTTGATGGTGCCCGTTTCCCAAACAATACCGGCATATACGGCAATTGAGACAATGATATTGATAATAAAGAAAGCCAGTATTGTGTGATGCAGTTTTTCAGTACCGTTACGTTCCACGATGGTTTTGATCTGGTGAATGGCCAGCAGCGCCATCAGCCAGTACAGGATACCCAACCCGAGTACCATAGCGTAACCCGGCTGCAGCAGGTACCCTCCGGTACAGGCGCCAATCAGTGCAATAATGATCACTGCAGGGTAAAATAGTGGCAAACGGGGGTTACGTATCCTGAACCCGGTATGCCGGTTGAACTGCAACAGGGCAAGCAGCAGGATGGCCGGTACTTTTATCCATACTTTGACATTGAGCAACAGCACAAGAAAGAGCAGGAGTGCCCAGTCAATCGCTCTTGCCTTTTGTCTTATCTGATCAAAAAAGGGTTGCACCTTCACGCGGTAAATATACATGAAAAAAAATGATCATATTGAATCGCAGCATTGGTCACAAAACCGGCTGTTCAGCCGGTAATTCCGTTGGTCTTCTTTTTAAGGGTAATAATATAATAGTCGCCCCAGTATTTCCAGGGCCAGCTTTTACAAAGCCTGTTTTCCTGCTTCACTAACCAGCCATACAAACGGGGATGCCGTTCGGCAAAAAAACTGATGTATGATGGCGGAACAATGGTACACAAACCTTCCAGCCCGGCAACAGCAAACTTATCCTGTACACAACGTTTAATGTAACGGGGCGCATAATACCAGCAGGTAAAGGGCAGCCCCTCCACTTTTGCCGGTACGCCCCTCCGGCTGAACCAGCGCCGGGTAGCTGTACGGAATTTCCCTTTCAGTACCAGCAACGACTCCCACAAACAAAAGCCCGGCATCACCACCAGTACTGCCGATCCGCCTGGTGCCAGCAGACGATCAAACTGTGACAGTACTTTATAGAGTTCGCCGGTGCAATTCAGTCCGGCAAAATTAGAAAAGATGAGCTGGTAGGGACCCTTGTCCTGCAGGGTATCTAAGCGGGTATAGGAACAATACTCTGCGAACACCCGGTCTCCAAACCCCGCGGCCGCTGCTTTTTGTCTGAGTTGATCCTGCATACCGGTGGCGATATCAGTAGCATTGACTGTGCATCCCTGTGCAGCAAGCCATATCGCATCTTCTCCGGTACCGCTGTTAAGCTCAAGTACACGCACACCTCCCTGCACAAAAGGCTGCAGTACTGCCCGTACACGCGCCCGCTTGTATTGAATGATGGCATCATTGCTGTATTGTGCATCGAAAACCGCCGATTGCTTGCTGAAAGCCATCGCCGCCTGTTGTTCCTGTTGTATATGGGGTTGAGACATGGCGCAGCATTATTGTTTTTCTAATTGATGCAGACGGTACCTCGCCGCCCAGGTGGCCGGTACAAAATACAATCCGCTCAGTGCTTTCCGAAGCATGGCGAAACGCATCCGGAAAGGACGAAGGAATAGCTGTTTCAGGTTTTCCCCTGCAAGGTGCATCCGGTACGATTGGTGTACATACCGGTGCAACTGTTTATAAAAAGCCGGGGGGAAAGTATTGCTGAACATCAGCGCCAATTCATCAGAATCGGTCCAGTTTGTTTTCTCTGTAAGCTGTGCTTTTACCCGTTCAAAAAAAACTGTACCCGGCAGCGGATAAGAAACAGAGATCCCGATTTCATAGGGCAGCAAAGTATTGATCATCTGTACGGTGGATTCAATATCCTCTCGTGTTTCACCCGGATAACCAAACTGTATAAAGAAAGAAGCTTTAATACCCGTCTTCTTCAGCAGTCTTGTCGCTTCATAAATCTGTGGCACAGTAGTACCCTTATCCATTGCATCCAGTATTTTTTGCGAACCACTTTCTGCACCCATCCAGATATTGGAACAACCCGCCCGTGCCAGGTGGCGCACATTGTCTTCCTGCAATAAAAGATCAACACGGCTCTGTATCTTAAACGAAAACTTTAGTTGCTTTTCTTCCACCAGGTCTGCAAAAGCTCTGACCCAGCCGGGCTTTAACCCAAATATATCATCGCAGAACCAGATATGGTCAAACGCATAATTCGCTTTGAGGAAGAGCAGTTCTTCCACCACATTTTCGGGCGATCTTGTGTTGTACCGGTTGCCATAGATGGGTTTGGCGCACCAGTTGCACTTGAAAGGACAGCCCCGGGTGGTACCCATATTCATCGAGAAATAACCCATGCTGTTCATCCACATATCACGGTAGGGATCCATATCAATAATATCCCAGGCAGGGAAAGGGAGACTGTCAAGTTCCTTCATCACGGGCCGGCCAGGTGTTTTAACCAGCGTATGCCGGTCATAATAGGCAAGTCCGGCAATACCACTGTAATCAGTCTGCTGATGATCAAGCGCGTGCAACAGTTCCAGCAAAGTTTGTTCCCCCTCCCCAATCAGTATAAAATCGGCTCCCTGATCGAGATACCGTTTATATTGATCCGCGGCATCAGAGCTGCACACCACCACAACACAGCCCCTGGCTTTGGCATGGGTAATCATCCGGAATGCAGCATCCCGCATATTCGTAAGACACATTTTGGTAAGGTAGTTGAAGCCATCATCCCACAATACAAAATAACGTGGCTGTTCCTTTTCAAGATGGGGCAGCAGCGCTTCAGACGTTTCAGCAAACATCGTATCGAAAAGGGATACCGTATAACCATTCACCCTCGCAAGCGCCGCCGCATAAAGGGTTCCCAATGGGGCATAAGGCTGCGCGTTGTTCCATTGCTTGGGATCGAAGCGGAGAAAATAGGAATGTGAAAAAAGAATATCGCGCATACGCTAAATTAATGTTTTTGTTATACTACCGGTTGATGTGCACCACCTGCCCCTGTCAGCTACTCAGCGGCAGGTGAAGATAACACACACACTTTGCACAGGTCGTATCCTTTTGTACATCCAACTGTTTGCGGAAGGCAATGGCCTCAGCACTATTGAGGATATCGGGTAGTGACGCCTCGTGAATATTACCAATGCCCGCATGAAAAAAACAAGGCCGGACTGTTCCATCCGCCTCAATTACCGTTGATACCCAGGGGGCATTGCAGTGCTTGTACGGAAAAGGATTCTTTCCATAAAAAGCCGCATAGTAATCGTATATCTGCTGTAGTTTAAGCGGCGATTCTGCAACAAATGTTCCATCATTGATGCCAGCCGATTGGCGGATCACCTCATGCACAATTTCCTGTAATGCAGGCAACTGCTCAGCCGTCAGCAATATCTCATGCTGCCGCTCTGTACCCCATGCCTGTTCGCGGTTGAAGGCATGGCTGCTCACATCGGCCGGCAAAAAACTGATCTGTTGAACCCCGATCATTTCGGCAGCGCTGATGATTGACGGCCAGTGCATAAAATTGAGCTGGTGAATAACCGTTCTTGCCGTAATCCTGAACCCGGGAGCCAGTGTGTGAACAGCGGCAATACCATCGGCCATTTTACGGTATGCCCCGGGTATATTACGGATGGCATCATGCAATGCTTCATCACCATCAAGCGAAACAATCACTTCATCTATGCAATCCACAACAGCAGCAGCATGCTTTTGCAGCAGCAATCCTGTACTGAGCAGGCTTACACGCAACCCGTTCCTGCGCAAGAGGCGGCAAAGTGCAAAACAATGTTTATTGAGCAGGGCCTCCCCGCCAGACAATACAACCGTATGCGTACGCCATTTGACAAGCGCATCCACCAACGGGGCAATGGCTTCCGGGCTAAGTTCTTTGAGATTGGCATTGTCCTTCCAGATATCACACATTACACACCGGCAATTGCAGGCGCTATGAGGCATGAGTATAACAATGGGCAATGCCGAAATGCGATGCGTCTGCTGTGTACGGTATCGTTGAAAAAGATATGGCAGCGACGGTACACGCATTACAGGTAATGGTTTTTAATAACAACATGATAAAAGGGTGACCTGTGCTTCCGCAGACGGTTAACCAGACGCGCAGGGTCATACAAAAACCGGATGCAAAAAGATTCCAGTTCAGCAAAACTGTGGTGAAAGTACTCCCGCGCCATATCAGGAAAACCAAGACCCGTATAATAGTTTTTTGTTCTTATTGCCGCAGCACTCACGGCCCGGGGCTGGTAAAACGGACTGTCGATCAGGTGTATTTCTCCATAAAGATTGGTATGCTGCATGGCGAGTCCGAGTATGGCTTTCAACGAAGGGAAATATTGTATGCTCGCAGCAAAAAGGATAAGGTCGTAATGCTGACCTGCAATGAGGTCATTGCGCAGATCGCCCGGCACAAACCGGAGGTTGGGTTGAAAGGCGAATACCCTTTTTGCCTGTTCCAGTTCGGTAATATTGATGTCAATACCCGTTACCTGCCAGTCTGCCTCTGCTGCCGCAATCTTTGCAGAAAGCCATCCATTGCCACAACCCACTTCCAGGATACTGAGCGGGGTCGAACGCTTCCGGGCATAACGGATAAAACGATCAGCCGATTGCTTACGCAGCAGCCATTCCTGGTGATGCGGGTGTGCCCCGGGCAAATCGGGCAACAGCTCCAATTCGGCATCGGTGTACAGTCTTCCCTCTTTTTCACGCAATGCACAATATTGCCGGGTAAACTCTTCTGCGGAAAATGGTGCAGCGGAAAGTGGTATGTTGTGCAGCGTATTGATAAAATACCGTATAAATTATTGACCTGTAAAGCCACCCGTCAGAAGCCCTGTATCTCCGGTTGCCGGTAATGCCAGAGGCGTTGCAGCAATTTTATTTCGTAGGGATGATGATAAAAATTGAGGCGGTAACGCAGCCTGGACGACAACTGCACCAACATCCGCTTCACACTGCCCATCCGGATATCCGTAACAGTAGGATAGGCGCCATTGAGTACCGTTTCAAAATTGCGGATCTTATCCACCATCTCTGCCGTAAGCCAGGGTGTGAGCGGGTTCTTGCGCAAATCAAACTTTTCCCATTGCGGGTTGACCCATTCATCAAGCGTTTGCGGAAAACGAAAACCCGCTGCCTGTACCTCCTTAAACAGTGTTGATCCCTCAGTGGGAACCGGACTGTAAATATAAATGACGATTTCTGTTGCAGGATTAGCCAGCTTTACTTTTTTGATAAAGGCGATATCAAAATCAATCTGTGCCATGACCTGCTCCGGTGTTGCAGCAGGTGTACCCAACACAAAAGAATATTCCGGAACGATATTGAACTGCTTCAGCCGGGCTGCAAAACGCAGTATCTGCTCCCCCGTTTGTGTACCCCCCTTATCCATCTGCTCCAATATTTTATCGTTACCACTCTCTGCACCAAAAAAAATCATCCGGCATCCCGAGTCGCTGATGAGCTGAAGACTTTCATCCGGGTACTTATCCATCGTATCAATACGCGCCATCCCCCACCATTGCATCCGCTCGGGTTGGATGAGCCGGGCAAAAGCCACTGCCCGCTTTTCTGACACAAAAAAGTTATTGTCGTGAAACTCTATGGCATCTGCACCCCATCTGTCCTTGATATACTTAACATCCCTGTAAACCGCTTCGGCAGATTTCCCTTTCCACCGGGCTTCAAAAATGGGTACCACCGCACAGAAAGAACAGGTAAAAGGACACCCGATACTCGAATGATAGGCCATGGTCTTATTACCAAGGTAAGTTTTGCCCAGGTATTTCGGTATGGGGTACCGGGCATCAAGTTTATCGTAAGGCAGGGCAGGAAGCAGATCCTGATCAGGGATATCTGTCTTAGGGTTTCTGATAATCGTATCCCCCGATTTGAAAATGAGGTTTTTAATCAGTTCGTAGGGCTGGTTCTGCTCCAAAGCATCGATGAGTTGAGGAAAGGCATAATCGCCCGGACCATTGATCACAAAATCAACATAACCCGCATCCAGTGCCGTACGGTAGTGGATGGAAGGGAAATAACCACCCCAGATCATAACAGTATGCGGAAAATCAGTCTTAATGGCTTTAGCGATCGGAACAGCCTGCTTTGTCTGGGGACCGGGCATAACAGTGAAACCGATGTACCGGAATTCACCAGTGGCCAACAGGTCAAATATGTGTTTGCAGGGATCCGGCTCCCGGTTTCCGTCCACAATCACCCATTCGTACCTGCCATCTACCGATGCCGCAATCTGCAACAAAGCATTGGGTATCCTGTGCTTTGCGTCTGCGCTTTTGGGATTAAACAACAGTACCTTATTCATTGTAGTATCTTAACGCAACAACAATCGTTCCGGTTGCCTCCCGCCTGCAAAGAGGCAACCCGGAGTCAAGACCCTCCGTTATTGCTTTTTTAGTTATTTTTATCTTTTCACGCACAATTACACATGTCTGTATTTCAACGGTTTCGCCGGCTTTTCCGGCACCACACCCCCGCCAGGCAGGCTTATGACCAGTGGGCACCAGGTTATGATGACCAGCCTGGCAACCTGATGCTGGCATTAGACCAGCTTGTTTTCTCAAATGTACTGCGGCAAACCGACCTGTACAATAAAAATGTGGTGGACATTGGCTGTGGTACCGGTCGGCACTGGCCCCTCTTGCTTGCACAAAAGCCCGCTTCACTATCAGGGTACGATGTAAGCGAAGGCATGCTTGCCCGGTTGCGGCTGAAATACCCTGCCGCCACATTATCACGCATACAGAAAGATGTACTGACAGCAGAAGCCGACCAGAGTTGTGATGTACTGGTATCTACACTCACCATTGCGCATATACCAGATGCCCGGAAGGCCTTCCGTGAATGGGCGCGTATACTCCGCCCCGGGGGCGATATTCTCCTTACCGACTATCACCCCGATGCACTCGCAAAAGGCGCAAGCAGAAGTTTTGAAACAGGCGGTAAAAAGATCACCATCCGCAACCATGTCCATTCACTGGAAGATATTCAGCAATGGGCAGCCCGGGCAGGCCTCAGTATAGTTGCTCAGCTCGAAAAAAATATCGATGAAACCGCACGCCCCTATTATGCTGCACAGGGGGCGCTGGCACTGTATGAACAATATAAGGGTACCCCGATTATTTATGCCATGCACCTTAAAAAAGAATATGGCGTATAAATTAGTCATCAACGGAGAAAAGACAATCGGGGTGGATGGCGGCAAAATTATCGCGTCACCCGTTCAGGCGATACCCGCGATCAATATTGATGATGCAATTGTCTTTCCGGGTCTGATCAACTCACACGATCATCTCGACTTTAATTTGTTTCCCCCGCTTGCCAACAGGATCTATGCCAATTATACTGAATGGGGCAGGGATATACACCGGCAGAACAAAAGCAGTATTGCCGCAACACTCCGCATTCCCCTGCCACTCCGGATACAATGGGGCTGGTATAAAAATCTGCTGAATGGCTTTACCACCGTGGTACACCATGGCAACCGGGTGGCCGCAGACCAGGCAGGTATTTCCATCTTTCAGGATACGCATACACTCCATTCTGTACATTTTGACCGCTATTGGCGGATACGGCTGCTCAACCCTTTTGCCAAAAAACAACCTTTTGTTATTCACTGCGGTGAAGGCATTGATCATACAGCCCGGCAGGAGATCGATCGCCTGATCCGGGCCAACTGGTGGCGCCGGCCAGTGATAGGTATACATGGCGTGGCCATGACTGTTGCACAGGCACAACATTTCAAAGCCCTGGTCTGGTGTCCCGCTGCTAATTTTTTTTTATTGGGACAAACCGCACACGTTGATGCGCTGAGAAAAGTTGTTCCGGTTGTATTTGGTACAGACTCCACGCTCACCGCCTCCTGGGATGCCTGGCAGCAGCTTCGGCAGGCAAGGAATACCGGACTGGTCTCAGATGAGGTATTGTATAACATGGTTACTACTCAAGCTGCTACAGTATGGGGATTGACACAGAGGGGTACCCTGCTTCCGGGAGCAGATGCCGACATCGTTGTAGCACGGTCACAAAGAAAGCATACGTTTCATGACAGTTTTTTTTCGGTAACACCGGCAGACATAGTGCTGGTTATCCAAAACGGTATCATCCGTCTTTACGATAAATCGCTGCAGACAGCACTTGCCGATACCCTTGTACAGACAGATTATGATGCCATTGTAGCAGATGGACAGGTTAAATATGTGCAAAAAGGAATCCGGCAGCTCATCCAAACCATCAGCACCAATCATCCCGATGTAAAACTGCCGGTAAAATAATCAACCATGCTGCGCTTTATCGACCTTAACTACCATTACCACAAGCACTTCAGCACACCTGCGGAAGTGCTGCGCGAACACAGGCTGTCTGACGGGTATGCAAAATCGCTGGCTAAGGATGTTGATGTCATCATGATCAAACACCTCAATTATACCGGGCAGGAAATCATAAACGGTATCCCGCATTACTTTATCAACAGCCGGAATCATTTCCGCAGCATTTCGCGGACAACACTCCGGCGGGTCAGGGCATTACAGCCAGATGCCGTACTCGTGCAGGGGTTTATTTTTCCACTCCAGGTACTGGCACTACGCAGGACAGTCGGAAAAACCTGTCACATCATTATCCAGCACCATGGCGAAAAACCCTTTACCGGTATCAAAGGATGGTTGCAGCGCATGGCTTGCCGCCGTGCTGATGCATTTGTATTTACCTCGGCAGGAAATGCCGCCGAATGGATCAGCAAAGGTATTATACCCAACAGAGAAGCCTGTGTGGAAATACTGGAAGCGGCTCCCACCCTCCAAAAAACCGATAAGACAGCAGCCAGGATTATAACAAAAGTCAGGGGCAACCCCGTTTTCATCAGCATAGGCCGGTTAAACTTCGGCAAAGACCCCATGACAGTACTCCGGGGATTTGCCCTTTACCTCGCCAGCCATCCGGCAGCAACCTTATATATGCTTTACCAGGAAGACGATCTGTTACCTGCCATTAACGCCTACCTGCAAACTGATAAAAAACTACAAGCTGCCGTTATCCTCACAGGAAAAGTGCCGCCCGAAGCAATAGCCAACTGGCTCAGTGCCGCAGATTATTTTATTTCAGGCAGTCATAAAGAAGGAAGCGGCTATGCCCTGCTGGAAGCAATGATTTGCGGTTGCATACCGGTGGTTACAGACATACCCTCATTTACGACCATAACAAAAGGAGGACAGTACGGTAAATTATGGAAAAAGGGCGACCCCTTAGCACTCGCAAGGGTACTCGAAGCACCGGATTCCGGTAATTTTTCCGCTGCCATAGCCGAATATGCGGCCAAACAGCTTTCCCCATCCAGGATTGCAGAAGATTGGCTTACCCTCTTATCGGGATTGAAGCAGCAGGGGAGATAATGCCGCAATGGTACCCGCCGCCGGGTAAGGGATAAAGGGATGGTATTGCATATCCCCGGTGGCCAGGATATCCAGCGCTTTCGCCGCCATTTCTTCAGGTGTATGCACAACATACCAGTTGGGGATAGATTCATTCATAGGCTGACAAAAACTGATCACCACCGCACCAGCAGCAAGTGCTTCAAGACAAACAGTACTCATCCCTTCATAAGATGACGGATGCAGGAATAATTTTGCACGCTGCATCATACGGAGCAATACGCCATGCGGCAGTTCCCCGGTCAGCCTGATATATTCGTCAAGCTGCAACTGCGCAATTTTTTTGGTCAATGCACCCGCTTCCGGACCATCACCGCAAAGACTCACTTTCAGTTCGGGAAAACTATGCCGCACCCGATTCACCACATCCAGCAATACATCATATCGCTTCAATGGGATAAGGGATCCTGCGGCAATGATATCAATATCCCGCACCTGGCCGTTGCGCAGGGGTAATGGTGCCTTTACCCCAAGCGGGATGACATAGGCGGGACGGATACCATGCTGCTCATGTAGGGTACGGGCGATAAAATCTGATATGGCAATAAGCGAGGTGGAGCCAGCTTTGACCCTGCGTACATAAGCATTGTCCTTTTTGGCATCCTGCCCCTGGAGCCAGCAGTAATAAGGAATCTTATATCTTTCTCCAAAACGCTTGCCCAGCAATGCAGTTTCCCCAAGCCAGAAGCTGAGTAAAGATTGCAGATGGTATTGTTTACGCAACAGCTTCATGTGTTGCCATACGCGGAACCAGAGCAGCAGACGCCAGCCTTTAGCCCGGTTTCTCCCCCCGAATGCCGTTACCAGGCAACCCTCCCAGCTATAAGTCCCCCTCTTGTAAGGGTATTGAAAACTCAGCACATGTATAGCTATATCCGGCAGGGAAGCTTTCAGCGACTTCACAAATAACTGAACAGCGGGCAGACAGTTGTCATCCGATTCATTGGCCGGAAACCCCGGTGTCAGAATCAATATTGCAGGTGGTTTGGTTTTCATCTAATCTAATGACTTTATCTCCAATAGCAAGGCAGTTTGGATTATGGCTTACCAATATGATCATTTTACCAGTACCCTTCAACCGTTGCAGTATATCCAGCAACGTAAGTTCCGATGACTCATCGAGTTCACTGAAGGGCTCATCCAGCATCAGTACAGGCGTGTTTTTATAAAGAGCGCGTGCAAGCATAATCCGCTGCACCTGCCCCCCACTAATATTTTTTCCCTGCTCACCGATCAGCATATGATAGCCATCCGTCATCCCGGCAGTCAGTTCGTCCAGTCCGGTAAGGGTCATAACCTGCCTGAGCAGACTTTCGTCCGGATCTCCGTCATCCAGGATGATATTGCGTAAAAGTGTGTCGTGCAAAAGAAAGGATTGCTGTTTAACATAAGCTACCTGATCGTGATGCTTCCGCAGTTGTTCGCAATTGGCTGGCACTTCATTTACAAAAATAGTGCCGGAACCGGGCTTAAGAAAACCCAGCAACAAATGCAGCAGGGTGCTTTTGCCACTGCCGGATGGTGCATAGATCACCGTTAGTTCACCCCGGCACAGCAGCGCCGAACAATTTCTGATACCCACAGCATTACCATAATGAAAAGAGACCTCCTGAAGACGTATGCTGCTGATGGCAACTGGGATCGTTTCCTGCCTGGCGGGCTCCGGTGCATACACCGGCATAGCCTGTATAACAGGATCATATACCCGCAAATTGGTCAGGCTGCTGAGCATCCGTATCATCCCGGGCATTACCTTATACGCTGCTGTTATAAAGGCACCGATGGCGAGAAAAGTTTGCCCGTTTTCAGTGCGACCAAAAATGATGATCACCAGCAGACCGATCACCACAAAAACTTCCATCAACCGCTGGGGCAACCCCTGCAACCCCTGCAAGTCAGATAGCGACCGGTTGAGCCGCTCCTGCTGAACAACATAGCGGTTGGTGAAGAAAGACCGCTTCCCGTAAGTAAGCGCTTCCACGTAACCTGTCAGTGCTTCACGGAGATGCTGTATTGTTTTTTCACTGGCTATTGCAATACCCGATCTTAATTGCTTCGTTTTCAACCGCATTGCCCTGCTGACCAGCACCACCGGCGGCAATAATGCCAGGAGTAATACCCCACAGAGACGGGCATTAAAAAGCAGCAGTGCGGTAAGGGTGAGTCCGGTCAATACACCCTGCACCACCAACTGCTGAACACCCGCCAGTATATAATGGGCAAATTCAACCGGTTGCTGGCTGATGCGCCGGGTGGCTACCGCTGTATCTTCGGTGACATAATCAGGAAAGTAGCTGTCCGAAAAAAAAAGCCGGAGATTGGCTGCCGAGAGCCGGGTAGCCACGGCATATACAAAACGGTATTGCCAACGGTAGACCAGGAAGGCCGATCCGTTTTTAACCCCAAAGAACAGCAGCAGCAATACCAATGGCAGAACCGTCTCGTTCCCGGGGGAAAACCCGGGTAAAAATGAAAGCCGGAGTGCAGGCGGGGTACTTTGCGTATAGAGACCGGTGATCCACACCAGTACAGCCATAGCAGCCAGGTCGGCCAATTGTATACAGCCATCAAGGAGCATGAGCCCCATCATCCTTAGCTTTTCTTTTGGCGTAAGGATACTGCTGATATGGCGGAGTGTTGTTATCAAATAACGGGAAACAGGAGGCGCTAAAGTAAATAAAAAATCATAACCCCAGCATCTTCCGGAAGGTACGCAGCAATATAATACCATCCATGCGCAACGACCAGTGCCGCCAGTAAAAGAGATCGAGCCGAACCCGGTCCTTTATTTTCTGCGGATCACCCTCCGTTGTACCCACATAGCCCAATACTTGTGAAAGCCCGGTAATACCGGGTTTTACTTTATGCCGGTAATGGTAAAACGGAATTTCATCGCTAAAACGCAGGTTATCACTCACCATATGCGGTCTTGGCCCCACCACCGACATATCACCCCACAGTACATTAAGAAACTGGGGCAGCTCATCGATATAATACCGCCGCAGGAACCTGCCAATACGGGTTATCCGCGGATCGTTTTCCCGGGACGGGAGAATGTCAGCATCAGGATTTACCACCATCGACCGGAATTTGATACAGGTAAATGATTCACCATTACGCTTATTACGTTGTTGCAGGAAAAAGACCGGCCCCTTTGAGGAAAGACAGATGAGCAAGGCCAGTAATGGGGTGAGCCAGGACAGTACACCCGCAATCATGACCACCGAAATAAAAACATCAAGTGTACGTTTGACAACCCTGTTGGCAGCACGATCCAGTGGCTGATGAAGAAGTGAGGTGGTGATCCCGCTGAAATTGACCACTCCGGCCAACTCCTGGCAGATATGCTGGTAAAATTGGGTATCGGGTACAGCGGTATGGTCATTATCAACCGTAACTTCTGTTGGCGGCATAATAATATTTGTATGTTGGGTCATTGCATCCATAGCATATCCATCAGTTCATGTAGCCCAAATCGGGTAAAGTTTTTCAAGGGTTGCCCGTTCAGTCGGATATCCTTACAAATTTAATTACTTTTGGAATTGCCGGGCACTGCCGGTGATCGCAGGAAGGCATACACGTAAAAACAAAAATCATACCATATGGATGCAAAGTACATCATCATCAATGCCTTGTCGCTGATCGCCAACCTGGTGATCTTTATCGCTTCAGTGCTGCTGCTCACCCGGAAGGGAAAGACAGAAGCCGTCCTGCTGACCATCGGTTCAGGCATTGAACTACTCCGTTCGGTTTTCTTTACTTTTTTTTACAGCGCCATGATCAGGTCGGGCTTTAACGATGGTACAGGTAAAATCATCGATGCCATCAGTTATGGGAGCATGCTCGGCTATTTTATTTTTGCTGCGGGATTTGTCATGCTGGTATTTAACCAAACAAACAGGAGTAAGTAGCAGATGATTACTGATATGAGACGTGGTGTAAAGATTTAAATGAGCGCGCATATCCGGGAGGCAAGATGCCGCCTCCTGCTACTGTTCCGGATGTGAGAAGTAAGACGCAAGATTCAATAATCCGGCTAATGACCGAGTATGACGAGGCAGAGCCCGCCACGGGTGGGAAACCCGCGGCCAAGCATTGAGCACCCCTCCTGCTACTTCCGCTCTTGCTACTACTCAGTACCATATATTCCCACAAAATGCTCCCCATTGCTGCTACGCATAGCGCGATACATACCCGCGCAGTTGATTACCATCGCGGTATTGCCCGCTGCATCCACACCAATCATACCACCTTCTCCCTCCATGCGCCTGAGCTTATCCACCACCGTCTGCATCGCCTGCTGCAGCGACATACCCTTATACTCCATCAAACAACTCACATCGTAAGCCGCTACAGCACGGATAAAAATTTCTCCATGCCCGGTACAGGATATGGCACAGGTGGCATTGTTGGCATAGGTACCCGAACCAATGATGGGCGTATCGCCGATCCGGCCATACTTCTTATTGGTCATACCACCCGTACTCGTTGCGGCTGCAATATGGCCATCCACATCACAGGCTACTGCCCCAACGGTACCAAATTTTTTATCGCGCATCAATTCCTCCAGGCGTTGGTGCGTATGGTCAAGTGAATAGTTATCAGAGTCACGGAGTGCCTTCCATTGGTCGTAACGGAATTGAGAAAAGAAAAAATCATCGGGCTCTAACTTAACCCCCTGCTTAATGGCAAAATCATTTGCGCCCTTACCACTCAGGAAAACATGGTTGCTGTTGCGCAATACCTCTGTTGCAAGTTCAATCGGGTTGCGTACATTCCGTACACCCGCAATACTACCCGCATCAAGCGTATGACCATCCATAATGGCCGCATCCATTTCCTGCACGCCCTTTTTGGTAAAGACACTCCCCTTACCGGCATTAAACAGTACATTATCTTCAAGAATCACCACAGCCGCTTTTACCGCATTCACACTGCTCCCGCCTTCTTCCAGCACAGCATAGCCGGCATCAAGCGCCTCGTTCAGCCCTTTCTGGTAAGCTTCCTCAAGATCAGGGGTCATATCTTCTTTTAAAATTGTACCCGCCCCACCATGTATTACCAATGAAAATCGTTGCATATTGCCCGCATTGTTTATGGGAGCGAAATTACCCCTTTTACCATCGTAAACTTTTTAATATTTTTTCCTGTTGCTTGAACATTTGTCAACAATACTACAATTCTGTTGAAGATTTATACACCCGTACCTGTAGCCATCAGCAAAAAAAACACCGGAAAAAAATCCGGTGCCTTGTAATCCATGTGTAAACTAAGGGTCACAGTCTGACAATCCTGATGGTTTTACCACTATTGCCGATCCGTAGAAAATAGATTCCTGCAGGTAGTGGTGCCAATGAAATTTTATTTGAAGCATGCAGCAATCGTTGCTGCAGCACTTTTACACCCTGAATATTGGTAACCACAGCCACTTGGTCAACCAGCAATGCAGCATTGACGGAAGAGATGGTGAGTACATCGTTAACGGGATTAGGAAATACCTTTATACCGGCTACATCACCAGCAGGCACCGGATCAGGCAGCGGGCCTCCCTGTGCCGCAGTACTATCACAAGCCATGGTCACCAGAAAACTGTTCCGCACATTACCCTGCGCAAATAATGAACGCATCTTTTTCTTTTGACCGGCAGTGAAAATGTTCATACAGGCATCATCGGTATAATCCATAAAGTTCATAAACATATCGCCATTACCATTACTGCCACAACCCGACAAATGCGGAAATGCAGGACAACCAAAGTTGAAAGTCTTCTGACGCGGGGTATCATCAATACCATCGTCACCACAATCATCATCACCCCAGAGGTGTTTCAGTCCGAGCCAATGCCCAACCTCATGCGTTGTGGTACGTCCTTTTGTAAAAGGCGCACGCAGGCTTCCGGTTGTACCAAATACATCGTACATGATCACCACACCATCTTTGGCGGCGGGTCCGCCTGGCGGCGTACCATAGCCCAGCACCCGGCCAAACATATTGCATACCCAGATGTTGAGGTATTGTTTGGTATCCCAGGCATCATCGCCACCACCCGCGCTGAACTTCATGCCGTCATCTGCAAAGAAATAATCGTTGTTGGTCTGTTTGCGCACAATCCCCGTGGTACGGTAGCCCCTGGGATCTACCTGTGCCAGGCAGAACTGGATACGTACATCTGCACGGCGCGGCTTGAACCCTGCAGGCGTAAAACCCGTATCCGCATTCAGCAAACGGTAATCGCGGTTGAGAACAGCCAGTTGCGAGCGTATTTGTGCATCGCTGATATTCTGCTCGTTCCCTTTATATAATAAGTGTATAACAACAGGAATGGTGATCACTTCGTTCAGCAGGGTATCCCGCTGGGCTTCGCCGGCAGTGGTTTGCCCGCGCTGCTCCGTACGGCCTTCGCTGGCATAAGCTGCTGCAAGTGCAGGATTAAGCCGTACCTGCTCGCGGACATAACCTGGCGTGCCACAGTTGCGCTGCCCCAGGGCAGAAAAACCAATACTGATACAACAAAAGATGAGTAGAAACCGCATTATCCTGATTAAGAAACGTAAACAATACAGTATTACACAAGCACGCAAAAGCCTTGCAGAGGAATTGGAAAACAAATAAGGATAATGACAAAACCGGCCTGCGGTTGTTCCTGTTTTAAAGTGCTGTATTTGGCCGTTGGGGGAAAGGAAAATAAACAGCTAAGAACAGGACAAATATAATCACTTTATGGTAACCACAAAAATATTTGCAAATATTTAGGGAATCTATCGAAGCGGGTTTATTAGTTTTGCAGCCAACCCACAATCTCATGGTCAATAAATACATTATCGTTGCTGCTGCACTTGCAGGCCTGTCCTGCAACAATAACACCCCCGATACCCCGGGAGGAACAACCACGCCTTCATCTGTTACTGGTACAGCGGCCATACCGGCGCCGCAAAATATCTCCTATACCATTACCGGCGTTTATCCGCACGATACAAGTTCATTTACACAGGGATTGCAGTGGCACAACGGAAAAATGTATGAGGGTTCCGGAGACTTTGAGCATTCGGGCGTGCAGATCAGCGAACTGAAATCAGGCAAGACCATCAATAAACATACCATGGGTACCAAAGATATTTTTGGCGAAGGCATTACCCTGCTCAATGGTAAACTCTACCAACTGACCTGGCAAAACCACCTCATCTATATTTATGACGAAAAAAACCTCGGCAAACCTGAAAAAACCATTAACTGGCCAAACGAAGGCTGGGGCATCACCAACGATGGCACCAACCTCATCATCAGCGACGGACAGGCCGCAGGCAACCTTTACGTAGTCAGCCCGGCAGATTTTAAAATACAACGCATCATACAGGTAACAACCAACACCGGTCCGGTAGATAAACTCAACGAACTCGAATACATCAATGGATTTGTGTATGCCAATGTATGGATGACGGATAATATAGTAAAGATTGACCCTGCCTCAGGACATGTAAAAGGTGTGATGAACTTCGGCGGACTGCTCCGGCAATATGCAGCCAAAGAAATTCTTGACCCGCATTACGAAGCTGAAAGCGATGTACTCAATGGCATTGCCTGGGACAGTGCCACCCGGAAAATGTACATTACCGGAAAACGATGGCCAAAACTGTTTGAGTTAAGTTTAAATGAATAACAGCAAAGCAAGTAAAGCACCGGATGAGTCATATTAAACTGCCCGCATTATACTTTGCTGCGTTCCCCGATTACGCTGCACACAATCACTTACTTCGTATCTTCACGCCCCCAATACAATAATGATGAAAAAGATAGGCATTTTAGGTGGTGGACAATTAGGCAGGATGCTCCTCCAGGCCGCAGCCAATTATCCGGTAACCACTTACCTCATGGAGAACGACCCCGCATGTCCGGCCGCACACCTCTGTCACCATTTTGTTGCAGGTAATATACAGTCCTTTGAAGACGTCTATCGTTTTGGACAGGGGCTCGATGCACTTACCATCGAGATCGAAGCCGTTAATGAAGAAGCCCTCGAAAAACTTGAAGCCGAAGGGGTAAAAATTTATCCCAAACCGGCAGCCCTCCGTACCATCAAAAGTAAGATTGCACAGAAGAACTTTTACCAGGCCAATGGTATCCCCACCGCTCCTTTTATCATCACCGGCAGCCTGGCCGAACTGCAGACCCATACCCCGTTTCTGCCCGCTGTACATAAAATTGACCAGGGTGGTTATGATGGCCGCGGCGTTCAGGTCATGGATACGGCAGCCGACCTCAGCAAAGGTTTTGATGCACCGGCTGTACTGGAAAAAAAAGTCATGCTGCAACAGGAAATCGCACTCATTGTAGCCGTCAACGATAAACTGGAAAGCACCATGTATCCCGCTGTGGATATGGTCTTTGCCCCCTACCTCAACCTCCTCGATTACCAGATCAGTCCTGCCAACCTGCCTGAAAAAACGCTCTGGCGCGCCGAAGCCATTGCCCGTAAAGTGGTCACCGACCTCAGAAGCCCGGGTATTTTTGCCGTAGAGTTGTTTGTAGATAAAAGCGGTGATGTATTTGTAAATGAAACCGCACCCCGGGTGCACAACAGCGGTCACCACACCATCGAAGCCAATTACTGCAGCCAGTTTGATATGCTCTGGCGCATCATGCTCGGCTATCCCATGGGCAATACAGACGCCATCCTCCCCGCAGCCATTGTAAACCTGCTCGGTGCCGAAAACCAACAGGGTGTTGCACACTATAAGGGCCTTGAAGATATACTCCGGATAGACAACTGTTTTGTACACATCTACGGCAAGCAACAAACCAAACCCGGCCGGAAGATGGGACATGTAACCGTACTCAGCCGCGAACGGCAGGAACTCATTCACCAGGCCAACCGCATTCGGCAAACCCTCCATGTGGTGGCTGTACCGGAATAAGGACATTCTTCCCGGCTACGGATCGTTGATAATTTTTTTGCTCCGTTTATGCTATTAATGCTGAACTTAGCAGTCATATGCTGTTCGGATCAATTCAACTCAACCAAAACCAACAAAGCGGGGTACAACGCATCAAAACCGGGCTGCTTTCAGCCGCGATACTGATCAGTATCTTTTCCGCCTGTACATCAAAAGACAAGCAACCCGTGGTGCCCGCCAAAGCATCGCCACCAACCGCCAAAGCCGAAGCCTATATTCTCAGACCCGAAGCTGCAGCCCGCAATATAGAAGTACCCGGCAGCCTTACCCCCTTCGAAGAAACTGACATCCACCCCGAAGTATCCGGACGCGTAACAGGTATCTACTTCAAAGAAGGCAGTACCATCAGCAAAGGCAGTGTGATGGTAAGGCTGTATGATGGCGATCTGCAGGCACAGGTTAAAAAACTACAGGTACAACTTGCCATAGCCGAAAAAACAGAACAGCGCCAGGCACAACTCCTGAAGATCAATGGCATCAGTCAGCAGGACTATGACCTTAGCCAGCTTGCTGTGAGCAACCTGAAAGCAGATATCGGCATCCTGCAAACCAGCATCGCCAAAACCGTTATCCGCGCACCCTACAGCGGGAGAATCGGTTTCCGCAACATCAGTATGGGCGCATATATTACCCCGCAAACCAATATCACCACCCTCCGGCAATTACAGCCCCTCAAACTCGTATTTGATATCCCCGAACGCTACAGCAGCAGTATGCAACCAGGACAGCTCGTGCGCTTTGGCATTGATGGCAGCAGCAACAGCTATGCCGCAACCATTATTGCCAACGACAGCCGCATCAGCACCGACACGCGCACCCTATCGGTAAAAGCACAGGTACAGGGAGGCGAAAGCAGCCTTGTAGCCGGAGGTTTTGTCCGCGTGCAAATCACCCTTGGCCGCAATGATGCAGCCCTCATGATCCCGACACAGGCCATCATCCCCCAGGCCCGCACTAAAAAAGTAATCGTACTGCGAAGCGGTATAGCTTCCCTCGAAAATATAACCACCGGCGTACGCGATTCTGCCAGGGTGGAAGTGACTAACGGGTTGAAAACAGGGGATACCATACTCACCACAGGCCTCCTCTCCATAAAGCCCGGCAGCAGGGTACAGATCGGAAAAATCAACAACAACTAAACCATACGCACACGTGAATATATCCGAACTCAGTTTACGTCGCCCCGTACTGGCCATTGTATCCAGTATCATCATCATCCTATTTGGGGCGATTGGGTTTAAATTCCTGGGCGTACGCGATTACCCCGCTATCGATCCGCCCAATATTACCGTACGTACCTCCTACCCCGGAGCCAATGCCGATATCATCGAATCGCAGATCACCGAACCGCTCGAAAAAGCCATCAACGGTATTGCCGGGGTTAAAAACATCACCTCCAGCAGCAGCCAGGGCAACAGCAACATCACCGTTGAGTTTGAATTGGGTAATGGTCTCGAATCTGCAGCCAACGATGTACGCGATAAAGTAGCACAGGCCATACGCGCATTACCATCCGATCTCGATGCCCCGCCCGTTGTAACCAAGGCCGACGCCAGCTCCGACCCCATCCTCTCCATGACCGTACAAAGCAATACCCGTAACCAACTCGATGTAACGGAATATGCCAACAACAACCTCCTCGAAAAACTGCAAACCATACCCGGCGTCAGCACCATCATCATCTGGGGTGAAAAACGCTATGCCATGCGCATTTGGTTCAACCCCTCCAAACTCAGTGCCTACAACCTCACCGCCACAGACGTGCAGCAGGCACTCCTCAAACAAAATATCGAACTCCCCTCCGGAAAAATTTCCGGGAATACCACAGAACTCTCCGTACGTACATTTGGCAAAATCAATACAGAAGAAGAATTTGACAACATCATCATCAAAAGCACCGGCACAGGCGATATCCTGCTCAAAGATGTAGCCGAAGCGGTACTCGGTCCTGAAAATGAAGAAACCGTACTGAAAGAAAGCGGCATACCCATGATTGCACTCGCCATTGTGCCCCAGCCCGGATCCAATTATGTAGCCATCGCCGATGAGTTTTACAAACGATATGAACAGATCAAAAAAGAAGTACCCGCCGATTTTACATTAGACATTGCCCTCGATCAGACAAAGTATATCAAAAAATCCATCGCAGAAGTAAAAGAAACATTGGTCATTGCTATCGTGCTGGTGGTCTTTATCATCTACTTTTTTTTCCGCGACTGGATCATTGCCGTTCGCCCCCTGATCGACATCCCGGTATCGCTCATCGGCGCCTTCTTTATCATGTACCTCTGCGGCTTTACCATCAACGTACTCAGTCTGCTCGCCATCGTATTGGCCACTGGACTGGTGGTAGACGACGGTATCGTTGTCACGGAAAATATCTATAAAAAGATGGAACAGGGCATGAGCAAATGGCAGGCCGCCAAAGAAGGTTCCAAAGAAATTTACTTTGCCGTCATCGCCACCTCCATCACACTCGCCATTGTATTCCTGCCCATTATTTTCCTGCAGGGTTTTGTTGGACGGCTCTTTCGCGAGTTCGGTATCGTGGTGGCCGGCGCCGTACTCATCTCGGCCTTTGTATCCCTTACACTTACCCCTGTACTGAATGTTAAACTCGCTCGGAAAGTCCACAAAAACTCCTGGCTCTATAACAAAACAGAACCCTTCTTCCGTGGCATGGAAAACCTTTACCAGCGATCGCTGCTGGGATTTATGAAAGTCCGGTGGATCGCCATTCCCATCATCCTCGCCTGTTTCTGCCTGATCTATTTTATCGGTAAAGACATGCCCGCCGAACTCGCCCCCATGGAAGACCGCAGCCAGTTCAGGCTATCGGTAACGGCACCCGAAGGCACTTCTTACGATTATATGGATCAGTATGTCAATAAACTGACAGCCTTCATTGCCGATTCAGTACCCGAAAAAAATGTACTCATCAGCATCACCGCCCCCGGCTTTACCGGATCCGGATCCGTCAATACCGGTATGATCCGTACGGTACTCACCGACCCCTCCAGCCGCAAACGCAGCCAGCAGGACATCGTAAACATGGTCAACCGCAACCTCCCGAAATTCAACGAAGGACGCGCCTTCACCATACAGGAACAAACCATTGCCGTCAACCGCAGGGGCGGACTGCCTGTACAGTTTGTATTGCAGAATGTCAATTTTGAAAAAATAAAAGACATCCTCCCCCGCTTCCTCGAAGAAGCCGCTAAAAACCCCGTCTTCCAGGGTATCGATGCCGACCTTAAGTTTAATAAACCCGAAGTCAGGATACTCATCGATCGCCTCAAAGCCGCCAGCCTCGGCGTGAGCATACAAGACATTTCCGAAGCGCTCCAGCTCGCACTCAGCAACAGACGCCTCGGCTATTTTACCCGCGATGGCAAACAATACCAGGTCATCGGTCAGGTAGCACGCAGCGACCGCGACGATCCATCCGACCTCAAAAACCTCTACGTACGCAGCGCCAAAAGCCTTCCCGTATCGTTAGACAACCTCGTGACCCTCCAGGAAGAAAGCACCCCACCCACCATCTATCATTTCAACCGCTACAAATCGGCAACCATATCCGCAGGTCTCGCACCCGGCAAAACCGTAGGCGATGGCATCAAAGCCATGCAGGAAATTTCCAAACGCCTGCTCGACCAGAGTTTCAGCACAGCCCTTACCGGTACTTCCAGGGACTATGCCGAAAGCAGCAGCAATACCGGCTTTGCCTTTTTCCTGGCACTTGGCCTTATCTTCCTTGTACTCGCCGCCCAGTTTGAAAGTTTTATCGATCCTTTCATCATCATGATCACCGTACCCCTGGCCCTCGCAGGAGCCTTGCTCTCACTCTGGCTTTTCGGACAAACCCTCAACATATTCTCACAAATCGGCATGATCATGCTCATCGGGCTGGTTACCAAAAACGGTATCCTTATCGTTGAGTTTGCCAACAAAAAACAATTGGAAGGGGTAAAGAAAATACCCGCCGTAATTACTGCCGCTGCCGGTCGCCTCCGCCCGATCCTGATGACCAGCCTCGCCATGAGTCTCGGCGCACTGCCACTGGCGCTATCACTCGGTGATGCCTCCACCAGCCGCATCCCCCTTGGCCTTGTCATTACAGGAGGCATCATTTTCTCGCTCCTGCTCACGCTCTATGTGGTACCCGCCATGTACGCCTTCCTGTCATCGAAAAAGAAAGTCAACAATGAATTGTAAATTGTTTTTACTCCTCTGCCTGCCCATCGGCTTATCCGCACAACAGACACCCAGGCTTACGCTTAAAGAAGCCATACAACTGGCCATTCAAAACAACTTCAGCGTTACCATTGCCAAAAACGACGCCGAAGCAGCCGCACTCAATAATAACTGGGCTAATGCAGGCGCCTTACCCCAGATCAGCATTACCGCCACCAAAGGATTGGCCAGTAATAATATACAACAAGACCTCGCCAACGGTACCATTATCAAACGCAATAATGCAGCCACCAATACCCTCAACGGCGGACTCGCCGTAAGCTGGCGTTTTTTCGACGGCTGGAGGATGTACGCCACCAAAAACAGGCTGGCCGAAATGGAGAAAATGGGACAAACACAATTTACCCGCATCAGCAACGAAACCATCTATAATGTAACCCTCGGCTACTACAACATCATCCGCCTGAAACAACAGTACACCGCCATCAAAGAAGCCATCAACCTGTTTACAGAAAGACGCAAGATCGCCGACGCCCGCTTTACCGTAGGCACCAGCGCCAAAACAGACCTGCTACAGGCACAGGTTGATCTCAACGAACAACAATCCAACCTGCTCAATACCGAAAACGATATTGCCCGGGCAAAAACCACACTCAACGTTTGGATGGTGCGCGACCCCGCAACCGCTTTTGACACGGAAGATAGTTTCGCCACAGAACAACCCGTAAACATTACAGCACTGCAGCAGAAAGCCGCACAGCAAAACCCTGAAGTACTGGTTGCACAACACGAACTCGCCATCCTCCTGCAAACCAAAAAGGAAATCAACGCACAACGGCTGCCCACTGCCACACTCAATGGCAACTATAATTTTCTGAGAAACAAAAACGCCGCAGGCTTTACCCTGCTCAACCAAACCTACGGCCCATCCGCATCCATCGGCATCAGCATCCCCATCTTTACCGGCGGACTCGTCAGAAGACAGTTGCAGGTAGCCGACATCAACATCAAAAATCAGCAGCTCGCCACACAACAACTCAAAAATCAATTGCTTGGCAACCTCACCAATGCATACCTCAATTATACCAATGCCCTGAAACTCGTATCCATCGAAGATAAAAACCTCGAACTCATCAAAGAAAACAATACCATCAACCTCGAAAGATTCAGGTTACTCTCTATTACATCAACCGATCTGCGGCAGGGGCAGGTTAATTTCACAGAAGCACAAACACGCCGCATCAACGCCCGTTTCCAGGCGGCGGTAGCCGGTGCAGAAATGTATTTACTCGCCGGAGAAATCAACCAGTAGAACAGGTTGGTGCAGATGTGCAAACCTGCTCCATATGAGATAACCCAATGATATAGTTCAAAAATGAACTTGCCCGCAAGGCTTTAATACTTGCATATTGCTTCCGGTCGCCATTGGCTTCCGCAGCTATTTCGTATTTCAACTGCTGGTAAAATTGCTTTGCCGTTTCGTGTTTACGCAAATAATCCCTTAACAAAATATGCCTGTGCAGTTCGTCGCAATCATACATACAGGCGTATAAATGATGATCGATTCCGTCCAGCAGGTCATCGTTATTTTCCCCATTCCTTTTGAATACTGCTCTGCCAGGAATCCCCTGGTCGCCATTATGGTAATACCCGAGGGAAACAAGCCCATTTTGAAGAGGTTCAAAATCAGCCGTTGTTTGGTAAACAATGTCAATATCAATAATCGGTTTGGCAGCAAGTCCTGGTACGGCAGTGCTGCCAATATGCTCAATCCGGATAGATAGCCCACTCAGTTTATCCAGTAGTTTTTCTCTGATCTGGTCAAATTGGGTTACCCAGGCTGTATGATAGGCAATGATTAACAAAATCCGGATGTTATTTTAAGCCATTAAATAATGCAAGCTAATCGATTTTTGATCGTGATGCCAGGCCTTGCAAAATAAAAAGCCCCCGTTTCACATAAAGCCCATATGCCGGGATTATGCATGTTATACCCCTTACACTGAACCATATAGTCTGCAACAAACAGGCGCAGCATTTTACCCGTTGAAGGTTTTTTTATTTCGCAATGTCATTATTTCTAACCCAACCAGGACACATAAAATGATCATTTCACCAAAAAAATAAATGCGCCCCGGCAAGGTCAACCGCTGATAATAATACAGTACAAGACAAAATGTCAAACAACAATAAAGCAGGTTAGCAGCAATGATTACCCTTAAAAACGGCTTCCACCGGGTACGGCAAAGAAAAAAGCAAGACAGGGAGTACAGGCAAAACGCTACAGCAATCAAGGAGAGCCATGCTGCTATTACCGGGGGCATCCCAAAGAAACCATTGAAAATGCGCAATACAAAAAACAGGCAGAAAGCAGTAATAAAAGCACCCGTACCATCTGTTAAAAAAATGCGCCTGGGCGCTATTGATACACACATATAAAACGAATCCTTTGTTACGAAATAAGTATTCACCACATACTACCCCGGTCATTCCTTTACTTTGGCTGCAGGTATTTCAATGTACCCGGCCCTTTGGTCAATACCAAAAGAATAACAACAGCAAATACTAACACCATGTAACATACAAAAACCATCAGCAATACCAGCAACACCCTCCATATGATACTTTTCAATGGTCGCTCCCCATAGAAGCCCTTGTAAAACCATATCATCGCCAACGGAACAATCAGGATGGAGAGGCTGGAAATCTGCGCGCAAAGTATAGCATTGCCCCGGGCAAAATACAAAACAGGATACAACAGCAGGATACTTACAATCGTATAAAACGACAGGCCAAACGCATTCATAACCGTATGCTCATAATAATTATGCCCCCACTTCCTGAAGGATAGTTTGGTAAAAATCGCAAACAGCGGAATAAATAAAAGCATTATAATGGAACTGTAACTGGAAATGAATGACATATAATCATTCATCATGCCAGAATCCATCTTATTACTGGCGTAAACCTCTCTCAGCACAGTATTCAACCCCACAACCTTAAACGACAGAAAAGCAGAAATACCACTTAGTACAAATGCCAGCGAAATTGGCTTGTAGTGGTTTACCCTGTTGCCGTCAATAAACGACCTTGCACTTTTTCCGGGATTTTTTATGATGCTTTTGACAGAATAAAGAAAGCCCTTATTGGTATGAAGTACTGTGTACTGTATCTCATCCCAGAGGTATTTTTTATCAATTCTTTTGTATTTTTTCTGTCCGCAGCTACTGCAAAAATTTGCGGTAATAGCCAGGTTGCAGTTTGGGCAATTGTATTCCATTACTGTTTTATTGGTGATAAAAGAGATGATTCCGAAACCCGGGATATTACTTCGGTTTTTATCCCGGTCAACCCGGCCATAGCCGGCAAAAAGAACAGGCCACAGCCAAAAGCGGCAATGATTAATACAGGCGTACTATTTTTTGCAGCAGTATAAATGGACACCTGACAAGCCATCAGCAAGACAATGCCATTACCCGTAAGCGTACCTTTCCATGTTTTTGTACATTTTGTACAATACACCCGAAGTCAATACAGAGAATTTATCCTTAGCCATAGTCAATTAATATATTTTACCCGTTCCTGCCGTTAAAAATAAGGAATTTGGAGTACCCGCAAAAAAAAGGGCATTTCAAGTTCTTCGCGAGTTCCCATACCCATCACGCTTGGCTGATAGCAAGGTCAGACTTACAATCGACGCTGATGGCGGGGTACTTACCCGCCACCGCGGGTGGTAACCCCGCGGCAGACTTACAATCGACGCTGATGGCGGGGTACTTACCCGCCACCGCGGGTGGTAACCCCGCGGCAAGCAGACAATCGATGCTGACAGGCAGGGTATTTAACAACCCCGCGGTCATAAGCTTATTCCCCTCTTAGTAATTCCCTAACCATTCCATAACAATCCAGTAACACGCCAGCCAGACTTTTGCAAAAAAAACAGACCATGTATAAAAAGTTACTACCCCTTCTTGCCATTGCCGCAGCATTCTCCGCCTGCGATAAAGAAGACAATAATGCTGAAAAGCCAGAATTCAAAAACCGCTCAAACGCCGAAAGTTTTGTTACGATAGACCCGGCATTTGCTTCTGCGATCAATGCATACACCCTGATCAGCAGCAGCGATACGATCCCCGCCTCTCCCGGTTTCGTGTATGGCGGCGCACCCGATGGACAGGGCTTTCTCAAAAACCCCGATGGCAGCGGGTACATCATGGTCACCAATCACGAAAACACATGGGCTCTCTCACGTGTATACCTCGATAAAAAACTGAATCCTGTAAAAGGCGAATACATCGTCAACACAGATGGCGGCATGTTCCGCTTGTGCTCCGGCTCATTAGCCACACCCGAAGAACACGGCTTTCCCAAACCCACCTTTTTAACCACAGGCGAAAGCAATGTCAACGCCATGACACACGCCATCGATCCGCTTGGTATCAGCGATCCCGCTAACCAGAGCAGGGTAAAGCCCGCACTCGGTAAGTTCAGCGGTGAAAACGCCGTTCCGCTCCCCAAAGATGCCTACGCAGGTAAAACAGTCATCATACTGGGCGAAGATGCAGGCAATGGACAGGTTTACCTCTACATTTCAAATACACCCGGCGACCTCGACAATGGCAAACTCTATGTACTCAGAAGATCCAACCTCGACCAGATCGAGAAAAACATGAGTAAAGGCAACAGCTATGATGTAGAGTTTGTAGAAGTTCCCAACGCTAAAAACCTCACCGGTACCGAAATCGAAAACCTTAACCCCACCCTTAAATCAATACAGTTTGCCCGGGTTGAAGACCTCGATTACCGCAAAGGCGGCGGTGCCAATGGCAGGGAAGTATATTTTGTAGCCACCGGCGTAAGCGGCCAGCCCGACAAAACCTACTGGGGACGTGTATATCGCCTCAAAATGGATGCAGCGAACCCACTGGCAGGTAAACTGGAAGTCATTGAAGACGGCGACCTCAATCCCGGTAATGACATCATCAACCCCGACAACCTCTGTGTAACCAATAATTATGTATATATCCAGGAAGACGGAGATTCATTCTTCCCCGGTGCCTCACACAACTCACTCATCTGGCAGTACGATATCGCTTCAGGTACAAAAAAGAGAATGCTTGACCTGAAAAACAAAACATTGGGCAGCAGTAAATTCAACCCCACCAACGACCAGCGTTTTGCTACCTGGGAACATGGTGCCATGATTGATATATCCGACATCATCGGGGAAGCCAACACCTTTCTCATCAATATCCACGCCCATACCTGGGTAGAAGGAGACCGCTTCCTCAATCCCAGTAAAGCCGTATCCGTTCAACCATACAAGTCAGGCGGACAAACCCTCATACTCAGGGGTGTTCCACGCTAAACAAACATATAGTATAAAAACAGCGAATCCCCTTATCATCCTGTAAGGGGATTCGCCGTTAAATTTCTGCAATGGCATGAAGAAAATAATATTTTTTACAGCAGCAGGGATATCCTGGTTATTATATACCTGCATCAATGCATGCAACAGCAAAGTAACGGGCAGCGGTGAGGAAGCCATAAAACAATACTACAATACCCAAACAGATACCCTGATCAGCATGCTCGACCGGCTGGCCATACTGGCAAACGAACAAAAACCTGCCGAAGCCCTGCAAGCCCTTTTTGCAGAAAGCCGCATACACTATAAAAAAACAGAAGCGATAACAGAGTATTATTTCCAGGGACTCACCAAAAGAATCAACGGCCCCGCACTACCCGATATAAAAACAGAAGACGGACAAGTATGGCCACCGCACGGCTTCCAGGTAATCGAACAGCACCTCTACACAGGCGGTCATATACAAACCGCTCAGCTCGTTGCTGAAATCAGGTTACTACAGACAGACCTGCGGTTCACCAAAGCCAATATGCAATACAATGCCATCAGTCCGCAACACCTGAATGAAATGATCCTGCACCAGTTTATCCGGATTACTACTTCAGGCATCACCGGCGCAGACGCACCATTGAGCAAACTATCTATACCCGAGGCCGCAGGCAGCCTGCAGGGCATTGAAACCATCCTGACCCTCTATTCCGGCAACGATACAATAAGAAAAAGGTATTTTGACAACGCATTAACCTACCTGAAAAGTCCATCCACCTTTGAGGATTTTGACCGGATGTTCTTCCTGCAACAATACCTGCTGCCCTGTAGCGAAGCCTGTGCTAACATTCAGGGATACAACAGCCAAACCGACAGCCTTTCCGTAAAACCCTTCAGGGGCTCATTGCGTGATTTCCTGAAAGGCAAAGGCTTCAACCCCGATTATTATGCCACATATGCAGCAGCAGCAAGCACCCCCTTCAAGGTAGCGCTGGGGAAAAAACTATTTTTTGACAACGCCTTATCCAGATCGGGCAACATCAGTTGCGGAAGTTGCCACCAGCCGGCACTATACTTTACAGACGGGAAAACAAAAGCAGGCGATTTTGTACACGGCGGGTCACTCGAACGCAATACCCCTTCGCTATACTATGCAGCATTGCAGAACAACCAGTTCTACGATATGCGATCCATCACCCTTGAAGACCAGGCCGATGCGGTGATGAAGAACAGCAACGAATTTAACCTTACATCCGCCGAAATTATAAAGCGGCTGCTTACACGGCAGGAATACCGGATAGCATTCGAAAAAGCATTTCCGCAAAAAGACAGCATCAGCAGTTTTGAAATAAGAAACGCTATAGCCGCTTTTGTGCGTTCGCTTTCCCCCTTCAGTTCCCCCTTCGACCGGTATATGAACGGCGATCAGCAAGCCATGACCATCGAACAGTTGGAAGGTTTTAACCTCTTTGCCGGGAAAGCTAAATGCGCCACCTGTCATTTTATTCCCCTCTTCAATGGCAACGTTCCGCCATGGTACAACAGATCAGAATCTGAAATCATCGGGGTACCGGCAACACCCTTATGGGAAAAAGCAACAATAGACAATGATTCCGGCCGGTACAGGATCAACAGGCTGGAAGCCCTCGCATTCGCATTCAAAACCCCTACCGTCAGAAACGCTGAAAAGACCGCACCATATATGCACAATGGTGTATATAAAACCCTCGAAGAAGTTGTTGAATTTTACCACAAAGGCGGTGGCGCAGGTATTGGCATACCAATTGCTGCACAATCCCTGCCATTCGATTCCCTGGCACTCAACGGCAGGGAGAAAAAAGCACTCGTCGCTTTTATAAAAGCACTAACCGATAAGAAACCCGGTTAAATACTTGTTATGCAACTATTACAAATGTTACCACAAAAAAGCGTATTGATCACGGTAAGCATGATGACCTGTTTGATGATCACTGCATGCACAAAGAAAACAGAGCGCACCTGCAATACCCTGGTCATCAGTACCACTACAGTAGCATCAGATCCATGTATAGCACAAGGCAGGATCACCATTACTGCTCCTTCAGGCACCGGCATACAATATCGTTTGGGCAATGGTTCCTGGCAGTCTTCACCCGATTTTTTCCCGGTTACGGCCAATAATTATACCCTGTCCGTAAAAGATGAAACAGATTGTACCAATAATAGTATGGTTACCGTTCCCGCTGTGCCGGAAGGTACACTATTCAGTATGGTAAAAGCACTGGTATCGCTCAACTGCACCTCCTGTCACAGTGGTAATAACCCGCAGGCCGGTATTGATCTTTCACGCAACTGTGATATTGTTGGCAATTGGGCCAGGATAAAGGCAAGAGCCGTGGATGGTAATCCCTCTCCAATGCCCCAGGGCGGGCTGCTGCCACCAGGCGAGAGAAATAAGATTACAGCCTGGATAAATGCAGGTCACCGTTATACTGACTGATCAGGAATAGTAGCAGGATAAGATGTAGCAGGTATCGTGAGGGGGCAGTCCCGTGTCTTGCATCTTGCGTCTCACATCTTGCGTCTCACATCTCACATCTCACATCCCATATCTTGTGTCTTGCATCTAATACCCCATCTCTTATCTTTGCAAAAAAAATACAAATGAATCCCTTAGTTGGCATCATCATGGGCAGCGACAGTGATCTGGAAATCATGAACAACGCAGCACTCATCCTTGATGAGTTCGAGATTCCCTACGAACTCACCATCGTATCAGCCCACCGCACCCCCCACCGCCTGTTCGACTATGCAGCCAATGCACGCGACAGGGGCATCAGGGTCATCATCGCGGGTGCCGGTGGCGCGGCACACCTCCCCGGTATGGTTGCAGCCATCAGCATCTTACCCGTTATCGGTGTACCCATCAAATCGTCCAACTCCATCGATGGCTGGGATTCTGTACTGTCCATCCTCCAGATGCCCAATGGTGTACCCGTAGCCACAGTGGCACTCAATGGTGCAAAAAATGCAGGCATCCTTGCAGCACAGATACTGGCCAACAGCCATCCGGCCATTACAGAAAAACTGAAAGCCTTCAAGCAATTCCTGAATGATGAAGTGATGATTAAAGTGGATAACCTGAAGCCGAGGTGAGCGCTAAGAAAGTATACGATTACTATACAGCTCCCTGTACATACAACTGATCCATAGAGGGTGTGGCACTGCCTCCATCCTTTTCGAGCGTGACGGCAAAAGCAGTAGCATTTTTAAGCGTCTTCATGGTTTGTATGCGGTAGCGATCAATCACTGTACCAGTCTTTATCATACCCGCATCCACCGGCTTACCGTCAATGATCGCCCAAAGTTGGTATTGTTTGCCCGCTGGTGCATTCGGCATCCGGCAGGGATCAATATATAAGGTACCCGTTTTTTTATCCCAATAGGCCATGGCCACACAATCCGTGGGCGCGCTTTCCGCTTTCCGCAACACAATGGGCTGGAGACTGGCCTGGGCAAAAACTTCTGCATCATGATGATGCAGCTTGATTTCGTTATTTTGTTGCTGAACAATTTCATTGTTGCGTTGCAGCTCCGCATTGGCAGCAGCCAGTTCTTTTGCGGCGGTGGCGCTCTGCTGACGAGCCGACCAGATAAGCCAACTCATCCCCAGCAGCAAAATCACACTGGCTGCGGTCGCCCACTTCCAGGGGTTCAGGCGGCGCACAGGAGCGGAAGAAAGGGGAATAACCGGCGAAACAGTCTTCTTTTCATCAGGAAAAAGCCGGGCAAAAAGTTTGTCCTTACTATCCGTTGCCGGAACCACAGCCAAAGCCTGCGCGTAGGATTCCAACGCAGCTTCTAACCCATCCAGGTGCACACGCAGTTCCGGGAAGCTAAACAACCAGGCTTCCACCTGCTGATTTTCCTCCGCAGATGTCATGCCCGCCACGTAAAGCTCCAGTATGCCCGATGATATGATTTCCGCCTGATTCAATGTATATCGCTATTCGTTTTTTAAAAGTTTACGCAATTCCAGCATCGCAGCACGCATACGCGTCTTTATCGTTCCGAGCGGAATACCAAGCTCCTTAGATATTTCATCCTGTGTATATCCGCTGAAATAAGCCATATCGATGATGATCTTTTGCTCGGGTTTCAACTGTTGCAGTTGCTTACGCAATCCCATCGCATCAAAACTTGCCGTGCCATAGCTGGTATCGCCGTAATGATATACGGCGTTTTCATCAGCAGAGATTTGCGCCTGTTTTTTATACCCTTTACTGCGCAGCGTATCAATACTGAGGTTACGCGCTAAATTAAGCATCCAGGTAAACAGTCGTCCCTTAGAAGCGTCATACTGCCCGAAATTGTTCCATATTTTCACAAAAGCCTCCTGCAGAATGTCTTCCGAAAGCCCCTGATCAGGTACCAACTTGCTGATAACACCGTTCAGTGCACCCGCATAATTGTCGTACAGGTAATCAAAAGCAGCTTTATCCTGCTGCCGCAGCAATAAGATCAAGTCTTCCTCAGTATATTTTCTTCCGATGGCCAATGATTTATAATAGGGTGCTAAAATAAAGGATTTTGCCCAGATAAAAGATTATTACAATCGTACATCTATATTAAAAAGAGAACTCTTTTAGCATGAAGCGCAGGTTCAACCCATAGATAGAGCACAGTAAAATGGTTCGACAAACGTGCAGCCATACCCCAAAACGCATATTTCGGTTGACCGTACAACCCTGAACTGCTGCGGCCGTATGAAATATCTTCAAATTTTACCCGTTTTTTATCGCTGAATGTCTATGTTGCCTTATATTTGATACTGCTATGATAGAAAATATTAAAGAATTCGACAAAGCCATTGCACTTGTCGTAAAAAATGCAGGTATCAAACGTAAATTCCTGCCAGCGGGCAAACTCACTTACGAAAGTTTTTTGTCCAACAAGCTGCTCATGCTCCAGGTGATCCGCAAGGGGATTCCTTATTATTTTTATTCCCTTGTACACGACAATGCCCCTTTTGATGAAATTGAATGGGGCAGTTTCTTAGATATCGCCTCCAGGTCACTTTACAGGTTCCGCCATGCCAACAAACACTTTGGGGTATCCTACTCTGCCAAGATCCTTGAAATTGCAGAAGTAACATATGCCGGGTTGAAAGCATTGGGTACAATGGAGGCCTACAGAGCATGGATAGACGCGCCCAATCCCAACATGGGCGATATGACGCCACTGGATCTCCTGCAGGATTCCTACGGCAAGGACATGGTACTGACCGAACTCATCCGGCTTGGTAAGGGCAAGGGCAAGAAAAAATAAATCTGCCATCTTTTTTACGATAGCGACATTTCATTATGGAATGTCGCTGTTTCTGCATCCATGATGCCGTATGAAGTCGTTTTATTACCTGCTCACCCTGGGTTTATTATGCGTCGGCTGCCGGCAAGCCCGGCCACATCCCAAATTGCTGACCAATACAGTAGCCCCGCCACCACAACCACCCGTCAGCTATATGCATTGCAAACAGGAAATTGCCCGTATCAGGAAAGACTGCCGGACAAAATCCATCAAAGAAAAAGAAAAAGCATTCACCGAAGCCGTTAGCCAGCAACTCATTCCCGCCTGGATCGGTACCCCCTGGAATTTTTATGGCATGACTGAAGTACCCGGACAAGGCACGATAGCCTGCGGATATTTTGTAACCACTATTTTACGGGATGCCGGTATACCACTGAACAGGGTAAAGCTTGCACAATGTGCCTCAGCAACCATGATCCGGAGCCTTGTACAACGCCGGTACATACAACAATTCAGCAATATCCCGACAGCCAGTTTTATCGAAAGCATCCGGAAAACAGGCTATGGATTATACATTATCGGGCTTGACAGCCATACCGGGCTGCTTTACCACAACGGACATACCCTTTACTTTATTCACGCCAATTATACCGGTTCACGCACAGTAGTTCAGGAAGAAGCCTGGCAATCTGCCGTACTCAACAGTTCAGCATATAAAATAGTTGGTAAGATCAGTGCAGATGAGCGGGCGCTTGCACGATGGACGAATTGACCCTGCAAAGATGTACAGCTAACCGCCGGTAGCCGGTAAATCTACTGGCAGCACCTCGTATACCGGGCTGAAAAGATAGGTTTTACCCGTAGCCAGTTCCTCGCAACGGATACGTTTACGCATCTGTACTCCCCGCCGGAATACCCTTCCTCCCCTGATCAAAAAATACGCACCCTCAGCTATTTGCTCCACAAACACCATCCCCGCTTTACGCTGATCGTAATTACTCAGTACCCGCAGCAATTGCTCATCACCACAACTGCTGGCTGAAGGATTCTGTATACTCTTCATCAACGCCTTTTCAATATCAGCAGGGAAAATTTTTTTAAGGATAAACTGCGCCAGTATCTTACTGAACTCATTTTTCCACTCCAAACCATGCGCCTGAACCCTGTGGCCATAACGCTCATAGGTAAGCAAATGCGCCAGTTCGTGCAGCAGGGTAATGAGGAAGGCATAGGGATTCAGGTTGCCATTCACACTGATGCGGTGATGCTGGTTGGCATGAGAGTGGCGGTAATCGCCCAATATACTGGCCCTTGCCTTAGACACCGTGAGGTGAACATGATAATGCTGCAGGTAATAAAGCACCCCTTCAAAACTACCCTCGGGCAGGTACGATTGCAATTGTGAAAGCGGGGCTTCCTGTTTAGGCATTTTTTGAACGATTCAGCTTAATAATCGTAGCCACTTCAGCCGCGAGGTAAATAAGATAAAAAAACATGGCGACAAAAACAGCCGGCTTATTAAAAGCACTGCCCGACAGTACGGCATAAGCCACCACCACAATGGCCACAACAAACATGCGCAGCATCATAGTTCCCATCACACCCCGGATAAAAACATTCGGATTCTTATTCCCCAGCGCCTTTCGCTGTAAAAGAAAAGCACCAACACCAAGAATAAGGAAAATAAAATTAGCAGTCATTAACACCAGTACATCCACTCCCCGCTTTTCCAGCAGGTGCCTACACAGCAAAAGCCCCGAATTCAGCGCAATAAAAATACCAATCATTGGCCTGAACAATTTTAAAGTAGCACGCATGTACAAGTTATTTTTTGTTGATGTATTCCCCACTATTGATTAACCGCATGTATGCCTTCCGCATTCAGTTCCACAACACTCGCACCCATACGGCATTGCCCGTTAAAAGTTACCGTTGGTTCAATTTGCAGCTTGCCCGCCGCAATATCGCCTGTTACTACGGCCTTATCCCGCAGGTTGAGCAGATCTGTTATTTTGATCCTGCCCGTAACAGTACCCAGAATATCCGCCTGCAGCCCTTCAATATCACCCAGCACCATTCCATCCGGACCGATCAGGACCTTCGCCTTTGCAAAAAGATTACCTTTCAGCGTTCCGTCAATCCGGATATCACCATGGCTTTCCACATCGCCATGAATGGTGGTACCCGCACCGATAATACTGTTCGCCCCAGCAGGTGCGTTTTCCGTTGATTTGGATTTTGCATTAAACATATTGTGATTTTTATGATTGCCTCTTTCAAAAATGCCGCAAAAAAGGCGGCAAAACATCAATCGTCACTATTCTCCACTTTGGGTAAATCCAGCCGCGTTGTATCTAATTTCGGTACCTTACCTTGCAATACCTTGCGGATATCATCCATTTGCTGCTGGTTATGCAGTACCACCTGTTCTAATGAATCCGTCCGTATTTTCAATGCTTTATACTCTTTTACCTGCTTAACATCGCCATAACCTACACCCGGCAGGTAGTATTTTAGCGGGGTGAATACAATCAACGCCACTGTAAGCCCCACCAACAGCACAAATATGGTACAAAGCGTAATATATACGCTGATACGGCTGAGTTTGAACTTAACCACCTCCTCATAAGTATCCTCGTTCATCACCACCAGCCGGTAACTGTTGCGCAACCGCTTCAACGTTGTGTTCGTATCTAATTTCAATCGCTTTTAAATTTACCCCGCCAACGGCAGACTCCCCACGGACGACCAGGATGCGTACTACCCTTTAAGCAGGTGTTAAAATTATATAAAGACAGCCGATAATCACTACTATTTGCTAAAAAAAACCGATATTTAACCGTTTTATTTAAGAACCATTCATGTTTACAAATCATAAGCTGCGCATCACCTGTTTATCCGTGCTGGTTTGCTGCTGCACCAGTCTGCAGGCGCAACCCCCTTCCTGGACGATTGACCTGCTCGGAAAAGAGAAAAAACCGGAAAAATTTGAAAATAAAAAACTGGGCTCAGAGAAAACAGCCAGTAAAAAGTTTACCCTTCCCCGCCATTTTCTCCAGAATACAGTAACCCATTATAATTTTGTATTCAACGCCAATAACAAACTCAACAGCGTACTCGAAAGGGCCAGGATTGCCCAAAAAGACGACTACAACCAACTACTCCAGTTTTATCCCTACAATTTAGACAATACCGCCACACAGGCGCAAGACCTTGATTCAGTAATCCTGAAATCAACAGCAGGTATTCTCCTGCACGATCTTCGCAACGATTGGGTGGATAATCTTTATCTCCTCATTGGCAAAGCATATCTCCTGCGCAAAGATTTCGACTCAGCAGGCATGACCTTTCAGTTTATCAACTACAACCTCTTCCCGCGCAAAAAAGGAGAAGACGACAGCCGCGTAGTGGGTACCAACAGTTCCGCAACAGGCAGTGCCATCAGCATAGCCAACCCGGAAAAGCGAAATTTGCTGCAAAAAGTATTCTCCAGGCCCCACAGCCGGAATGAATCACTGATCTGGCTCGCCCGCAATTTTATTGAACAAAAAGAATACGGAGAAGCTGCCGGTCTCATCAACACACTCCAGAACGACCCCAATCTGCCCAAAAGATTATACCCCGATCTGGAAGAAGTGACTGCCTATTGGTTTTACAACCAGAACCTTTACGACAGTGCGGCCATTCACCTGGAAAAAGGACTGAGCAATGCCGATACCAAACAGGATAAGGCCAGGTGGGAGTTTTTACTGGCGCAATTACTCGAACGATCAGGGCGATTTGATAAGGCATCAGACTATTACGACAAGGCAGCCAAACATACCAACGACCCCCTGATGGATATTTACGCCAAACTCAACGATGCCAAAATGCTCCGCATCTCCAATAATAACGGGGAACTCGACAAAAGCATCGGCAATCTTCTGCGAATGGCGAAACGTGATAAGTTTGAGACCTTCCGTGATATCATTTATTTTTCAGCCGGCCAGATTGCCCTCAAAAAACCGGATACCACCGAGGCCATTGGTTACCTGCAAAAAAGCCTAAATTACAGCCAGGGCAATATCCCATTAAAAAACAAAGCCTTTCTGGCATTGGGTGATATAGACTTTGAACGCAAAAACTACAGGGGCGCATTTTCATGGTACGATAGTTTGCAACTTTCCGACAGCAGCCTGAAAGATCGGCTTGAAGACCTACGCAACCGCCGTGCCGCATTGGCCAGAATTGTTGAGCAGATCAATGTCATTGAGCGCGAAGACAGCCTGCAGACGCTGGCCGCAATGGCACCGGCCGACCGGGAAGTATTGCTGAAAAAACTGGCCCGTAAACTGCGTAAAGAACAAGGGCTGAAAGAAGAGGATGCGAATGCCGGCAGTGGCGGCAACGGCCCGATCAGTTTCGACAGTGATAAAAATAAACCCATCGATCTTTTTGATGCCGGCAGCAGCCGCAACGGTACATGGTATTTTTACAACGGCACTGCCAGGGGCAAAGGTTTTAATGAGTTCCGCAACAAATGGGGCGAGCGGAACAATATTGATAATTGGCGCAGGAAATCAGCGATCCAGACCGGCGGCATCGCACCCGCAAATGAGCCCGGGAATAAAGACGCCAATGCAGCACTTGCGGCAAAGGATGCGAAAGATAAAACAGCCGCCCTCGGTGAAATATCCGTACGCTCACTCCTCAGTACCCTTCCACTCACGCCCGAAAAACTGGCCGGGAGCAATACCCTGCTGTCGGGTAGTATGTATAAACTGGCCCGCATTTACCAGGAAGAACTGGAAGACTACGAAAGTGCTGTTCTCATGTACGAACAAAGTTTAGCCCGCTATCCCGACAGTCTCTACGACGGACAATTGTACCTCGGGCTTTACTATTGCTGGAATAAGCTGGGAAATAAATCCAAAGCCGAGTTTTATAAAAAACAACTTACCGGCGGTAAACTCGCTGGCAGTAAAGCTGCCCGTATGGTTAGCGACCCCGGTGCTGCCGACCCCAGCCAGAAAACACCGGAAGCCACCAAACGCTATGATGCCATCTATACCCTTTTTATAGAGGGTAAATTTGATGAAGCAATCCAGGAAAAAAGAAAAGCAGACAGCCTCCACGGCAGCAATTACTGGTCGCCCCAATTGCTGTATATCGAAGCCGTCTACCATATCCGGCAGCGACAGGATAATGAAGCCATGCTGCTCCTCAATACCATTGTAAGCCTTTACCCCAAATCGCCGCTGAAAGAAAAGGCACTGAATATGATGGATGTACTGGGGCGCAGAAAAGAAATTGAAGATTACCTCGCCAAACTGGAAGTAACCCGTGCAAGCGAAGATGCACCGGTAAAAGTGGACGATACCCCCGCAGCACCAGTAGCACCTAAACAAGGGCCGGTAACAATTGCAGCACCAAAACAGGATCCCGCCCCAGCTCTGCCCGCCACACCGGCCCCTTCGAAAGATCCGGTAAAAAAAGTGGTGCCCCCCGCACTCAGCAATGGCGTGTTCAGGATGACGACAGACTCCCCGCACATGGTAGTGATGCTGCTCGAAAAGGTGGATCCCGTATATGTCAACGAAGCCCGCAACGCATTCCTCCGCTACGGCCGTGAAATTTCAACCGGAAATACTGTAGAAATCAATAAAGAAATACTGGATAATGATCGTGCACTGCTCCTGTTCAGCACTTTTGAAAATGCAGAAACAGCCCTGCAGTATTATGAAAAACTGAAACGCGCTGCACCAGCAGAAGTATCATGGTTGCCTGCGGCCAAATACAGTTTCTTCATCATCAATGCCGATAATCTTGCATTGCTGAAAAATAACAAAGATCTGGCAGGTTACCGGAAATTGCTCGCCTTGCAATTCCCGGGCAGGTTTTAAATGTGGTTGCCGGCCCATGATCAACGACAGAAGGCAGCCCCTCGTGTAAAACGGTGCAACAGCATAGGGCATAGATTAATAAAAAGATACACAATCGTACCCGAACAGATGAAGCAGTTATTATGGATAACAGCAGCAGCATAAAAGAAAAAATGATGAAAAAATCAGTTAAAATATTATGGCGGGTGTTTTGGATAGGCACCGCATGCTTTATAGGCATCCTCGTGGCAACAAACTTTGGCCTCTTTGGTAAAATGCCCTCTATAAAAGAGTTGCAAAACCCCGAAGCCGATCTGGCCAGCGAAATTTATACCAGTGATGGAAAACTGATGGGGAAGTTCTATGCCGAAAACCGCAGTGAAGTAAAGTACAGCGACATTTCACCAAACATCATCAACGCATTGATTGCTACGGAAGATGTTCGCTTTAAAGAACATTCCGGTATTGACGGGGAAGCCCTCGCACGCGCTGTAGGTAAACTCGGCAGCGATGGCGGTGGCAGCACAATTACCCAGCAGTTGGCAAAAATGATGCTCAAACAGGGTGGACGCTCCAATATCTTTGCCCGCAGTTTTGAAAAAGTTAAAGAATGGATTGTAGCGGTAAAGCTGGAAAGGAATTTTACCAAGGAAGAGATCATCACCCTCTACCTCAACCGGGCGGCCTGGGGCAATCTTTACGGCATCAGAAACGCATCAAGAGCCTATTTCCAGAAAGAACCCAAAGACCTGGCCATCGAGGAAGCAGCCGTATTGGTAGGTATGCTGAAAGGTTTCAACTACGATCCCATCCGGCATCCCTCCGAATCAGCCATGCGCCGCAATACGGTAATCAATCAGATGGTCGTAGCCGGTTACGTCAGGGAAGCCGAAGCGGTAAAACTCAAAGCCAAGCCCCTGCTCACCAATTACAAAAAGGTGGATGAAAATGTGGGCATTGCTCCCTACTTCAGAACTGTGCTTGCAGACACACTCAAAAACTGGTGCAATACACATAAGAACCCCAAAACAGGTGAGAACTACGACCTCTACCGCGATGGACTGCGCATTTATACCACCATCAATTCGAGAATGCAGCAATACGCAGAAGAAGCAGTTGTACAACATATGCCCGTCATCCAGCGTAAACTCAATTCGGTGCTCAAAACCAATGGTGCCAGGATGTGGAAAGGACATGAAAATGCAGTGGACAATGCTATGCTGTATACCGAACGTTGGAGGAACATGAAAGAAGACGGTAAGACACCGGAAGAGATCAAAAAAAGTTTTTACGTACCCGTAAAGATGAAAGTTTTTGCCTGGAACGCTAAGCGTGAGACCGACACCACCCTTACTCCTTACGATTCTATCAAGTACCATAAACAATTGATGCAAACCTCCTTTGTAGCCATGGATCCCAAAACGGGTGAGGTAAAATGCTGGGTGGGTGGCATCGACTTTAAATGGTTTAAATTTGATCACGTAACGGCAAAGCGCCAGGTAGGCTCTACCTTTAAACCACTCCTGTATACCCTGGCAGTGCAGGATGCCGGCTATACCCCGGAAACCCCGATTGCAGGTGGCTCGGTAACCATTGGTGGCAAAACCATTACCGGTGGAGCCGGCACCATGGCATATTGTCTGGCTCATTCCAAAAACGCAGCAGCGTACCGCCTCATGCAGATCATTGGGGTTAAACGAACTGTTGAGTTTGCCCAAAGTTGTGGCATTACCACCAGGATCCCGCCTTACCCTTCCATCGCCCTTGGTTCAGCAGAAATACCGATGCTCGAAATGCTTAAGTCCTATACCATGTTTCCTAATAAAGGCTTCAGCACCAACCCCATACTCCTTACACGTATAGAAGATAAAAACGGGAACCTGCTGCAGGAATTCAATACAGAAAACAAACAGATCCTCAGCCAGTCCGATGCATTCACCATGGTAAAGCTGATGCAGGGTGTGGTTCAGTTCGGTACCGGTAAATCGCTCAACGGATATGATATCCCTGTACAAAAAGCCGGTAAAACCGGTACGACCAACGACAATACAGATGGTTGGTTTATGGGTTATACACCCGAACTCCTTGCAGGTACCTGGGTAGGCTGCGATGATCCCTTCCTCAAATTGCTGTTTGGTACTTCGGGGGGTAACGAAATGGCCCTGCCCAAGTGGGGATACTTCATGAAGAAAGTATATGCAGACAAAACATTGAACTATGGCAAGCTTAAGGAATTTGACAAACCAACTGAGCTTAACAGCGATCCCATTTATGCCGATGACCTCGGCTTTGCGCGTATCGTAAACCAGAGCGATGGCAGCAATTATAAAGAAGATGAGGGCAATGGTGATGCCGGCGATTTCATCATCGAGGAAACAACTTCAGATCCTGCTGATCTGGCACCCGTAACAATACCCATCGAGAGTGAAATCAAAACACCTGCGGCCGATACCGGCACAGCCAAAAACAATAAGAAACCGGAAGATAATATACCGAAAAATCCAGCCGTTATGCCGCCTGGTAAACCCGTAGACGATAAAACCAAAAAAGCCACAAAGCCCGATAAACCTAAACCGACTCCGGGCAACGAAAACAAAAATGAATATTAAACATAAGGTAACCGTGCGTAACAAGGGCCGCCATACAGGCATCTTTATATTGTTCTGTTTGCTCGGGTATACATGGGTCACTTCCTGTAGTCCTACAGCACCCGGCAACACGACATACCTGTTTGCAGGTACCTATACCGGTAGTGGCAGTAATGGCATTCATGTGTACGGTTTCAATAACAATACAGGAGTGCTGAGACACATCAGTGAAACCCGTGCAGAAAATCCATCCTTCTTAGCAGTATCCGCCAATGGCAGGTATGTATATGCCGTTAATGAAAATAACCCTGCCGGGGAATTGAGTGCATTTGCCTTCGATACCAAATTCGCATCGTTGCGTTTCCTCAACAAACAATCTACAGGAGGTGGCAGCCCTTGCTATGTAGCCCTCAGTGCTGATGGCAACTATGCCGCAGTAGCCAATTATATGGGGGGAAGCCTTGCCCTCTTCCCGATCGAAGCGGATGGGAAATTAGGCCCGGCACTACAGATCATCAGCCACCGGGGGAAAAGCATTGTACCCGGTCGCCAGGAAGCACCACACGTACACACCACTGTATTCAGCCCCGACAACTCCCTGCTGCTGGTAACCGATCTCGGTACAGACGAGTTGTATGCATACCCCATTGTACAAACAGGCAGCAGCATACGCCTTGACACCAACGCATGGATTGTAAAAACCACACCAGGTGCCGGCCCACGTCATGTTGTATTTCACCCTGTACTTCCCATATGGTACGTTATGGAAGAATTATCCGGACAGGTTGCGGTGTATCAGTACGGGAAACAAAAGGCCATATTGGTGCAGACTTTACTCAACGATACCATCAATCCGCCAGGGAAAAGGGGCAGCGCCGACATTCACCTGTCACCTGACGCCCGCTTCCTCTATGCCAGTAACCGCGCTGAAGCCAATAATATCGGGCATTACGCAATTGATCCCCAAACTGGCCGGTTAAGCACCCTGAGCTATACCCCAACCGGAGGACGAAAACCGCGCAACTTTACCATCAGCAAAAATGGCCGCTACCTGCTCGCAGCCAATCAGGAAACAGGCGATATCACCACATTCCGCCGTGATACAGCTACCGGCATGCTCACCCCTCTGTCTGCAACAAAAAGGATCAGCAAACCCGTTTGCCTGGTATGGTATGGTGGTAGCAGATACTGACACCCCGGCTTCATATGGCACCCGGTCAGGCCGGAAGCCACCCTCAGCCTATCCGGCCGGATAATTTTCCTCCAATACCCGCCAGAATGTAAAATATATGTATCTTGCACAAAATTCAGTGCAATCAAGACGCTCAAAAGCATATTATTCTTTCTCTCATTGAATCTCGATCTGCTCAATCATCGAGGATAGTTAAGCGTCTGCCCTCTATCAGGGGGTTGTTTTCCATTTTTATTTTTTCATCAGCCATAAAACAAATATTTGTATGCATACGACTATTCAATTAACAGATAATACCTTACAATACTTACAACTCGAAGAAAGATACGGCGCCCATAATTATCACCCGTTACCCGTAGTACTTAACCGCGGCGAAGGTGTTTTCGTATGGGATGTTGACGGAAAAAAATATTTCGATTTCCTCAGCGGATACTCTGCGGTTAACCAGGGACATTGCCACCCGCGTATCATCAATGCATTGGTACAACAAGCAACAAAACTTACCCTCACCAGTCGCGCCTTCCACAGCGATCAACTCGGGCAGTATGAACAATTCATTACTCAATATTTCGGTTATGATAAAGTACTTCCGATGAATACCGGTGTTGAGGGTGGTGAAACCGCCATTAAACTGGCACGCCGCTGGGGTTATACGAACAAAGGCATCGAAGAAAATAAAGCCAGAATCGTTTTTGCAGCCGGCAATTTCTGGGGACGTACCCTTGCTGCCATCAGCAGCAGCACAGACCCCAGCAGCTACAACCAGTTTGGTCCCTTTATGCCTGGCTTTGAAGTCATTCCATACAACGACCTTATTGCACTTGAAAAAGCATTGCAGGACAAAAATGTAGCCGCCTTTATGTTTGAGCCCATCCAGGGTGAAGCAGGTGTAGTGGTGCCGGATGCCGGATACTTATCAGGCGTACGTACCCTTTGCAGGGAATACAATGTATTGATGATTGCGGATGAAATACAAACCGGTCTTGCCCGTACGGGCAGGATGCTCGCCTGCGATCATGAGGAAGTAAGACCAGACATCCTCATCCTCGGCAAAGCACTCAGTGGCGGCGTATTACCCATCAGTGCTGTACTTGCTGATGATGGCGTGATGCTCACCATCAAACCAGGCGAACACGGTAGCACCTACGGCGGCAATCCATTAGCCTGTGCTGTTGCCACTGAAGCACTCAAAGTATTGAAAGATGAAAAGCTTGCAGAAAATGCCGAAGCCATGGGACAATTGCTGAGAAGCGGACTCGAGAGTCTGCATTCTCCGTATATCGAAACGGTGCGCGGCAAGGGATTGCTCAATGCCATCGTCATCCGCCACGAAGACCCCGAGGCTGCATGGGATTTCTGCCTGGTGCTGAAAGAAAATGGTTTACTGGCCAAGCCAACACACGGCGATAAAATAAGATTTGCACCGCCACTCTGTATCACCAAAGCCCAGGTAGAAGAATGTGTGGGTATTATTGATAAAAGTCTTTCAATGTTCAACCATTAAGGGTACCACGTAGAAATACCCGTTTTTCATTTTTTCGCAAATTTTTGGTTGTAAAATTTCTATAATAAGAAAATAGGTTTTAATTTGTCCACTCATTATAAACCTTAAATATCTTTTTTATGGAAGGAACCATTGGCGAAATCCGCATGTTTGCGGGTACTTTCTCTCCCAGAACCTGGTCATTCTGCAATGGCCAGTTGATCAGCATCGCAACAAACACTGCATTATTCTCCATCCTTGGCACTACCTATGGCGGAAACGGACAGACAAACTTTGCTTTGCCCGATTTTCAGGGTCGCGTGGCTGTCGGTACCGGCACAGGACCAGGATTACCCAACGTACAGCTTGGTGAAAAAGCAGGAACACCTACAATAACCCTGACCAGTGCAAATATGCCTGCACACACGCACGCCCTGACAGGTTCCGTTAGCCTGAATGGCGTCAATGATTCTGGCGGACTCAATACCGACCCAACCAACAGGTACCTGGCAGCAGCAAATATTTATACCAACCTGGCTACTGATGTTGTGGCCATGAATCCGGGGTCGATTACCAATACCTTACAGGTAGGTATTTCTGGTAACGGCCAGCCATTCGGTATTACCCCGCCTTACCTCGGTATGAACTATATCATTTGTATGTTTGGTATATTCCCCTCAAGAGACTAAACCGATCGTTTGTATCAGTATAGTCTATTCATTCATGATTAAAATACTTTAAATATGGAAGGAACATTAGCGGAAATCCGCTTGTTTGCCGGCAATTTTGCACCCCGGGGATGGCAGCTCTGTAATGGGCAATTACTTGCCATTTCGCAATGGACAGCGGTTTTTGCCCTTGTAGGTACCATCTATGGTGGTAATGGACAAACTACTTTCGGCTTACCCGATTTTCGTGGCCGTATTGCCGTAGGTACGGGTAACGGAGCCGGTTTACCCAGCGTGCAACTGGGCGAAATGAGTGGTTCAAATGGCGTAACCCTGCTTTCAATCAATTTACCGGCACACAACCATACACTTACGGGTGGTGTTGCCCTGCAGGGTGTTAATGACGCGGGTGGGTTAAATACTGATCCTACCGGACGATACCTGGCAGCCACCATGTCATTCACCAACCTCGCCACAGATGTGGTGCCCATGAACCCGGCATCCGTCAGCAGGAACTTACAATTAGGCATAGCAGGTAATAGCACGCCGATTTCAAACAAATCACCATACCTCGGTATAAATTACGTTTTTTGTGTGGAAGGTATTTTCCCAAGCAGGGATTAAATCAGCCTTACAAATAATATTACATGGTATCCCTCTTCTCCAATAAAGAAGGGGGATACGCATTAAAAGCTGTTCATTTTCTCCATTCCTTTCTATCCCCTTACTATGATGTTACGTACAGGAATTTTAATGCCCCGTTCCACCCTCTATCCGGCTATTGGCATAGATATGCTCAACGGTCTCAAAGCCTGTCTGCAATACCTTGGTCTTACAGACAGCATAAAACTCCACACAGAAAATATTGGCTTCGGTACCAACGAGCAGGAAATCTATGCCAAAGCAGAAAAGATGCTGCTCGAAGAAGATGTTGATATAGTCATCGCAGTTGCAGATGCCCGCGTGGCCGAAATGCTGGAACCCCTGTTCACCGCCAGTAATAAACTCCTGCTTACGGTGAACTTTGGTGCCAATTTCCCGGCAAGCTGGCAACCCGCCCCCACCACCATTACACACTCGATGAATTTCGCCTTTCATACATGGCTTACCGGAAAATACGCTGCCGCTAAAGGATACCATAAAGTAGCAAATACCATCGGGTACTATGATGGCGGGTACAGCCAGTGCTATGCCATGCTTAATGGTCACCAGAAAGCCGGAGGGATACCAGCCTTCAATCACGTAACCCCGCTTAAAACTGCTGATTTCAACCTCGGCCCCCTGCATGATTTTTTGACCGGGAATACTGATGTAAACGCCTTACTCTGTCTCTTTTCAGGCGATACAGCAATCCTTTTTTACGATGCCATCAAGCCCATACAGGCCGAAACCAATGTCACCCTTTTTGTTGCCCCGATGATGCTGGATGAATCCCTCACAACGATGCCCGGCGGCAGTACATTAACCCTGAAAGACACCATGGGTTTTTGTCCCTGGCACAGTACCTTCAATCATCCGGCAAATACGGCTTTTGTACACCAGATCAGTCAGGCGTATCACAAAAAAGCCAACCTTTTTTCCCTGCTGGGTTGGGAAACGGCGCTTTTGCTGCAAACCGCCATCCATGCATTTACCCATATGCCCGGTAATGCCGCACACGCGGTTGCCGAAATGTGCAGTACATCATACGACAGTCCCAGAGGATGGTTAAAAATAGATGCCGCCACACACCACAGCTATGGACCATCAAGGTTAATAAGTGCCACAGCCGACATGCAACTGAGCATTGTTGAAACATTGGAAGATACAGACAGCGAATGGAAAAGCTTCACCGGCGAATCCCTGCCCACCGGCGAATCCTCAAGCTGGCGAAATACTTATCTCTGCATATAATACACACATGACAAACGAAGTAAAAGCGATCATTCTCTGCAACAACCCCATCGCCATACCCGCCATCAGGGAGTTTCTGTTTTTCAATAAAGTAGCCGCATTTATCATACCCCGGAAAAACCGGGAAATGACAGAACTGCTTACCGAAATGACCGCAGGAACAGATGCAAAAATCATTACGGTTGACCGGAAAGACGTCAATCCTGTTACCATTGCTGCCATTGAGGAACATGGTGCCACCGTTGGCCTGGTAATGACCTTTCCCTATATCCTTTCGCCGGCCTTACTCGCAAAACCAGCAAAAGGCTTTGTCAATTTTCACTACGGGCTGCTGCCGCAATGCAGAGGCCCCCACCCCATATTCTGGCATATCCGCAACAATGATACGGAAGCCGGAATAACCATACACCGCATGGATGAAGGAGTTGATACCGGACCGGTTATCCAGCAACTGAAAGTACCCGTAACCCTTGCAGATACTTATGGCATCCTGCAAAGTAAATTAGCCTTTGAAGGTGCAAAAGCCGCTGCCAACCTGCTCAAAATATTATCTTATGGCAGCATTATCCCCGCCGTCCCGCAGGATGAAACAAAAGCTGCTTATTACGCCAAGCCACAGGCAGGCGATGTTACCATTCAATTCAGCACCATGACTGCCGAAACCATCATCAGGATGGTGAACGCATGTAACCCCTGGAACAAAGCCGCTGCCGCAAATATCGGCAACTGGCGGGTTGGCGTTACTGCTGCTGAGTTTAAAGACATGGCTGCTACACCAGACACTCCTCCCGGTACCATTATACATTTAAATGCCAACGATGGCTGCTGTGTGCAAACCATTGACAGTAAGGTATTGCTTCTCTCCGTCATTTACCTCCAGGAAGGCTTTTTCCCGGGTTGGAAACTGGCAGATTTCGGCATAAAACAGGGAGAATTGATAAGCTGACACCCGCAGAACGGGCAATTCTTCCGAAAATTCAGGTGGAAATACCTGCTTATTTAGCCTAAACTTGGTGTACTTTTGCAGAATAACTAAAACCTTTATTATGATTCCTTTTTACAAACAAACACTCAAATTTCTTATACTTGTATGCCTGATCAATACGGGTTTTACGATAAAAGCCAAGGCTCTTGTTGCCGGTGATATCGCTTTCACGGGTTATATTTCGTCGAACACCAGTGACGAGTTTACTTTTGTGCTCATGACCAATATGCCCGCGAATACCGTAATCAATTTTACAGATAATGGCTGGACGGGTACAGCGCTGCGCGCAACGGAGGGTATCCTTACCTGGACCAGTAATGCAGCATATAATGCGGGTACAGAAATCCGCATCACCGTTGCCCAGTTAACAGCAACCACTGTTTCTGCGGCATCCACTTACGCCGGTCTTGGTCTATCAGCAGGCACAGTATCGCATACCAGCACCACCAATACCTTCAATCTTTCTACCAGCGGCGACCAGATCATTGCATACCAGGGTACTGCTGCTTCGCCCACCTTTATCAGCGGTATCCACATGAATTACTGGACAACAGCAGCCGGCGACCCCTCCAATACAACAGCAGCAGCATGGGATGGACAGGGTATCAGCGGTGTAAGTTCTGCCATGCCAACCGGCCTTACCGGCGGCACCACAGCTACCTGGATTTACAGTGCTTCTGCACAGCATCCTGCCGAAAAAACCAATGCCCGGTTCAATTGCACCGGCTTGCTTAATACCGTGGCAAATGTGCGCACAAGTGTTTATACCTTTTCCAACTGGATCGGGGATGCCAATATCAACCCAACCAGTGCAAGTTTTACCCTCCCCACCAATTGTAATTACCTCGGCGTTTTCCTGCCCATCCAGTTAACGAACTTTCAGGCCAGGAATATGATTACAGATGTAGCCATTACCTGGTCGGCAGAAAATGCCGTAGCCTTCAGCCATTTTGAACTCGAACGCAGCAATGGGGATAATAACTTCAACGCCATCGCCCGTATAGATGCCAGCAATACCAGCACGTACGCCTATACAGATATGGAAGCTTTACGCACCGCCACTCCCCTCTTTTACTACCGCCTCAAAATGGTAGATCGCGACGGACAGTTTACTTACTCTGCTGTGGTACGCATAAAGAACAGGAAAGGTGAGGCTTATGTCATTGACAACCTGATCAACCCTGTTAAGAACAAGATCAGTTTCAGCTATACTGCACAAACCAGCGGTATCGTTACCCTTGAGCTTATGGATATTGGGGGCAGAAGAATGGCTGCCAAAACCTACCAGGCAGCTACAGGATCCACCAATATGGACATTGCTGATGACAAAGTTTTACCAAGGGGCATTTACCTGCTCAAAGTAACTGCCAACGGCACCAGCAATACCTACAAATTAGTTAAAGAATAATATACCCATCTTACAAGCATAAAAGCAGCAGGCGAACACCCTGCTGCTTTTTTATGGGTGCAATAATACGCAGGTACCCCACCGCAGCATATTGGTAACAGGGGTATAAATCATTCCACAACAAATCATCAACCTAACAACGATTAGCTTATTTTTGAACCCTAAATCATCGCATATATGGATACGCATCTTCACCACAACCACCCGGAAAAGCACCTGAAAAGCAGCGACCTTCTCACCGATGTGGTTATTGGCATGAGTGATGGACTTACCGTACCGTTTGCTTTAGCTGCGGGACTCAGCGGTGCTGTTGACAAAAGCAGCATCATCGTAATTGCGGGTATTGCCGAAATAGCTGCCGGCAGTATTGCGATGGGATTGGGCGGATACCTTGCCGGCAAAACAGAACAGGATCATTATTCCAGTGAACTAAGGCGGGAGTACGATGAAATTGAACACCTTCGCCACCGGGAAATTGAAGAAACAAAGGAATTTTTCGCCAATATTGGCCTGAGTGAAGCAGTGCAGCAACAGGCTACGGAAGAAATTTCGAGGGATAAGGATCGCTGGGTAGAATTTATGATGAAGTATGAACTCGGTCTCGACAAACCCGACCCCCGCCGCGCCACCAAGAGTGCCCTCAATATTGGGCTCTCCTATATTGCCGGTGGTATCATCCCGCTTTCCCCATACTTTTTTATCCACGATTCAGGCAGCGCACTTAAGTATTCAGTAGTGGCTACACTCTGCTGTCTCTTTGTATTTGGATTCTTCAAAAGCAGGATCACCGGTGTCAATCCCTGGTGGGGTGCCCTTCGTGTTACGCTCATCGGTGCACTTGCAGCAGGCGCAGCATTTGGCGTAGCTAAGTTATTTGAAGGATAACGATAAAAAGTGTATCCTGCAACAAAGCATGAACACATGCCTGTTTACCTGATGCAACAGCCGGTTAACCCGGATTAATATACAATCCTTGTCTTGATCGTTTCCTTAACCTCCTTCAGTAAGGCCAGCGCATTACGGCTCAGGTGCTTGTCCACATCAAGTACCACATAACCAATACTGTCATTCGTTTTCAGTGCCTGTCCGAGGATATTTATTTTATTCTTAGACAGGGTGGTATTGATCTCACTCAATACCCCCGGTACATTATTATGAATATGCAGGATCCGGTGTGTACCCTCCTGTGGTGGTAGTGCCAGCGCAGGTAAAGTATGCGAACCTGTCGTAATACCCCGTTCCAGGTAATTGAAGAGTTTGTTACTCACATCCTCACCAATGTTCTGCTGCGCCTCTTGCGTACTACCGCCGATATGTGGCGTGAGCAATACATTGCTCAATCCCTGAAGCGGGCTGTCGAAATGATCACCATTCTTTTCAGGCTCTGCAGGAAACACATCAATGGCGGCTCCTCCGATCAGACCATCCTTAAGTGCTTTTGCCAGCGCATCAAGGTCAACCACTTCACCACGCGCATAATTGATGAGTATCGCGCCCTTTTTAAAAAACTTCAGGTTCGCCTTGTTGATGAGGTTACGGGTGGTACTCAGTTCGGGAACATGTAAGGTCACGATATCCGACTCACCCAACAACTCCTTCATAGAGCGACGGGCTTCGGCATTACCCAATGGCAGTTTTGTTTCTACATCGTAATAAAGCACTTTCATGCCCAGTCCTTCCGCCAGCACGCTGATCTGGCTGCCGATATTGCCATAACCGATAATACCCAGCGTTTTTCCCCGCAATTCAAAACTGCCACTTGCATCCTTGAGCCATATCCCTTCATGCGCCGCTTTATTTTTATCCACAATACGACGGATCAGCATTACCGATGCGCCAATCACCAACTCAGCCACACTGCGGGTGTTGCTGTAAGGAGCATTAAATACCACCACACCATTGTGCATGGCCGCTGTGAGATCGACCTGGTTGACACCGATACAGAAACAACCGATGGCTTGTAACTTTTCTGCAGCAGCCAGTACCCCCGGCGTAATCTTTGTTTTACTGCGGATGCCCAGCAGGTGTACATTACGGATTTCTTTGATCAGTTCCTCCTCGCTCAACGCCCCGCTCAGCCTGCGTACGTTCGTATAGCCCCCCCCCGTAAAGCGCCTCGCTGCAGCATCGCTGATATTCTCCAGAAAAAGAATATTGATCTTATCTTTCGGATAACTCGTCATTTTTTTGTCTGCCATTGGTTTTAACGCTTATTTTGCGCAAATATATTTCTAATATTTTATGAAAGGGGCAGACCACTCAATATTACCCAACAATCCCGGTCGGCTGCTTGTCGTTATCCGAACAGGTATCCTTCAATACAGGCTTTGCAGAAGTATGTACCTGCTGCTGATCGCCGTGCAACTGATCGCCTGTTCATCGCCCGGCGACAACAAAACAGTAAGCCAGCCAACCAAAACCGATAGTACCATTCAACCCCTTGTACTGCCTGAACCCACCACCATTGCTCCGGCCGAGACCGATCGCATACGAAAGATATGCCAGGCATTTTATGATACGATCCTGCTCCCCAAGGGCTTTAACGGGGGTATCCTCGTGGCCAAAGGAGGCAATATTATTTTTGAACAGTACCATGGCAATACCCATATTCCCGGTAATATACCCATTACCGACACTACACCGCTGCATATCGCATCGGTAAGCAAAACCTTTACTGCCGCGGCAGTGCTGCAATTGTGGCAACAACACAAACTGAATATTGATGATGAACTCAGTAAGTATTTCCCCAATTTCAACTACCCGGGCGTCACCATCCGCAGCCTGCTCAACCATCGTAGTGGTCTGCCCAATTATATCTATTTCATGGAAGACCTCGGCTGGGATGTCAACCAGCACCTGAGCAATGCAGATATGATCAGTTGGCTCATCCGCAACAAAGCCTATATCCGGAACATAGCTCCGCCCAATACCAAATTTACCTACTGCAATACCAACTATGCTTTACTGGCCATACTCATCGAAGTCATCAGCGGAGAACCATACCGTACGTATATGCGCCGCCACATTTTTGAACCCATTGGTATGCAGCACAGTTTTGTATATCAGCCGGGCGACTCTGCAACCATAGTACCCAGCTACGACTGGAAAGGCAGACACATGCCCATCAATTACCTCGATGATGTCTATGGCGATAAGAATATTTATTCAACGGTAAGGGATCTTATGCAATGGGACAGGGCATTGTCATCCGGGCGCTTACTCAACGAAAATACGCTTCGCCAGGCCTATGCGCCCTACAGCAACGAAAGGCCTGGTATTAAAAATTATGGCCTCGGCTGGCGGATGAACATTTTTCCCAACGGCAAAAAAATCATTTACCACAATGGCTGGTGGCACGGCAACAACGCAGTACTCATCCGTTTACTTGATGAAGATGCCACGATCATTGTTACCGGCAACAAATTTACCCGGGCTGTATATGCTGCAAGGCAATTGGCCAATGCATTTGGCGACTATAATATTCCCGAAGAAGAAGAGGATACAGAATCCGGCAAACCCGGTTCAGACAGCCTGCGCCTGCCGGCCAAAACAGATTCACTGCTCCTTCGGAAAAAACCGATGAGCAAAAAAGACTCGCTGATGCAGCGGATGTTTAAAGACCAGCACAAAGCAGATGACCTCAAAAGAGCACAGAAATTGTAAGTCCTGTCAAAAACATTCACCAACAGCATTACCTCATTTCACGCAAAAAGGCCACCCTCCCGGGCAGCCCTGAAACCACATGGAGTGGAATGGATATAAGTAAGGTACAACATGGCAGCGCCGCTATGCTATGTACCGGGATAATCCTCTTGCTTTATTTAACCATCGCCATTTCCGGTTCAAACTTCAACACCAACTCGCGGTTGACTTCCTCAAATATGGTCATTGCCCGGTCAACCAATCCCCTTGTTGTAACCAATGGCGGCAGCAAACGGATGACATTGTTGTAGTGACCACCAATCTCAAATAACAATCCCCTTTCAAAACAACGGATCCGTATCGCTTTTACAATCTCTGTATCCGGCTCCTTTGTTTCACGATCTTTTACATACTCCACCCCAAAGAACATCCCGATACCACGCACTTCACCAATGGCAGGTATTTCATCGGCCAGGTTTTCCAGGCGTTCGCGCATCACCACTTCCATCTCACGAACATGATCCTGCAGATTGGCTTCACGCACAAAATCAAAAGCCCCGTTGCCCGCGGCAATACTCACCTGGTTGCCCCGGAAAGTACCGATATGCTTACCACTCTTCCAGGCCTCAATACTTTTATTGTACATCAGACCCGCCAGTGGGAAACCCAGGCCGCCAATACCCTTCGACATGGTATAGATATGTGGCAATGCCTCTGTATGCTGCGAAGAAAAGAAATGGCCACTGCGGAAAAAGCCCGCCTGTATTTCATCAAAAATCACCACAATATCATACCTCGCTGCAATCCTTACCACTTCTTCCAGGAAACCCTGGTTTGGAATCACCACACCACCTTCACCCTGTACCGGTTCCAGTATAATGGCCGCTGGTATCTGGATGCCGGAGTGCGGGTTTTCAAGTATGCTCTCCAGGTACTTTGCACATTCCAGCGCACAGCTATCCTTTTTCTGGCCAAACGGACAACGATAGCAATAGCTGTAGGGAATAAAATGTACATCCGGAAGTAACGCAGGCAGGTTGGCCTTAAGACCAAGATTGCTTGTCAACGATAAAGCGCCCGAAGTCATCCCATGGTAAGAACCCTGGAAAGCAATTACTCCGCTGCGTTTGGTGTATAATTTCGCCAGTTTGATGGCCGCTTCAACAGCATCAGACCCCGTTGGTCCGGTAAAAGCTACTTTAAAGTTTCCCCGGATTGATTCCGGTAACTGACCGAGCAATTTGTCGATCATCTCCACTTTATTTTCCGTAGGAAAATCGAGGATATGGATCAGTTCGTCCTGTTGTTTCCGAACATATTCCAGTACAAATTCATTACAATGGCCTACATTCAAAACACCTGCGCAGGCAAAAAAGTCAATAAAAAAATTCCCGTCTGCATCCTCAATAATAGAGCCTTTTGCCCGCTTAACGGCAATAGGCATGTTACGGCTGTAGGAAACAATGCTGGCTTCTTTTTCTTCCTGCTTTTTCAGGATGGCTTTTGATTTTTCACCAGGTATGGTGTTGGTAAAGATGTGTTCCCTGTCTGACAGATGGAGTTCCTCTAAGCTGATGTTCATTGTCGTTTGTTTTAAGTGTTTATGTAATGTCTTTCTTTTTAAGTGGGGGATCAATTGTGCTTGACTGAAGCGCACACAGTAGCGGGCATCTTAAGGCTATACAGCAGAACAGGCAGTATAACGTGAAATCCGGCGGTTTTGCAAATCAGTGCTTCGGTTTTACAAGCATTCATTCATTGATCTGTGTTTGTTTAGTGTTTGTTTACAAGCATACCGTCATAACCGTTGAAGTATGACGCAGCACCTTTAACCTGATCTTTTAAGACCGGTTGAACATGATACCGTCTGCCTGGTTCGCAGATTTAGGGGGATTGCTGAATGGGGTAGTGTCAGATTCTTCTGGGATTGGTGGCCGGCGTTAAGCGTAATCAAGTGTACAATCGTTGTCAGTAGATACTTAACCGGCTAACCATTTTCCAATAGTCTTATAAATTTACAACATAGTTCTCAAAAAGAGAAAAAATATCTGTCTTTTTGGAAGAAATACACCCGGAGCCGGGTATTCATCCATCCTGAAAACAAATATCCTGATTGTTATTCATCGAAATACAACAGGTGTGTTAATGCTGTGCAAAAATAGACTTAATTTGTATTCCTCCCAAAAAATGCAGGCTGTATACCGGAAAAGATGGCTGAGTGGTGTATTATAAAGCCGGATTATACCCGAGCGGGGCGATTTGCAGAAAAAGAATATGGTAGTAGCGGGGAATCATAATTTCAATTACTTTTACGAAAGCGTTGCACCGGGTACTTGTTTTATTCTAATGCAGAGCCAACTCCCACCGCTGTTTATCCCAATCAAATACAGCACATGTCAGTACACAAAGAAATCAGGAAGGTAACCACGCTTACGCTTCAGAAAATGAAAGCAGCAGGAGAAAAAATTGCCATGCTCACGGCTTACGACTTTTCCTTTGCAGGTATATTCGATACTGCGGGTATCGACATCATTCTCGTAGGCGACAGCGCCAGTAATGTAATGGCGGGTCATGAAACCACGCTCCCCATTACACTCGACCAGATGATTTATCATGCCCAATCGGTTGTACGGGGTATCGACCGCTGCCTCGTGGTGGTGGACATGCCTTTCGGATCCTACCAGGGCAACAGTGAAATTGCGCTGGCATCGGCCATCCGCATCATGAAAGAAACAGGCGGACATTCCATCAAACTCGAAGGGGGTGCCGAAGTGGTAGACTCCATCAGGAAGATTGTAGGTGCCGGCATCCCTGTTATGGGGCATCTCGGACTTACCCCGCAATCCATTTACAAGTTTGGCACCTACACTGTACGGGCAAAGGAGGAGGACGAGGCCGATAAACTGAGGTCAGATGCCCTGCTCCTTCAGGAAGCAGGCTGTTTTGGCATCGTACTGGAGAAAATACCGGCAGCATTAGCCAAAACCGTCAGCGAGGGACTGGAGATACCCACCATTGGTATTGGCGCGGGGCCGGACTGCGATGGACAGGTGCTGGTGATGCACGACATGCTGGGGATCAATACCGAGTTTAAACCCCGCTTTCTCCGGCAATACCTCAACCTTAACGAGCAGATCACCACTGCCGTGAAACATTATATTACAGATGTAAAAAGCAGGGATTTTCCAAACGCACAGGAACAGTATTGACACTTAATGCCAATCCTGCACAAAGCCGTTGCGTGATCGCCGTTATGGGATGGCCTGTTTTATATATCCAGCAACCGCCGGTGGTAATTGATCTGCCCGAGGTGATAGGATAAGTGCGTGGCGAGGTGTGTTAAGAAAAAGCCCGTTTGCAGTTTCTGGTCCATAATCACCATCGGATATTCCGCCCGCAGGTCTTCCTCTGTAAGTGCAGCCAGGGCCTGGTTAACTACCGGTATCGTTTCCTCAATCATACCAATCAGTACCGTACGGCTGAGGTCTTTCTGCGAAAACTCCAGTTCCCGGTTGCGCACATAACCCGTTTTACCAAACTGCGCGCCAATATATGCGTTGAGGTTGCCCACCAGGTGCAGACAGAGATTGCCCGCCGTATTGGCGATGCCCTTGTCGAGCAGCCATATATTTTTTTCGTCTTTGTACAATTCCATTTCTCCCTTCAACCGGTTCAGGTCGCGGGTAAAAGCCGTTTGCAAAATTTGAATAAGCATAATTAATATATTTGAGTGACGGTACCAATACCCGGGGGCATATCATTACAAAGATACAATACCCCCGGGATACCCGTAAATGGTTTACACGATACCGGCAACCACTACTTTTATCTCTGCACTCATCCGGCCTGTTTCTTCATCATGGTCGATATAGATGGCAGTATATCGCCATACAGCACTTTGCCCCAATGGCGGTAGCGGGTGCATATCTTTATACTCGTAGCGGGTACTGGTGGTTACAAAAGTATTGCCACGCCCATCCCCGCGGTCTGCATACAGGTGGATGCCCTGCATCCTGTTTTTACGCCAGCGCAGCAAAGGATGGCCTGCACTCATTTCACAATGCAGTACCGGAGCCATTTCCAGCATATTGACCGCAACAGTTTCGCGGATGATGCCCAGGTCTTTGCCAATAGCAGTATTGTAGGCCGGGTTTACTTTAATAGCAGCCGCCAGGCGGCAGGCCCTTCCAAAAATAGCGGTACGTAAGGGAAAAGGGGGTGCTGGTGCAGGCGGTTGCCGGATCGTAATTTCACCCCCCTCACCATCCCGCAGGATATTCTTAAATGCCGTTACCTGTTTCTGGTATTCCCTGAACCCGTTCAGGTTGCCAATAAAATAGGAGAAATTGGCAGCGTCTTCCGCCACCTGCTGAACGGTCTCTTTGCTCAGCAGCAGTACTTCTGCGTAGCCGATGAGTTTCACCGCCATGTTGTTGAGCCATTTCATTTTTCCCGCGTCATCGTTCGGGAGATAGCTGTTTGCCATATATCATTTTTTTAGTGAAAAAATATACCGCAAAGCAACAGCATCATTTTCAGGTAAATCTGGTGAAAACACCATAAAATCCAAAGAAAAAAAACATCGGTTTCTGGTGTTTTCCACAGTTTTTTTTCAAAAAAAAATTGTATACAGGCGCGCGTATTATGTATCCTTACAGCACAACATTGCTGATACCCCGCCAGATACCCATTACCTCAAAATCCCGAAAACAGTTTTGCACCCCCGCTGCACCCCCGCTGCACCCCATCAACACCCACATTATTGCGCAGTACTGCCACCGGCATCATTCCCTTCAATAAAAGTAAAGCAATGCGTCGTTGAAGTACGCGCTTAAACGACTGAAGCAGCGCATGCAGCGATCGGGGTACACAACTAAATGCCTGAGGAAACATACCCAGTGTTTGGGGTACGCACTTTAACGCCTGAGGTGATACACCCAATGTTTGAGGTACACACTTTAATGCCTGAGGTGATACACCCAATGTTTGAGGTACACACTTTAATGCCTGAGGTGATACACCCAGTGTTTGGGGTACACACTTTCATGCCTGAGGTGATACACCCAATGTTTGGGGTACACACTTTAATGGCTGAGGTGATACACCCGGTGTTTGGGGTACACACTTTAATGCCTGGGATAAGACCCGAAATGATTGAGGTATAGCGGTTCCCGTTTCAGGTACCGTTTAGCCGATACGGCGATATTACTCCGTAATCTTCTCACATTCAATAATGGTTACACCCGTACCATCTTTCAGTCCAAGGTGTGCATAGTTTACCGTACCAAAGGTTTTGATATTGGCGAGTTGCCGGAGTACAATACGTTCCAGTTCATCCTGCACACACCCCTTTTTACCGGTTACAATATTCGACAGCACAAGACTTGCACCAGTGGCATCGTACCTGCCCCTGAAATTATTACACCCCGCAAAACCACTAAAGGTATTATCCGGCTTAAACTCGATTGTAAGTCCGCCCGGCAGTAGCGTTGGTTCGTCTTTCTGCTGCTTTTTAACATTGAGTATATTCCAGCGACCCATAAACGACTCGGAAAAAGATTGCTGGTTGACCGTCATCTGCATTTCCACCGTATCCACACGATCTGGCTCCGGAGGAGTTACCACCGTTTTCTTTACACGGGTAACACGGCTTACCGTTTTTTTCTTTTGTGCATAACCCGCTACAGTGGTGGACAATAAAAGAATACCCAGTACGGCAATGATTATCTTTTGCATATTGATTGATTTAATGATGCTGTGGTAAGGGTTAAAAAGGCAGTGATATTCTGTTGGATAAAAGAATTTGCAGGTCAACAAATGTACTTATAAAGTTGCCATCAATTTAAAAAATTTTTCTTTTCCGGTGCACCCCTACTTTTGCGCCCTTATCAAAATACACATGAAATTATTTGCATTACTCATCAGCCTTTTTGCGGCCATCAGTACAACTGCACAAACCACCATCGCACTCGATCCGGTTACCATCACCAGCAACCGCCTGCCGCAACCCGTTACCACCACCGGACGCAGCATTACCGTGCTTGAAGGACGGCTGTTTCAGCAAATGCCGGTCAGCTCAGTGGATGAACTCCTCCGGTACGTACCCGGTGTGGAGATGCAGTTTCGCGGCCCTGCGGGTGCACAGAGCGATATCGTCATCCGCGGGGGTACTTTTCAGCAGGTGCTGGTACTCATGGATGGGGTAAGGCTCAACGATCCGATTACAGGCCATTTTGCCGCCTACTTTCCCATTGCCCCCTACGAAATCGATCGCATCGAAATACTGCGTGGTCCTGCGGCAGCCATTTATGGTGCAGAAGCTGTAGGCGGGGTAATCAATATCATCACCAAAGTCTTTAGCGCCGCCGCCGGCAAAAAGAAAGAACAGGCTGCCATCAACGCAGAAGCCGGACAATACAATTGGGGGAGTGCCAATCTAGGCTGGTACAAAGCCACCGGTAAAATACAGTTTGCAGCGGGTCTGCTTTCCAACAACACCAGTGGACAGTTGCTTCGTGGCAATAACAGGGGATACCTCCACAACCATACCGCTTCTGCTTCCATTGGCATCACCCTGGCACCCCGCTGGCAACTTATGCTCCGCAGCAGTTACGACAGCCGCGACTTTGCCGCCCAGCAATTTTATACCACTTTTGCCAGCGATACCGCAAAAGAAAAAGTAACCACCTGGTGGAATCAGTTAAAACTGCGCCACAGCACCGCCAGCTCCACTGATGAAATTGACCTGGCTTACAGACAAACAACTGATGATTTTCTCTACAACAGCTTAAGCACCCCCAACAACAACCGGTCGGCTTACCTCAACCTGCAGTATACCCACCGGCAAACCCTTTCGGCAAGCTGGAGCCTGGTCTATGGCTTTCAGGGCGACCGCCGGGCCATCCGTTCCAACGACAGGGGCAACCACCAAACCTGGCATGGTGCCGCCTTCCTCGGTGCAGGTTACCAATACAGGGGGCTGCGCGTCAACCCCGCCCTGCGCTTAGACTATGATGAGAACTACGGTCTCGAATTACTGCCGCAACTCAATGCCGCCTTTCAATGGAAGCGATGGGTGTTCCGTACCAGTGGAGGCAGGGCCATCCGCAGCGCCGACTTTACCGAACGGTACAACAACTACAACAAACCCCTGGTACGCAGTGGCAGTATCGGCAATCCCAATCTGCAAACCGAACGTTCCCGGAGCTATGACATGGGTATAGACTATACGCACGCATTTTTCAAAATAAGTGCGGGACTGTTCAGCCGCAGACAATCGGAAGTGATTGACTGGACGAACACTCCTTATGCCGATATGCCACGTAAAGAAAATCTTTTGCCAACAGGAAGTTATGCCTTAGCCAAAAACATCAAACAACTCACCACCAATGGCTTTGAAGCAGAGATTGCCACACAACTGCAGCGGGGCAGTCACCAACTGCAGGCCAACCTTGGCATCACCCTGCTCAAATCCACCGGCAGCGACAGTATCCCGTCATTTTATATCCTCTCACACGCCCGCAAAATGATACAAGGCAGCCTGAGCTACCAATATGGCCGCTTCAGCATCGCGATCAATACGCTTTACAAGGAACGCAACCGCCAGTCTGCCCCTGCCATCAAGGCCGACATCAGCAGCAGCTACTGGTTAGTCAACCTTAAAGCAGGTGTTACGCTGTACCGCAACATCGGCATATATGGCACCATCACGAACCTGGGCAACCTCCGCTACAGCGACCTGCTCGGCAGCCGCATGCCCGGCCGCTGGATCATCGCAGGTTTCCGGTGGAGCATGGGGTAAAAATGTTCAGCCATCGTGTGATAACAATGAAATCGACTAACTTGCAAAAAAAATCAATATGGACTTTCTGAAAGAACTGAATATAGCCGCCATGAACAATGGCGTATCTACCGGAAGCACCTGGTTAGACCATACCGGAGCAGCCATTGCATCCACATCACCCACCGATGGAAAAACAATTGCCTCGGTGAGTACCACCACCCGCGATAACTATGATGCGGTTATTGCCAAAGCACAATCGGCATTTGAAGAATGGCGCACCTGGCCCGCACCCAAACGCGGAGAAGTTGTTCGCCAGATTGGTGATGCCCTTCGCCAGCGCAAAGAAGCACTGGGTAAATTAGTGAGTTATGAAATGGGTAAGAGCCTGCAGGAAGGCCTGGGCGAGGTACAGGAAATGATCGACATCTGTGATTTTGCCGTAGGCTTATCCCGCCAGTTGCACGGCCTCACCATGCACAGCGAAAGACCCGGCCACCGGATGTATGAACAATACCATCCGCTGGGGCTGGTCGGCATCATCTCTGCGTATAATTTTCCGGTAGCCGTATGGAGCTGGAATGCAGCCCTTGCGTGGGTTTGCGGCGATGTGTGCATCTGGAAACCATCAGAAAAAACGCCGGTATGCGGCGTTGCCTGCCAATTGATTACAGCCGAAGTATTTGCGAAAAATAATGTGCCCGAAGGAGTAAGCTGCCTGATTACCGGCGAAAGGGAAACCGGCGCCTGGATGAGTGCAGATACCCGCATCCCCCTGCTGTCTGCCACGGGTTCAACCCGTATGGGCAAAGCTGTAGGTACGGCTGTAGCCGAAAGACTTGGCCGCAGCCTGCTCGAACTGGGGGGCAACAACGCCATCATCGTTACACCCAATGCCGATCTGGATATGGCATTGATCGGCTGCGTTTTTGGTGCAGTCGGTACTGCCGGACAACGGTGCACCACCACACGCCGCCTCATTATTCACGAATCCGTTTATGATGGTTTTGTACAAAAACTTGCGGCCGCTTATGGCCAGTTGCGCATCGGAGATCCGCTCGACAGCAACAACCACGTAGGGCCGCTGATCGACCGGGAGGCTGTTGCCATCTACAGCAATGCCATTACCCAATGCAAGGCACAGGGTGGCCGGTTTATTGTAGAAGGCGGTGTACTTGAAGGTGCAGGTTATGAAAGCGGGTGTTATGTAAAACCCTGCATTGCTGAGGCCGAAAACCATTACCCCATCGTACAGCACGAAACATTCGCACCCATCCTGTACGTGATGAAGTACAATACCATTGATGAAGCCATTGCCCTCCAGAACGGGGTACCGCAGGGGCTCTCTTCAGCCATTATGACCCAGAACCTGCGCGAAGCCGAACGCTTCCTCTCCCAGCAGGGCAGTGATTGTGGCATTGCCAATGTTAATATTGGTACCAGCGGTGCTGAAATCGGCGGTGCATTTGGTGGTGAAAAAGAAACCGGCGGCGGGCGCGAAAGTGGCAGTGATGCCTGGAAAGTATATATGCGCAGGCAAACCAATACCATCAACTATACCGATAAACTTCCGCTTGCCCAGGGCATTAAATTCGATTTGTAACAACGGTTCAACCACATTAACAGCATGACCAACCATTTGTCCTTGCTGTTACTCACCAAAATATGCCGGCATTGAAGTGCCGGCATATTTTTTATCCCTGTTCCGGCAGTAATTGCTAAAAAAAACAAAATACCATATGAACGGTATTGCTGTAGCCTCATCTGCGCTTATTTTCGTATAAATTTTACTGAATGACGAAGTGTTTCCCGCTCCTGTTGCTCTGCATGGGCATGACAACAGGGATAATGGCCCGGCAAAGCACCCCTTCTGCCGAAACCAAAAAAATGTGGTACCAGGCAGATAAAAGTGAAAGCGGCCTCTATGGCATCAGCCTTCAGAAAGCATACGGCTTTCTGAAATCCCGCAAACTCAAAAGCAAAACCGTAGTGGTATCGGTCATCGACAGTGGTATTGATACCCTGCACGAAGACCTGAAACCTGTACTATGGACCAATCCCGGCGAGATACCCGGTAATGGTATTGATGACGATAAGAATGGGTTTATTGATGATGTACATGGCTGGAACTTTCTCGGTGGCAAAGACGGGCGTAATGTAAAAAACAACTCCAGTGAAGAGAGCCGGGTGTACCATAGTTTCAAAAGCAAATACGAAGGCAGGGATGAGAACAAAATTGACGCTATTGACCTGGCGGAATACACCATGTGGAAAAAGGCAAGAAAACTCATATTCCAGGATGAAGAAAACAGCATTGATCCCGTAATCCTGCAACGGTTGCTTAAAAGTGCAGTGGATGCAGACTCCACCATTCAGAAAGCCCTGGCCAAACCTTCTTATACCGGTGAAGTGCTTGAGGTATGGTTTCCGGTAAACCCATCGCAGAAACAGGCCAAAAGCCTGATCTACGGATTGATGAAAGACAATAATGCCCTGAAAGCAACCAATCAGGAATTGGTTGAGGGATTGACGGGTTTTGTGAACCGTGAAGTACAAAAGCAGGAGATCAGGAAAAATCCTCCGCGCGACTGGCGTGGCGAAATTGTGCAGGATAATGTGGACGACATCAACGACAGGTATTATGGCAACAATAATATCATGGCCGAAACGCCTCATCATGGCACCCATTGCTCGGGTATCATTGCTGCGGCAAGGGATAATGGCAAAGGCATCGACGGTATTGCCGATAATGTACGCATCATGATGCTGCGTGCCGTTCCCGATGGCGATGAGCATGATAAAGATGTAGCCAATGCGATACGCTATGCGGTGGACAATGGTGCACAAATCATCAGTATGAGTTTTGGTAAAGACTTCTCTCCCTATAAAAAATGGGTGGATGATGCCGTTCGTTATGCCGAAGCCAAAGGTGTACTGCTGATCCATGCATCGGGCAATGATGGGAAGAATGTGGATATGGAAGATAATTTCCCCGATCCGCGCTATGCTGATGGCAAGGGTCGTGCGCGCAACTGGATTACGGTGGGTGCCAGCGGCGATCCCACACATGAAGGCATCGCGGGCAACTTCAGCAACTATGGTAAAAAAGAAGTGGATGTGTTTGCACCCGGTGTGGACATTTATTCCACCGTTCCCGGCGGCAATACTTATGCGAATGCTTCCGGCACCAGTATGGCAGGGCCGGTTGTAGCCGGACTTGCAGCTTTACTGCTTGAGTATTTTCCCAACCTCAGTGCGGGTCAGTTGAAATATGTAATAGAGAAATCTGTAGTCGTTCCTGCTGCAAAAGTAGGCAAACCGGGTAGCGATGAAAAAGTAAGTATGAAGGAACTTTGTGTTACAGGTGGTGTGGTAAATGCTTTTGAAGCGGTTAAACTGGCAGCAACATTATCAACGTCGAGGCCGGTAAAAGCCCCACTGCCAAAAGCACGGATCATCAAAACAGGCAGGGGATAGAACGCTGCGGTTAAGTCATAAAAAAACCTCCCGGATGACGGGAGGTTTTTTATTTCCGGGTGGCTAACCGGGTTCGAACCGGCGACCCTTAGAATCACAATCTAATACTCTAACCAACTGAGCTATAGCCACCATTTTTTACCGGGGATGGCAAAATTAGGTAAAAAGGAGATTCTGCCAAAAATTCATTTTCTTTGCACCCAACATTTTACCATGCACTGGATCAATTACGCCATACCTGTTTTACTCTCCACGTTCACCGGATGGGTAACCACCTGGATCGCGATCAAAATGCTTTTTCATCCCCGGCGCCCGATACGCTTTATGGGTATAACCATACAGGGTATTTTCCCGAAGAACCAGCAACAGATTGCCGAAAAACTCGGGCAGGTTGTGGGAAAAGAACTGCTTTCCTTCAACGATATTGAGCAGAAGGTAACCAACCCCGATAACCTGCAGAAGTTGCGCCCGGAAATTGAAGCCCATATTGATGGCTTCCTGCGTACACGGCTCACAGAGCAGTTTCCCATTATGTCGATGTTTGTAGGCGATAAAACGATCAACCAGTTGAAAACAGCCTTTATGGGTGAACTTGAAAGTCTCTTCCCGGTACTCATGAAAAACTATATGGGTAAACTGCAGGAAGACCTTGACCTCGAAAAAATTGTAAAAGAAAAAGTGGCTGGTTTTTCATCGGAAAAACTCGAAGACATCCTGCAGCAGATCACCAGAAAGGAATTTCAATTTCTCGAATTTATAGGCGCATTCTTTGGCTTCCTGATTGGCGTTATCCAATTATTGATAGGCATCTGGGTAAAATAATACCTTCCCTCCTGCCAAAGATTTACAACCATTCATACTTTAAAGGGCAATCCGGTCAACATTAGGGCTGATCTTTGGTTATGTAATCGTATGAAATCCATTTCACCGCACTAACCACTTGTTAAACGACGCCCGATAAAATTATAAATAAACGAATATGAAGCCGATATTAAGGCCGATACTGCTGTTGATGATCCTTTTCTTTGCCGGAAATACGCTTTTTGCCCAATTTGGCGGTGGTGGCGGCCAGAATATGAATATGGGACACCTGTATGGTAAAATCATAGACGCGGCTACTGGTAAACCCCTGGAAGCAGCTTCCGTACAGCTTATCCAGAATAAGCTGGACAGTGCTACTAAAAAGCGGAAGGAAGTAGTAGTGGCAGGTATGCTGACCAGCAAAAAAGGAGAGTTCAGTTTAGAAAACCTCGGTATACTGGCCGCTTACAAATTAAAAGTAACGGCCATTGGTTACAAAACGTATGAGCAAAAAGCCGTATTCGAAATGAATATGGGCGGAGGGGGTGCGCGCAATGGCGATTTCAGCAGTATGCTCAACGGGGTAGACAAGGACCTGGGCAATATCAAATTAGAAACAGACCCACAGCAACTGGCAGGAGTAACCGTTGCTGCCACGCGCGGCCTGCTCACTATGAACATCGATCGTAAAGTATTCAATGTAGAAAAAAACCTCAATAGTATCGGGGGTACGGCCGTGGATGTGATGAAAAACGTACCTTCTGTGAATGTTGACATCGATGGTAATGTTACCCTGCGCAATGCGGCACCACAAATTTTTGTTGACGGCCGTCCGTCAACGCTTTCGCTCGACCAGATCCCTGCAGATGCGATTGCCAGTGTAGAAATCATTACCAATCCTTCCGCCAAATACGATGCGAGTGGCGGGGGCTCAGGCATCCTGAATATTGTGCTCAAAAAGAACCGGAAAGCCGGTTATAACGGGAGTATCCGCGCCAGTGTTGACTCCCGGCTGCGCCCGGGGCTTGGTGGCGACATCAACATCAAACAAGGCAAAATCAATCTTTTTGCCAACACCATGCTGGGGATGCGTAAGTCGATCAGCACGGTTAATACCACCCGTACGGATTACTTAAATAATGCTATTGCCCACCTTACACAGGAAAATGGCCCGGTAAGCAGGGGATTTTTTGCCTTTGCCCGCCTGGGTATGGACTATTTTATCGACAACCGCAATACGATTACCATCGGGGGCAATATTGTAAGGGGACGTTTTAAAACCAATGATGATATCAGCATTAACCGTGATACCGTCAATATCCTTTCGCCCATTTATGACTATGGCAAACGCAATAGTGATAACCTCGGCAATTTTCGTAATTATGGTGCATTGTTCAGCATTAAGCACAACTTCGCCAAAGCAGGAAAGGAATGGACTGCTGATGCAAATTTCAACTACAGCAAGAATGACAATACCGGTGATTTCCTTACCCGGTATTACAATACAGACAACAGTCCTAAAACACCACTATTTGCGGAGCGGACAACTGGCGGTGGCACCACAAAATTCCTGACACTCCAGACAGATTTTACCAACCCCATCAGCAGTACCCAAAAAATGGATATGGGGCTGCGGGCAGCTTTCCGTGATTTCAACAGTTTTAATGACAACTATTTTAAAACACCGGCAGGCGTGTATTTTCTGATTCCCGGCGTCAACAACAGCTACCAGTTCAACGACAGGGTGCTGGCCGGCTACACCACCTGGTCGCAACAGGTTAAAAAATTCAGCTTTCAACTGGGCTTACGTCTTGAAAGCTCTGAGTACCGCGGTACCCTGAATACCACAGGGGCTAAGTTTAAAAATGAATTTCCGGTAAGCCTGTTTCCCAGTGCCTTTTTTACCTATAAACTTACGGATAAGCAGGATTTGCAAATCAATTACAGCCGTAAGATCAACCGGCCGAATTTTTTCCAGTTGATTCCTTTTGTCGACTTTACCGATTCGCTCAATCTTTCGAAGGGCAATCCTGACCTTGTGCCTGAATTTACCAACCTTGTTGAACTGTCTTATCAAAAACAATATGGCGGCAACAATCATACATTCCTGGCCTCCGCCTATATGCGCAATACCGACAACCTGATTACACGCAACCAGTACAAGGATAGAAATCCGAATCCTGCCAAGCCCGACAGTGTTATCATCAACACTTTTGCCAATGCCAACCGGAGTTTTACCGTGGGGCTTGAACTTACGGGTAAAAATAAAATCAGTTCCTGGTGGGATCTTACCACCAATATCAATCTCTTTAATGCGCAACTCAAGGCAGGTAATATTGCTGGCGGGCTCAACAACAGCCAGTTCAGTTGGTTTATCAAAATCAACAACAGTTTTAAGCTCCCCGAAAACTATTCGATCCAGTTTTCCGGCGACTACCAGGCCAAGACCCTGCTCCCTCCCAGTTCTTCAGGCGGCGGCGGCGGGGGGGGCGGCGGCCGTGGTGGTGGTATGATGTTTGGCGGTGGTGGCGGTTTTGGCCAGCAACCTGCATCTGCACAGGGGTATATCAAACCTATTTATGGGGTGGATTTCTCGATCAAGAAAGACTTTCTTAAGAACAATATGGCTTCCCTCACTCTCCAGGTGAGCGATATTTTCCGGACCCGGTTGAATGCGACGCATGCCGAATCTGTTTTCTTTGTACAGGACAACGAACGCAGACGCGACCCCCAGTTGGTAAGGCTGAACTTCAACTGGCGCTTTGGCAAGATGGATATTTCGCTGTTCAAACGCAAAAACATGAAGGGAGAAATGGAAGGTATGCAGAGTGGCATGAATGGTATCCAGTAACAGCAGTAGTATAAACGATAATATATATAAGAAGGCCGCCAGTGAGGCGGCCTTCATAAATTATAGCGAACGGATTGATAGTAGTGAAAAGAAACAATGACTTTGGTTTAAGGTTTTATCGTCCCTTGTTTATAAGGTCATCTGCAATACAAAGAAAGCCATTCTCTTTCTGATAATAACGTCCAACTTCATACTTACCGCGCATTACCCGATAAGCGTGTCTGTTTTCAGAATAAGCGTGTACACGGGTTATCCGAATTTTGCCAGAAAATCATCCTTACGGCGGCTGGCTACTTCAATACTCGTACCATCATCCATCACTACATACCCTCCCCTGCCCTTGTGGTATTTTTTTATCCGGTTCAGGTTGATGATGTGTGAGTTATGGATCCGGCAAAAAATACCTGGCGGCAACATATCTTCATATTCTTTAATACTTTTAGACGCCATGGTTTTCAACGGGCCGTCTGAATAGATGATGGTATAGCTGCCGCTGGCTTCGCAGCGTATGATCTGGTCTACATTCATAAAAACAATACCATCGGCAGAGGGAACGGCGATTTTTTGCAACTGCACCTGGTTGCTCTTGAGGTTTTCGAGCAGGTTACCCAGTTGCTGGTTGATGCTGCGGTTGTTGACACGGTCGGCGGCCTTATTCACTGCTGTTTTCAGTTCTTCAATATCCACAGGTTTCAACAGGTAATCGATAGCACTGTATTTAAAGGCTTTAAGCGTATAATCGTCAAAGGCTGTAATAAAAACAATCGCAAAATCTACCGGCATGAGTTTATCCAGCAGGTCGAACGCATTGCCATAAGGCATTTCAATATCCAGGAATACCAGATCAGGTTTTGTTTCCCTGATCAGGGTATAAGCCGTATTGATATCGGCGGCATCACCGACTACCTGCACTTTCGGACAGAAATCTTCGAGCAACTTTCTGAGTATGCGCGTATTTTTTGGTTCATCATCAATTAAGAGCGTCCTCATCATAAACACTTATAGTTTTTTCATGCTGTAATTCAATGGCAGCGTAACGGTTACTTTTGTTCCAAGAGGGCGCCGGTGGTTGTCGTATAAATCTTCAATGGTTACGGTAATGTTTTCCTGGATGGCTCTGTTCATCATGGCGATCCGCTGGCTGGTGAGTGAGCTGCCTTTTGACTGGTACTCAATGTGCCGTGCACTTTTATAGGCTTCGGCTACTTTGCGACCCACACCATTATCAATAATAGAACAAATTAACTGATTATTCCATAATGATATGTTAATCTCGATCAACCCTTTTCCTTCCTGCTTCAGCCTTAACCCGTGACGTATGCTGTTTTCGACATAAGGCTGCAGGAGCATGGGGGGTAAAAATAACTCATCCGGCTGGATGCGGCCATCTACCCGTATTACATAATCAAACCGGTCTTCAAAGCGGTTTTTTTCCAGTTCGAGATAAGAGCGCAAAAAATCCTGTTCCTCCCGGATACTGATGAACTGTCGGCCGGAGTTGTCTAAAGTCTGCCGGATCAGCCTGGCAAATCCGCTGATGAAACGGTTGGCGCCTTCCACATCCTTATCGATTACATATTGCTGTATTGAATTCAGGCAATTGAAAATAAAATGAGGATTCATCTGCGCTTTTAATGCCTGTTGTTCAAGTTCAGCAATTTTACTGACCGTTGCGGTTTTTTCCCGTTCGCGTTTCCGGATTTGTTTTACCCGGAAATTGGCTATCCACCAGGTTAAACCCAAAATGGCCAGTAACAGGGTAATCCTGAACCAGGTTTTTTCCATAAGGGTCTGCGCGACTTCAAATTGTATCACGATCAATTCGCTCTTCACCCCAAACTTATTCGTTGCCTGTAACTCAAACCGGTATTTACCGGAGGGGAGTGTTGGATATTGCAGGTAATTCTCGGTGGTTATCTTTGGGACATTATCCAGTCCCGACAGCTTATACTGGTAAACGATGTCTCCGGCAGACTTATAGGATATGCCCACAAAATCGAAGCGGATATTATTATCCTGGTGCCGGAGCAACAATGCAGAACTGTCGTACTGCAACTCTTTTCCTGAGACGGTAATACCGAGTATGCGCAGGTCGCAACGGGAGTTGACCGACATCTTTTCTTCATCAAAAAAAGTAAACCCGGCTGGCGTGCCTACATAGACCATATTTTTATCTACATAGACGGTATTGATCATGTTGGAGGGTAGCCCATCGGCTGTGGTGTAACGCATTTCTACAGAAAAATCCTTATCGGCAATAAATATCTTATTCAATCCACGGTCGGTACCCACCCATAAATGATAGCCGGAAATATACATGGTGCGTATAATGTTCCCGGTAAGTCCGTCGCGGGTAGAAATATTTTTCACCACCCGTTTACCATCAAAACAAACCACGCCGTTATCGTTTGTACCGATCCACAAATAAGCCCCATCGTAGAGGAGCCGGGTAATACGGTTGGCCAGCAAACTATCGATACCGGAAAGGTCGGTTTCTTTGCCATCGCGGTCTATCCGTTTCAGGCCATTGAGTGTACCCACATAAAGGTCGTCACCCGCAAAAGCCAGAGCGGTACTGCGCCCGGTAATCCAGCGGATATTTTTCGGCGGGGCACCGGGTACTGAATCACTGAATAAACTGATACCCGAGCTGCTCCCGACTGCGACAATGTTCCTGTTGCTGATATCGATATCTTTAAGGGAGGGGGTAATGGATTGATAAGATAAAAAAGTAGGTGAGAGTTTTGCCAGGTCCGTTCCCTTATACACAAAGGATTCGGTAAGATAATAGACATCTTCCCCTTTGACCAGCCCCTTCAGGTGGCGTCTTGCACCGATGCCGGGGAATACAATCCGTTTGCTGATGTCAAGCGTTTTGATATTGAGCACTGCAAGGCTATTGTTTTCATTGCCCACCAGTATTTCTCCTTTGTACCGCACAATAGTATTGACGGATTCCTTTTCACCGGTACCATTGCCTGTCTTTATGTTGCGGATAACGGGGGTATTAAGTCGCCAAACGCCATTGCCGAGCGAACAAAACCACAGGTTTCCTTCATTGTCTTTAAGGGTATGACAAATATTTTCTGCAGACAGGAATTTCTCCGGTAAGGGGGTGCCTCTATGATTAAAGCTGTACACGCCACGGTTGGTATTGGCATAAAAAAGGCTATCATCAATAACGCTGTAACTTTTTACCCCATCGGGCAAGCGGATAAAGGTTGTTGTATTGGTAGCGGGCTCATAAACAGAAAGGGTTGCATTAACGGCAAGCGAATACCCTATAGAATGTGCCATGAACCGTTTGCCAATAAACGGCCCGGTGGTACTGCCATCTGTAAAAGGTGGTATTACGTGATACCGTAAGAACTCAAGGGGCTTGTGTTTATGCAGCTTCAGTTCGTAAAAGGCCGTTGTATTGATGTCTTTGCTTTCGGCTCCCATAGCCACAATGCGTAGTTTGCCCATCCCATCAACACCAACACCCGCAAATTCGCTGAAAAGATTACTTACCGGTTTCTCGTATAGGACACGTCCATCCGGTTCAAGTATATACAATTCACTGACGGAAAGAAAGAGGATATTTCCCCGGGGGTCTTCGCATATGGATACGATATTTCCATGCGGCCGGACTTTTGCCAGCACACTATCGTTGGAAGGTTTGTGGATGACCCCTTTATAATAGTAACAGATACTATTTGAAAAGGGCAGCATCCAGACACGTCCCCTGCTGTCTACAAAAAGTTTTACGATTTCATTATCCGGCAAACCATTGGCGGTTGTGAAGTTTTTAAACCGGGTGCCGTCAAACCTGCTGACACCGGTTTCTGTAGCAAACCACAGGAACCCATCCTTATCCTGTACGGAATGGTAGACCTGGTTGCCCACCAGTCCGTCCTTGATATCATAATGGCGATAAGAGAAATCCTGGCCAAATCCTTTGAGTATGCAGCACAAAGCAAGCAACAGGAAACCCGATATTTTCCTGAACGGTAAGGAGACTGGAGGTTTCATTTAACCGCTAATATCTGCCATTTTTTGAAATAATTAGCATTATTTTGCCGGATAAATCACGATTGAATGAAGAAGTTTAGTTTCGGGCTGGTTTTACCGCACCTTATTGCCATTGCTGTATTTATCCTTGTGGCTGTTGTATTTTGTAAACCCGCGCTTGAGGGTAAAGTACTTCAGCAGAATGATATTTCGCATTGGAAAGGTTCTATCCACAATTCGGAAGAGTATGCCAAAACGCATAACGGACGGTACCCGCTCTGGAGTAATGGTCCTTTCAGTGGTATGCCCGCTTTCCAGATCGGAGGTGTAGGGAATAATACTGTTGCAACCATCGTGCATACGGTGCTTACCCTTGGTCTGCCCAAACCCATACAGTTCTTCTTCCTTGCCTGTATCTGTTTTTATATCCTCTGTATCACTTTGCGCATCAACCCTTACGCGGGTATTGTGGGCGCACTGGCTTTTGCCTATGCCACTTACAATCCGGTCATCATAGCAGTGGGGCACGATACCAAAATGCTTGCCATGGCCTATATGCCCGCAGTCTTGAGCGGGGTATTGCTGATCTATCAGCGAAAATACATCCCGGGGGCATTGCTCACTGCCTTGTTCAGTTCGGCCATGATTGCCATGAACCACGTACAGATTGTCTATTACTTAGCCATCGCCATTGTAATCATGACTCTTTTCTTTATGGCACAATGGATCAGGGAAAAGGCATACAAACACCTCGCTATTGCGGCCTCACTGGCTATTATAGCTGCGGGAGCAGGGGTAGCCAATAATGCTGAAATACTTATGAGTACCTATGAGTACCAGAAGTTTACCATACGGGGCGGGGGATCCGTGCTGACGGATACTGCCCGGAATGAAAAGGCGAATAAATCAGTTAATGGTTTAGATAAGGATTATGCGCTGGCCTACAGCCTCAACATCTCCGAACCCCTGGTGATGATGGTGCCGCGCATGTTTGGCGGCAGCAGTGAGAAGGAAGAAATCAGTCAGGACAATTCGAAGGCCATTGAAGCGCTCAGCGCCCTGCCCAAAGAATTGCAACAGCAATTGCCACTGGCGTATTACTGGGGCGGCATCAAAGATGTGGGTGGCAATACCGGCACATCGGGGCCGCCATATCTTGGTGCCTTTATCTGCTTCCTGGCAATCCTTTCCTTTTTTGTAAAAGAAAATAAACATCGCTGGTGGATACTCGCTGCTACAGGCTTCACCATTGCGATGTCCTGGGGTATTTATTTTGAAGGGTTCAACGGATTGCTGTACAAATACCTGCCCATCTATAATAAATTCCGGGCACCTTCGATGGTGATGGTTATTCCGCAGTTGCTGCTGTCGCTGTCGGCTGCAATTTTTGTGAACTACCTTATTGGCCAGCAGGATGCTAAGGCTGCAATGGCGACCTTAAAGAAAGGGGCTATTGCCACCGGGGGTATTTTTGTGCTGCTTTTGCTGCTCTATTTTACATTTGATTTTTACAGTACGGGCGATAATAACCTCCTGCGCCAGGTAAGGAGTATGAACCAGCCGCAGTTGCTGGACTATGTAAAATCTTTTTATGAGGGTCTTGTGGCTGACCGGAAAACCCTTATGATGAATGACATCCTGCGTGCACTCCTGTACGTGGCACTGGCGGGAGGACTGGTCTGGATCGTTATCCGGAAATGGCTCAAGCCTGTTTTGGCCTGTGGTATTTTTGCCGCCGTTGCCCTGATTGATGTGCTGCTCATTGATTCGATTTACCTGAATAGTGATAATTATAAAGAAAAAGAAGAAAACCTGGCTTCCTTTAACCCTACCAAGGCTGACCAGGAAATACTGATGGACAAAACCGATTACCGCGTACTCAACGTGGCGGGCAACCGGTTCAACGAAAACAATACTGCTTATCTCTACAAATCGGTGGGTGGTTATCACCCCGCCAAACTCCGGATTTATCAGGACCTGATTGAAAAGCAATTGAGTAAACCGGATCTGAACATGCCTGTACTCAATATGCTGAATACCAAATACCTGATACAAAAAGATGGTGCGGGTAATACGCAGCAATACCAGCCCAACCCCGGCGCACTTGGCCCTTGCTGGTTTGTAAAACAAGTGGTGTTTGTAAAGAATGCCGATGAGGAGATGAAGGCGCTCGATAATTTTAATCCGCGCGATACGGCTTTTGTACAGGAGAGTTTTAAGGGGTTGCTTGCGGTTCTGCCACAGGCGGATACTACTGCAACCATCAAACTGGTAAAGAATGACAATGATGTGATTACCTATACTTCCGAAGCTGTGGCCAATGGCTTCGCTGTGTTCAGTGAAATTTACTACCCGGCAGGCTGGAAGGCGTATATCGACGATAAGGAAGCGCCGATTGTGAAAACCAATTATGTTCTGCGTGGCCTGGCTATTCCTGCGGGCAAACACAATATTAAATTTGTGTTTGAACCACAGGGGCATCTGATGGGTAAAAAAGCAGGCTTTGCGGGCATGCTGATCATGCTTGCATTGCTGGTTCTCTGGGGCATATCCGTTTTCAGGCGCAGCAAAACAGGTGCAGTACCTCCAACGGAAAAATTATCTTAAATGAAGGTGTTACAGTACACTTCAATCAAAAGGCACGTTGACAACAGCAGCAAATACGGTTAAAATATCGGCGGTGATCTGCTCTTACAACCGGGCAAGGTTTATCATCAAAGCGGTGGACAGCATTTTTGCACAGCGGTTTCCTGTTGCTGATTATGAGGTGGTGGTGGTGGACAACAACAGTACAGACAATACGCTGGCGTTGCTGGCCCGATACCAGGCCGATCATCCCCAACGCGCTTTCCGCTATTATACCGAGCTTAACCAGGGTGTATCGCATACCCGTACCCGCTGTGTAAAAGAAGCAAGGGGGGAAGTGGTGGCTTTTATTGATGATGATTCTTATGCGGAGGACAACTGGCTGGGCAGTATCCATGACTTTTTTGCCACTCATCCCGATGTGTATTCGCTTGGCGGTAAGATACTGCCCTATTATTTAGCGGAACCACCCGCCTGGTTTTCCCGCTACTTCTTTGGTCTGGTAGGGCGTTTTGACCTGGGCAAGGACATCAAACCACTTACGGGCAGCCGCTATCCTTGCGGGGCCAATATGGCTTTCCGCAAAGCGATATTTGAAGAGATTGGTTTTTTCAATACGGCTATCGGCAGGAGCGGGACGGGGCTTAGCGCAGGCGAAGAAAAAGACATTTACCTGAAAATATTAGCCACGGGGAAGCGGGTGTATTACCTGCCGCAGATGGTGGTGCACCATGCCGTGGAAGCCAATAAGTTTGATATTGGTTACGTGCAGCGGCACAGCATGGGCATTGGCAGCAGCGAAAAAGTACGGCTGAAGGATGCTTCGCTTTATCGCCGGACACTCAAATACTTCGAGTACATCGGCAAATGGGGCTATGCGGTATTGTATGGCACGGGGTTCCTGCTGCGCGGACAGTGGAGCCGCTTCCATATGCTGGAGCGCTTCAGGTGGTGGGTACTGAAGGGCTATTGGCAATAACCACCCGTTTGAAGGATACCAATCATAACGACAAGCATCATGGGCTACAATCTTACCATCATTACCATTTGTTTCAACAACCCTGCGGAGTTGATGGCGACTTGTGCCTCGGTGGATGCACAAACCACATCACCTTTTGAGCACCTGATCATTGATGGGTCGAACCAGCCGCAGATTGCCGGATGGCTCAACAGCACCCCGCAGCCTGCTTACCGCCGGTGGATCTGTGAACGCGACAAGGGTATTGCTGATGCCTTTAACAAGGGGGTCCGCCACAGCAATGGCAACCTGATCCAGTTCCTCAATTCGGGTGATACATTTTTTAATGCCACAGTGCTTGCAACCGTGCTTTCGCGTTTTACCCCGGGTGCCGGTGCTACCTGGTGCCATGGTAAAATGCAACTCCAGCGCGGGGGTGAGCGGGTCATCATTGGTAAACCCTTTGAACAACGCAAAGTGTATCGTGGTATGCGTGGTACTTTTCACCCGACGATGTTTGTTCAGCAAAATCTTTTTGATGCGTATGGGGGGTTTGATACCAGCCTGCGTATTGCGATGGATTACGATTTTCTGCTGCGCATTGCGGCGGAGCCCTGTTGCTTTATCGATATGCCGCTGGTGGTTTTTGACCCGGGTGGTGTAAGTACCAATAACTACCTTGCTTCACTGGAAGAGAACAAGCTTTGTTATGAAAAATATTTTGGCCGATCGGTAAAACTCCTGCTCTGGCAATTCCGGCTGCGGGTGCTTCACCACCTGCTCCACTCCCCTTTCGGACATTTTTTATACCGCCTGAAAAAAGGTTTAAAGCTGGAAAATGTGTAGTTTGCAGCCATGAAAAGAGCATTGATTACAGGGATTACCGGCCAGGATGGAGCATACCTGGCGGAACTGCTTTTGGAGAAGGGTTATGAGGTGCATGGCATCAAAAGAAGGAGTTCGCTTTTCAATACCCAGCGTATCGATCATATTTACGAAGACCCTCATGTTCCCAACCACCGGTTTAAACTGCATTATGGCGACCTGACGGACTCGACCAATATGATCCGCATCATACAGGAGGTACAGCCGGATGAGATTTATAACCTCGGTGCGATGAGCCATGTACAGGTGAGTTTTGAAGCGCCTGAATATACGGCTAATGCCGATGGTACGGGTACCCTGCGCATTCTTGAAGCGGTGCGTTTGCTGGGGCTTGCCCAAAAAACCAGGGTTTACCAGGCGTCCACCTCTGAGTTGTATGGCCTGGTACAGGAGATTCCCCAAACAGAAAAGACGCCATTCTATCCCCGCTCGCCTTATGCTGTGGCGAAGCTGTATGCTTATTGGATAACCGTAAACTACCGGGAGGCTTACCAGATGTTTGCCTGTAACGGGATATTGTTTAACCATGAGAGTCCGCTGCGGGGGGAAACTTTCGTGACCCGTAAGATTACCCGGGCTGCGGCGCGTATTGCGCTGGGGCTGCAGGACAAACTTTACCTCGGTAACCTTTCTGCCCAACGCGACTGGGGGCATGCAAAAGATTATGTACAGGCCATGTGGCTGATGCTGCAGCAGGATACGCCTGAAGATTATGTGATTGCCACAGGAGTGACCACGGAAGTGCGTGAATTTGTGCGTATGGCTTTTGCTGAGCTCGGTATCGAGATTACCTTTGAGGGTACGGGAGCAGAAGAGAAGGGCTATGTGGCACGCTGCACCCATGCCGATTACCAGCTTGCTGCGGGTACTGAGGTGGTTTGTGTTGATCCGCGGTATTTCAGGCCTACGGAGGTGGAGTTGCTGATTGGTGATGCTACCAAGGCCAAAACCAACCTTGGCTGGACGGCTACTTATACGCTCGATGCACTGGTGAAAGAAATGGTGGCTGCGGATACGGCTCTCTTCAAAAAGGAAAAGCACCTGATGCAGAGCGGGTTCGATATCAAACTTTCAATAGAACATTAATGAACCTTACGGATAAGATTTATGTGGCCGGACACAGGGGCATGGTGGGTAGTGCCATCTCCCGCAAACTGCGCGCCGCGGGCTATACCAATATTACAGCACGTACTTCTGCGGAGCTTGACCTGCGCAACCAGCAGCAGGTGAATGATTTCTTTGCCACCGAACAGCCGGCTTATGTATTTATTGCCGCAGCTAAGGTGGGTGGTATCATGGCCAATAATACTTACAAGGCAGATTTCATCTACGATAACCTGATGATTGAGGCCAATCTCATTCACGCGGCTTACCAGCAGAGGGTGAAGAAACTCCTTTTTCTCGGCTCTTCGTGCATTTATCCTAAAATGGCACCACAGCCGCTGCATGAAGATTATCTGCTGAGTGGCTACCTGGAACCCACCAATGAGGCTTATGCCATTGCCAAGATTGCGGGGATCAAGCTTTGCGAATACTACCGCGAGCAGTATGGCTGTAATTTTATCAGTGCCATGCCCACAAATCTCTATGGGTCTAATGACAATTATGATCTTCAGCAGTCGCACGTAATTCCGGCACTGATCCGTAAGTTTCACGAAGCGAAAGTGAACCGATTGCCTTCGGTAACCATCTGGGGTACGGGCAATCCGAGGCGTGAATTTTTGTATGTGGATGATCTTGCGGATGCCTGTCTTTACCTGATGCAGCATTACAATGATGCACAGTTTATCAATATCGGCAGTGGTCACGATATCTCTATACAGGCCCTGGCTTTACTGGTACAGCAAACGGTGGACTACCACTGCGAGCTGGTGTTTGACAGTACCAAGCCGGATGGCACACCGCGTAAACTGATGGATGTAACGAAACTGAATACCCTGGGCTGGCATTATACGACTTCCCTTGAGGAGGGGCTTGCGAAGACTTACGCGGATTTTTTGGGATCAGGTACATAGTGTACAAAATTCTGCTTTGCCATTTTCCCCCTACCCTTTTACGCCATTCTTAGCAGGGTCTTTCTGAAGTTTTCAATTTTCCCCCGATCTGACAGGTTGTGCAACCTTCAATTCATTTTATTGTTAGAAAATAGTACTGCTTACTGATTTACAGCAATGGTTCTTTTTCGGGCAGTATCAATATCCTACTCCAGCTATACTGTATTTTAATAGTGCTATTTCCTGATTTCTAACAATAAACACAAACATCATGATGAACATTCGACGTTTTCACACAAGTTCTTTTCCGGGGCGTAAGAGGGTTGTACTGGCTGCTGCACTGCTGCTGGGTGTTGCTGCGCATGCCCAGCAATGGGATGGCAACAACAACACTACCGATTCGATTTTCCGAACGGGCAAAGTGGTTATCGGGCGCAACCTGACGACTGCACCGATTACCCTGAATGCCAAATTTCAGGTAGAGGGCGGACCGGTTGCGCAGGTGCAATCCGGCATTTACGGTTCATTTTCCGGTGGCGGCATTACTTCCAGCAGGCCGAGTAAATGGATTGGTCTGGGGAATGCAGGTACTATTTTTGCACCCATTTCCACTACTTATGGCCTTGCCATCAACAGCGGGCCGGAGTATGCGTTTTATAACCTGGTGGATACCACACGTAATCTGGCTACGCGCGACCTGATTGCGGGCTTTGGCACCAATGGTACGGGTATCGATTCTAACCAGCGTTTTCTGTTTCGCTATTTTACGGGTGTTCCGATTACGGGTGGTGGTGTTGCTCCCGTGATCAACCGCGATATCATGGCTTTGCGGCCGGATGGCAGTGTGGGCATCAATGAAACGAATCCTTCTTCAACGCTATTTGTCAATGCCATCAATTCGGGGGCAAGGTTTAAGGCGGCTACTGTGCTGAACGAGCAGATTGGTACGGGGCAAACCTTTTCGGCTATTGGTGCACAGGGCAACAGTAATACGCCGTTGAATGTATTTGGTTTCCGCTCGCAGATCGGTACGGGCACGACCAGGGTGGCGGTTGACCTGCAGGTGAACAGAACGCCGCAGGCTCCACTGAATGCCACCGGTGCGCCCCCAACACAGGAGGCCGAACTGGTATGGCAGGACTTAGATTTTCCCGGGCCGGTTATTGGCATGGGTAATGTTCCTACTGCGGCCAATGCAACGACTTTTGACCGGTTCAGTATTTTCTTCCGCTCGGGCAGCACCAATTTCAGCGACCGCTCAAGGGTGATGACGCTGCTGGCCAATGGTACGATGGGGATCAATACGCGGAATGTAAATCCGGTTACCGTGGCTACGGGTTTGATTGCGGTGGGTGGCTCACCGGCGGTAAGTGATATCAACCTCGATATCCCGAACGGGGGTGTAAGGGCGATTGGTTATTACCGCCTGTCGGATGGCCGCCTGAAGAAGGGTACGGCCACGCTTACCACGGCATTGACAAAGATCAAGGCATTGCGCGGGGTGAGTTATGCGTTTACGGGTATGGACAAAAAGTCAGACATCCCCACTTTTGGTTTTATTGCACAGGAGGCCATGAAGGTGGTACCGGAGCTTGTGGTTACGACCAATGATGGTATGATGGCGATTGATTATGATGGTTTTATTCCATTGCTGATGGAGGGTATTAAAGAACAACAGGCCATTATTGATGCCCAGGAAAAAAAGATGGTGGCTACACAACAACAGGTAGAAAAGCTCTACAAATTACTGGGTATTGATCCGAATGCGCCGTTGCCTGCCACTGATAATGCCACCACAGGATTGAAAACGATTGTTGAGAACAATCCTGAATTTCCGAATACGCGTTTGCTGCAGAACAAGCCCAACCCTGCAAGTGGTGTGACGTATATTGAGTACACGCTCAATGATGCGGGTACGCCATTGCTGACGATCAGTGATCTTTCGGGGAATGCGCGCAAGGTATTTAACAACCTGCAGCGTGGCAGCAACCGGGTGGTACTCAACACGGGTGACCTTACGCCGGGTATTTACACGTATACGCTCACCATTAATGGTAAGGTAGCGGGTAGCCGTACGATGGTGATTTCGAGGTAAGTGAGACGATCCACTATATATACACCAAAGGGCTGGTCTGCTGACCGGCCTTTTGCTTTTGTATTATTGTGCGGGTAGTGATCAGGATTATCCTCATCATGTATTCTTTTCTTTTTGCCTCCGCTGATGCTGCGTCCCTGATGCTGCGATCTGGGCGTACCGCCCGACGCTAAAGGCCGGGATTCATAAAATCAGGGTGTACCACTCCAAAAAGAAACAAAAAAGAGACCCGAAACTTATTACCGCCTTCCGATAGCTATCGGAATCGGGGCAGCACTGATTAAGCTTTTGCACTACCCGTGCGTTCCGCTCGGCAAGTGTATCCTCATCTCCGATAGCTATCGGAGATGAGGATACATCTGCGCAAGGATTAGCGCGAGGTTTTCAATTTTTCGTTCTCAATGTTGGGTGAGGTAGTGATTATGATTATCCTCATATGATGTTCTGTTACTTTTTGCCTCTCCAAAAAGTAACCAAAAAAGAGACCCGAAACCCATTACCGCTGGTTTCGGGGCAGCATTGATTAAGCTTTTGTACTACTGTAAACTCACCTTCAGTAATACTACATCTTAGCGAAGATCAGCGCTTTTACTGTTGAATGCAGGTAGTTATTATGATTATCCTCATCATGTATTCTTTTCTTTTGCCTCCGCTGATGCTTCGATCTGGGCGTACCGCTCCAAAAAGAAACAAAAAAGAGACCCGAAACTTATTACCGCCTTCCGATAGCTATCGGAATCGGGGCAGCACCGATGTGGCTTTTGTGCTACCCGTGCGTTCCGCTCGGCAAGTGTATCTTCATCTTCGGTAATACTACATCTGCGCAAGGATTAGCGCGAGGCTTGTGAAAATTTGTGTTTTAATGGTCGTTTTTACCCCCAAAAAGCAGCATTTTTGGCCGGATGGGTGGTGCATTTTTTCAGAAAAACGGGGCAAAATGGCCTCTCCAAAAATCCTGTTTTTTGATATAAATCAAAAAAAAGGGCGTTTTTTGAAAATAAATGGCCCTTTGTGATTTTTTTATGACCTGTTTCCCCATATTTGTTTTGATATCAAGGTTGTTATCGGCAGCACAAATCCGGATTTGCTAATGCTTTTTTTGAGGCTGTCTGCAGGGGTCTTTTGGTGGGGCCGGGGGTGTTTTACCGGGCTGCAAAACCCGCTTTGTTTTGCAGGGGTAAGTGCCTTTGGATTTGCCAGGGGATTTCTGCGGGGGGCTTCGTTAAACACTAAATTTAAAACAAAATGAAAACGATTCATGAGTCGGGTCATGCCATACAGGCTGCCCGGCTGGAAAAAATGGTTGCGGCCTGTATTTCGTACGGGACGCAGTACCAACCTGCCAATGCTTTGCTGACGGTGAAGTCGCTCAAGGGCTTGCAAAAAGCAGCGGAGGGGTGGTTGGATGAAGACAGGCGTGTGAAGGCTTTGCTGAACCGGGCCACCAATGACCGGGAGGTATTGTATGGCGATTTAAAAGGGCTTTCAACGCGTATTGTAAATGCGCTGGGTACCGGGGATGTGCTGGAGCAGACCTTAGCTGATGCCCGGGCGGTAAACCGGAAGATTCAGGGGCAGCGGGCGGCTCGCCTGCCGAAAAAAGAAGCGCCTGCGGAGGGGGCAGCCGAAGGGCCCCGGACGATTTCGGCGAGCCAGACCAGTTTTGATAACCAGGCGGGGCATTTTGGCCGGTTGATTAAGCTGGTGCAGGAGGAAGCGGGTTATGCGCCTAATGAAAGTGAGTTGTCGGTAGCGGGTTTGCAAAAGCGGTACGACCTGATGCTGGCAGCAAACAAGGCCGTGGTAAACTGGCGGGTGACGGCTTCGGATACTGAAACCAAACGGGATGGGGTACTGTACAGCGACCCGGACAGTGTTTACGAGCGTAGCCGGAAGGTGAAGCGGTATGTAAAGTCTGTTTTCGGGAGTACGAGTGCGGAGTATAAACTGGTGAGTGGGTTGATTTTTAAGAATCGTGCCAGGTATTGAGTGGGGATTTATGGTTTTCCACTACCGCGAAACATTGACTGTGGTAAAACGCTCCGGTAACGGGGCGTTTTACTTTGGTTTACCGGCGGAGGATTGTTGTATTAGGGGGCGTATTATGCGCTTGCTACCGGGATATTTTTTTTATTTTAAAGGTGGGCTACTTTTACTCCCATGCTATTTATTGTTGCTACCGTGAGTTCTACTTTTACTACCACCGGTTCTATTTGATCTACTGCGATTTCCATTTTTCCTACTATGGGTTCTACTTTTACTACCACTGGTTCTATTTTTCCTACCACAAGTTCTATTTTATCTACTGCGATTTCTATTTTTCCTACCACAAGTTCTATTTTATCTACTGCGATTTCTATTTTTCCTACCACAAGTTCTATTTTATCTACTACGATTTCTACTTTTACTACTGTGGGTTCTATTTTTCCTACTGCGAGTTTTACTTTTACTACTGTGGGTTCTATTTTTCCTACTGCGGGTTCTATTTTTCCTACTGCGAGTTCTATTTTTCCTACTGCAGGTTCTATTTTTCCTACTGCGGGTTCTATTTTTCCTACTGCGAGTTCTATTTTATTTACCGTGTTTTCTGTTGCAACTGTGAGTGACGACAGCGGTTATCGGTAGACGGAATACAGTAATACTCCTGTTGAGCAAGGACAAGCGCGATGGCTTACAAAAATTTGAAATGCGCCCGCTCCCTTGAGGCACTACAAACGGTTCAGGATTATTGTACTGGTGGAACAAGCCAAAATAAACATAGCCGGCAAGATGTGTCAATACCTGACTTCCTGTACATTGAATGGATTACCGATAGAATTGTATTGCCGGGGGCATGGGTCAAAACCGGCTTATGGTTATTACCGGTGTAAAATGCTGCACCCGGAAAACGGGCAAAAGGATGAATGACCAGAAAAAAGCGCAGGAATGACCAAAAAATATAAAACTTCTTTATATTGCGGTACCCAAAACTAAAACAGAAAAACAGTAATATCTTCGAACAATGAACGCCAAACTCCGTAAAGACCAGTTAGCAAAAGTAATAAGGTACGCTGATGACCTGTACCCCGTTATGCAGAACATACTGATGCGGGAAAATAAGATACGCCGCGCCATTGAGCATTTTTGGGTGGCCAGCCTCGATGTAAAGCGCAGGCTGCTGAATGTGGAGCTGGTGAATATTGGCGGGGTAAGGCATGTAAATATTGAGCCACCGGAAATATTCCGTATTGCCATTTACAAGGCGGCGGTATCGGTAGTACTGGTACACAACCACCCCAGCGGTATGTTAGAGCCATCCGGGGAAGATTTCAATTTTACCGACCGCCTTATTAAGGTGGGTAAACTGCTCAACATCAAAGTAGTGGATCACCTCATCATTACCGAAACGGATTACCTGAGTATGGAGGAGCAGGGCATTATGGAGCGGCTTAAAAAAAGCGGCCTGTATGAGATAACGCTGAAAGAATCGGAAGACATGAAGGCATGGCGGGAGGAGGCGCTGAAGCGGAAGGCTAAAGAGGAAAACTCGCGGGCTATTGCAATGCGTATGCTTGAAAGAGGAATTGCGGTAGAGGATATTGTTTTGTTTACCAAATTGCGTAAGAGTAGTGTGGAGAAGATGAGGCGGGAGATGGGGGGATGACAGGCCGGATGATTGTTGGCTCAACTGGCATTACCTGACATTCGCATGAATGGTATGGAAAGTTTAAACCAGTTTGTACATTAAGGAACCATTGAGCCATGTTGGTATGACAACCACCGGGCGGTACCTGCACGTATAAAAGGATGCTTTAATCGATATTGTAAGTGCGCTTGATGGTTTGTGAATAACAGCCGATATTTTAACAGTGAAGTTGTATTTGCGACACCGGAAAATTGGAAACAATACAAAAAACGACATATAAAACAATTGATCATCAGCAAGTTAGAAACTGGGATTATCGGAAGGGTAAGTTCTACAATACTAATGTTGGCAGAAAGTCGTCGGAGTGGCAATATTTATCTATTTAAATAGAGGAATAATGTTTAAAAAAAACACAATCACTATTATTTTTTTGTTATGTTCAGTTGTTTTAAGAGCCAATGGAGCCGATTCACTAGAGCAAGATTTAATGCGGGCGCAAATTGAGTATTACAAAAGTCAAGTTCGACCAAAAAAGTTTTTTGAGTCAGTTTCACCTGCTCTTCCTGGGATAATAGGCACAATGATAGGAGCAAGCTTGGCGTTATTTGGAGTACGATGGTCGAATAAAAGACAGTGGGACCTAGAAAAAGAAAAATGGGAAATGACTAAAAAGGATGAGGCGACAAAAGAAGTACGGTCTGCTGTAGCAAACATGTCCAAGATTATAGCAGCAGAGCTTCAGGCAATAATATGGTTGACATGGATAGGAAAATATGAACCTCACATTTTGAGTGATAAAGATATAGACGACTACAATATAGAGATGAAGCAGTTATTCCGGGATGCACTTGTTGCGCAAGCATATTTGGCCGCATTGGATCTTGGCTTGCATACTAAGATGAAAAGTATAGCAAAAGAGGTTTCACGTATAGATCATAAAATGTCATTTACGATACAAAAAATAAAACAGGCAGCAAACCCTGACGAAAGAATAGTAGCCGCAAAAGAACTTGAGATTTTTTATGACGAATCCTATTTCTATCATGATAATCTTGCAGAAAAGATAGGCAATGCTTTGCCCCCACTCAAATAACTATTCGAAGTACAACCTGCTGCTAAACATTTAGCTGTATAGCCGATAAGTCCCGCCAACGGAATCAATTCTGAATAAAATAAAAAAGTCCCGGACAGCCAAAGTCCTAAGCTTCTCCTCCGGCGGACAAGCTTAGGCTATAACAGGGTTGCGTTTGTCAACAAAAAACATCCATCAGTCTTACCGGGGGGCTGTTGGCTACCCCCTTGTCATCCAGCGTGCTGAAGATTGTTTGATTACGGTTGTGTGTCTCTGAATAAATTGCACAGCTTTAGCGATGAAAAATCACAGGTAAATATGGCTATTCACAATTATGTGTATATTTGACAGGCGGCAGTTTTTTTCACAAACTGACGTTGTGAGACACCCTTAGATTAACAGAAAGATGAAAGTTTTACTAGACACTAACATTATTATTCACAGAGAGACACCAAAAGTTGTTAATGCTGACATTGGTGTACTTTTCTATTGGTTAGATAGACTCAATTACAAAAAATATATTCATCCTCTTACTATTGAAGAACTTAATAGGAACAAAGACCAAAATACTGTTGAAACATTTAATATTAAAGTTAAGAGTTATAATTTAATAATAAACCCAGCACCTGAAAGTGAATTATTAAAAAGCGTAAGCCTACAAATTGACAGAACTGAAAACGATAAAAATGACACAAAGTTGCTAAACGAGGTTTTGTGCGATAGAGTTGATATTTTTATTTCAGAGGATAAGAAAATTCATACAAAAGCCGAGTTGTTGGGTATTGCAGACAGAATTTTTAAAATTGACCAATTTTTGGAAATGGTATTTGCTGACAATCCAAATTTGGTTGACTATAAAGTTTTAGCAGTTAAAAAGGAATACTTTGCAAAAGTAGATTTACAAAATTCATTCTTTGACAGCTTTAGAGAAGACTATCAAGGCTTTGATAAATGGTTTAACAAGAAAGCTGATGAGATTTCCTATATATGTTACAGCAATAATGCTTTATCTGCATTTTTGTATATTAAGACAGAAGATGAAACCGAAAATTATTCTGACATAGATCCAATTTTCAAACCTAAAAAGAGATTAAAAATTGGAACATTTAAGGTAACAAGTAACGGGTTTAAAATTGGTGAACGATTTTTAAAAATAATTTTTGACAATGCTCTTAAATCGAAAGTAGATGAAATTTATGTAACAGTTTTTGAAAAAAGCGCTGAACAAATCCGACTAATCAATTTGTTAGAAGAATGGGGCTTTGAGAAATGGGGAATTAAGAAATCTACAGGAGAAATTGTTCTAATAAAAAACTTTGACAGAAACCAAGAAATAAATTTGGCAGCACCCAAAAAGTGTTTTCCTTTTATTTCACAAGATTCAAAAGTTTTCATTGTTCCTATCTATCCTGCATACCATACTGATTTATTTCCAGATTCAATTTTGAGAAATGAATCACCAATAAATTTTGTAGAAAACAAACCTCATAGAAATGCTTTAAGCAAAGTATACATTTCCCGTTCACATTTCAAGGCATTAAATTCAGGCGACATAGTTGTTTTTTATATGACAGGCGGGATTTATAAAGGGGTTGTAACAACAGTAGGAATTGTGGAAAGTGTCACAACCAATATTCCAAATTTAGAAACCTTTCTAACATTATGCAAAAAGCGTAGTGTATTTACTGACGAACAATTAAAAGAACACTGGAATTATTATCCACAATTGAAACCATTTGTTGTTAAGTTCATATATTCATACACATTTAGAAAGCGACCAAATTTGCAATGGTTAATTAACAATGGAATCATTTCAGACATAAATAGTGTTCCAAGGGGGTTTCAAGAAATATCAAGGGAAAATTTTCGTAAAATTGCACAATATTCAATAGGAAAATGAAAGTAGTATTATCAATAAAGCCAGAGTTTGCTTTTAAAATATTTGACGGAACAAAAAAATTTGAATTCCGAAAATCAATCTTTAAGAGCAATAAAGTAAAATCCATTATCGTATATGCTTCTTCACCAGTTCAACAAGTGATTGGTGAATTTCAGATAGAAACCATACATAATCACGACCTTGACACACTTTGGGAAATGACACAGGAACATTCGGGTATTAGCGAAGATTTTTATTACCAGTATTTCGCAGACAAAGAAATGGGATTTGCAATAGAAGTTAAGAACCCAAGAAAATACAGAAAACCAAAATGTTTAAGACAGGACTTTAATTTATTGCCACCTCAATCTTTTGCTTATTGGACTGACAAATAAAAGAAGCATAGCACACAACATTCAGCCGTATAGCCGATAAGCCCCGCCAACCGAATCAATTCTGAATAAAATAAAAAAGCCCCGGACAGCCAAAGTCCGGGGCTTCTCCTCCGGCAGACAGGTTTAGGCCATAACAGGGTTGCGTTTGTCAACAAAAAACATCCATCAGTCTTACCGGGGGGCTGTTGGCTACCCCCTTGTCATCCAGCGTGCTGAAGATTGTTTGATTGCGGTTGTGTGTATCCCTGAATAAATTGTATAGCCTTAGCGATAAAAAATCACAGGTAAATATGGCTATTCACAATTATGTGTATATTTGACAGGAGGCAGGTTTTTTTCACAAACTGTCGTTGGCTACAAGCATTTCGGACAACCTAAAATTTCTACAAACGATAATTAAATGACTAAACTATTTTCAAAGTATTTCTCAATAATTGCAGTTCTTGTTTTGACAATTTCCTGTAATCAAAAAAAGGAGAACTCAGAAACCGAAAGCATAGTAAAAGAAAATAACACAACTCGTTTTTATTCAAAAGCTGTTGGCGACACATTCTCAATTTCTGTGAGACTGCCAAATGACTATAACCCCAAAGAAAAATACCCTGTAGCTTATGTACTTGATGCGAATATTTATTTTGACATTATAGCTACGACAATTAATAAATATAATGAGTTGGGTTTAGCACCTTCTGCAATTTTAGTTGGAATTGGCTACAAAGACCTTCAAACATTAGACTCTCTTAGAAACAGAGATGACACTTATCCTATTGCCAACGCAGAATATGAAATGACTGTTAGTGGTGGTGCAGACAAATTTTTAAGTTTCATCAACACAGAATTAGTCCCACATATTGACACAGAATACAAAACTGACACAACCAAACGAGTATTAATGGGGCATTCATTAGGTGGTTACTTTACAAGCTATGCACTTTTACAAAACGTACTAGGCAGACAAAATAGTTTTAGTGGTTTTATCGCTGCAAGTCCATCGCTACATTATAACAAGTACTATTTATTAGACCAGTTCAAAACTATTGCACAACAACAGAGTGGAAATAATAAAGTAAAAGCATATTTCACATTTGGAGAACTTGAAGACAAAGAGGATGAGGATGAACCGAACTCAAAAAAAATTGGAGAAGTTGCAAAAGAAATGACAACATTTTTGGCAGAGAAACAATCTAAAAGTTTAGATTTTAAATGCGACATCTTTTCTAACCTAGCACATATGGACACACCAATTCCAAGTTTTATAAAAGGCTTACAATGGACATTACAAACCAATAAATAAAGTTTAATTGCTGACAAAATATGCCAGCAGTCAACATTTAGCTGTATAGCCGATAAGCCCCGCCAACCGAATCAATTCTGAATAAAATAAAAAAGCCCCGGACTTTGACTGTCCGGGGCTTTTGGCTATACTCTGTTCTGCGACACCCCGCCTCATAGGTGGCTTTATTTTACTACATCACGTCAAACAGGGTTGCGTTTGTCAACAAGGGTATCCATCAGCCTTACGGGGTTATCCGCTTCCACCTGGTCGTCCAGTGTACTCTACGTTGTTTGATTACGGTTGTATTCCTTAATAAATTGCGTATCTTAGTGCAACAAAAATCGTACAGAAATATGGCTATTCACATTATGTGTATAATTGGTGAGCGGCAGGTTTTTTTCACAAACTGTCGTTGTGTGCCATGCTTTCAGATACCTCACAAATGATACAGCCAGGGAAAAGTATTATCTTTACGGTAGAACTTATAAAGCGACAAAATGCAAAGATTTTATTTTGATACTTCTGTTTTTGGAGGTGTGTTTGACAAAGAATTTGATGAAGCGACCCTGCAGCTTTTTGAAAGAGTTAAGTTGGGACAGGTTATTTGTGTTTTTTCTGACTTGACCGAAACTGAATTATTAGATGCACCAGAAAATGTAAAAGAGCATTTTAAGAATTTGCCTAAAGAGCATATTGAAAGAGTAGTTGTAACAGACGAAATTTTGATACTTGCTTCTAAATATGTAGCAGAAAAAGTGGTAGGTCAAACAAGTTTTGACGATTGTATCCACATCGCAACTGCAACAATTTACAAGGCAGACATTTTAGTAAGTTGGAATTTTAAGCACATCGTAAATGTGTATAGAATTCGTGGTTACAATTCAATAAATATTCGTTCCAATTATCAATCGTTAGAAATACGTTCACCAAAAGAAATTTTAGAGTATGAAGACTGAAAATAAGAAACCAGCACAAGAAAAAGAGTTTGACACTGTCAAAACTTTCAGGGCTATCAAAGACAAAATATCTTTGGAAATGGCAAATATGAACTTTGAGCAAATCAAAGAATATTTGAGAACAAATAGTGCGAAATTCTACAGCAAATAGCATAGCACACAACATTCAGCCGTATTGCCGATAAGTCCCGCCAACCGAATCAATTCTGAATAAAATAAAAAAGTCCCGGACAGCCAAAGTCCTAAGCTTCTCCTCCGGCGGACAAGCTTAGGCTATAACAGGGTTGCGGTTGTCAACAAAGGCATCCATCAGTATTGCCGGGGGGCTGTTGGCTACCCCCTTGTCATCCAGCGTGCTGAAGATTGTTTGATTGCGGTTGTGTGTATCCCTGAATAAATTGTATAGCCTTAGCGATAAAAAATCACAGGTAAATATGGCTATTCACAATTATGTGTATATTTGAAAGACGACAGTAGTTTTTTCACCAACAATCCTTATACACCATTCACTCAAAAATCTTCATTATGCAAAGTAAAATGTTTAACCGTTTAAACATCCCGGTTTTCATCTTAGCTGCCAGCATTTTTTGTGGCTGTTCAGAGATGACGTCCAATTCAAGTCCACGATTATCAGGAGACTATTCAAAATTACTGGATGAAATAGAGGCAATGTCCAATGCGCAGTCAGTCAGCTTAGAAGATTTCGAAACAAAACGGAGAGACCATGTAGTAAAAAGAGAACTAAGAATTGATTTAACAACACCAAATCCATTTCCCGATGGAATGAAAATAAAAGAAATCATTATTGCCGTTAAGTCCAAATTAATAGATTCGGCTAAGTTTGATAGATACACCGTTACTGAAGTACCCCGGCAAGAGGGCAGTATAACTGTGAAGCCAGCACAGAAAATTTTGAAATCGGTTACTATTATGGCAAATGATCTTTAAAACGGTACCCGGCAAAAGTGGCTGGTTTAAAAAACAGAGCGAGCGGGTTGCTTAACAAGAAAAAAAATTGGTTCCTGAAATGATCGCAAAGCTTCATGAAGCTTTGCAAAAAAGGTTTGTGTACTTACAATACTTTCCCGGCTTTACCATCCGGATTCAGTAACGATTGCCAATCGTTACCTGTGGAACTGCGGCATCAATAAGTGCTGCATCGGCTTTAGTTAAGCCTACATTGTATGCACCTAAATTCTCTTCGAGGCGATGGATTTTTCTTGTGCCGGGTATTACGGTAATCTCCTCGTTTCTGCTTAAAATCCATGATAGTGCTATCTGTGCTTTGGTAGCTCCTTTGGCTTCCGCTAATTGGTCAATAACGTTTACAAACTGAAGGTTTTCTTTAATTGCTTCATCTGTAAACCGGGGATTACTTAATCTAAAATCGCCTGCTTCAAAATCGGCACGGCTTTTAATTGCTCCGGTTAAAAAACCCCTGCCTAAAGGACTATATGCAACAAAAGTAATTCCAAGTGCTTTACAAACTTCGAAAACTTCTTTTTCCGGTTCCCGGCTCCATAAAGAATACTCGCTTTGAATGGCTGTTACCGGATGAAAGATCTTGCTTATGACTATGGATATACTGACCAGGCTCACTTTATCAAAGATTTTAAATCGTTCGCCAATATGACTCCTGCTGAGTTTTGCAGCAAAGTGAAGGCAAGACAGTAAAAATTCGTTTTTTTACAACAGGTTTTTTCAGCGATATGTTATTTTTGGAAACAACAATTTAACAATGAAACAAATTAAATCAATACTTCTGTTGGTACATGACCAACAGGAGGCCTTACATTTTTATACGGAAAAGCTTGGCTTTGAAGTTCATACTGACGCAAGTTTTGGCGAAGGAAACAGATGGGTAACAGTGAATGTTCCCAACAATAAAGACCTTGAGGTTATACTCGCTTTGGCGAACACAGATGACTCAAAAGTAAAAGTAGGTAATCAAGTTGATTCAGAGAATGCAATTATGGGCTTTTACACTGATGACATTGAAGCAAACATAGCCAACTTTAAGGCAAAAGGCGTTGTGTTAGCCAGCGAACTTATTGATGAGCCTTATGGCAAATTTGTTTTTTTTAAAGACCTGTATGGCAACAAATTTTACCTGCACCAGGACAAAGCGTAAATGCATACTTTCAAAAGTATCTATTCTATTTATCAATAGCCATGAACGTTGACAAAGAGGTAAACTCATTTTTTTTGCAGTATGACAACCATGTTCATACCAACGCTTTAAAGCTTCGTGAAATGCTGCTCTCCAACCTCCCCGGCATTATCGAGCAGATTGATGCTTCTGCAAAAATGGTTGCTTATTGTTACGGGCAAAAATATTCTGCGCTGATTTGTGTAATTATCCCTTCCAAAAAAGGCTTAAAACTTGGCTTCAACAGGGGAGCCGAATTACCCGACCCGGATAATTTACTTGAAGGAGCAGGAAAGATATCCCGCTACGTTCAAATCAGAACAAGTGAACAAATTTCATCGGTACAGATGAAAAGATTAATAGAAAGTGCATCAGCGCTCTACAAACAAAATCAACAACAAAAATGAAACAGCATTACTGGGATGTATCTGACGAACAAGTCGTTGAGAAAACAGGAAAAAATATTTCTGCATGGGCGAAAATTCTTGACAAATTCAATGCGTCTGAAAAGAAATCCAATGATGTGGTGGCCTACTTACAGGAAGAATACCATGTGCCCAGGTATTGGGCAAGAACGCTGACGACGCATTACCTGAAACAGAAAAATTAATGCCGCAACAACTGTCCCTAACATCGTTTTGTATAAGTGTACCCGGCCATTGGAGCAATCAGCAGCGGTAACATGCAGGCAGACAGGTAAAACATGCCTCCCGGATTTGTTGGCATACCAATAAATTTTTCTACATTTAACGATAGTTTATCATGATTTCATGCCCGCTTTTGCCGAAATGACAATCCACAAAACAATAAAAGCATAAATTCCATGCGCATCCTCACGCGAACAAACGCCGGCGACCATAATTTCCGGATGCTCGTTAAGGCTTTGGATCTTGACCTGCAGATACGCGATGGTGATGAGCATGCGTTTTATGCAGCTTTGAATACAACTGATACGATACGTCATGTTATCGTAGCGTATGAAGGGGATGAACCGGTGGGTTGTGGTGCGGTACGGCCATATTCGGCGAATACCATGGAGGTAAAACGGATGTATGTAGTGCCGGAGCAACGGGGCCGGGGTATTGCTTCAGCCGTGCTGGCGGCATTGGAAGACTGGTGCCGGGAACTTCAGTTTGGCCGCTGTATCCTGGAGACGGGTGAAAACCAACCGGAAGCGATTGCACTCTATACCAGGCGCCGGTACCGGAGGATCCCCAATTTCGGAAAATATGCCGGGGTAGCGAATAGTGTATGTTTTGAGAAGCTGCTGGGGTGATGCGGTTACGGGGGGATGTGTGGGGTATTACAATACGAGTTACCTGAAATTGCTTATTTTTGAATAATGCAAGTACAAGTAGATATCGAATACGAGCAATTGCTTAAAATTGTTAAAGACCTGCCTGCAGGAAAATTAAGACAATTAAAAGCAGCGATTGAGCAGGCATCTGTGCCCAAAAAAACCGCATCAACTCTGGAAGACTTGCTCTTAAATGGGCCGGTAGCCACAAAAAAGCAGTTAGAAAAGATTATGTTGAACAGAAAAAGCATTACTGAATGGCGAGTAAAGTAATTTTAGTTGACACCTCCATTCTTATTGACTTTTACCGGAAAACTGATAAAACCAAAACAACCTGGATTGCCTTGGTCAGGAATGGTTTTGAATTTGCAATCTCTGTAATAACCAAGTATGAAATTTATGCCGGTGCTACCGAGGCACAAATGTATTTCTGGAACAGTATTTTAGAACTTATTACAATCATTCCTTTTGATGAAGCTGCTGTAGGTAAGGCAGTGGAATTGAATACAACATTGAAACGTAAGCGCAAGCAAATCGATTTACCCGACCTCTTCATCGCATCAACCGCTCTTGCTCACCACCTGCCACTTGCTACATTGAACAGAAAACATTTTGAAAGAGTTGATGGGTTAGAAATTCTTGATTAAAGCGTTTGCACGACTAAGTATTATCTCCTCTCCATTATCCCGAACAAACAACTCCTCCGTACATTTGTACCAAAATACTACCATGTCCAGCCAATCACTATACGACGAATATACCCGGGTCATGCAGGAAGTGGCCGATATCCGCTATGCAGCGGCCGTATTGCAGTGGGACCAGGAAACTTATCTCCCGCCCAGGGGGGCAGAGATGCGCGGCCGCCAGTTGGCTACGCTCAGCGAACTGGCCCACACACGCTTTACCAGCGAAGCCATGGGTAACCTCCTTGATGCACTGTCGGCTGCGGGAGGCCTCAACCCCGAACAGCAGGCCAACATCGCCCTCAGCCGTTATGATTATGACAAAAACAGAAAGCTACCGCCTGCTTTTGTACGCCAAACCAGTGAAGCGGTAAATGCCAGTTTCCACGCCTGGATAGAGGCGCGCAAGCAAAACAGCTTTGCCATTTTTGAACAACCGCTCGCCCGCATCATTGCCCTCAAGCAGCAGGAGGCCGATCTGCTCGGCTATACCACACATCCCTATGATGCCCTCATGAACGATTATGACCGGGGGCTGACGGTAGCGACCTGCGACAGCCTGTTTACCGCACTTAAACCCCAGCTCCTCGGCCTGCTGGGGCAAATACGCGAAAAAAACCAGATCGACGACTCTATTCTTTACCAGCACTGCGACAGGGATGCCCAATGGAAGTTTGGTCTCGAGCTGCTCAAACGCATGGGCTTTGATACGGATGCGGGCCGGCAGGACATCAGTGAACACCCTTTTACCACCAGTTTCAACAGCCGCGATGTACGGGTAACGACACGCATCAATGAAACGGATTTCGCCAATATGACCTGGAGTTGTATCCATGAAGGGGGACACGCGCTCTATGAGCAGGGACTACCTTATGGTGCCTATGGGCTGCCCCTTGGTGAGGCCTGCAGCTACAGTATGCACGAAAGCCAGAGCCGCCTCTGGGAAAACAATATCGGCCGGGCTCTACCCTTCTGGCAACACAATTTTTCGCTTGTTCAAACGTTTTTCCCCGAACAACTGGGCGGCATTACGGTTGAGCAGTTCTATAAAGTCATCAATAAAGTACAGCCGGGGCTGATCCGGACAGAGGCAGATGAACTGACCTATCATTTTCACATCATGATACGGTACGGCATCGAAAAGCAATTGATTGATGGTACTTTGTCTGCCAAAGACATACCCGCCTGCTGGAACGATTGCTATCAGCAATACCTGGGGGTAACGGTACCTGACGACCGCCAGGGTTGTCTGCAGGATGTACACTGGAGCCACGGCAGTTTTGGGTATTTTCCCACATACAGCATTGGCAGTTTATATGCCGCACAGTTGTATGCAGCACTTCGGGCAGAAAACGCGTCTGTAGAAGAGGAGATTGCCCGCGGCAATAACCATCGCCTGCTGGAATGGCTGCGACAACACATTCACCAGTACGGCCGGTTGCACACGTCGGAAGCGCTCTGTACCCTGGCAACGGGAAAACCATTAGACAGCGCTTATTTCATTGATTATGCCACAAAAAAATACAATAACGTCTATCTTTGACCGGTTGACGAACAATCCAAAAAGCTTATATAAAATGAGAATAATCATTGCTTTGCTTTGCGCGGCCTTCCTGCTTCTGGGTGGTTGTAAAAAAAATCCGATCAATGCCATCAGCGAGGATCTGCTGCAGCAATACTTTGAAACCAATATCCTCAATAAAGATTTTACGGTACGCCTGGCCACTGATAACGGCAGCACACTTACCCCGCAATACAGCGGCTATCTCTTCAAACTGGTTAAAACAACGTTGTACAATGGGCCCATGACCGCGGTTAAAAATGGCACTACTTATACGGGTACCTGGAGCTGCAACGATGATTACAGTAAATTGGTCATCACACTCCCGGCCAGCCCGGCAGAATTTGGTTTCCTCAACCGCGAATGGAAGTTTACCAAAAAGGCGGTTCCCATAATGGAACTGGCACCCTGGGGCAGTCTTGAGCCCAAAGTACTTCATATGGAACGGCAATAACACCGGCAAACCGGTGGGCTTTACGGAAACAGCACATTTAATGGAAAGATTATGCCCTCTGGCACAATTTTTTCTTTAAAAGAATGTTAATATTGATAGGGTATTGATACGCCCGATCCACATATTCATAAAAAACTAAAGCCCCCCAAACCTATGACAGCAATCAACAAGGCCAAGGCCTGCTGTCTCTCAATGGTATTCCTCATTGCCGGCTTCCTGGCGGAAGCTCAGCCCGTAGCCAATTTCACCGCTTCCCCGCTTTCAGGTTGTCCCCCGCTTGTTGTACAGTTTACCGACCAGAGTACGGGTACACCCACCCAGTGGAAATGGGATCTTGGCAATGGCACCATTTCTTTCCTGCAAAACCCCGCGGTTACCTACTTCAATCCTGGCCAATATACCGTCAAACTGGTGGTGCGCAACTCCCAGGGGGCAGATTCTGTGGTTAAAAGCCAGTTTATTACGATCAATGCAGCGCCTGTTGTGGCTTTTGCGGCTTCTCCCACCACGGGGTGCTATCCCCTGCCGGTACAGTTTACCGACCAGAGCAGTCCCGGCAGCGGTACCGTTACCAGTTGGGAGTGGGATTTTGGAGATGGCACCAGCGCCACCACACCCAGTCCCGCACATACTTACCTGGCTTCAGGCAATTACAATGTAACGCTGCGGATCAAAAACAGCAACGGTTGTATCAAATCATTAACCAAAACGCAGTACATACAGATCAACAATGGTGTTACGGCCAATTTTACCAACAGCATCCCCAACAGTTGTAACCCGCCGGCCATCATCAATTTCCAGAACCTTTCTACGGGTACCGGTACGCTCAGTTATCAATGGAGCTTTGGTGATGGCGGGGTATCTACCCTGGCTAATCCCGTACATGCGTACAACAATACGGGCAGCTATACGGTTACGCTTATCGTAACCAATGCCACGGGGTGCAGGGATACGATTGTCCGTACCAACGCAATTACCATCGGTAGTGTATCTGGTGCATTTACCTCCCCGGATAATGTTTGTGCGGGTGTACCAATCAGTTTTACCAATACATCCAGCCCTGCACCTGCCTCCGCCACCTGGTACTTTGGCGATGGCACAACGCTGAATAGTGTGAATGCGGTAAAGGTATATACCTCCCCGGGCACCTATACGGTAAAGATGGTAGCCGGTTTTGGCGCCTGCACCGACTCTGCTTTCAAAACGATAACGGTGCTTGACAAGCCCGCAGCAGCCTTCAGCGCACCGGTAAGGAATGCGTGTAAAGCCCCTTTTACCGCAAACTTCAGCAACAACAGTACGGGCGGAGTATCCTATGCCTGGGACTTTGGCGATGGCAATACCAGTACTGCCACTGCCCCTTCACATACGTATACGGCCAACGGCAGTTATGCGGTAACCCTCATTGTAACCAATGCAGGCGGTTGTTCCGATACGGTAAAAGTATTATCCTACATCAATATTGCACCACCAACTGTTGCGCTCAACAATCTGCCTGCGAGCGGTTGTGCACCTCTTACCCGGCAATTTACGGCCACCACCACCAGTGCCGATGGCATTACGGGCTATGCCTGGGATTTTGGAGATGGCGCCACCAGTACAGCGGTTAGTCCTGTACATACGTACACTACCCCCGGCGATTATACGGTTACCCTTGTGATTACCACTGCGGGTGGCTGTACTGATACGGCAAGGATGGTAAACGCGGTAAATATTGGTGTAAAGCCCGCGGCTGCTTTCAGTGCCACCCCCCGGAATACCTGTGCCAAAAACCCGGTCAATTTCACCGATCTCTCCACCGGCAATATCACCCAATGGTTGTGGACATTTGGCGACGGCTCTACATCTACTGCCCAGAACCCCAATCACGAATACCAGGATACGGGCTATTTTGATGTGCAACTCATTGTGTGGAACAACGGCTGCCCGGATACAATCAAATTCAATAATTACATTTATATACAGCCGCCTATTGCCCGCTTTGCGAAAAACTTTACTTGCGGCAATCCCAGGACCTTTACGTTTACCGACCAGTCTGTAGGCGCGGATGAGTGGCTCTGGAACTTTGGCGATGGCACCACATCCACACAGCAAAACCCCGTACACACTTATGCGGATACGGGTAACTATGTCATTACGCTTACCGTAATCAACCGTGCGACGGGCTGTGACCACCGGACTTCCCAGGCCATCAGGATCGTAAATGAAAAGGCCAACTTTACGGCTTCCGATACGGTGATCTGTAAGGGCAGTACGGTTACGTTTACCGCTATCGGCAATACGCCGGTAAATATTTCCGCCTATGCCTGGGATTATGGTGATGGCAATACCGGTACCGGGGCATCCGGGGCACATACCTACTTTGCAGCGGGTACCTATACGGTACGGCTGATCATTACCGATGTTTCCGGTTGTACCGACACGCTCACCAAACCTTTGTACATCAGGGTAAACGGTCCTACTGCTTCTTTTGCACCATCCATCCCCGGTAGTTGCCTCAACACGGCAATTACGTTTCTCGATAATTCCACCAATGATGGTCAGCACCCCATACAAACCTGGATATGGCAGTATGGCGATGGCCTCAGCGATACGCTTACCGGAGGACCATTTCAGCATATGTATGCCGGTCCCGGTATCTATACCGTGAGTTTAAAAGTAATCGACAGCAAGGGATGTGTGGACAGCAATGCCATCGGCAGCGCCCTCATCATCTCCAAGCCGGTAGCCGACTTTGTAACGCCGGACACACTCTCCTGCCCGAACAGACCGATCAACTTTGTGAGCCAGTCCACCGGGCCTGGCCTCAACTATACCTGGTTTTTTGGCGATGGTGCAACAGCCACGGGAGCCAACCCCACGCACAACTATACTGCGGATGGCTTATATACAGTCAAACTCCTGATCACCGATCAGTATGGCTGTACCGACTCCATCAGCAAACCGGCTTATGTAAAAATCATTACCCCGATTGCGGCTTTCAGCATGAGTGATTCACTGAGTACCTGTCCGCCAATGGTGGTACAGTTTACCAATACCTCCACCATCAGCAATACAATCAACTGGGATTTCGGGGATGGTACTTCCGCACAAGTGGCCAATCCCTCACACTTCTATTCTTATCCCGGTGTGTTTACGGTTACGCTTACGGTTACGGGGCCGGGCGGTTGTGCAGATACCAAACAGAAAGTGGTAGAGGTGCGCGGACCAAGGGGTACGTTTACCTACACGCCGCTGACTGGCTGCAATCCACTCACGATCAATTTCAACGCGTCCACCACGGACAGGCTTTCCTTTATCTGGGATTTTAATGATGGTACCACCATACCCACCCCCGACTCCGTCATTGCGCATACCTATACCAATCCGGGTGTGTATGTGCCGAAGATGATTCTTGTGGATGCCGCAGGGTGCCAGGTACCCATCACCGGTATTGATACCATACGTGTGAATGGGGTGGATGCCAGATTCAATATGAATACCTTTACCATTTGCGATGCGGGCTTCATCAACTTCAGGGACTCCTCAACCAGTAACGATGTAATTGTGGGGTACGACTGGACTTTTGGCGATGGCGTACAATCCTCCGACCAGCACCCCACGCATTATTACGCCACAACGGGTACCTACTATCCCCGGTTGATCGTAACCACACAAACGGGCTGCAGGGACACGGCAATACTGCCTGCACCCATAAAAATTGCCGCTTCTCCGCAAGCGGGTATACAACAAACCCCCAGTGGTTGTGCCCCCCTCACGGTTACGTACAACGCCAGTCTGCTGGTGGCAGATACCTCCGCCATGCAATGGCAATGGAATTTTGGCAATGGCAATACCGGTACGGGTCAAAATCCTGCCCCGCAACTGTATACCAATCCGGCCATTTATACCACACAGCTCATCGCCATCAGCAGCAGTGGCTGTCGTGATACAGTGACGCAGGCGGTGGAAGCCTTCCGGGTACCTGTTGTAGATGCAGGTAAGGACACCCTGATCTGTCAACACACCGGTATCAATATTACCGCTACAGGGGCAGACAGTTATAGCTGGTCGCCCGCAAGCGGACTCAGTTGTACCAATTGTGCAAGTCCGGTTGCCACACCCGACTCTTTAACCAATTACATCGTACTCGGCAGCACTGCACAGGGTTGCAAAGACACAGATACGGTACAGGTACGGGTAAAATATCCTTTTGTCATGAATGCCAGCCGGGGTGATACGCTGTGTACGGGTGAATCGGCACAACTCTTTGCCAATGGTGCCTACCGGTACACCTGGACACCCGCAACGGGACTGAGCAATCCCAATATCCCCAACCCTGTTGCCAGGCCCTCACAAACGACTACCTATATGGTGATCGGTACAGATGACAGGGGCTGTTTCAGGGATACCTCGCTGGTGCCCATCAAGGTTTACCCGATACCAACAGTGGATGCAGGAGCGGATAAAACCATCAATGCCGGGCAAAGTATTGACCTTATACCCGTGCTTTCGCCAGATGTCAGCAGCGTAAACTGGACACCCACAACCGGCATCTTCCGCACCAACTACCCTGCTATAACGGTAAAGCCCAAAGAAACCACCGAGTATATGGTTGAAGTACGCAATGCGGGTGGCTGTACCTCGCGCGACAGGGTTACTGTATTTGTAGTCTGCAATGGAGCCAATGTATATATACCCAACACTTTCTCGCCCAACGGCGATGGTGCCAACGATGTTTTCTTTCCGAGGGGCAACGGCCTCTTCAGCATCAAAACGCTGCGTATCTTCAGCCGCTGGGGTGAAGTGGTGTTTGAAAAAAACAATTTCAACCCTAACGATGCCGGCAGCGGATGGGACGGTACTTTTAAAGGGGTGAAGCTCACCCCCGATGTATACGTGTATACTTTAGACATTGTATGCGACAACAGTGCCATACTCACCTTTAAGGGTAACGTGGCGCTTATTCTTTAGGCTTTGGTTTTTTAACGATAAGGAGCCTGCCGGAAGGGGGCTCTTTTCTTTTGCCCCTACGTTAAATCCCACGCAACTTTTGTATCTTTCAACCCAGCAATATTTTTGATATGAAACAGGTCATCAGTACCATACTGCTGCTCTCCGCATTAACCGGTGCAGCAGCGCAACAGCCCCTCCCCCCCAATAAAGTGTATGGAGAATTATTTACCGATGTGCAACTGGCAAAGATTTTTCCGGACAATAAGACCTTTGTGGATTGCGTACCCAAAAAAGATCCTGCTATCATTGTTGCCAATTATAAAGCCATTAAATCCAACCCTGGCATACGCTTCAGCCTCAAGCTCTTTGTGGAAGATAATTTTGAAATGCCACCAGCCCCGCCCGCCTTCAATTATGTGATGAAGGAAAAAGACATCAGTGCACACATTAAAAATCTTTGGGGTAACCTCAAACGTGAAGCAGGTGTTACCAACGTCAGTAAAGATGAACCCTGGAAGAATGGCAGTCTCCTGCCCCTGCCTTACCCCTATATTGTACCGGGCGGACGTTTCCGGGAAATTTATTACTGGGACAGTTACTTTACCATGCTCGGTCTTAAAGAAAGCGGTGAAACAGAGATGATCGAAAATATGGTTAAAAACTTTGCTTACCTGATAGATACGTACGGACATATTCCCAACGGCAATCGCAGCTACTACCTCAGCCGCAGCCAACCGCCTTTTTTCTGCCTGATGGTGGAATTGCTGGCGGGTATTAAAGGGGATGCCGTTTATACCAGCTATGGTGTGCAGCTTGAAAAAGAATACCAGTACTGGATGGATAAAACAGCAGCTACCCGGCACGCGGTAAAGATGCCCGATGGGAGCATACTCAATCGTTATTACGACAGGGATGCCATTCCGCGCCAGGAATCTTTTGTGCAGGACTATGAATACTCCGGTAATATACAGGAGGGTGCAGCAGCAGCCATGAACCGCAACCTGCGCAGTGGTGCAGAAAGTGGCTGGGATTTCAGCAGCCGCTGGTTTGCAAAGCCCGATATGATGAGTACCATACGTGTGACCGACATTATACCGGTTGACCTGAACTGCCTTTTGTATCAACTGGAGCTGACCATTGCCAAAGCAAAGAAGACAGGTAATGATCCATCCGCAGCAATGGCATACGATAAAAAGGCTGAGCAAAGAAGAATGGCCATAGAGCGGTATTGCTGGAATGCAAAAACGGGTTATTATTTCGATTACAACTTCAAAACCAAAAAACAGCATACCCAGGTTACAGCAGCCGGTGTATTTCCGCTTTGCTTTTACAACCTGCCGCCCGCCGCCATGCAGGCAAAGGGCAAAGCAATGGCGGGTGTATTGAAAAGTACATTACTGAAAGCAGGTGGTATCGTTACCACCACTTATACAACCGGTCAGCAGTGGGATGCGCCCAATGGCTGGGCACCACTACAGTGGATGACGGTATGGGCAATGAACCGGAGTGGGCAGGAAACGCTGGCCAAAGACATTGCCCGTCGCTGGACGGCCCTCAATGAAAAGGTTTATGCCGGTACCGGTAAACTTATGGAGAAGTATAATGTAATCGATACCCATCTCGAAGCCGGGGGCGGTGAATACCCTTCGCAGGATGGCTTTGGCTGGACAAATGGGGTATATCTTGCCATGAAAGCGATGCTGCTAAAATAGAAGTAAGATTTGAGAAAGGGGACGCAAGACCCTGAAGCAGTACTGCCTCTGGCTATCTGCTACTTCTTATCCTGCTACTATTGAGTAGTCAGTACTCAATAAACCTTACCACATCATTATTACGCGCAATGGCCAATACCTTACGACCGCCTGCAAAGCGAAGCACTTGTATATCCCGTACCTCCCCGCTTACCCGAAGGGCTGGTGCTACAGGAAAATACGTAGCAAAGCCTCCTTTGCCATTGCCATATGCCAGTGTTGGCAACATGGCATCATAGCGGCCTTCATAAGGCGTTACCCCTGAGAAGTTACCCCCTGCAAGCAGGTCTGGTTCAGCATCACCATCAAAATCACGGCAGCAAAAAGCAAATACCGGTGCCCATTGCATGGCTGCCGGTAAATCGGTGATGATAAAATTACCTTTGCCGTCATTTGTCCAAAACTGAGAGGAAAGCGTAGCTGCTTCAAGTGGTTTGACCCCATTGAGCTTTGCCCCAAATATCGCATCAAAACTTTTCCCTGCCATCTTATTGTAACTCAGGTATTCCTTTTTGAGGTAGGGCAACTGTCTTTCCAGGTCTTCCTTACCCGGAAAAGGATAATAAACACCCGAGCGGTTTACGGCGAGTAACTGATCCTGTACCCCGTTATTGTCCACATCAGCCATATACAGCCACAACGGATATTCCTCCGTTGCCTGAAGTTTACTATTGGTGCCATAGTTCCCGAGCAGCAGGTCTTTATCTCCGTCTCCGTCAACATCCGCAGCCACAACACTGCACCACCAGCCTTTACGGGCAGCGGGCAGCACTACAGGGTCGAGGTGGTGGCTATTATTTTTAAACAGTACAGGTGCCATCCACTCCCCTGTTACCACAAGGTCTTGCCGCCCATCTTTATCCATATCAAAAAATTCGGCATCCGTCACCATCCCAATATGTTCCAGATTAGCTGCCCATCTGTTGGTGACAATGGTAAAATTACCGGCACCGTCATTCTCCAGCAGAAAGGAGGCAGGTATCAACCCATATACACGGGAATTGGCCCGGCCGCCCACAAAAAGATCAAGGTCGCCATCCCCATCAACATCACCCGCAGTTACACAACTTTTATTTTCGTACAGGTCCGGTAGCCCCATACCCCTGGTAAAGCCACCCTTTCCGTCATTGAGGTAAAGCCTGTCTTTCAGCGCCGGCGATGTACCTGAATATTCATTACCGCCACAGGCTATATAGAGATCCATGTCCTTATCTCCGTCTGCATCAAAGAAAAGGGCATCGACCTCTTCCGAAGCCGAGTCGGCAGCAAACAGTTCGCGCTGGCTGCTCATGAAACGGCCATCTTTATCCTGTACAAACAACTCACCGCCCTGCTCTTTTGCCCCGCAGGCATATACATCATCCAGCCCGTCGCCATTTACATCGCCAACGGCAAGTTTGGGACCGGCGGTGGACAGACCATGCGGAATAAACCACTGGCGGTTAAAATCGACAAACGACAAATTTTCCCGGTGCCGGTAAGCCATACCGGCTGCCGCGGTGATATCGGTAAAAAGTGGTGGTGTTTTCCGGGTAAGCAGGTGTTGTATATAAGCTTTTACATCCGGTACCGTATCCCTTGCATCTGCATGGTTTACCCGCAGCAGTTGGTTGGCCACGACACTTACCAGCCGTTGCCGCTTATTATCCGGCCAGAGAATCACCATACTATCCACCACGGCATGGCTGCCCAGCCCGAAGTGAAGCAGGGGTTCAGTACTGCTTAAAAAACCATGCGCCACCTGTTGCTCCTGGTAAAACAAGGTATCTCCGCACCATACAAATACTTTGGTACCTGATTCAGCAGCATGACGGACACTGTCCTGCAGCTTTATGCCAAGAAAATGCGCAGCCGCATTGTGTTCTACAGTATTGCGATAGATGCCTGCGGCTTCATTCATATTGTTGACGGCAATATCCAGGTCGCCATCACCATCCAGATCGGCCCAAGCCGCGCCACTCGAATAATTGGCCTTGTCAAAACCCCAGGCGGCCGACTGGTCGGTAAACTTCAATCCTGCATTACCCGAAAACATATAATTGTGCCACCGGCCATCCGGCATCTTATCAATCTTTGTCCGGTCGGTTGTTTTACCCGTTTTTATATCGCTGGCCGCGTCTGCCGCCGCTATAAACTTCACATAATCGAGGTCGTTCAGCCGGTGTTTGATGCCATTCGTGATAAAGATATCCGCATGGCCATCAAGGTTATAGTCCGCAATCAGGGTACTCCAGCTCCAGTCTGTTGCCGCCACTCCGCTGTACAAGGCAATATCACTAAAACGTTCGCCTGCACCCGTATTCAGTTGCAGACAGTTGCGCGAGTACTGGTTGCTGTACCCGATACTGTGGAGGTTGTTGTACTCATCAAGTGTTACATCCCCAACACTGTTCTTCAGTACACGCTCGTCCGGAGGCAGCATATCCAATGTCATGATATCGGGCCAGCCATCATGGTTAATATCTGCCACATCATTCCCCATACTGAAATTGCTTTCGTGTCCGAAAGCCGTGGTGTTCATTTCCGTGAATGTACCGTTGGCCTGGTTAATATAGTAATAATCGTTCTCATGAAAATCGTTACCAATGTAGAGATCAGGCCAGCCATCCTGGTTGAAATCCGCAACGCTGATGCCCAGTCCGTAGCCCAGCGCACTGCTGATGATGCCGCTGCCTTTGGTAACATTGATGAAATGCCCATGGTCATTACGCATCAGTTTACCACCACTGATGGCACTGTATTTACTCCGCAGTGAGGTATCGCCATAGGTATCCGTCTGGTGAATTGAATGTTGCAGTTGGAACATATCGAGGTCGCCATCTTTATCGTAATCCAGAAATGCGGCCTGTGTATTGTACCCTTCCAGGTCAAGTCCGTAAGCAGCAGCACTTTCGGTAAAAGCAGGGGTATCCTTATTTCCATTATTGATAAATAACGCGTTGCGTGAATGTTCAAAATAGCGCTTGCCGGTATTGGCCATATGGTTACCGACCGCACTCACATAGATGTCGAGCCAGCCATCACCATTTACATCCGCCATCGTTACACCGGTTGTCCAATCGGCTGCACCGCTTACACCGGCGGATAAGGTAATATCCGTAAACTTAAAGTTGCCCTTATTGAGGTACAGTTTATTCCCGTTTCTGTTACTGGTAAAATACAGGTCTGGCAACCCGTCATTATTGACATCACCTGCGGCCACACCCGCGCCATTGTAGTAATAGAGGTAATCCAGGATATTGAGGCTGTCTGTATCTTCATTGGTATTGACAAAATCAATACCCGATGCTTTGGCCGGCACGGATACAAAGAGCGGATCGCCACCACCCGTACAACCGGCACCGGGCAACAGGCACGCAAGGGCAGTGTAAACAAATCCCCGCTTCACAAAGCGTAAGCGTTCCCTGTCATCTGCCGCACCAAAAATGAAGAACATCCTGTATAAAAAGTACATGAAGCGCAATGCTGTTTTAGTATTGAAAATGGGGTTAAAGATACACAAAACAAGGGGGAACAATTGCATGAACACAACATATATACAGCCATCCCAAAAACGATAACGCTGGTTATCTTGCAAACTTGATTTACATTGCAGTTGAATCAATAACGGCGTATACCCGGAAAATCATGATCAGGAAAATAGTTGGTGCAGCTATATTACTTTTACTCACCGGCACAGGATTGGTTTACCTGCTGGTACCCCGGCAATTAAACATACAGAAGGAAACTTTGATCAGGGCCAATATCAATGCTGCGGCATTTTATTACCGGTCGGCAGCAAAAATGCTGGCCTGGTGGCCGGGCAATATGGAAGCCGACAGTACCCTTCAGTATAATGGTTATCGTTTCAGTGTAACCAAAAGATATGAGGACGGCGCGGATATTGTCATCAGTAAAGGCGATTGGCAACAACCCTCGGTATTCAGCCTCATTGCAACCGGAAAGGATTCAATGATCCTCAACTGGAAGCTGGCCATACCTACGGGTATGAACCCCATCGGCAAACTCCGTAAGCGTTACGAGGCTGCGGAACTGAAGCTGGCGATGGACAGCATCGTGGCAAATTTCCGGCGGTTTACGGAAAACACCGAAAATACCTATGGCATTACGGTCAGTAAAGGTAAGTTTACCGATTCCATACTGGTTACCAGCAGTTGGTACAGTCCGGAATTTCCCACTACAGAAAAAATTTATGAAGAGATCGCCGGTCTTGAACATCTGTCTGCGCAACACAACGCAACAATCACCAATGTACCTATGCTGCACATCAGCAAGGATGAGCAGCATGGATACAATACCATGGTGGCCATTCCCGTCAACAAAGAGGTTCCGGTTGGGGGTCAGCGCGCCATCAAAAGATTGTTTACCGGCAATACCCTCATCACCGAGGTAAAGGGCGGGTATGCTACGGTAGCTATTGCAGAAAAAAGATTTGAGCGGTATAAAATCGAATACAGTTATGTGTCTCCTGCGGTCCCCTTTCAGTCATTAGTGAGCAACCGGCTGCTGGTCAAAGACAGCAGCCAGTGGATAACCCGTTTGTACTATCCCATATTCTAACCATCATTACCCATCGTCATTTCGCACCCGGCATCCGGTACAGGAGGGGGTAGTCGTCATTGCGCAGGATGAGCAGGGCTCCATTCGCTATTTGCATGTCCCTTACCTGCCCGGGAAAGGATAAACCTGATACCGAAGGGTAAACCCAGTCAAACCCGCCATTTCCTTTATTAAGTAAGACATGTCCATAACTGCCATCTATTCTGCAAAACTGGGGTAGAAAATCAAACAGGTTGCCACCAAGTATAAGATCGGGTTTGCCGTCCTGGTTGATATCTGTACAAACAATGACATTGACAGACGACAACTGCACCATCATCGGAAGTGCCTGTACCCTGAACCGGCCCTTGCCATCATTCAGCGCAATACAGGACGATGCATAATCAAAAAGCCTCACGGTACTCTTCCTGATCAGTTCACTGCTGAAGAGATCCTGTACCGATTTGGTGGCATATGCTGCGTGCTTGAGGTTCTGTTTCTTTAAGGAAGGAATCTGGTCCGCCAGTTCCCGCCTTAGAAACACCGGCATATCCCTTCCCCCAACCGTACGGGTAAGTACCTTATCCGCATCACCATTATTGTCATAATCATTGATCCAGAGCTTCACCGGATTGGCACTATCCGGCTTCAGGTAAAAATTCTCCCCGATATTCCCCAGCACCATATCCAGATCGCCATCACCATCAAGATCGCATACCTTCAGCGACTTCCACCAGCCGTGCAAACCTGCAAGTCCCGAAGGCATAGCCTCCACCCCATCAGGTGTAAAGCGGAAAACGGTTGGCGCCATCCATTCACCCACCACCACCAGCTCAGCCCGGCCATCGCCATCAAGATCGGCCCAGTCGGCCGCCGTAACCATGCCTGCCTGCGCAAGTGCGGGATACTTTGTTTTGGCCTGGTCGGTAAAATGTCCGCTGCCATCGTTGATAAAAAGATACGACGAAGGCACAATCCCATACTGGTAAGGTACATTCCTTGCACCGGCAAATATGTCCAGGTCGCCATCACTATCCACGTCGTGCGCTACTGCTACGGCAATATCCACATCATTTGTTTCGGTAAAAGCACCGGTATCAATCGCAAAGTTGCCCTTACCATCGTTCAGGTAAAGGCGGTGCTGCATTTCCCGGCTGCCTGGTTGCTGTTTATTACCCCCTGCACCAATGTACAAGTCTTTATCACCATCTTTATCCGCGTCAAAAAACAATACCGCCACGTCTTCAAAAGAAGCATATTTTTTAAAGAGTTCCTGATCGTGCTTAACATATCCGCCTGCTTTGCCAAAATACAATTGTCCTGCCTGCCCCGCTGCCCCACCGATATACAGGTCATCCAGCCCGTCGCCGTTTACATCAGCCACGGCCACCTTCGGGCCTTCGCGCGAGAGCATTGCCGGTACATTCCGCTCCGAATAGAAGTCCACAAAATCATCTTCCCGATGCCTGTCTAATGCAATGGTTGTATCACGATTCAGCAGCAAAGCGGTTGCTGCTGCAACTGTTGCGGAAAACGGATGGTGTACACTGCTGTCGGCGTTTACCGTCAGTACCCGGTTGACTAATGGCTGCACAACAGTGGTATAGCTCCTGTCTGGCCAGCACACCTGCACCGAATCTACCTGCCGGGCGGTACCAAGCCCTGCAACAATCTTATAATCCACCGACGACTGGAACCCCCGTGAAGGAATCAATTCGCGCGTAAGCACCTGGCCGTTAAAAAATATTTTAACCATGCTGCCGATTGCATAGGTATTACCCGCCGTACCCTTTAGTGTAATACCGATATAATTAGCGGTATTGGCAGTATCCGCCTGTTCGCGGCTGTTGTTGCGGTAAATAAAGGCGGGTTCATTAACATTGTTTACAATGAGGTCTAAGTCACCATCATTATCCAGGTCGCCATAGGCTGCGCCGTTAGAGAAAGAAGGCTGGGTAAAACCCCAGTCCTTTCCCGCATCGGAAAAGCGGTAGCCTCCCTGGTTTCTGAATACCCTGTTGGGGATCGGGTGAGATGGCATTTTATTGATCACGTCTTCAATCTCATCCTTTTTACCCGTCATCACCATTTTCTGCACCACATCATTCGCGAAGAAATCAATAAAATCCTGATCGGTTACATCATGATAAATACCGTTACAAACATAGATATCCGCCAGTCCGTCATTATCCGCATCAAAAATCAATCCCCCCCAGCTCCAGTCCGTTGCCGCCACCCCGCTGAAAAAAGCACCTTCCATAAACTTACCCTGCCGGTTATTGATCTGCAGGGCATTCTGCATATACTGGTAATAAAACCCTGACTTTACCTTCAGCCGCTGTACATCCACATTCTCAAAAGAGGTGGTTGTTTTTAAGCGGTAATCATCTCCCGGCAGCATTTCTGTAGTAAAGATTTCAGGGTAGCCATCATTATTCACATCGCACATATCCGCCCCCATCGAAGAGTGGCTGATGTGCTGTACGCGTTGCTCCAGTTCTTCCGAAAAAGTACCATCTCCTTTATTGATATAGAGATAATCCCGTTCAAAGAAATCGTTTGAAATATAGATATCGGGAAAATGATCGCCATTAATGTCGCCAACCGTAACCCCCAGCCCAAAGCCAATCAGGCTGCCATAGATCCCCGCTGTTTTACTCACATCTGTAAAATGTCCGTTGTCGTTACGCATCAGTTTATCACCACCACCTTTCAGAAAATCAGCAACCGGCCAGTCTTCCGCACGCAGGTCGCGTTTGTTGGCATAATTGAGTGTATTGACCGGGATAAAACTGTTGTTCAGGATATAGCAATCCAGGTCCCCATCCGCATCATAATCAAAAAAGGCGGCGTGCGTGCAGTATCCCCCCGTATTCGTCAGGCCGTAAGCAGCCGTTGAATCCGTAAACCCAAGGCGATGGTTATTGATCAGCAGTTTGTTTTCGGGTGCCCGGCCATTCACATAACCTGCATTACAGATATAGATGTCGAGCCAGCCATCGTGATTGATGTCCACCATTACCACACCCGTACTCCAGTCTTCGGTCAATGCCACGCCCGCCTTTGCCGTGATGTCTTCAAACTGCCAGTTGCCCTTATTGAGAAATAGTTTATTACTGCCCATATTGGCGGTGAACAGCACATCCGGCAGTCCGTCGTTGTTGATATCACCGATGGCCGTACCGCCACCATTATAAAAATTGCGGTAGCTGAAGATGTTGAAATCTTTGGTATTGTGTACGGCATTGGTAAAAGCAATACCGGTATTTTCCTGCAGGGTAAAGCGTGGCGCCGGTTGCTGCTCATTGCAGGCGAAGAGTACAAATACCAGGGCCGCTGAAAATATATTCCGCATCATCAAAAAATAGTTGGTATGAAAAAAGGTCATTTTACAATGACCTTTTTTGTATTGACCTCAAAGTTACCGATTAATAACCAGGATTTTGTTTCAGGTTCGGATTGGCAGCCAGTTGTTCATTCGGAATAGGGAACAACAGGTATTTGTTATCCGAAACACCGGGCTTCAGTTGCTTGGCCAGGAGGAATTTTCCGAAACGGATCATATCCTGTCTGCGCATACCTTCCCAGTAAAACTCACGGCCTCTTTCATCAATTAAGCCATCGAGGTTGATGGAGGGAAGAGCAGCGATACCACGGGGGGTACGTACTGCATTCACCAATGCCAGGGGGGTAGTAGGGGCAACAGCCGTTGGTGTACCGCCGCGCAGAATCGCTTCAGCTTTCATCATCAGCACATCTGCATAACGGTAAAGTACTGCATCATTGTCCACATTATCACCGGAGGTATAATCCGGTGGATACTTGATCACACGGATACCCGTTACTTCCAGGTTGTTACCTGTTTCCTTCAGCGCAACAGACGGTGTAAATGCCAGCGGGTTACCCTTTCTGTCGTTCAGTGCCGTACCGTTCTGGTTGAACTGCTGACCAACCAGGAAGCCTGGCCTGATACCAGACACGTTGGTTACACCGGGATAAGGGTTGCCGCCCCTGCGCGGATCAGCCGCATCAAACTTGCTGTAGAAATCAGACAGGGTAGTAAAGCCGTTCCAGCCACTTGGGTTCTGGTTGTAGTGCAACGTGCAGAACCATCTGCTGCGGATATTACCACTTTCTGAGCCACCAATATTCTGACCGGTAAAAATCAACTCTGTAGAGAGCACATCGTTATTTTTGGCAAAATTGTCGAAATAATTGCTGCCGATGGAAAAACTGCCGGAACTGATGATCTGGTCTGCAAGCGCAATCACCTGGTTCATGTCAGCCGCCGCAAAAACGGGTGCTGCCCTGTTGGTGATCACCCCCTTGTTCAGGTAGCACTTCATCAGCAATACCCTTGCCGCATTTTTGTTGGCTCTGCCCGCAGGGCCTGTGGGCAGGTCGTTGATGATGGCATTTACTTCAGCGATGATATAATCCAGCGCTTCTGTGCCTACACGAACCTTGGGGTCGTCGAGCGGACTACCTCCGGGTTCGCGGTAAGGACACTGGTTCCAGCCATCCAGCCAGGCAAAGTTTGCATAAGCCCTGAGGAAGCGGGCTTCAGCCTGCTGTTGGGCAGTGGCACTGAAGCTGGGGCGCAGCAGATCTGTTGCGTTGAAGATCACTTTACCAAATTCATTATACGTATCCCTTACAAATCCATGATCTGCATCCCATTTGTGGTTATGCAGTACACGCCAGATACCGTTGTCATCCCAGTCACCACCACGTGTGGGGCCTACCACTTCATCAGAAGTATGTTCCTGCAAAGCCCAGAACCTGTCCTGTCCCTGTACTGGATTACGCAAAGCATCGTAAGTCGCTTTAAGTACGGAAGCGGCAGTACCACCCCCTCCTTGCCCTGAAACGCTGGCATTCAGCTTTTCTTCGAGCTTAGTACAACCGGTGAAGGCTATACCAAGGCTGGCAAGTACGATAACAACCTTATTCTTTTTCATATTCTTTATTAATTTATACGGTAGTGATTATAATGTAAAATTGAAACCAAAGTTAAATGCCCTTGCACTTGGATATGGAGAGTACTCTATACCAAAAGAAGGAATACCATTGATGTTCTTATCCACGTTTACCTCAGGATCAAACCCGGTGAATTTGGTAATCACGAACAGGTTCTGACCCGTAATAAACAGGTTGGCACCTTTGATCACTTTACCGATATTACCCAGGCTGTAGCTCAATGTGGCATTGGCTAAACGGAAGTAATCTCCTTTTTCGAGATAGCGGGTAGAAGTCGTGATCGGGCTGCTGGTGGCTTCACGCGGAGACAGCGACAATAGTGCTTTGGCAATGTTCCTGCTGCCCAGATTGTTGATCGGCAATACCGCATTTGCAGTATTGTTATACACTTTATGACCGAAAGCACCGTTCATATTGATTTCAAGGTTAAACTTCTTGTAACCAACGCTGGTAGACAACCCGAGCAACTGTGTTGGGTTGGCACTACCGGCATAAATAAAGGTGGCGCCATCGTCAGCAAGTTTCGCTTGTCCGTTTGCATCAATGCCCTGGAAGTCCCTTACATAGAACACATTCAGCGGTTGTCCGTTGATCATCCTTTGTACAAAGGCATTACTCAAACCCTGTCCGTTGATCTCACCAGTCCGGAGCGGGCCGCTAAGGCCATTAACAACGTTCTTCTGGAAAGTGGTATTGATGCCAAATGTCCAGGTGAAATCCTTTTTCTTGATGATGGTGGCATTCAGTGCAATTTCCACACCCTTATTCTCGATAACACCAGCAACATTCTTCCATATCCTTGTACCGGGAGAAGGCTGGGCTGCATCAAGACTCACGATCAGGTCTTTTGTCTTTTTATTGAAGTAATCGATGGTACCGGTCAGGCGGTTACCGAGGATGGCGAAATCAATACCCGCATTAAATTGCTGATCGGTCTGCCATTTCAGGTCAGGGTTGGCGAAAGAAGACTGTTCCAATGCACCCGGACCGGAAGCAACAAAACGTGTTTGAGCCGACCCTGCGGGGAACTCCTGGTTACCCGTTTGTCCCCAACCTGCACGTACTTTAAGGTTGTCGATCTTGCTTACCTTGAAGAAAGACTCATCGCTGAGGTTCCAGGCAGCAGAGAAAGAGGGGAAATAACCATAACGGTTGTTTGCACCAAACTTGCTCGAACCATCCGCACGTAAAGTAGCGGTAAGCAAATACCTGTTTTTATACCCTACGGTTGCACGGCCAAAATAAGATTGGAGTTCACTGGTAGGATCAAAGAATGACGTACTTACGCGTGTACCCTGTGCAGAGAAGCCCAATGCGTTGTAATAAGGGAAATTGAAGTCATCAAACTCACGACCCGCTTCTGCTGAACCTTTATTGTCAAACTTCAGGTATTCATACCCTACTAATGCATTCAGGTTCAGGTCCTTGTTCAGTTGCTTGTTGTAGTTCAGCGTATGAGTGATCTGGCGGGTAATCAGTTCTGCGTTACTCACACGTCCCCAGCCACCTTTTTTGTTGTTGGCGGGCTCAGACTGGAAACCTTCCATATTGATATAACTCCTGATCTGTTGCTTACGGATACCCGTGCTGTAATTTACGCTGATCATCATTTTATATTCCAGCTCGTTGGTAATTTTGTAAGAAGGGGAGATGTTGGCAAGTACAGTACTAACGGTAGCGAGGTCATCAAAAGCTTCAGAATAAGCCAATGGGTTGATCTCAGAACCGCCCTGGTCGATATCCAATGCACCATTGGGTTTGCGCAACGGCTTGGTAGGGTTCCACTGAAGGGCTGCACCAACGATGCTGCCACGGAAACCCGCCTTGTTTGAGATGGGCGCAACAGTTTCAATATTCTGGTTGGCCGTTACCCCGACATCAAGTCCCAGCCTTTTGTTTTCAAGAAAACGCAGGTTGCTGTTGAAGTTGAGTGAGTATTTTTTAAAACTGGTTTTACGGATAATACCCTTTTGATCAAGATAACCGAGTGACACACGATAACGATTGTCCTGGTTACCAGACCCCATCGCAATATTATAGCTTTGTGTACTTCCGCGCTGCAGGATGGCATCAAGTGCATCTACATTGCCACCAAAATTACCACTGGTGATACCATAATCAGTAAGCGCCTTACGGTATTCATCACCACTCAGGTAATCATACCTCCTGGCAATTTTACTCGTTCCGAAAGTAGCGTTAAACTCTAATTTGGGCGTACCGCTCTGGCCACGCTTGGTGGTAATCAGTACTACACCATTGGAACCACGGGAACCATATATGGCTGTTGCGGATGCATCTTTCAGGATATCAATAGACGCAATGTCATTGGGATTCAGGAAGTTAAGCGGGTTGCCTTCCGGCAAACCACCAAGACCAAGATCACCTTCAATATTTCCGCCGGGGCGGGCAGTACGGCCATCCAAAGGCACCCCATCCACTACAAAAAGTGGCTGGCTACCGGCACGGATAGAAGCAGAACCACGGATCCGGAAGGCAGAACCACTACCTGGCGCGCCACTGTTTTGTGTGATCTGAACACCAGATACCTTACCCTGGATCAATTGATCCGCAGCAATAACCGGCCCTTTGTTAAAATCCTTTGCTTTTACCGAAGCTACAGCACCGGTAAGGTCTTTTTTACGGCTGGAGCCGTAACCCACCACAACCACTTCACCGATAGAGGCATTGTTGGTTTTGAGGGAAACCTCTACCGCATCTTTACCGGCAATGGATACCTCCTGTGTCTCATAACCCACACCCGACACGGTGAGGCTTGCAGTACCAGCGGGTACCGTAAGACGGAAACTACCATCGGCACTCGTCTGAGTACCCGATCTGCTTCCCTTAACCGTAACGGAAATGTTGGGAATTGACGCACCATCTTTGGCGTCAATAACCCGGCCTGAAATTGTTTTGTTCTGTGCCTGGGAGGTAAGCGACCCCAAGAGCAGCAGGAAGAACCCGAGCAGGCACTTCAAACGCAATCGTAATAAAGCAGTCATACTTGTTTGGTTTAAATTTTGGTTGTGATGTATTATATAAGACAATTATTTTTTACAAAATGATGCTCAGCAATGCAGGAAAGTTAATATACCGGGAAGAGAACCCGGAAAACTTAGCAAACAACCGCTGGTACATCCAATAATACTTAAACCACTATTAATTAATGATTTACAGAACATTTAGTTCAGCAATTTGATGTATTTTTTCCATCGAAATAGTAGGATATACTTGCAAACGGTTGCGCAACCGTTTGCGGTTAATAAAATGTTATTTTTTTTAGTAGCTTCACGGCGTTAAACAAAATCAGCAACAAGTGCCAAGAATTACCATAAAAGACATAGCCCGGAAATTAAACATCAATCCTTCAACCGTTTCACGGGCACTGAGGGACAGACCCGATGTAAGTGCAGAACTCAAACAGGAGATCCGGAAACTGGCCGATAAACTGGGCTATAAACCCAACTATATGGCCATCAACCTGCGCAGTGGAAAGAGCCACACGATTGGGCTGATCATACCCGAGATATCCATGTTCTTCTTTCCCTCTGTTATCAAGGCCATCGAAGAAGAAGCCCATACCCGGGGCTACAATCTGCTCGTACTTCATTCCAACGACAGCATCGACCGCGAAATTGAAAATGCGGAGATCTGCGCCCATGCCGGTGTGGATGGCGTGCTCGTCTCCCTCACCCGCCAGAGCAGCGATATCGAACATTTCCAGGAATTGTCTGGTGCAGGGGTACCGATCGTTTATTTTGATAAGATCCTGCAGAACACAGAAAGCCATAAAGTTGTTATACCCGGCGCACAAGCCGCTGAAATTGCCGTAAAAAAACTCATCGGGCTCAAACGCAAAACCCCGAAGATCACCGGGATTTTTGGCGATGAGCGGCTCTTTATTACCCAGGATCGCGTAGAGGGTTTCCGGAAAGCAATGCTGGACAGTAAGCTGGAGATGGGGGCGGGAGATATCCTTTTTGCAAAAAATGCCGCAGAAGCGGAAGAACAATTTGCCCGCCTCTGGCAGCAGCCGGTAAAACCAGGTGCGCTTTTTATAATGAGCGATGAAATCCTCTCAGGTGTTATAAAGGCGGCGAATAAAATAGGCCTGCACATTCCCAACGATATACCCGTCATGGCCCTCAGCGATGGCCTCCTGCCACAGTTGTTGCCCAATCATATCCCCTATGTGGAAACTTCGGGGTATGCACTTGGCAAAACGGCTTCTGCCCTCCTCTTCAGCCTCATCGCCGGAATGCCCATCCTTCCCGATCTTCACCATATTGACACCCCCTATATTGAGTAATATTGAGCAATAACGGAGCAGGATCAAGTTACCGTTACAGGGCATCTTTCCCGTAGCAGCCCCGAGGTTACCCCGAGGTAACCCCGTAGTAAAGCCGAGGGTTACCCGTCTAAGCCCGTCTTTTCCCAGTACCCAGTACCGAGTACCAAGTACTGAGTACTTAGCTTCCCCCTCCTGCTACCTGCTACTCCTTCTCCTGCTACTATCCGGCAAGTACTTTTAGTCCCCCAATACAGCGTTTTTTCGTAATTTCCCGTCTTATTCCTGTCAAATCACGTTCATGAAGAAGCTGTTGCCCGTTATTATCCTGCTGCTGATCCTCAGCCCTGACGTCATGGCCTCCCATACCAAGGGTGGCTGGATGTATTATGAATACCTCGGACAGGGCATCATTGAACCAGCCAAACTCCGCTACAAAGTGGTACTCAACCTCTATATGATCTGCAACCCCAGCTCCGGTCAGTTGGACGACCCCATCAACTTCTCCATTTTTGATGGTGGCAATAATACCTTTCTCCAGAATACTTCTGTAGCCATTGCCACCAACAGCAATACACAAAACTGTACATTGGTATCCTGCCATGAATGTATTTCACCCATACCAAACATCTGCTATAAGGTGGTGACTTACGAAAAAGAGGTCGAGCTCGCTTCCAGCCTCAACGGCTATACCATATCCTGGCAACGCTGTTGCCGGATTAGCGGGTTGTCCAATATTCAGGCACCCTCCAACAACAGTGGCGCTACCTATACCATTAAAATTCCCGGCACCGGCACGGGGCTCAACGCAGAGCAAAACTCAAGTCCGAGATTTAATTTCAACGATACGGCCATTGTTTGCAACAACAGTTTTTTCTCGGTGGACTTTGGTGCCGTTGATCCTAACGGAGATTCCCTCGTGTACTCATTTTGCGACGCCTTCAATGGCGGCTCACAATCAACGCCCACCCCAACAACGGCTACTGCCCCACCCTACAGTTCTGTCAACTATTCCGCAGGTTTCTCGGGTCTCACCCCCCTGGGCAGTGGTGCTGAAATCGACCCGCAAACAGGCATCGTAAGTGGTATCGCACCAGGTTCGGGTGAATATGTGGTAACCGTTTGCGTGGCAGAATACCGCAATGGCATCTACATCGGGCAGGCCCGTAAGGAACTGCACCTCAAAGTAGCCGACTGCTCCGTCGCCAAAGCAAGACTCGATCCTGTTTATACCACCTGCGATGGTTTCTCCCTCAGCTTTTCCAACAACGGAGGCGGAAACATCAATACCTATTTCTGGGATTTTGGTGTTACCGGTACCCTTGATGATACGGCCAATACCGCCAACCCCACTTTTACCTTTCCCGATACCGGAAAATACCTCATCAAACTCGTGGTGAACAGGAACTCACCCTGCGGCGACAGCACAACAGCGATCGTAAACGTTTACCCCGGTTTCTTTCCCGGGTTCACCCATACCACACCGGTCTGTATCAATACACCGGTCAATTTCACCGATACCTCCAGAACCATTTACGGCCTTGTTGACAGTTGGCGATGGGATTTTGGTAATACCGCTGTACTCAATGATACCAGCAGGCTGCAGAACCCCTCCTATACCTACACGACAGCAGGCACCTATGTCGTTACCCTGCGGGTGACAAACAGCAAAGGCTGTGCAAAAACGGTTACGGAGAATATAGTCGTCAGCGATCCCCCACCCATCAATATGCTTTTCCGCGACACCACTTATTGCGCATTGGATACCGTGCAACTGGGCGCAACGGGTACAGGCACTTTTACCTGGACGCCCAATACCTTTATCATCGGTGCCAATACGGCTACACCGCAGGTCTTTCCACCCGGACCGCGCAAATACTATGTTTCACTCAATGCCAATGGTTGCATATCGCGTGATTCGGTAAACGTTAATCCCGTCAACAACCTCACCGCCGCTGTTACCGGTCCGGGGAATATCTGCGAGGAAGATACGGTTACCCTCAACGGCTCATCCAACCGGAGTAATGTAACCTGGCAATGGAGCAATCCCGCGTCTTTATCGGCGCCCAATGCCCAGCAAACCCGCGCATTCCCGTCTGTTACAACCAATTACCTGCTCACCGTCCGCTGGGGTAAAAACTGTATTGCCACAGCCCCGAAAACGATCGTGGTGAAACCGTTAGCCGTACCTGTTGTCAGTCCATCCACCGCCATCTGCGCTGGCGGCGCTGGCGCACCCATCAGTGCATCGGGTGGCGATACCTATGCGTGGACACCCGCCACAGGTCTGAGTGCCGCCAATATACCCAACCCCATCGCCCGGCCAACCGTAACCACCACCTACAAGGTAGCCGTAGGGGTGATTGGCTGCCCAAAACTCCGGGAAGACAGCCTGACGGTAACCGTAAAACCACTGCCACCACTCACCCTGATCAACGATACACTCATCTGCTCCATTGATACGCTTCAACTAACTACTATGGGTACCGGCACCTATGCATGGACACCCAACTACAACATCAGCAGTCTTACCGGCCCCAGCCCGCTCGTGAGTCCGGACGTACCCACCTGGTATTATGTTTCGCTTACTGATAATGGTTGTACCAGCAGGGATTCCGTCTTTGTAAATGTTAAACTCTTCGTCACCTTAGACGCAGGCAACGATACCACCATCTGCCGCACAGATGGCTTTTACCTCAATACCACCAGCGATGCACTCAGCTACAAATGGACGCCTTCCACCTATCTCGACAGGGATGATGTAAAACGCCCGCTGGCCAAGCCCCTTGCTACCATTAAATATTATGTTACAGCCAATATTGGCAAGTGCCAGAGCAACGATTCGGTTAATATTACCGTTATTTCCTACCCCAACGCACAGGCAGGCAACGATACCACACTCTGCCCCGGTACCTCAGGACAACTTTTTGCCAGTGGCGGTTCCAATTATTTATGGAGCCCATCTACTTTCCTCAGCGCAATAAATGCAGCCAATCCACTGGTAATCAGCCCCACAGCAAATATCCGGTATATTGTAACGGTAACAGATACCCTTGGCTGTCCCAAACCAGCCCGGGATACCGTTTGGGTAAGGCTTTATCCAAAAGTAACGGCAGACGCCGGTCCGGCAGACACCACCGTGGTACTCGGTGAACCCCTGCAACTCAATGGCAGCGGCGGCGACAATTACCTGTGGGATCCGGGTACCTGGCTTACCAGTACCATTACCGCTAACCCCGTAGCCTTGCCGCAGCAAAACATTGTATATCATTTACTCGCTACCAGTAATGCTGGTTGTGAAGGACGCGACAGCATCCGGGTAAAACTCTTCAATGTGGAAGCCAGTATGTACGTACCTACTGCATTCACCCCGAATACGGATGGCAATAATGATGTACTCCGCCCCATACTCCTCGGTATGAAATCGCTCGCCTACTTCAGGGTCTATAACCGGTGGGGGCAACTCCTTTTCAGCACCAGTGAAAAAGGCAAAGGATGGGACGGGACGTTTGGCGGTCAGCCACAACAGGCAGATACCTATGTGTGGATGGCTCAGGGCGTGGATTTTAAAAATGCAACCATCACCAAAAAAGGATATGCCGTGCTGATCAGGTAGCAATAACAAACCGGTTACGGGCTTTTTTTCAACAATGCCCGTATCCTCCCGCCGCTCCTGTATTTTTGCAGGTATGAACAGGATTATCCTCATTACAGGCGCAACATCGGGTATAGGCCAGGCCTGCGCCGAAAAATTTGCCGCCAGCGGCGATCACCTTATTCTTACCGGCCGCAGGGCCGACCGCCTCAACACTGTTAAACAGCAGCTTGAAACAAGTTACCAGACCAGGGTACATATACTGTGCTTTGATGTACAGGATCGCAAAGCCGTCTTTGAAGCCATTGGTCAGCTTCCGGAACCCTGGCAGGCCATTGATATCCTCATCAACAATGCCGGACTCGCCCTGGGCAGGGATTATTTTGATGAAGCCAGCATTGACGACTGGGATACCATGCTCCAGACCAATGTAAATGGCATCCTGTACACCACAAGGGCTGTACTTCCCCTGATGATTGCCCGGCAGCAGGGACATGTCATCAACA
>JAAFIK010000050.1 GCA_013298665.1 Chitinophagales bacterium
AATTCTATTTCCCCCACTTCGGCAAGCCCTGAACGTTGTATGTAATGCTCACTGAAGCAGTATGAAATTTTAACTTTTTATGAAAAGACTCAAATTAAATTCTTCCATTTTTTTTATAGCTGTTATGCTTGCTTCGTTTGCATGCCGTCAACCTATTGACTGTTCTAAAGTCAGAAATGGTAAATACTACTATTATTCAAAAAGTGATCGAACAAAAATTTTTATTGAGAGACTTGACAGCTTGCAAACAGAAATGGATTCTAAACGCACACAAGTAATAAAAAGTAAAATTATTTGGCAAAACGACTGCAAATTCAAGTTGTTTGTTAATGCCCTAAGTGACACTAAGTTTTCTAAACAAGATTCAATATATTCAACGATGCCCGGTACAATTGAAATTCTTGACATTCGTCCTGACTATTATATCTGTTCAGTTGAATTCTCTACTTTGACAAGACAGTTTAAATATAAGGACACTATGTATTTTCAAAAATAATTTTCAGTTCTTTAAAAGCACTACATACAACATTTAGCTGTATAGCCGATAAGCCCCGCCAACCGAATCAATGCTGAATAAAATAAAGAAAGCCCCGGACAGTCAGAGTCCGGGGCTTTCGGCTATACGCTGTTCAGCGATACCCCGCCTCGTAGGTGGATTTGTAGCATGCAGACGCTGCCGGCAACTCCACCGGCTTTGCTTTATGCAGGCTTGGGGGTGGCTGCAGCCCATAGCTCCCCCTACCCAAAACGCTGTGTTTTGAGGACATCTTTTTGTGCATCAATTTTTGTTCAGGCATTATGCTAAAGGTTTTGCTTACTGTCTTTTGGCGATGCCTTGTCTCTTGTACGTCCGCTATCTGTAACTTTATTAGCGAACTGCCTTACTTTTTTACCTGTTATCCGGAAGTTGATCCGCTGGCCTTTACCCGTTCAAAAACGTACTGCAATGCTATGCCGCTGGCCAAAAAAAATACCCGGAAAGGCGGTTCGTAAACATAAAAGGGCTATTTTTAGGGAAGCAATATGGCTGACTACAGGACGAAAACATATTTATTAATACCGATGAGACATTCATTACAATAATACCCCCAGGGGCTTACGGTTGAATGTCTATCGGCATTATACTAAAATCATATCAGTATGCACATAGAGTCGAAACGGGGTAACCCAAAAAACCAAGCGGATGGCACAGACAGGCCGATACTTACTGCTTATAGCAACTTTACGGCGAAACCAGCCAACTTAAAAGTATACCACAAAGCCCCGTTAACGCTTTTTTTATACGGGGCTTTTACGGGGGGCTTTGCGGATACTTTTCTATGTGTTGGACACTATACTAAACGACCATGATTACAGTTATACTTTTCGGATTTTCTCCACTCGCCGCATTGATTGTTAATATAATTTATAATCGTCGACTCCCAAATATTGCTCTTGGGCTGATATTATTTGTCTCTCTTCTTATAGCAAGCCCTCTTCTGTTTACAAAATACTATTACTCAGATTTATTTGATGGTTTCTACTCAGCATATTTGGTAAAAGCAATCATATTGTGTTCAGTTTTATTTACTGTGCTGAATATTTTGCAAAAGAAAACAATTAAGGCTGTCGTTTTGACCTTGGCATTGATCATCACACTTGGTTACATGAGTTTAACAGTATTTGCCAGGGGATTTGTTGGTGATGACAAAATATATTTATCTAAACGAATAAACGGATACCGAATAATCTATAGGAGGCAGGCAGATGCAGTATTAACAGGTTCGACAAGAATTGATTTGTACAAACTTGCTTTGTTCGGGTTACTGCAGAAGAATATTGATTTTGTTTACCCTGCCAAAACCGATCAATCGTGCAGTGTGGTCTTAAATGATTCTTTGAATTCAAAACATTTTAAGTTCAACTTTTGCGAGAAAAAGATTCATCCAGAATAGCTACGGCAATCAACAGGGCGGTTTGGCAATAGCAGGGCTGGACAATCAACATTTCGGCTGCAGCTATCTATCGGCTTTAGTTCGGGCAGAAGGATTTCTATTTGGCTTTTTGTTGTTATCTTCATCTTTAAATTTTCAATTGGGCTTTGGTTCCGGGCGGAAGGAATTCTATTCCGCCACATCGCCAGGCCGTAGCCGTTGTGCGTCACCCTTTTTCGACATCACAGTCCCGAATAAATAGTGTAAATTTGAACATCTAAATTTTAAAATTATGGACACAGGTGTAATAAATATAGATTCCGAAATTTTAGGTGGAACTCCGGTTTTTTCCGGAACCAGAGTACCAATTAAAAATCTTTTCGATTATTTAGAAACCGGTGACTCAATCGAAATTTTCCTTGAAGACTTTGAAGGTGTTAGCAGGAATCAGGTTATAAAAGTTCTCGAAATGTCACAAAAATTAATTGAAACATCATCAAACATTCTCAATGAAAATATTACTTGACGAATGCGTTACCAAACGGTTAAAAAAGCACTTAGAAGAATTTCAAGTTTTTTCAGTTAGAGAATTGGAATTGAGTGGGATTAAAAACGGTAAGTTGATGGCTTATTGCGTCGAAAATAAATTTGACATTTTGCTGACTATTGATAAAATTTAATGCATCAACAGAATCTCGACAAATATCCGGTTACAATTGTTTTTTTTAATTGCTTTACAAGCAAAATCGAAGCGTTAATAACTTTTCTTCCGTCCTTCAAATCACAAGTTGACGTATTACAAAAACATAAAGCTTACATCACCGACAAATAGGGGGAACGCACAACATTTATCCGTATAGCCGATAAGCCCCGCCAACCGAATCATTCTGAATAAAATAAAAGCCCCGGACTTTGACTGTCCGGGGCTTTTGTCTATACACTGTTCAGCGATATCCAGCCTCGTAGGTGGTTTTATTTTACTACATCAACAAACTTGTATTTTACCAGCCTTGCACTTTGGGCATACGCTGTAGTTGGTGCCGGTACGCCGCAAGAGTTATCCTATCCTTTTATAGCAGGTATTTTTCTGACCAGGGGTATAAAATTTTGTTTTTTGTAAAAGCTGTTGTATTTTTATTCTGTTACCGACACCAGCCTTGCCAGCAGCCTGCCAGTAACCTGTGTACCAATAGATATGATTTACCTGTAGCAATTTTCTACTTATTCAAGCTTGCTGAGCGTTTGTTTTTGTTCTGCCCTCTTGTTCGCGACAGGGAACGGTGTGGTTGGTTGAGGGATTGTGCAGGGGTAAAGAAATACGAACTATCGGTAATTGTTTGGATCCATTATACAGGCTACCGTTAAATATACGGCTGCTGTTTTTAATAGTATTAATGATTTAATCACTAAACGGTATGAATTTCCTTAAATTCAAATGACTTATGAGACGAGTTGAATCTTTAAACACAGAGAAATTTAAGAACATGGAGAAATTCCGTGTAAAGGACACCAGTAAACTTTATGCAGGGACGGCACAACTGACCCAGCATCAGAACACTGCTGCACAAGCAGCACAGCAGGGTGCTGCTACAAGCTGGGATAGTATGCCATTGGGGTCTAATACAAACTTCAACAGCGACGGAGGGGTCTTGTTAGGGCCTGTTACCACAAGCTATGTTCCTGCGGGTATGCAAGCTGTAGCCAATATGGTGAATTGATATACCATAACCCGGCCAGGCAAGGCTATAGCCTTGCCTGGCTTACCTATACAATATGAACAGGATCATTTTTTACATACTACTGCTGTTTCCGGTAAACGCGTCTGCGCAAATACATGGCATCGCCGTACACCGCCAGTCGTTTGTGCTGGACAGTTTGATCCTTATCGCAAAAGACACCACTGCATACATCAACAAAATAAAAAGCATAACAGATTCTTCGCTATTAGAGAGCGATCTTTTCTTTGCGAGCAAAATTTTCGCGGCCAAAAAAATGTTTGCTGAATTCAGGCAGTATGCGGTTAAGTCTATGGAGAAAGGACAACCTGCTCAATCTTTTGCAGATATATGCGGCAGGTTTTTGCCTGCTGAGGAGAGAGCGGTATTGTTTGCGGCTGAATGTGCTGCTAAACAAAAGTATTTTGAACGTGTACCGCCCGAACTATTTGCTGCCATAAAAGATATGGTTGTGGTAGATGCAAGGATCCGGGAACTTAATTTTGCGAGGAAAATAAACTATTCGGTTGTTCGGTGTATTGATTCGGTTAACCTGCTGACAATCAGAAAAATAATCAATACTTATGGCATGCTTACTGAAGCCAGGCATGGATCGTTGTTCAATAATTTTTTTTACCTGATCATCCATTGCTGCTACTACAACAACAATGACTATACCTATATGCGCGATCTCTTCTTAAAGGCGGTTATGGCGGGAGAGGCAAAACCTGATCTTTACACTTACTATGTGGACAGGTGGGTAAACATTACCACCAATAGCCAGCTTTATGGTGCATTTGCCAATCAGGGAAAAATAACTGATGCTGCTGATGTTGATAAGCGAAGATCTGCCATAGGCGCCTGCAGCCTTCAAAACTGGTTCAAAATCAGAAAGGCACAACTGACCATGACGAATTACAATGATTACAAAAAAGCAAACTAAAGCAGTATTGGTTATTTCGGACGTAAACGACCTTGTTACTCAACAGGTTGTGGCTTGGATAAATCAATTGTCCGGGCAGGGTATCAATATCACGAGGGTAAATTTAAGTGACGCTTTGTCAATCCCGAACATATCGTTGCCGGCTAAAAACGACTGTATTATTGTGGACCATAAAAATATCTCCTTAGCATCGTTTGATTATATTCTCTACCGGCGCGGGTGGTTGAATTTCAACAGGCAAATACCACAGCAAGATGCAAGCCGACTGTTTGACTTCTTCCTGGCAAGCGAAACAGGATTTATCAATGCCTATATCTTCGAATCGTATAAAGACAAAATGCTTTCTAATTATCTTGATGAAAGAATATCAAAACTGACAATGCTTGAACTTGCAGCTAAACTTTCTATTGATATCCCCCGTACACTGATTACCGGGTTAAAAGGAGTATTAACGACTTTCTTTCTCGATTGTCAGAAAAAGATCATTACCAAGGCAATTCAAAATGGCGGCATCCAGTTGACATCCAACATAACCGGCGGGGCTGGTACATTTAAAGTAACGAAACCTGTCATTGATAAGCTTCCGGAAACGTTTGCCCCCTCTTTGTTTCAGGAGCAGATCGAAAAACTGTATGAAATACGTACATTTTATTTAGCGGGAAAATGTTATAGTGCAGCAATCTTTTCACAAAGTAGTCATAAAACGAAAATCGATTTTCGCAATTACGACTGGGAATCCCCTAACCGGACGGTTCCTTATAAACTACCCCCAATTCTTGAATGTAAGCTAAGCAACCTGTTTGAACGATTAAATCTCAGAACGGGTTCGGCTGACTTTATTAAAGGGAAAAATGGGAAATACTATTTTTTAGAAATCAATCCTGTAGGTCAATTTTCACAGGTGTCGAAACCCTGCAACTATCAACTGGAAAAACGAATGGCAGTATATATAACAGACAAAGTATATGAAGATCAAACAAATTAAAAAGGCATTGCAGCAGAGCCGTGCTAACCTGCCTTTACACAGTCATTATTGGCGTTTTGATGAGCAGCTTACTACGACTGCTAAAAAATATAATCATCGGGACAAAGCTATGATCCCTGTAAATATATCCGGCTTTAAAATATTCTGATATGCCCCCTGTTTTTTGCTGGTTCAAATCATGCCCGATCGTTAATGGATATAAGCGCGATGTAATTTATGACCTGAACAGAAATGACTTTGCGTTTATTCCTAAATCGTTGACTGATTTTATCCGCTTTTGTGAAGGAAGGACCAAGGCAGAGATCAACAGGTATATCAAACACTCGGAATATCAACAAATATACACCACATATATCGATTTCATTTTTGCCAGGGAATTTGCTTTTTACAGTATTCCCGGCAGCTATATGAATTTTACTGAATACTCAAATGAGCAATATGATATCCCCTACCCTCTTAAAACTATAGTTATAGCCTACCATCCGGAAAGCTGCTATAATCAACTTATCCGGAAAGCAGATGGCAATCATATCCCAAGTCTTTCATTTGACCTCACACACAGGTCTTTTTCAGCTCCGGATATTATACGTATTTTTACAATGCTGGCCGATAATTATTTTCATAGTATTAACTTTAAATTGACCGGTGCACAAATACATTTAATTACAACAATCAACGGGTGCCTGTCCAATTATCCCTTTCATATATTCATCTACCTTCCTTTTGAAACTGATACCGCAGCATTGACTAAGTTGTTCCCCCATATACAGTTCAGGCAATATTCAGACCAGGGAGTTAATCCGTCTTGTGACTTTATTGTACATTATGATTTTTATTTTGAAGCTATAGACTTTAATCCTTTCTATTATAAAAAAATGTACATCAACTACGATGGATATATCTCATTTACAGGCTATGCTGGTGTTTCAGTCGGGCATATTAAGTCGCAGGATATTAACTACACTGATCTTTTAAAAATGTCACCAATATTATGGCATATCCCAAAGTCGAAAATAAAAGACTGCTGTATGTGTGAATTCAGGCTGATGTGCTGCACAGCCAATATGGCTGAAGAAAAAGGAGATGGGTGGGTACTGTCAAAGGCTTGTAATTATGATCCTTATACTATGACCTGGCAGTAGTATTGACACAGTCTTACTTTGACACAAATTCACAGTATAAGGGGAAATTTACTTCAATAGCAAAAGACAGATTACTGTTAGTGTGCTTTGATGAGGACTTGCCAGCTTACGGCTGCTGCGTACTTTGTTGAGGTAGCTGTACAGGTAAAACTTTAATAATGTGCCGGGTTCCTAAGGTGGCCGCCCCTGAAGCACCAGTCGGGGTTTGAAACCCTCACTTTTGTGTATTATTTTGCCAAATCCAAGTTCAATAAGGTTTAGCTTGTCAACAAAAGCATCCATCAGCCTTACCGGGTTGTTGGCTCCCATCTGATCACATTCGGTTCACCTTCAGGTTAACAGCACAGGCCATTCAAAATCTCTGACAGCCTGCCTCACTTTGCAGATTCTCCTTTAATTCCGGCAGACCAACCCCTGTATGCAGTAAATGCCGGCTTTCCATATTTTAGTAAAGAATATTTTGAATAAAACTATATTTATATTGTTTATCAATAAATATTTATTACTTTTGCCTCATCAAATAAAATCTCGACAGTGATGTTAAAAACAAACAGCTTAGTATTCTGGGGCTTATATCTTGTGGCCTGGATCATTTTTGTCGGCTTGAGCATTGAGGCCGGCGGACTGATTGTAAACTTTGTTTTTAGTGTATTCAAACCAGAAATTGTTGGTAACCTGTACCAAAAACTTGATTTAAGTAAACTGTATCAGCAAAGCAGTTGGGCCTTTTACGGTATGTATAGTTTTCTCATATTCATCGCTGTATTAAAGGCAATGCTTTTCTATAGTGTCATAGAACTACTGCACAAATTAGATTTAGCAAAGCCATTTAACAGTTTTGTTTCGAAGAAAATTTTACAGATCAGCTATTATACCTTATCGGTCGGAATACTTAGTCACATTGCAAAGGAAGTTGCTAAGTACCTGGCTCATCACAATTTAGAAATTGACAAACTCAATCGGTTTTGGGTAGATAGTCAAGCTTTTATTCTGATGGCTGCCGTGGTTTATATTATTGCGACTATTTTTAAAAAAGGGGTAGATCTTCAAAACGAAAATGATTTAACTGTATAAGCTATGCCAATCATTGTAAATTTAGATGTAATGATGGCAAAGCGAAAAATGTCGCTCAACGAGCTATCAGAAAAAGTAGAACTGACACTTTCTAACCTTTCCATCTTAAAAACCGGGAAAGCAAAAGCTATTCGCTTCAGCACTTTAGAATCTATTTGTAAAGCCCTGGATTGCCAACCGGCAGATATTCTTGAATACGTTGAACAAAAAAAATAATTTATTATGAAAGCAATATTTTTTTCGTCAGTTTTATTTCTGCTCACCTTGTGTTTACATGCTCAAACCAACGAAAACATTACAATAGGTAAAAAAGAAATCATTTATTCTGCGCTATTACATGAGAATAGAAAAATTTGGATTTACACACCAAACATTACTTCTCAAAGTGTAAGCCCCGATAAACGATACCCTGTATTGTATTTATTAGACGGGGATGCTCATTTCTTTTCAACAGTTGGTATCGTTCAGCAATTCAGCCAGGCCAACGGAAATGGTGTATTGCCAGAAATGATTGTAGTTGCCATCGAAAACACAAACAGATTAAGAGACCTTGTGCCTCCGGCTGATTTAAACAAAACAAACCCTTTTACAGATTTTCTGTCTTCCGAATTAATTCCATACATCGACAAAAATTACAACACAGCTCCTTACAAATTATTAGCAGGGCATTCGCTGGGAGGTCTTACTGTTATTGACCTGCTCACTAAATCTCCCCGATTATTTAATGGCTATATTGCTATTGACCCAAGTATGTGGTATAATAACGAAAAGATTTTAAACAATACAATCAGTCAATTGCCCAAACAAGATCTGACAGGAAAAAGACTGTTTGTCGGAATAGCAAATACAATGCCCGGAGGCATGGCTTTATCAAAACTTAAAAATGATCATTCATCAGAAACACAACATATCCGTTCCATTTTCAAGTTAGATGATTACTTGAAAAAAGGTGCCGGCGGATTGGCATATGTACAAAAATATTACGAAAATGAAAAACACAACACGGTGCCATTATTGAGTGAATATGATGGGTTGCGATTTATTTTTGATTACTTTCAAATGAATGCCACGGAAAAAGATTTTACAGACTCTTCCGCATCAATTGCTTTAAAATTAAAAAAGCACTATGCTAATGTTTCAGAGAAAATGGGTTATAAAAATGCAGCCCCGGAAACATTAATTAACTATCTGGCATATGATGCGTTGGGTAAAATGCATTATAATAAATCCCAAAAACTATTTGAATTAAATATAGAATGGTATCCCGAAAGCAGTAATGTGTATGATTCTTATGCAGATTATTTGCTAAGTCAAAAAGATACGCTTGATGCCGTTACACATTACAAAAAAGCATTGCTGATTAAAAACGATAGCATTGTTTTAAAAAAATTAAATGCGGTTACAAACAGGAAAATTTCCGGCATGTCTGCCACTGATTTGAAAAAGTATGCGGGCACTTATACTTTGGAAATGTTTCAGGTGGATATATCCCTGGAATTACGGGACGGGAGCTTATGGGCGGTAGTACCAGGACAGGCAGATGACGAATTTCAATTGATGTCTGAAAACGTTTTCACCGTAAAAGGTAAACAAGGTTATACCATTACTTTTCAAATGGATGGTGACAAACCAAAAGGATTTACATCTGTTCAACCCAATGGGGCTTTTAAGGCAGTTATGAAGCACAAATAATCTTTTTTTTACTTTGAAACAGGTGAGTGCAAAAGGGGATTGGGTTTATGCCGCAAACAATTTTTTAAACAATTAACAGGAAAATGAAAACTTTATCATGGTTACTATTTTCAGTAACTATTCTGCTGTGCGGTCATAATAGTAAGGCTCAAAAAGCAGACACGGTGTTCATTACAGCAGCAAATATCACTGCAAAGGTATTAAGGGAAGGAACCCACCGTTACCTTGTTTATTTTAAAATGAATAAAGATTCTGTACGAACCCAAACGCAATTTTGGACAAGAAGTATTAAACGTACAGATTATAACGGTACGTCCGCCATTGAAATTACCCAGGAGTGGGAGGATAAAGACAGCATTATGCATATTGTAAAATCGGTATCGGATGCGAAAACAATGCAGCCACTGTATCACAAAACATGGTGGAAGGTGCAGGCGGCAAGAAATGCTGCATTTAAAACGGTAAGTGAAACGACTGTTGACTTTTTAAATAAAACAGTAAATTATAATGGCAACCTGTTAAGTGATGCAGATACATCTAAACAGGCAAAGGCTGTTTGGGTGGCGTACAAATCATCTGTTGATAAATATTACCTGAACTGGCACCTGGATTTAGAAACATTTCCTATGCTGCCCTGTAAAAATGGTGTAACGTTTGTTATTCCGTTTTACGACCCCGGTACATCTTCAAAATATCAACAGGTCGCTTACACTGTTACCGGTTCTGCTGAATTGACGGGCTACAACGACCAAAAGATTGATTGCTGGTTGTTGGTGCATGAAAGTAAAGGAAATAAAGAAGTCTTCTGGATAAGCAAAAAAACCAAAGAGGTGTTGAAATTAGAACAGGAAATAAACGGAAGGGTGTACAGATACAAAATAAAGTTGGGGTTTAGTATGTAAAATTTTGTTAGTGGCTATTTCAGGGCGGCACTTCATAAGAACAAAATGACATCAAAAAATGGACTATAAAAGCATAGCTGAAAAAATTATTGAACTGAAAAATACGGACTTGACTTTGAGAGACAAGCTTGTGCAAAGCGGACAACTTAGTGAAGGTTATAATGAAGAGATGAAAAAGTTGCACAACAAAAATGCTGAAATCCTGAACGACATAATAGACACAATTGGTTATCCGACAATAGACAAAGTTGGTAAAGAAGCAAACGAAGCGACTTGGTTGGTAATACAACATTCAATTGAACAGCCTGAATTTATGAAAAAGTGTGCAGAACTATTGGAAATAGCAGTTAGTGAAAATAATGCAGACCCGAATAATTTAGCCTATTTAACTGACCGAATAGCCGCATTTGAAGAGAAACCACAACTTTACGGAACGCAATTTGATTGGGACGAAAACGGAAAATTAAGTCCAAATCATTTTGACAACTTAACCAAAGTAAATGAAAGAAGAAAATCAATTGGACTTAACACACTTGAAGAACAAACAGAAATAATAAGAAGACAAGCAAAAAATGAAAATCAATTGCCGCCGAAAGACTTTGAAAAAAGAAAGCAGGAAATTGAACAATGGAAAAAAATGTCGGATGGACGAAATAAAAACCAGTTTAACCGGAATGAATATTTAAAAGCAAAAGAAATTGATTAAAGATGAAAGAAAAGAAAAAACAATCCCTCTTCAGAAAAATTATAAAGTGGACATTTCGTACAATTGGAATAGCAATGTTGATATTTCTTGTATGGAGTTTAATTCCGTTAAAACAAACCATTACACCTATACAGCCCGGTTCAAACACAAAGTATTGGAATATGAAAGATGGGCATAAAATTGCCTACACAAAAATTATTGGCGATACTTCTAATGCTAACCCATCTATTATTTTTCTACACGGCGGACCCGGTGGGTATATTCATTCTGCAATTATTGAGCAAATGAAAGCGCTTTCAAAAAATGGATACAATGTTTATTTATATGACCAAATTGGTTCAGGGTTATCTGACCGGTTGCCCAAACCAAAAGATTATTCTTTCGGAAAGCACTTGAATGACCTGGATGAAATTATCAAACTTCAAATAAAAACAAATAAGGTCATTTTAATAGGTCACTCTTATGGCGGAATACTGGCAACACACTTCACCGCTGATCATCCGGAACTTGTAGATAAATTAATACTATCATCACCCGGCGATTTACAACCGCAACGGGAAAACAATGATGGCACTGTTGCAGATTTGAATAAAATTTATCCCACACCGTCGCAATATCAGTTTAAAACACCAATAGAAGTGTTTGAACAAACAGAAAGGGATTTTTTGCAACCAAGGATTGTGATGTCAATGCTTTGTGCAATGGTATTTAATTTCAAATGGGCAAGTGATAAGGAATTTGACGATTACACCAATACTATGGCTTCAAAATTTACCAAAGGAATGGTGGCAGACCCCAAAAATGTAAAGCCAGAAGAAGGCGGTGCAGGTGGTTATTCTCACGGCTTTAGTAATTATTATGGCAACCTTGCTGATGTCAGAAGTAAATTGAAACAATTAAATATTTCAACTCTTGTGATACAAGGACAATATGACCAGGGTGAATATTCATCGGTATTTGAATATGCTGATTTATTGAAAGGGGAATATAAATTTATTGAAAATGCCGGTCATATTATTTGGTGGGACAAGCCGAATGATTACAATAATGAAATAGCAAAATTTCTTAACAGTGCCCATAAATAAATTATTTAAGAGGATAGGCATATTACAAAATCATTAAAAATGTTTATGAAAAAATCAATTAAAATAGTTTTTGTTTTGCTTTTTGCCAGCAAAATTATTCAAGCACAGCAAACTAACTTACCTGATAGCCTGTATATAATTCAAGATAGCATCCTGATAATAACCCGGGACGGAGCCAGCATTTCAGTTTTAGTAGTTCGGAAAAAAGGTGAAGAAAAACCTTTGCCTGTGATTTTCGGGTTTACTATTTATGCCAGAAAAACAGATATAAACAAGACCAAACAAGTGGCTGAAAAAGGATATGTTGGTGTGTATGCATACACAAGAGGCAAAAAAAACAGCCCCGATGAATTAATTCCCTATGAGTACGATGGAGATGATGCTTACGATGTAATTGATTGGATAAGCAAGCAAGAATGGTGCAATGGTAGTGTGGGTATGTACGGCGGCAGCTATAATGGCTTTACACAATGGGCATCCACCAAAAAGTTGCACCCTGCATTAAAAACTATTGTACCCTCTGCCGCTGCTGCACCTGGCATTGATGCACCGATGATGAACAATGTGGTGATGGGCTTTCAATTCTCATGGACTTACTATGTTTCAAATAATAAGTACTTAGACAATGAAGATTATAACAATCGCAAACAATGGAGTGATTTAGAACAGAAATATTTTACAACAGGCAGTTCATATCGTTCATTAGATAGCCTGTTAGGGCGACCAAAAAACAAAATATTCAATAGATGGCTTAATCATCCAACTTATGATGATTATTGGCGAAATATGATTCCTAACAAAGAACAGTTTTCTAAAATCAATATTCCTATACTTACCACAACGGGTTATTATGATGGCGGCCAAGTAGGTGCTTTACATTATATGAGAGAATTAGACAAACATAATCCTAATGCCAATCAATATTTAATTATTGGGCCATACGGACATTTCGGCTCACAGGGTTCGCCTGACAGTGTTTACAATGGATACAAAATTGATTCGGTTGCAAACATTTCAATTACGAATATTATTTTTCAATGGTTTGACTATATTCTTAAAAATAAAGCTAAACCGGCTTTCCTGCAAGACAAAATTAATTATCAACTAATGGGGAGTAATACATGGAAACATGCAAAATCTTTGGCTGGCGTAAGTAATGACAGTCTGACTTTTTTCTTAGAAAATTCAAATAAGAACAAACTAAACCCCAAAAATGCAAGAAAAGAAAATTTTGCCAAAATGAAAGTAGATTTTGCAGACAGAAAATTTATGAATAGTTATTATTACGCTTTCCGACTTATTTGGGAGGGATTAAATGCTGGTGGTGGGGTAATGTATAAAACTGATCCATTAACTGAAGATGTAGAATTTACCGGTTGCTTCACGGGACAAATGAATGTTTCAATTAACAAAAAAGACATGGATTATAGTGCAGTACTATTCGAACAAATGCCTGACGGTAAATACTACTATCTCACTTATTTTATGGGCAGGGCAAGCTTTGCAAACAATAATACGCAAAGGCAATTGCTGACACCAGGTAAAAAAACAACACTTCCCTTTACCAACAGTTATTTTACAAGCAGAAAGCTCAGTAAAGGCAGCAAACTTGTACTGATAGTAAATGTAAATAAAAGTTCTTCTGAGCAAATTAATTACGGAACAGGTAAAGATGTAAATGATGAAACTATAAGAGATGCCGGAGAGCCTTTAATACTAAAGTGGTATAATGACAGTTTTCTTAAAATACCCATCCGGAGGAATTAACCGGCAGACAAAACACTGCTTTAAAAAACATTTATGCATTCAGACAGGATAAACACAAATGATTCAGAAGACGTGAAAGTAAATATCAAAATAAAACTTTCGGCACTTTGGGCTTCTGTGACTTTTTTTTACATCTATGGTGATTATTTTGAACTCTATGTACCTGGTAAAGTACAAGGAATAATCAATGGTGATAGTATGCTTAACAATCCGGTAAAATTATTCGCGGCCTCATTGCTATTGGCAGTTCCTGCTTTAATGGTTTGCTTGTCGATTATTTTAAAGTCACCGATAAATAGATGGCTGAATATAATAACCGGTATTTTTTTTACAGAAGTTATGCTTTTGATAGCAGTAACAGCATTTTCTGAATGGAGGATTTTTTATGTTTTTTATGCAATTGTTGAAAGCGTACTTACCTCAATAATTGTATGGTATGCCTGGAAATGGACTGAAATTGGAAAGGTAAATCTGTAATGTAGAAATTATGGCGACAGGTTATTCAAACAAGAAGTTAGCAAGAATTGCAGGGCTTCTTTATTTAGGTGTGGTAGTAACAGGCATTTTCACTTTACTGTATGTGCCTTCCAAACTTATTGTACCGGACAATCCATCCCTGACTTATCAGAATATTGCTTCCGCTGAAACACTTTTCAGGCTTGGAATTGCTGGTGGTTTACTATGTTATACTTTTTTTCTTTTCTTACCCCTTGTACTGTATAAACTTTTAAAACCTGTAAATGAAAATTATGCCAAGCTGATGATTCTTTTAGCTGTTATGGGTGTGCCTGTATTTTTCTTAAATGTTCAGAATGAATTTACCGTTCTTTCATTGATGAATGATACAAAAAATCACTTTGGTTTTTCCGCTCATGAAATCCAATCTCAGGTTTTGTTATATCTTGACCAATACAAAAACGGGATGCGGATTGTTCACATTTTTTCAGGGCTTTGGTTGTTTCCATTCGGATATTTGGTTTTCAAGTCAGGGTTTCTACCCAAAATTTCAGGTGTATTATTAATGATTGGTTGTTTTGGTTATCTGATAAATTTCGCAGGGCATACCCTGATTCCTGATTATTCAAAAATTGGCGTATCATCATACATAAGATTGCCGGCAAGTATTGGTGAAATAGGAACTTGCTTGTGGCTTTTAATTATGGGAGCAAAAGACAGGAAGACTACCTGACGATAAACATTTATCGCTAAGTACCGGTCAATACATCCCACGACTTTAAATTCCTTTAGCACAAAGGGTTTGCGCTGGTTGGGTTACTTGCAGGGATGGTTTTTGCAACAAGTGCCCGGAAGAAAAAAGGAACCATCCATTTCATTTCAAGGGCAATGGTGAGTCGGGCACTTAACAAGGTAGCAAACGATAACTAAAAATAATATACAACAACCCTGTGTCAGATTATACGAAGTGTTTAAACTGCCTGTTCATAACCGCAACCGGAATACAAACACAATAATGCCGGATCAGGCAGCAGGATCGTTGCAGGTGACAGGGATACCGCTGAATATTGCTGATACATCGGGATTCTTTCCCCCTCCCCTCCCATCAGTCATATTTACGCTTTACCCCCACCACGCCCTGGTACGAGAACGTAATATTAATGTTTACATAGTTTTCGCTGAGGATATCCGATGATGCGGTGCCGCGCCTGCCGGCTTCAAGGGCAAACACCGCGCCGATGGGGCTGTTCCGCCCGTTTCTGCCAATACCAATGGTTGCACCAAAATCCATCAGCCGTTTATTCCTGATTTCGAGGTACGATTGCCCGGCATACACCCCTGCCTGGAAAAAGCCCCGCTCATACTGCCATTTGTTGAATGTGTTTACGGTTCCGGACTGCTGGTAACCGAGCGATACACGGGAACTGTTGACCAGCCGGTAATGGGTACCACTGAATTTTAATGGCGTCCATGCCTGGTGCTGTACACTCATGCTATAGGTGCGCTTGTTGTTGCGGACCAGCGCGGCTCCGATGTTGACCGAATGTGGCAGGGTAAAGTAATCGTTTTGTGTCTTTACTTTTTTGATCAGTACGCCGTCTTCGCTTTTTACTTCGCGTGTCAGTTCAGCAAATAGATCGGTTTTGGGTGAGAAGGTCAACCCAAATTTTGCTTCCCAGGCACTATTGAGGCGCAGCCCGGTTTGCACCGAGAAATTGAGGTAGTAATTACGCAGGTAAGTATTCTGTGTGGTGGTGATTACGGCCTGCGGGCTATTGCTGCCGTACAGGGTTTCTGTTTGCCGCATGGAGCCAAACAGGAAGGATGCCGTCAGTCCCACAGCGGTATGTTTGGTAAGCTGGTAACCATTGGCCCAGTAAAACTGGTTGACACCACCCTCGCCTTCATTATCGGTAATTGCAGTTTCGGATGAACCTTGTATGTATTTATCGGCAATAAAACTATAGGCGGATGTGCTGAATGGCTGGAGGCCGAGGGCACTCCCCCACCGCTTATTGATTTTAAAACCGAGGCTGGCTTTACGCACCGAAAAATCGGAGGTCTTATTGAAAGGTGCCTTTACGCCTGCTCCGCTGTAGTTGACCTGTTTAAAACGCATGGTGATGTCAAAGGCATACAAATGATCGGCCAACCGGGGCAGGGATGCGGCATTACTGCTGTTGACATACCGGCTGTCGCCAAGGGCAACATTTGCATTGGCCATACCGGTATAACGCCCGAACTGACCGGCTTCAATATCACCGATGCCCAGCATGGAATATGGGGAGCTGTTGTTTTGTGCGCCGGCATCCGGTGTACAAATGATGCCGGATAGCATCAGAAGGGCGGCAGTTTTTTTGCTGAACATGTGTCAATGGTTTATTTAACGGATGCGTAATAAATGATTAGTTTGGTTTTTCCCTCAGCGTTTGTACCATCACCGATGGCCACACGGTTAAATGCACTGGTGGGGTTGTCTGCCAGCAGGAGCAGTCCGTTTTTATTATTGGTAGTGATGGCAATCTGTTCCTGCAGGTATGCGGTGATGTCGTAGGTATAAGCGGTAGCTGTACCATAGAGGTTGTCAATCTTCAGGTTGCCGAATTGCGCGGTGAATTGCCCCGACGCATTATCATAGGCGGTGAGGTATGCTCCCGGTTGATTGGCATTGTCGGTGGTTACCAGTCCGAGGCGTGCGGGGAGTGGAAAGGCAGTCGGGTAGCTGTTGCGCAGCGGCTTTACCACGAGGCTGGCGCGGATGATCTTTGCATAATCGGGTAGTTGAAGCAGTCCGCGCAGATAGGGCACCCTGATCTTGACCATACTGCCGGTAATGTACTGGCCAAAACCGGTCTGCTGTGTTTGGGGGGTGTACAATTGCTTTGCCCCCGGCCCCAATGCCGCGATGGCGGTACCCGTGCGGTTGATGCTGATGTTGTTGAACTGTAAGGCTTTATCGTTGAGCCTGAAATCGATCTGTACTTTTTCGGCATAAGTCCCGGGTTTGTGGTAATACAGGCGCATGGTCAGGCTGTCTTTAAATCCGGCTACGAGGTTATTGCTGCCATTGCCGGTGATGGCCAGTCCTTTGAAATAATTGATGAACTGTTCATTGCTCTGTATGGTGGTGGCATTGGTGCGCAATTTGTCAAAGAGGTCCTGCCCGAGTGCTGCGGGCAGTTTCAGGGCAATGCTATCATTGGTTACAGACCGGAAGAGCAGTTGCCTGCTTGCCAATGGAGTGGCCGTATACGTCCTTTTGTGGTGGTTGTAAAAACCGGTCTGGTCGGGTGCGGTTTTAAGCACATCCGTCAACTGGTGAACGCTGATGGTATAGGGCAGCGATGTATCGCCATAGAAACTGTTGTTCCCTTTCAGCAGCAGCCGCACCGAATCAAAAACGGATCCCGCGGGTATGCTGTAGGTTTCAACGGGTATGCCCAATTGTACAAAAGATTGTGCGCTTATCTTCCCGAATTGCGGATCGGTATAATTGCCGCAGAGGATGGTACCGGTAGCAGAGGATATAAAGGAATCTACATATACTGTCGATATTTCAAGTGTGGCGGAATCAACGACAACTATATTGGTGGTATTGTTGTCCACAAAATCACTGCCTGTATCAATATAAGCCTTTTCACAGGCTTGCAGAGAGAGCAGCAGTATCAACAGTGCAAAGTAATATCGTTTCAGCCGGTAATGTATCCATGAACGCATAGTGAATAATTTTCGGGACAATATTATTGTGCAATGACGCCGGAGTTTTGTTAATATCTATTGTGATGTCTTTTTTATCTGCCAACACGGGTTTTTGCCATACCCGGAACGCTATGACCATTTGCGGGGTACTGATGTACCCGTCAACGGTGATAGGCGTATTACTCTATTGAAAAAGGCTGTTTGTCGACAAGTCGCCCACTTAACTACTTTTTAACAATTGCCCGATACGGGGCAGGTCTATTTTTGAAAAAACAATTATGCGCCGATTTAACAATGTTCGTTTTCTTTTTATCATGAGTGGCCTGTTGTGGCTGACGGGTTGTACAAAGTCCGACAGCACAGACGATGATGTGCTGGGCAACTGGATACGTCGTTCCGACTTTGAGGGTGTGGCAAGAAGTGAGGCGGTTTCTTTTGTGATTAATAATAAAGGATATATCGCGGGCGGGTATGATGGTACTGACCGTTTAAGAGACCTCTGGCAATATGATGCCACACAAAACTTCTGGGTACAGAGAGCCGATTTTCCCGGTACCCCGCGCAGTTCTGCTACTGGTTTTGCCATCAACGATAAAGGCTATATGGGTACAGGGTACGATGGGGTGGACAAACTGAAAGATTTCTGGGAATATGATGCTGCTGCCAATACCTGGGCGCGTAAGGCCGATTTTGGTGGCTCGGCACGCTATGATGCAGTGAGCTTCGGGCTTTCGGGTAAGGGCTATATCACCACCGGCTATGATGGCAATTATTTAAAAGACCTCTGGGAGTATAACCCGGGCACCAATAGCTGGATACAGAGAACGAGCATGGGGGGATCCAAACGCTCCGGCGCTACTGCATTTATCTACCAGAATAAGGCGTATGTCTGTTCGGGCATCAATAATGGCAGCAGTACATCCGTCAACGACCTGTGGGTATTCGACCCGGCTGCTGCTGCGCCGTGGACGGAAAAAAGAAAAATAAGTAATGTGAGTGATGATGACTATGATGACAAATACGCCATCGTAAGGGGTAATGCAGTATCGTTTATCATGAACAATAAGGCTTACCTCTGTACCGGCGAAAACGGTACAGCACTGCAGGATACCTGGGAGTATGATTTTGGTACGGATGTGTGGACAAAGAAAACAGGGTACGAGGGTACAGCCAGAACAGGTGCTGCGGGCTTTTCGCTCAACAACCGCGGGTTCCTGCTTACGGGCCGCAGCAGCAATACCCCTTTTGATGATATGCGCGAATTTTTTCCCGATAAAGAATATGACAGCAATGATTAAGTTGATGGGTATTGCCCTGCTGGTGGTGGCAACGCGGGTAATGCCGGGCTGTACATCGCCTGCGCCGGATTCCGATACAAGGCTGAAGGTGGAAGCCCAAACTTTTCCCTCGGGTAAAGGCTGGGGATACCGGATCATCATCAACCAGCGGGTATTTATACAGCAGCCTTATATTCCTGTACTGGAGGGGGAAAAAGAATTTGCCACAGAGATGGACGCGCGTAAAACAGCACAGTATGTCGCGCAAAAAATAATACGGCACGAGCGGCCAGCCCTCACAAAAGAAGAGTTAGTGCAGTTGGGTGTTGCCGGAAGATAGTTTTTTTTAAGCTGGGTTTTTTGTAATGAAAGGGGTGATGTATATCACTCCTTTCTTATGAGAACTGGTCAACTATGGCAAAGAGTGTATTGCGGTAACGTTCGCCAATAGGGATATGTTTTTGCCCGATGATCACTTCTCCCTTCCCGATGCTGTCGATATGGCGGAAAGAGACAACGTAAGAACGGTGTACCCGTACAAAGCCGTCAGCCGGCAGTTTAGCAACCAGGGTCTTGAGGTTTTGCAGGGTAATGATGGGTTTGGGCTTATTCACAAGATATACCTGTGTATAGTCTTTCATGCCTTCGCAAAAAAGTATCTCGTCAAACCGCACTTTATAAAAACGGTACTCCGATTTGATAAAGACAAAATCAAAAGCGGGACTTGTATCATTTGTTGCTGATGCCCCGGCAAAATCCCATGCCATACGGGTTACCTGCACAAAATCGGTATAGGAAACCGGCGTTGTTAAAAAACTAAAGATATCGGTTGCCTGTACACCAGCAGACGCATCTTCACGTTTACCGGCAAGGATAACGAGACTGTTGCGGCAGTTGTCAAAAAGCAAACCAGCATTTTCATCACCACCGGGTGCTATCCCATAAAAAACAATATCAATCGGAAATTCCTGCAGGTAGTGGCTGGCTTCTCTGGCACTAACAGGGGGGCAAACTGCTTTCAGCCAGGGTAACTTACCGGCATACCGGAACAACATTTGCAGGGTGGCCGTATCGTTACCCGCGAGTAAGCATTTTAATTGTTGCTTCATAAAACAGTTTTGGTACCGGCCTTAAAATTAGTGGCTAAAATGAGCAAGAGAATGTTAAAAAAACACACTGCACTTGTTTACCGGTGTTTGTGTATGGTTGGCCGGTATAGCCATTCCGGGCAGAAACATTTGCTATATTTATGCGGTTAAAAAATGCTTTTGTGTATTTTGCAACAGGCTTACCGGGTACAACAAGATGAAAAAAAAGTATATCCCCATATTGATCCATATTGCCGGATGGCTGGCCTTTATGCTGCTGCCCAGTCTGATCATATCACTCCCCTACCTGTTTAGCAACAGGCTGCCGGATGATATAACACCACCTCCTTCGGATGTACAACTCTCTCCTTTTATCCCGCTGCTCGCCATCACGCTGATCATTGGCCCGTTTTACCTCAACCGTTATTACCTGTTGCCAAAGCTGTACTATAATGGTAAGCGTTTTTTGTATTTTATCATCAGTATTGCCTTTATGCTTCTTGCTGTTTACCTGCCCCAGTATATCCAGCGGAATTTCGGTCCGCCAAATTCTGTTTTCAGCGAGCTGATGAAAAAGCGGCCCTTTGATGCAATGTTTACCTTCTTCAGTATGCTGCAGTTTATGGTGGTCTGGTTTTTCAGCAGTATCGTATATCTCGCTTACCGCAACCGTTTGATTGCTGCCAATAATGAAGAGATGAAAGTACAGCGCCTTGATGCTGAGGTATTGTACCTCAAGGCACAGATCAACCCGCATTTTCTTTTCAATACACTCAATAATATTTATGCCCTCAGCATCTGTAATACGGAACTGGCTCCGGAGGCCATCCTGAAATTATCATCGATCATGCGCTATGTTACGCAGGACGCGCAAGCTGAAAAAGTATTGCTGGAACAGGAGCTGGATTACCTGTCGGATTATATCGCCCTGGAGGAAATGCGGAGTAACCAGAAACTGGATGTGGTTTTCAACCGTCCGTATGGAACAACCCATACCCGGATTGCCCCGCTCCTGCTGATCAACTTTATAGAGAATGCATTCAAGCATGGAGTGAGTAACCATATTGACTGTTTTGTACACGTTACCATCACGCTCACCGGTACGCTGTTGCAGATGGAAGTGTCAAACAAAAAAATGATGACGGCTCTACACCATACAACCAACCGTGGTATTGCCAATACCCTGAGGCGGCTGCAGTTGCAATATCCCGGCAAACATATATATAAGGTAGATGATCGTGATGGTCATTACCATGTCATCCTTCAACTCGATCTTTCATGATGCATTGCATAGCCATAGACGATGAGCCACTGGCGCTCGAAGTATTAAAGAAATATGCATCCGCTGTAACGGAGATCAATCTGGTGGCTGTATTTTCTGATCCCGTGCTGGCACAGGAATACCTGAACGACAATCCGGTTGACCTCATTTTCTTAGACATCCGGATGCCTGATATCAATGGCTTTGCGCTGTATACAAGCCTGGCTATAAAACCAATGGTGATCTTTACCACGGCTTATAAGGAATATGCCATTGACGGCTTTGAGGTTGCTGCAATAGACTATCTGCTGAAACCTTTTACACCCGACCGGTTTAAGAAAGCCGTGGAAAAAGCGCTGAACCAGGGAAGAATACAAGCCGTAAACCGCCCGGCCGCCGTGCAATACCTGTACGTACATGCCGACTATAAACTCCAGCGCATTGCGATCAACGACATCTGCTATATTGAGGCCATGGATGATTATGCAAAAATCAATACCGCAACCCAATCGTATATGACCCAGATATCGATGAAAGCCATATTGGAAAAACTACCCCGGCCCGATTTTATCCGCATCCACCGGAGTTATATCGTTGCGGCAAAAATGATTGCCTTTATCCAGTTCAGGAAAATCGGATTGGACAACGGGCTTGAACTGCCTGTTGGGGATACCTACCGCAAAGGTTTGGCTGAACTAAGGCCATAACAACGGATGTGGTTCTTTTTTGTGTAACGCTTCCCGCGCTGCATTTCCCAATCCATCACCACCTATCCCCGGATTTGGGGATGTCTGCTCCCGGTATCGGGGATTATTTGCCTGCCATAAATGCCGCATCTTTGTATCATAAACAAACACGGCAGAGAACAGCGGATTGGTTAATAACAACAGAGTGGTTTTAAATTCCGGAAGTGCCTTCCTCCCTATGCGGGAGGAGGCGTACCTCTGGAGCAGTTACCGGATGGCAGTGTGCAAATAACCATTTCAGGCTATCGGGCTGCCTCCCCGGGTTAGGGTATTGTACATCTGCTGTTATTGAACGAATTTTGTAATGCATAATTTCCGACAAGATGAAAAAGTATATTTCCGGCATCATGGTGGTATTGCTGATCAGCTTCACTGCCTGTACAAAACCAGCTGCAGTGGCCGGCGAACCCAAGGTATTTACCGCCACTGGTAACCTGCAGGCTAAAATGGATGAATTCCGTGTTCAGTTGGGGGTGCTGAATACCAGTCCCGGTGCCGGTGCCGGAAGAAGGGAGATCAACTGGGATGGCGTTGCTGATGCCTTTAATGGCAACAGACTACCCAATGATTTTTTTAACCCTACAGATGCCGGTGCCCCTGCTTCCCGGCAAAGGGGGCTCATCTATGGTGGCGCCAGTACTGCTACGGTAAGTGCTACCGGCTTTTCTGAGATCAACACGCTTGCTGCGGCGTCTTTCCCAAGTTTCAGCGGCAGTAAAAGTTTTGCGGTAACCAATAGTAACTTGTGGCCGGTAGAGTTCCGGGTGGCCGGACAAACTTTTGCCGCCACAACCAAAGCCTTCGGGGCTGTATTTACGGATGTAGATGTTGCGGGAACAACCTTCCTGGAATTTTTTAATGAAGGCCGCAGTCTTGGCAAATTCTATGTTCCCCCGCACGACAATACCTCGGCGTTCTCCTTTCTTGGTGTCTATTTCCCTGATGAATTGGTTACCCGTGTAGATGTGGGACACCAGGGCCGGTTGATCGATGGTGAAAAGGATATTACCCAGGGGGGTACAAAAGACCTCGTGGTACTGGATGATTTTATTTACAGCGAACCGGTAAAAAAGCAATAGCCTTTGCCAGGCCACTCCTCTCCTTCTGCGGAAGAACACATGCCGCAACCATACCGGCATTGCCCTATCTTTATACAAAGAACAGGCATCTGTATGAAGCCATTAGTCCTTACAAGTTTTGCATTACTGTACTGTCTGTTGCTGCCTGCCCAGGCGCCGGCATTGTATTTTGAAAAGATCAGTACCGAAAATGGCCTTTCAAACAATACCGTCAACGTCATGCTGCACGACCAGCGCGGATTTATGTGGATCGGCACCAACGATGGCCTGAACCGTTTTGACGGGCACAATTTTGCCATTTTCCGCAACCGGCCGGGCGATAAAACCAGCCTGGGGGGTAATATCATCACCGCCCTGCTTGAAGACGCGCAGCAAGTACTCTGGATCGCTACCGCCGATGGTGGCCTGACGCGCTATGATTACCGCCTGGCTTCTGCACAACAGTTTAAACCCTACAAACACCTCCCCGGCGACAGCACCACCATCCCCACCAATAATATCAACACCATCGTACAGGATAAACAGGGTTTTCTTTGGCTCGGCACCAGCGGGTTTGGACTTGTTCGCTTTAATCCCCGTACCGAAAGGTTTGACCGCCCGGTAAAAGTGAGTACGCGTACCGTACTCTCACTCTGCTTTGATGCACAGGGTTTGCTTTGGGTTGGACGCCAGGGCGGAGGACTGATGATGGTGAATACCCAAACCAATACCTCGTATGTTGATCCCCGGTATGCCAACCTGTACAGCGAACTGCCGCATGTGGTGGTCACCAGCCTGTACTGTGATGCCGGTAAAAATATGTGGTATGGTTCCTGGGATAAGTATTTGTACCAGTCCAACCCGGGCAATACTGCCGAAACCCGCTTTGGGCAATCCGGTTTACCCGGCAGTTTTATCAACGATGAGGTAAATTGTTTTGCAGAAGACCGGCAGGGTTATCTCTGGATTGGCGGGAAGAGCAGGGGGCTGCAGTTGCGTGACAAAAAAACAGGTGTCTTTTACAGTTACCAGCACGATCCGCGCCGGGATGGTTCACTGTCGGACAACAATATCCACTGTCTCTGCATCGCCCCCTCCGGCAAAACCTGGATCGGCACCGACAAGGGTATCTGCACAAGCAGCCCGGCCATACAGCAATTTACACAGACATTCCTGCTGCAGGGGGTTGCCACCCAAAACCCGGTTACCATCTATGATTTTTATACCACACCGGCAAACGAGCTCTGGATCGGCACCAGCAACGGCATCTATACCGGCAAAACCGGGAGCAACAGCTTTACCCACCTCCCCTTACGATACAAGGGTACGCCATTGGCCGTCACCAAATTCTTCAGGGCGTCGAACGGACAGTTTTACCTCGGCACCAATTATTCGTTGTTCCGCTATTTCCCCGATACCCGCAGCATTGCTTTATTGCCCAATACGGAAAAGGATGGCGTATTGAGCAAACTCATCTCCTCGCGTATTGTGTCGATAACGGAAGATACCATCGATCATGACCCCGTATTGCTGGTATCGCCTTACGGTCATTACCTGGCTTATTACAACCTCCGTACACAAGCGTGGGTGTCGCGTCTGGATACGACTAAAAAGATTTTGAAGGCGATGAATATTGCCGATAATTTAGTGCGGAAGCTCTATAAGGGTGATGATGGCCGGATATGGATGGCCAATGCGCAGATGGGGTTGGGACAATGGCGCAGCGATACCCAACCTGAAGTGTTGTATTACCAGAACAATCCATCAGCACCCGGCGGGTTGAGCAACAACAATGTATACGACATCACGGCCGATGCAGAGCATAAACTCTGGATCAGTACTTATGGCGGGGGACTGCACCAGTTTGATCCTGCAACGAAAACCATTACCCATATCCCTGCTGCAAGTAACCTGCTGGAGGGCATACAGGCAGACCATAACGGCAATGTATGGATGATCAGCAACGGACACCTCCAACAGTACAACGTCACTACCCGTTCTATGGCTTCCTTTACCCTGCCGGACCTGGAGAAATCCGGTGGCGTCAGTGGCGATATCTACCAGGATCATCGCGGACTGTTGTATGTAGCGGGTAAGAACTATTTCATTGCCTTTCACCCGGACAGCATACATACTGATCGCCCGAGGCCTGCGGTTTACTTTACCGATTTCCGGGTATTTAATGAGTCGAGGAGTAACCTTCTTGTCAGCAGTACCATCGGCCTCAGCTATCGCCAGAACTATTTCACCATTGAATTTGCGGCACCCGATTACAATGCTTCGCAACCGGTGCAATATGCTTACCAGCTTGAAGGGTTCGACAAGGACTGGGTGGAATGTGGTACGCGGAATTTTGCGCCTTATGCCAACCTTGAAGGTGGTACCTATACCTTCAGGATCAGGGCGAGCAATACCCCTGGTACCTGGCAGGAGAAAGCCGAAAGGCTCACCATCATCATCACACCGCCCATCTGGAAGCGCTGGTGGTTTTACCTGCTCTGTGTACTGCTGCTTTCGGGTATCGGCTACACGCTCTACCGCTATCGGATCAATGAGCTTCTGAAGCGGCAGGCCATCCGCAATAAAATTGCACAGGACCTGCATGATAGTGTTGGCTCTACCCTCAGCAGCATATCGGTGTACAGCCAGGTGGCGCAGATACAGTCTGCGCAGGACAGTAAGGTGGCGCTCAACGAAGTACTTGGTAAAATCAGCACTACATCCAATGATATGATCACGGAGATGAACGATATTGTCTGGGCCATCAACCCGCGCAACGACAGCGTGGAAAAGATCGTACACCGCATGGAATCGTTTGCACGCCCGCTGCTGGCTGCGAGAAATATCCGTTTCGATTTTCAATACGATCCCGGCGTACTGTCCATCTACCTTGATATGGAAAAGCGCAAAAACTTTTACCTGATCTTTAAGGAAGCGATTACCAATGTGATCAAATACTCCGGCGCATCCGAATTGCTGGTGCGCATCCAGGTACAACGACATGTGCTCACGCTGCTGGTGCAGGATAACGGCGTTGGGTTCAGTCTCGCCCGGGAAACCCGGCAGCATAAGCCCTCGCTTTCGGGTAATGGGTTGCACAATATGCAGGTAAGGGCAAAAGAGATGAAAGGCACGCTGGATATAGAGAGTACAACCGGTGTGGGTACCTGTATCCGGTTGCAGTGCAGTATCCCCTGATTCGGGGATAGGCTTACCGGTTTCTTTTACCGATATTTGAACCCAATACAATTAATCATGAGTTTACGCATTGCCATATTCGATGACAATAAAAACATCCGGGAAAGTATTTCCATGCTCCTCAACACTGTAGAATCCTTTGAAGTGGCGGGGTCATTTGCCCATGTACTTGATTGTATAGCGGATGTAAAAAGTTGCCAGCCGGATGTGATCCTGATGGATATTGAAATGCCCGGCATGACGGGTATAGAAGCGGTATGCCGGATTAAAAAAGAGTTCCCGCAGATACAGGTATTGATGCAAACCGTATTTGAAGACGATGACCGTGTATTCGATTCAATATGTGCGGGGGCTTCGGGTTATATCCTGAAGAACTTCCTCAACACCAAACTGATTGATGCGATTAAGGAACTGCAGTATGGCGGTTCGCCAATGTCGCCCTCAATCGCCAGGAAAGTGCTGACCAGGATGCAGCAGATTCCCGAACACGTTCGCCCGGAAGAAGCGCCCAACTATCACCTTACCCCCAGGGAAAAGGAAGTACTGGCCTGTGTGGTCAATGGCCTGGCGTATAAAATGATTGCAGACCAGCTCAATATCTCTTATGAAACGGTACGCTCGCACATCAAAAAAATCTATGAAAAATTACATGTAGCCTCACTTACAGAAGCCGTATCCAAAGCGATGAAAGAAAGGATTGTTTAACCCATAATACCGGCTTTAGCTCTACCCTCGCTCATCCCGGGTTTACAGGTCATTAAAATAACGCGTCCGGTTGATTTTAAGATCGCGGAGCAAGCCCGATTTGGGACTGATGGTGAAGTTGAAATAACGGAACCTGCCTACCGGCGATACATTGATGGCCATCTGCCAGCAGTGCATTTCGCGGGTGAGGAACATGCTTACGCTGCCCAGCTCTTTGGTGGTGATGTTGTACGTACCATTCATCCCGATCTTCCAGCGGGGTGTAAGGTTAAGGTCGCCCTGGAGGGTTACGTCCTGCGAAACATCGGTTCTGAAACTGGAAGTACCTGCAATGATGGCACGTGTAAAACGAAGGGAATAGGAAAAATTAAAAGACCAGGGAATACTGAAGTCGGCAAACTCACCGGGGTTATTACGCACATAGGTCGCTTCCTGCTGAAACTCATCCAGCGGCTGTCCGGTGCGGGGATCATATTGCTGCTGGTAAGTGCTCAGGTCTTTCTGGTTGCTGCCGGACTTGTCTTTTTTGCCACCGGATAACTGGCTTTGTACCGAGATAAGGCCACCGGTCAACCGGCCAAAACTCAGCGGTTTACGCTTCCAGATCAGTGTATTGATGCGTCTGCCGGTTGCATTCACTTCATACAGATCTGTGGAGGCGCTTGCGGTTATATTGATCTTGTCAAACAGGTTGCTGCGTGCAGAGATGCTGAGCGGACTGAAGGCAAAAGAATCGGCCAGCAGGTTGTAATTACCGGAGATGCTGAAGCCATCGATAAAGGTCAGTTTTTTAACCGCAGCGGCACCGGTATCCGATTTGCTTTTCACCTTGGCTTGTATGTTATTATCAATACTGAAATTGATACCGCCAAACTGGCCCTCACTGAAAGGCCCGAATACATTGGGCTCGTAGATGCTGTACCGCACCGTGGTTTTCAGGGTGTCCGTTTGTAGTGTACGGTAGGAACCGCCGGAAAGATCGGGCCGGTAACTGAGGCTGATGCTGGGTCGTATCTCGTGCCGGATGGCCTGTATTTTACTCGATTTGCCAAAGGTAAACATACCAAATATCCGGGTGGTAACGCCGATACCAAAACTGGTTTCCCGGCCGGTATAAAACCCGCGCTGGTAAACGCTGTCAACCTTTTTTGTTCCGGGGTTCCAGGTACGAAGCAACCTTCGCTGAAACCAGTGTTCCGTATAACTGACATTGGGTGCCACCTGGAGGGGGCCGATCTGTGGCAGCGATAAGGTAATGGGTACACTATGGCTGGCTCCCCACCTGAAATTGTCGCTTATCTGATTCGTAATATCAGCGAGGGTATCGTAAAAACTGGTGGTGCTCTTGGCACTGGAGTTCAGGGCGATGCCGAGGTTTTCGTACCAGCGCAACGGGCCTGTCACTTCTTTACGGCGGAAGGGATATTGGGTATTGAGGTTAAACGCCACATCGGGCAGGGTGAGGTTAATGAGTTTGGTCTCCGTATTCTGGTCGTGGTTGGCGTTGATGGTGATGTTGTACGGCCGGTCCTTCCAGACCTTGGCGTAATTGATGGACGAATTGAGCTGGTTGGTAAAATTGCGGGCCGGGCTGTTGGGTACCTGCTGGTTAAACTTGCTGCTGCCCGCATTTACCCTGGCACTGAAGGTTACCCCGGGCCGGGCCTTGGTATCAGCCGTATGGCTCCACTGGAAGTTGAAACTGCGCCGGGTACGAAAATCCTTATCAGAACGCAGACCGAAATTAAAGTGCTGGATGTCGAGCGATAAATTCCCCTGGTAGCGGTACCGCTTAAAATACCTCGGGGCTATATTGGCTGTCCAGCCCCCGTAAGAATACAAGGTACCCCGCAGCGTCACATCCCAGTTGTCGCTCAGTACTTTATAATAGCCCATACCTTCCAGCGCGAGCCCCAACTGTTCGTTGGCCGTAAATGTGGGTGCGAGTATACCCGAATGGCGTCCCTGCTTCAGCGGATAAATACCAAAAGGCAATACAATGGGTATCGGTACGCCTTCAAACTCCGGGTGTACCGGTCCTGTAAAAGCCATTTTCTGGTTGATGAACTTTACCTTGTTGCTTACAAAGGCAAAATGCGGCGTATCGAGGTTACAGGTGGTAAACCTGGCCTTGCGTGCATAAATGGTATTCGAATCCACCTTTTTAGACACTTCGGCAAATACAAACATCTCATTCTGCATAAAATAAGTACCCTTGGTCTGCCCCCTGCCCGTTTTCATATTAAACCGGATCGTATCGCTGAAAGAAGAGAAATCGGCCTGCTTGAATTTGGCATAGGAGATTACATTGCCGAGACTGTCTTTAGACAGGTGTGCCATCACCAGGTTGGTTTTCTGGTCGTATTCAATACCCGGTGCCGTCAACTCATTGTCTTTATAAGTCGTTTTCGACTCTTTGCCATACAGCAGTATTTTTTTGCCTGGTACATCCAGTACCATACTGTCATCAGCATGATAGGTTACGGGTGCATCCAATGAATCTTTTGAATACTTGATGGAAAAGGTATCTGTTTTGGCCACAATATTGGTATCAGGCTTGATGGTTGCAGCTTTTTCCTTTTGTAGTGCGGCTTTTCTGATTGCTTCCTGGTCAGCCATCTCTTTTAATTTTTCAGCACCCGGGATTTTATTCTTACGCGGCGGAATGGTATCAGTCGTTAATGAATTGTGAAAATGTGGTGAAAGAGAGACTTTATCCGCAGCAAAGAGCGTTAACGCCGCAAGCAGCAGCAGTGATACCGATGTAAAAATGTAAATTGCCTTACCTTTGTTAACGTGATGCATAGCAGTTGAACGCAAAAATATAGATTAATGCTCCAACAAAGTGTGAAAGAAACGATAATTACTAATCCCACTAAAAACCAGGTTTGTTATATGTTGATACGCTCTATCGGCACAGCCGTTCTTCTCCTGTCCTTTGTATATGGTGCAAAAGCCCAGAACCCCCAAAAACTCAATACCATAATCGTAGATGCCGGACATGGCGGTAAGGATGGAGGCGCACATGGCGGATATGAAGACGGACTTAACTCTTACGAGAAGAATGTGACCCTTGCCATCAGCCTCAAATTAGTGGCCCAGCTCAAGAAAGAATTTCCCGCGGTAAAAGTAGTACCTACCCGCACCACCGATGTTTATCAGGCTCCACCGGAAAAGGCTGCTATTGCCAACAGTAATGCCAATCCTAACGGGGGTAATCTTTTTGTATGTATCCATGCGGATGCGGCAAATCTCAAAACCGCTTCAAGGGTAACGGGGTACCGCACTGTTACGGTGTATGATACCAAAGTGGAATGGGTAAAAAAGGGAAAGAAAAAAGTAAAAAAAGTAACGCGCATTCCCCGTGAAGTGGAGAAGCCCATTATTCAGTATTATAAAGTGGGTACCCAGCGCAAAGGCACCAGTGTATGGATATTTGCCCCGCACAAAACCAGTGATAAGATCAAGGCAATTATGAATGAAGAAGAGTTTAACGCCGAAGCCAGTTCTGATACGGCTTATAATAATATCGACTTCAGCTCGCCCGAAAGAAAAATCATTGCCCAGATCTATGCCAAACGCTACCAGGATAAAAGTGCCCGTTTAGCCACTTATGTAAATGAAGAAGTGGATAAAACCGGACGCACTGCCCTTGGTGTAAACCAGCGCCAGGTGGGTATCTGGGTATTACAGGCCACCAATATGCCGGCCATACTGGTGGAGACGGGCTTTATTACCAACTACGACGATGAGCGCTACCTCAACAGCGAAAAGGGGCAGCAGGAACTGGCCGAAGCCATTACTGCCGCCATCCGCCGGTATAAAGACCAGATGGAAAACCCCAGACCGGCTGAGACCAATACAGGTGCCGGTGGGCACAAACTGCCCCGGCGCAAATAGTTTCCCGTTCATTTAACAGGCCACAACACAAGATTTGCTATTTTTGTTCCTCAACCATGCTTAAGTTTGCATTGGGTAAGCTGTGTATACACAGCCACTGATTATGCTTATGGCTTTATTTTCCAGGTGATGACTTAGTCCGGCTTATGGCACCTGGTTTATGGAGAAAAATAAAATACGACGGATGAAAATTTCAAATGAAACAAAAGTAGGCGCGCTTACCGCAGTAGGCATTACCTTACTGGTGCTGGGCTTCAACTTTCTTAAGGGTAAACCGATATCGGGCAAATCGAACACACTCTATGCCGTGTTTACGGATGTGCAGGGGCTTACCAACAGCAATCCCGTCATGGTTAATGGCAAGCAGGTGGGTACCGTATCCGCCACTACCTTTTCACCTGACATGAAGCAGGTCATCGTTTCTGTGAACATGAACGGCAACTATGCCATTCCCGGCAATTCCGTTGCGGTGATCAGCCCATCGCTGCTGGGCACCATCAGCCTTGATATTAAACTGGGTACTACAGGCGCTGCACTCAAAAACGGCGATACCATTTCCACACAGGCTACTGCCGGCATCATTGACGGGGCACTTAAGAAGATTGACCCTGTGCTGTATGAGGTTAAAAATGCCGTAAAAGCACTGGACTCGGTATTGATCACCGTCAACGGCGTGGTGGATCCTGCCGCGAAGAACAATATCAGGGCCACGCTCGAAAACCTGAACAAAACAACGGCTGGACTGGCCGTATCCTCCGCTTCACTGCAAACCCTGCTCAATACCCAGTCGGGCGCATTGGCAAAAACATTAAACAATGTAAGTGATTTCACAGGCAACCTGGCTGCCAACAACCAAAAGATGAATGGTATTCTGGACAATGTGGAAAAAACAACGGCCAACTTCTCAAGGCTCGACCTGGAGAAAACACTTACCATTCTCAATGGCACCATCGGGGAACTGAAAGGGATGCTCACCAGCATCAGCAGCAACGAAGGCACATTGGGTCTGCTGATGAAAGATGCCCGGTTGTACAATAACCTGGCGGCCACGGCCAACAAGGTCAATCTCCTGATCGACGACCTTCGGCTGCACCCTAAGCGCTATGTAAATGTATCGGTATTTGGCAAAAAGGATAAAACCGGCCCCCTCCTCACCCCATTACCCGACACGGTGAATGCACCGTATAAACAATAACCATTGTATGCCGGTGCAACTTTATGATTTCATTAGCGAATAAAACGGCAATTTGCATCCTCATCAACTCTTCTGCTTCATGACGCTGCGACAAAGCATTGCTGGTATGGTTCTCCTGCTTATTGCGGGCATACCCATGCAAAAGGCCGGGGCCCAGCAAATCATCAATGGCGCACCGGCCGTGGATACCCTGCGTACGATTGAAATTGTACAGGGCTTGCGCCTCCGCCAGAACCAGATTGATTCCGCAACCCTCATCGAAACCATTGCAGGGAGCGTGATACTCAAAGAAGGTAAAACCACCTTTACCTGCGACAGTGCCGTGGTGAACCGCCGCACCAATATTGTAGAAGCCTTTGGTAATGTACACATCAACGAAAACGACAGCATCAATACTTATGCCCAATACCTCAAATATGTAGGCGCCGACCGTATGGCCTACCTAAAAAAGAAGGTCTTGATGACGGATAAAAAGGGTACGCTCTATACAGAAGACCTGGAATATGATATGCGTTCGCATATTGGCCGCTACAAAAGCGGCGGGCGCATTGTTAACGCCAGTACCGTACTCAGGAGTACTGAGGGCGAATACTTCGCTGATACAAAAGACGTTTTCTTCAGAAAGAAGGTACACCTGGTAGATCCTAAATATGATATTACCACCGACAGCCTCCGCTACAATACACAAACACAGGTGGCCAACTTTATTACTGCTACGCATATTATCAGTAAAGACGGCATCATCGATACCAAAAATGGTACCTATAACCTTAAAACCGGTGAGGCCATCTTCTTCGACAAGACAAGTTTTAAAGACAGTACCCACTTCCTCAGCGCCAACAAAATGGCCTATGATGAAAAGACGGGTATCCTGCAGATGGAAGGCGTGGCCAAACTGGTAGACAGTGCCAATAAGGTTACCACGCTGGCCAACAATATTTTCCTCAACAAAAAAGACAATTCCTTCCTGGCTTATAACAAACCGGTGATGATCTTTTACGAAAACAACGACAGTACTTATATTGCTGCGGACACATTGTTTTCCGGTCTGCGCAAGACAGACTCGTTACAGCGCAGGGCCTTTACCAAAAAGCAAAAGATCGATACCGTTACCCGTGTCAACGCCACCGATACCGCCATCCGTTATTTCCTGGCTTTTCATCACGTACGCATCTTCAATGATTCGCTGCAATCCGTAGCCGATAGCCTCTACTACTCTACCGAAGATTCGGTGTTCCGCCTGTTCAACGATCCCGTGGTGTGGAACGATAAGACACAGGTTACCGGCGATACCATCTACCTGTTTACCAAAAATAAAAAACCCGAACGGGTATCGGTGTTTAACAATGGTATGATCATCAACCGTGCAAATGCAGAAATGTACAACCAGGTGGGCGGGCGTACCATCAATGGCTATTTTAAGAATGGCGATCTTGATTATATGCGCGTAAAAGGCTCCCCCGCGGAAAGCGTTTTTTACCCGCAGGCAGAAGACAGCTCTTATACAGGTATGAACCGCAGCAGCGGAGATGTGATTGATGTATATTTTGTGAACAAGGAACTCAACAAGGTAAAATTTGTCAACGATGTCAACGGAACGCTCTTTCCCATCAGGCAGATACCGGATGACAAAAAAAGCCTGCGCGGCTTTTCCTGGCAGGATAAACGCCGTCCCAAAACACACCTCGAATTGTTTGAGTAATACGGTTACCGGTAGTTTACCCGGACTCAGCGCAACCCGTCCTTTACCAATGGCACCAGACGTTGTGCCCATTTACCATATTCTTTACGCGAATAATGCAGGCTGTCGAAGGTGAGCAGGCTGCCATCCGTTGCCGCCATCCGTGTGGAAGCGGTAATGTCGAGGTATTGCACACCATATTGAAGGGAAATGTCGCGGTTAATGAGGTTAAAAGAGTCGATCTGTGCGGCAATGCGCTGGCGATCCTGCCCGGCAGCAAAGGGCGTAGCCCCCCAGTCGGGTATCGACAGTACAATCACTTTGCGCTTGATATTGTCGCCATATTGTATGGCACGGAGCAGCAGGTTGGTAAATTCGGCTCGGTATTCCGCCTGCGGGCGGCCCTGGTATTGGTTGTTGACACCGATGAGCAGGGTTACGATATCATAGGTGCTGCGCAGGGGCGGGTTTGTATTGAGGCGGTTGAGGAGATTAGCCGTCGTCCAGCCCGTTTGTGCAATGATTTCGGGGGGATAGCATTTGATCGAATCTCTTTCGAGGAACCTTACCAACTGGCGCACAAAGCGATCCGAATCCGGTACGGACTGACCGATGGTATAGGAATCTCCCAGGGCAAGGAAACGTTTGGTTACGGTATCGCGGGGCTGTCCCACCGGCAGCGTATCAATGGGTGCCGCTACGGTATAGACGTTCTTATCTGAACAGGCTCCTGTGGCCAGAACGATGGCTATGATATATCCGATCCTCTTAAGCATACCATTACTAACGCAAAATAAGGGGGATTGGTTCGGATCAGCCGAGGGTGCTGCCCCGACATACTCAGTACTCAGTCTGGTTCTGTCTTGATACTTGTGTCTTGTTTCTCACATCTGGAATTGGAAAAGACGGGCTTAGACGGGTAACACTCGGCTTTACTACGGGGTTACCTCGGGGCTGCTACGGGAAAGATGCCTTGTGGCGGTACTTAGTAGCAAGAGAAGAAGACATCAGTATCAAGACAGAACCCTGCTAAGTACTCAATACTATTCCCTACCTCACCACCAGTGCCGTACCCTGCAGTACCTCGCTGGTGTTCGTGGTTGCGCCGCCGGGATTAGTCACCCCGCGAACCACCCGCAGCACATATACATACCCCCGTTCGGTACCCGTACACCGTATCGCCGCCGGGCGGCTGTGCATAAAGCCCCTGAACAAAAAGGAACAGTAAACAAGCGGTTAAGAGTATGGTTTTCATCAGCAGTTGTTTGTATAGCTTGATGAGTACATAAACAGTATTACATAACTCCCTGCACGCATCCAGTAAGACTTCCCCCCACCCTAAAAAACAGGGGGGATGCCATTACAGCACCCCCCGGCTGTTTTACCAAAATCATCGCGTACTTAAAGAAGCAACGATGCTTTACCCTGTAAAATGAGCAAAATCTTTACCCGCAAATAGTTTCTTACGGTAACACCCCGCATCAGTACGGGCAATAATCTTTCCGCAAGGTATACTTTCCCTTATTGGCAATAATCCATTGCTTTACCGCCATCAGTTGCTGATCACTTTTACTTGAAGTAGATATCCCTTTGATCAATGCCTTAAACTCATCATTGAGGAAAACATCCTGCATAACCAATACAGCAAGATTACCGCATTTAACACCCGGGCGGTCGTCAATCTCTTCATAAGTACCTGTGGTATCGATCCATTGGTGCAGTTGGTACAGGCTCTCCTGCGTACCGATAAAAGACATTTTTTTGAATACATCGAAAAATATACGCCGCCAGTCGGTACCATTAAGCGATTGCGAATAGGCACACGCAGCGATAAGCTTACGCTGCAGTGCCTTATCGCCCAGCCGGGCCAGTGCTAACTCGGTGTACCAGCGGCGGTAATGTACCGTGTCTTTCAGGCTGCGCTGCAGCAGCGGTATTGCCTCACGCAGGTTGATGCGCGCTGCTGTAATCACCAATAAGGGGTCGACAACAAAACCGTCACCTGCTTCAAGCTCTGTGAGTACACCTCTATTTATTTTCAATGCAATGCTATCGACCGCTTTCTTATAAAGTGAGTCATCACCTGATGCAATATCTCTTGCCCTTTTTTCAATATTGTACGTGTTTTTATGTGCTTCTATATCTTTTCTCAAGTAATCGGCTATTTCTTGTTTCGACCATTCCCAATGCAACAGGTATAATATCCTTTTCCGCAGGGTATCAGTAATATTACAGCCCGGCACAAAGTCGCAAGGGCGGGTATTATACACTGGTTTATCCCCCAGCCTTGCCAGTAATGACGCAGCCGTTGGTATCTGCTGGTCGCCGCAGGGCGGCTGTGCATAATGCCCCTGAACAAAAAGGAACAATAAACAAGCGGTTAAGAGTATGGTTTTCATCAGCAGTTGTTTGTATAGCTTGATGAGTACATAAACAGTATTACATAAATCACGACTTAGTATTATACAACAGCCACAGGTTGTGTTATACTACCCGTGGCTGTTGCCTTGCTCAATGACCCATAAAGTCAGGGCGCGTTTTTTTTCTTTGGCTTGTACCAGATCCTGAGTTTGATGTACTCCCCCGGTTTTTTGGGGATTTCCTTCTTATAGTACATCCGGTTGGTATACCAATGATACATACAGATATAGGGCGTATACAATTCGGGCAAATCCCGCTCTTCAAGATACTGCTCATACTCTTCCGATGCATCCATACCCCCATTGGTAGCCGTATCCATCTGTTTACAAAATATCTCCCTCTTTTGGCCTGGATTGATCAATTCAAGAGAAATATTCATGGTATCTGAGAATGTATTTTCTAAGATACGATAGCGACGGTGCAGACGAATGGTATCACCCGCCTCGTCCCTGAAAATCATACAGGTATCGCGAAACGTATTGTATACGATCACGTCTTTGTACACCAACGGGGCATGGGAATCTTTGGTTTCGCCCGTAAACAACCCGCAGGAAATACACAGTACAGCGCTGAAAAATACATACACCCATTTTTGCATAACCAGTTATTGATTTGTTTGTATTAATTTAGTCATGTTAGGCCCTGACGGAATAATTCCATTGGTTTTGATAGGATTGTTCGGGTCGTTTTTATCAAAATATGGGAAATCAGTTATGTTCAAAGGGCTTAGGTAACGCAAATCGCCGTTGTTGAGCCATGGTTTGATGAGCAATCAACAGTATTACATAACTCCCTGCACGCATCCAGTAAGACTTCCCCCACCCTAAAAAACAGGGGGGATGCCGTTACAGCACCCCCCGGCTGTTTTACCAAAAATCATCGCGTACTTAAAGAAGCAGCGATGCTTTACCCTGTAAAATGAGCAAAATCTTTAGCCGCTAATAGTTTCTTACGGTAACACCCCGCATCAGTACGGGCAATAATCTCTATTGATGATATACCTCCCCTTGTTAGCCAGCATCCACTGCTTTGCGGCTTCAATCATTTTTCCCGTTACGCCGCCAAAATCATAAAA
>JAAFIK010000051.1 GCA_013298665.1 Chitinophagales bacterium
TGTGCTGGCCAGGAGCGCACGGGCTTTCCTGCCTTCAGAAGTATTGAGGTATCCCAGCAGCAGGAGACTGGTGATCAGCACCAAACTCATGACGATCGAGGGAAGCTTGCGGGAGGGGTGAACGTTATTGTAAATACCTTGCCACACTTTCCGGGAGGGTTGCATCTTAAAGTCTTCTGTTTGCGTTCTCAGCAGTCTTTCGAAACTATTGTTATGAAAATTATGCTCCATTGTACACTTAAAAATTCTTTGGTTCTGGTAAAACTGTCATAATAAGGTTTTTCATGGTTTATCTCGGCCCGGTTGCTACAAGATATTGTACCTCTGGCCGGGGTTTTTGGATAATTTTTTTCTTCAGCAGAATATCTTCAAGCATTACTTTAGCCCTGGTATACTGGCTCCTGCTTGTGCTTTCTTCTATGTCAAGCAGGTGAGCGATCTCTTTGTGGGAGAAGCCTTCTATGGCATACAGGTTTAAAACTGTACGGTACCCCAATGGCAGTATACGGATACATTCCACCACTTGTTTGGCCTGCATAATGGAGGGAATCATTTCTTCCCTTACCTGCAGGCTGTTGGCATGGATGATATCAACGCTTTCAGAGAACTTCTTGTTTTTCTTCAGGATATTGATGCAGGTATGAACGATGATCCGCCTGATCCAGCCTTCAAGGGCTCCTTCGCCCCTGTACTGGTGGATCTGGGTGAAGACCTTGATAAAACCTTCCTGCAGCATATCCTCCGCGTCTTCGCGGTTTTTGGCAAACCGGTAACACACGCCCAGCATCCTTGGGCTGAAACGGGTGTACAACGCCTCCTGTGCGGCGGCGTTATTCTTCAGACATCCGGCCAACATCAGCTCTTCTGTCATATTTGTGCTTGATTTACCCTATAAAAATAGACAAATTCCTGTCATGTCCTGCTGCTTGTGGAAATAAAAAGACCGGAATTTTAACATTTCCGGTCTTTTTTGTACGATTAGTGGCTTGTTTTACCAATTTACCCTGCAAGCGAGGTATACATTTCTTCCGGGAGCGGAAAATCCTGAAGCGAAATAGCGATAATTGCGATCGAAAATGTTTTCAACACCTGCCTGTGCTGTGAGATGGCGGTTAATATTGTACTCTCCCCGCCAATTTATGGTAATCCAGCCGGGCATACCATCTGCTGTAGCATACTGTGCATTGTCTTCTCCATCTGCATTATACTGGTTGAGTCTTTTGGCACCATTGTACAAAGCAAAAACTTCTGTATTGATGACGGTACTTCGATATTTCAATGTTGTTTTACCAATGACGGGCGGAATATGGTCAAGGGGTTTACTGCTCACATTCCTGCTTACCAGCAGGTAAGTGCCATTGGGTTGTTTCTCATAAATGTTTGACTTCTGGGCCGCGTTGGTCTGAAAACGCCCGTAGGTAAAGCTCAGGTCAGAACCAAGACTGAGGTTTTTATTGAGTTCAAATGCGAGCGAGGTGCTAAAGCCGTAGAGGTATCCTTTATTACTGTTCTGGTTAGCCAGCACCTGGCTTTTTACACCCTGGTAAACAATTGAATCCTGACCATTCACCCGGAATGGTGCTTTTACAATAGCATTGCGCAGCAGGGTATAAAAACCTGTAAACTCAATATTGAACCGATCTGCAATTGTCTGGTTAAGGGAGAGGTCTGCGTTATACGTATATTCTGGTTTTATGTTTGCATTGGGTACAACTACCTGTTTGGCTGCAGTACTGGATTCAAAAAGCTTCGCGAGATCGTCAATGTTGGGTGTCCGGAATCCTGATGACAGGGCAAGGCTGACCCGGGTATTTTTAGTGGGCTGGTATACTATTCCTATGTTGCCGGTAACAGCCGTATTGTTTTGTACAAATACTGAGTCTGGTAACCGGAAAAAACTATTATTGGCGAGAGCGGCACTGAGGCGAACCACCTGAAACCGAAGACCGTCATTCAGTACCCACTTGCCATTGTCCGATTTGAGCAGGTGCTGTATAAAGACACCAAAATAATTCATCCTGTTTTTCCCGTCAGGATAACGGCTGTCTAAAGCTGCTACAGCACCTGTGTTACGATTGGTACGGGTTGCGACTGATTTTACATTATTGAGTTGCCCATCTATGCCAAAAGTCATTTCATTAAGTCCTGTTTTCCTGCGTGCAGTAGCAGCAAATCCCCATACCTGCACCTTTTCCACTCGGCTGTCGAAACGATCATAGCGTTTATATTCACGGGTCTGGCGGCTCTCTTCAATGTCCTGGAAACTGATACTGGCTTTGAGTTCGTTGGCAAAGCCCAGCTCTCTTGCCTGGAATTCATAAGCGCCAAGCCATCTTTGTTGCGGGCCATAATACCATTCAGCAAACCTTAGTGTGCCGTTACGGATGTCCTGCAGCCGGTCATAGCGGGGTACGTTTGTGGTATTGGACAACTGGGCGTTCAGCAGGTGACTTATCCTGCTGTTCTGCTTAAATAATATTTTTTGGGTGATGTCCCATTGTTTATAGCCTGAAAATCGTTGTACCCTGTCATCAGGATTGGTTAATACTGAATCCTGTCCGTTGACCTCGCCTATGTAAAACCTGCGGCGCCCGAAATCCGGGTATTTATCAGGATAATGATTGCCCATTTTCATATCACCAAAATCACTGAATGTATAAGCCTGGAGCCAGGCGAACCGGTTGCCGCCGATGCTGGCATTGGCATGAATGGTTTTTTCATTGTTGACCGTACTGTAGCGTGCAAAAGCTCCCCCGGTAGTTATGGTTTTGCCTGCTGTACCTGAGGTCAGCGGATTTTTTGTTTGCAGGTGAATGACCCCGCCAAGCCCGTCGCTTCCATAAATGGTACTTGCGGGTCCATACATCACTTCCACTCTTTGCAGCATATTCTGATCAACCGTAATGATATTCTGGAGGTGCCCGCTGCGGTATATGGCATTGTTCATCCGTACCCCATCTATAACAAGCATTACCCTGCTGGCTTCAAAACCACGGATCACCGGACTACTGCCGCCCTGCTGACTTTTCTGAACAAATATTTTCCCGGTACTGAGTAGTAAATCCCCTGTGTTTTGTGCATTGGTTTGCGCAATCATACGTGCGGTAATGACGTCAATCTTTTGTGCAATATTCCGCTTCTTTTCTTCGAATACTGAAGCGGATACGACCACTTCATCGAGGGGGGCGATGGTGTCGGTAATATTTTTTTGCTGTGCACAGACCTTATTTGCTGCCAGTATGACAGCAATGCTTATCATTATTTTTTTCATGTTCTTGTATTAATAAATCAGTAATAACGCCAGTGGCTTTCGGGGGCACTGCCGGCGTATGGAATAATCCCTGCATCTGCTGATGCAGGAGTTTCTGGAGAATAAGTATTGCAGAAAAACTAAAGGCAGTTCAGGTCTGGCGGCGGGGTTGTTACGGGGCTGCTCTGTGTGCAGAGCAGAGACTTGCCTGCTATGTATTTTGGTGTTGCGATGCTTTGCCAAACGGGCCAGTCAATGTCCTGCTGCTGGTAATATACCGGGATCAACAATACCTGAAGGGCATTGCACAGCAATTGCTTTTGTACGGGGTCTTGTGATTGGTTGAGTTGCCGCAGGATCGCTTCTTCTTCTTCATCGGGCAACCCCTGTACAAGATAGCGGCCGCCATCACGGGTAATGGTTTTGACATCGATCAATTTACCTTTTACACTGATCTCTTTATCCTGCACCACCCAATGAAGATCTTCTGCGGGTATGCTGAATTGCTGAAGCGAGGCCATTTCAAGTCTTTCTTTCATGGCGTGCCTGATCCATTGCTGCCGAACCATCTGTATGCTGATGAACAGCAGGGGGGTGGCAGCGAGTGTCAGAAAAAGACCTGCAATAATATGATAGAAGCGATGCCGCATTTGTTTTGGTATGGCGAAATTACTGCTTTTTCCGGATAAGGCTGTCTTGCGGATATACACGCTGCATACTGTCGCGCAGGGTGGTTGTCCAATTGGCGATGGCCAGTTTTTCTGCATCTGTCAGTTTGGCCCTGGTATGTATCAGGGTATAAGAGGTTAGGGGCATTTCGCCTTCCTTTACTTCTTTGTTGATTTCTTCGAGCTTACGGTACTGGCGACGCAGGCTGTAATGGGCAAATTCAGAGAAATTGAGTTCGCGTTTGCCTTCTTTGATGTGATCGGCGAGCCACCAGGCCAACGGCTGGATATTACTGTACCAGGGGTAGGTTGTATTGTTGCTGTGACAGTCGTTACAGGCTTTTTGAAAAATGCCCTGCACATCAGCAGGTACGGTATGCACCATGGTGATATCGGCTTTATAGGCTTCTGCGCCGTTGGCTGTATTGCGGGCCGGGCGGAAAAACTGGATGATGACAAAAGCGATCAGTAAAACAATCAATAAGCGTTTGATGAATTTTTTCATGTTGTGTATATAAAAAGTTGTTTGATGTACAGCAGATATGAAGCGTTTACAGGCTTTTTATACCAGTACTTCACCTGTCATTTCTTTGGGGATGGGCAGTCCCATCATCGTTAAAATGGTAGGGGCAATATCGCCAAGTTTACCGGGTTGTATGGTTCCTGTCCAGTCTTTATCGATGATGAAGAACGGAACGGGGTTAAGGGTATGTGCCGTATTGGGGCTGCCGTCTTCATTGATCATATAATCGGCATTGCCATGATCGGCAGTGAGGAAGATGGTATAGCCATGTGCCAGGCCGGTGGTAACCACCTGCTCCACACATTGGTCAACCGTTTCAACTGCTTTGATCACGGCATCCCATACACCCGTATGTCCCACCATATCAGCATTGGCATAATTGAGGCATACAAAGTCCACCGCTTCTTTTTCCAGTTCGGGCAGCAGGCTGCTGGTCAATGCTGCTGCACTCATTTCGGGCTGCAGGTCGTAGGTGGCTACTTTGGGTGAGGGCGCCATGATGCGTTGTTCGCCTTCAAAAGGTTGTTCCCGTCCGCCGCTGAAGAAAAATGTTACATGGGGGTATTTCTCCGTCTCGGCAATGCGTATTTGCTTTTTGCCCTGCTGTGCCAGTACATCGCCAAGGGTATTGACGAGATTGTCGGTGTCAAATATCACCTGTATGTTCCGGAAGGTCTGGTCGTACTCGGTCATGGTGGTATAGTGCAGTTCGAGTGGCTGCATCTCAAAATCGGGGAAGGCTTTTTGGGTCAGTACTTCGGTGATTTCGCGGCAACGGTCGGTACGGAAATTGAAACACAATACCGCATCGCCTGTTTTGATTTGCCCATCGGGGTTGGTGATGACGGGCTTGATAAACTCATCAGTTACACCACGATCGTAAGCGGCTTGTATGGCGGCCGGTGCATCGGTGGCGGGCTCCCCTTTACCGTGTACCAGTGCATCATATGCCAGTTTTACACGTTCCCAGCGTTTATCCCTGTCCATTGCATAATACCGGCCCGTAATGGTAGCAATACTGCCGGTGGTTTGGCGGAGGTGTTCCTGCAGGCTGGTGATATAGCCCAACCCGCTTTTGGGGTCGGTATCCCTGCCATCGGTAAAAGCGTGGATAAACAGTTTTTCAAGTCCCTTTGCTTTACACAGTGTAGTAATGGCTTTGAGGTGCTGTGTATGTGCGTGAACGCCACCATCGCTCACGAGTCCGAGCAGGTGCAGGGCTTTGTTATTGCTTATGGCATAGTCGATGGTTGCGAGCAGGGTGGGGTTTTGGGCAAATTCACCATTACGGATGGCAACATTGATGCGCTGCAATTCCTGGTAAACGATACGTCCGGCGCCAAGATTGAGGTGCCCGACTTCACTGTTGCCCATCTGTCCATCGGGTAAGCCTACGGCTTCTCCGCAGGTGATGAGCGTAGTATAGGGATACCGGCTGTATAAACTGCTGACAAAGGGGGTGCGGGCGTGCTGTATGGCATCACTGGAAGAGACGGCACCCAATCCCCATCCGTCCATGATCACCAATACTATTTTCTTATTTTGCATGGTGTAAAACTAAAGATTTGCAACGAAACGACCGTCAATGGCGTCTCTATCTTGTTACACATCACGAAAACCAGCAATATTTAAGAGGTTGGCACGTTTTTAGTGAAATATTTACGGTAATACATATTTTATGAAAAAGATATTTACATATGCGCTTGCCATGATTATGTTCATGTTTACCTATGCGCAGCAGTTGACGAATCTTGACAATGTGGTTACGGCGGTCAAATCGGGTAATGCCAGCGCACTTTCCCGATACCTCGACAATACCGTTGAAATTGAGTTGCCTAACAAAAGCAACAGTTACAGTAAAAGCCAGGCGGAACTGGTACTCAAAGAGTTCTTCAGCACCCATGGCGTTAAAGATTTCGGGGTGGTACACAAAAGTGAAAAAGAAGCGGGTACACAGTACTGTATCGGGAAACTCCAGACACGCAGCGGCAATTTCCGCACCACCATTTATTTCCGTCAGCGCGGTGAAGACCTGATGGTACAGGAATTGAAGTTTGAGGCGAATTGACGACATTTTTTTTAATAAAACCCCGGACGTTGTTTCGGGGTTTTTTGTTTTATTTTGTTGCATGATGCAAAGCGAACAATTGATAAAGCTTATTGAGCAGGCCCTGCAGGAAGATATTGGTGATGGCGATCACTCTACCTTATCTGCCATTCCGCCAACCGCAGCGGGAAGGGCAGTACTGAAAATAAAGGAAGCAGGAATACTGGCAGGTATGGAAGTGGCTAAAGCGGTATTAGACTTTCTGGAACCGGGCAACCAGTTTGTCCCCCATAAAAAGGATGGTGATGTCATGCACTATGGTGAGGTGGCTTTTGAGGTGGAAGCCAAGGTGCACACGATTCTGCAGGGTGAGCGTTTACTGCTGAACTGTATGCAGCGGATGAGTGGTATTGCCACGTTGACAAGGAAATATGTGGATCGGCTTGCTGGTTACCGGACGCGCTTGCTGGATACGCGTAAAACAACACCCAATTTCAGGTTGCTTGAAAAGGAAGCGGTGCGTATCGGCGGCGGGGTTAACCACCGGTTTGGCCTGTATGATATGATTATGCTCAAAGACAACCACATTGATTATTGCGGGGGTATTGAAAAAGCCATTCAGCAGGCCTGGGATTATGTACAGGAAAAAAAGCCGGGTTTACTGATCGAGGTGGAAACGCGCAGTCTTGATGATGTAAAGCGGGTGATGGCGGTAGGTAAGGTGTCGCGTATTATGCTCGACAATTTCACCCCGCAACTGATTACTGAAGCGCTGGCCATTATTGGCGGACAATACGAAACAGAGGCGAGTGGTGGTATCAATTATGATAACCTTGAGGCTTATGCGGCTACAGGGGTGGATTATATTTCATCCGGTGCCATCATTCACCAGGCAAGAAGTCTTGACCTGAGCCTGAAGGCAGTTATTGCACGGTGATAAGTTTGCACCTGTCTTTATGATGGGGTCTATCGGTTATAGGCCATCTCCGATATCCCGGTGCGGTAAGAAAACCGGCTGTTAAAGGTACCCTTTGGGTTGAAGAATGCAACCGTGTCTAAGAACACATCCAGTTTCGGATACATCTGGTGCAGCAGTTCGCGGCCGTTAACAAGATTGCATATTTTGCCCCAATGCGGGCGGGCACCCAGTGCCAGGAGGTCTGATTGCAGCCGGTCGAGCATCTGGTTATCACCAACGGTACCGAGGATGAGGGGTACATCGGTCATACAGGTGTCGGACAGGTATTCGGGTGACATATAATCATCCGATTTTTTTACAAATCGCATACACATGGGAGAGGTAAGATAGGCCAGCGATTCGGCAGAAAGTTGTGCTACCCGAAGAATTTCTTCAGTGCCTTTGATAAAACTATTGGCTGCATCCACGGGTAAGCCCGGTTCTACAGAATATCCTGCGTCTTTAATGGCCAGTTTGCCCTGGTTCATCACAATAAAACTCTTACCGAATTTGCCACTGCCGGAAAGTAACACAATCATGGAGATGTCAAGAAAGAGGGGGGTGAGTGTAGGAAAGCTGTTGAGGAGGAACAACAAGGCATCTGTACTCAGTTCCTCAATAATTTTGTTTTTATCTTCCCCTTGTATGGTAGCCTCATGAAAGCCTTTCTGACCGTTGGTGAGCAGATCATCGATAAAGGCAAAAATCTTGCTTTTGGGTTGCCTGGTAACCTTTGTCTTCAGGTCGTCGTAAGCCGCTTTAGTGATGGTGGTTTGTACCTGTACCACGCAGGTATGTCCTTCTTTTTTAGTCAGGAAATTCTTAGTGGGATAGGGGTTAACGAAAACCTGTGCCCGGGTTGGCGGAAACTCTCCTGTAACGGGATCTGGCTGAACAGTAGTGCCGTTTTCATCAATTTCAATAAAGAATTTACGGTTTTCCAGTTTGGGTTTAACGGCATCCCAGGTGGTAACCCAAAGTTTCTGGAGCAGGTAGAAAGCAGGAACGGGTTCGATGACGATGGAATAAACGATGCCCATCAGTCCGAAGCCCACCACGGCGGAGTGAAATTTATCATCATCCTGGATGAGCGTAATGCTGCCATCTGCATATCGTGCAGCAAAACGAACCGGGTCTGTGATGCCATTGGCGGGTTCCAGGCGATAGCATTTGCCACCGCCGGCAACAATATCCATCGATCTTAGCATCGCGGCCATGCCTGCTACACGTATGCCTGTACCGTGTGTGGAAGTGGCTATAGCGCCATAAATGGTTTCCTGGTCGAAAGCGGCCATGGTAGGTAATGCCAGCCCCATGGTGTCCAGTTCGGCATTTACCTTTTGTACCAATGCACCCGACTCACAACTGTATAGCGCGGGTAACCCATTCTTTAAGGTATTGGTTTCCAGGGGCAGGGTTTTGTCGAGCGAAAACGTACTGACAAGGTAATCTGTCGCGTTGGCTACATCTGAGAAAGAGTGGCCGGTACCTACAGCCCTTACCAGCAATCCTTTACTTTCGGCTTCCTGTACAATAGCTATAATGGCTGCTTTTGTGGCAGGCCGGAGTTTCCGGAGGGGTTGCACCCTTTCCCGGTGAATACTGTTTTCCCAGGTTTGCCGCATGGCACCTACGCTGAGCGGATCTTCTGCGGCACCTGTTGCTTTGCGTACTTCACTGGCGCGGCGCAGTACTTCTGCAATAACGTTTTGCGGATGGTCAACGAGTTCCTGTTTGATCTGGTTGGTGAGATCTGTATTGCCCGGATCTTTTTTGAGTGCGTCAAAAAGCCTGGTTACCCTGCCTTTGCCGAAAATGAAGTCTTTGAGTTTGCCCAGTAAGCCACCAATGCCACCAAGTTGAAATGCCATAGATTAAGGTTTTGTTGAACAATATACAATAAAAATATCATGTATGTATAAAAAAAGGGATTGCCATGCGGCAACCCCTTTTTTTTGGTCTGATAAGTTTATTTATATTTTCTTAGCAACTGTTGCGGGTTTGGCATCACCAGACAGCAGATCGGCTTCACCGAGTGGTTTGTCTTTGGCAAAGTCCACCAGGATGGGTGCCGCCACAAAGATAGAAGAATAGGTACCCGTTACCACACCGATCAGCATTGCGAAAGCAAAGCCTTTGGTTACTTCACCACCTACGAGGAACAGGATAAGAATGGTGAGGAATACGGTGAGTGAAGTCATGATGGTACGGCTCAGGGTATCGTTAATGGCCTTGTTGATCACTGTACCCTTATCGGCACCACGCATCTGGCGGCTGTATTCCCTTACCCTGTCGAATACAATTACCGTATCATTCATCGAGAATCCGATTACGGTAAGTACCGCAGCAATAAAGTGCTGGTCGATTTCGAGGGGGAAGTTCACCACATTCTTGAAGAAGGAGAATACGGCCAGTGTAACCAGTACGTCGTGCAGCAATGCCACGATGGTACCAAGTGAATACCTCCAGTCGCGGAAGCGGAAGAAGATGTACACAAAGATGATCAGGATGGCGAAGATGGTTGCTTTGATGGCTCCTTTCTTCAGGTCATCCGAGATGGTAGGCTGAACGGTACTGAAGCCCTGGATATTCTTTTTAACAAAATCACCATAGCTTACATTGGGGAGATCGTTTTTGAGGCCTTCATACAGTTTTGCCATTACAGCACTGTCTGCATTGGCTTCGCTCCGCTTGTAAGATGTCGTGATGTTCAGGTGTTTTTCGTCTCCCACTGTTTTGATGGTTGGGTATTCACCAAATGCAGCTTTCAGTTTATCGCGAACATCATCGTTCTTCATTTTTTGCGGAAATTCCACTACATAGCTGCGGCCACCTTCAAATTCAACGCCTTTGTTGAAACCATTAAAGTAAGCACCGATGCCGGCAATCAATACTACAACCGATATGGCATAAGCTACTTTACGGTATTCGATAAACTTGAATGCTGCGTGTTTGAAAACCCTTTTGCTGATGGCTGTAAAATAGTTGAAGTGCCGTTGTTTTTTTGTCCATACATCGGTAACAAGCCTTGACACGAGAATACCACAGAACAAGGATAAAAGGATACCGATGATCTGTGTGGTGGCAAAACCGAGTACCGGGCCAAGTCCGAAGTAGAACAGGATTACGGCTGTAAGGAGGGTGGTTACGTGGGCGTCAATAACCGGGGCAAGCGAACGCTTGTATCCATCATTAACGGCCTGTTCATAACTCTTGCCCTTGGTAAGCTCTTCCTTGATCCTTTCAAAGATGATTACGTTGGTGTCCACCGCCATACCGATGGTGAGTACCAGACCGGCGATACCCGCAGCCGTGAGTGTAAAGCCCAGTGCCGTGAGGATACCGATGGTGAAAAGGAGGTTGAGGATCAGGGCAATATTGGCAACCCAGCCGGCTGTATTGAAGTACAGCAGCATGAGCAGAAAAATAACGGCAAATGAAATCAGGAAGGCGAGCTTACCGCCGTTCACGGCATTCTGACCGAGTGTTGGACCAACAACCTGCTGGGCTACAATCTTGGCAGGCGCATCAAGTTTGCCCGATTTAAGGATATTGGCCATATCCTGTGTTTGTTCGATAGTGAAGTTACCGGATATCTCGGAGTTGCCCCCTTCGATAGGACCGTTCACGTTTGGCGCAGAATACACAATGTCATCCAAAGTGATGGCGATTGGCCGACCCACGTTTTTAGTGGTCATACGTGCCCATGTAGCGGATCCTGAATTGGTCATCTGCATCCGTACGGTAGGTTTACCGCTTTCGTTATAGTCGGAGGATGCATTTTCTATACCACCTTCACCTTCAAGGGGAGCCTTATCGGAACCAGGAATTTTCTTGATGGCATATACTTTAAAGTAACGCAGTTTGCTTTTTTCATCCTTTTCTTCTATGCTGAAAAGAAATTTACAATCGGCGGGTATATTGCTCCTGAAGATATCGTTGTTGATAAACCTGTAGAATGCACTGGTGTCTTTTGTCGCAACAAAACCAACATTATCGGGATAGACAGGTTTACCTGTCTTATCCTGGCTGGGTTGGGCAATAGAAAAAACCCGGAAGAAGGGGTTCAGCTTTGTGGAATCAACCACTTTGCTGGTATCCGCGCCTTTCAGTGAAGCGCTAAGCGCCTCGTCAGCAGCTTTTAACGCAGGGAAAATTTCCTCTATATTATATACTTCCCAGAACTGGAGGTTGGCAGAGGACTGGAGATAGGCGCGTACCCTTTCCGGATCTTTAACACCGGCAAGTTCTACGTTGATGATCCCCCGGTTTTCGTCGAGGTTGATATTGGGTTGTGCCACACCAAACTTATCAATCCTTTTCTGCAGCGTTTGATAAGTAAGTTTGATGGCGCCATCTGTATTCTTCCTTATTTTTTCTACGACCACATCATCACTGTCTGTTGGTTTGATGTCCTTACCTGAACCTGAGAAAAGACCGGCGAGGCTGCTGTTGGGGTTCTGTGCTTTGTATGCGTTTCTGAAGAGTACAACAAAATTGGCATCACTGTTTACTTTTTGCGCCAGGGCAGCATTGATTGCGTTGTTGAGGGCAGGATCCTGCGGGTTATTGCTTAAGGAACGTACCACACCTTCAAGACTTACATCCAATGTAACGTTGATCCCACCCTGGAGATCAAGCCCAAGGTTAAGTTCCCTTTCTTTACACTCTTTATAAGTAGCACCTGTGATGGGGAAAATCTTACTGTCTTTCAGACTGTCCTGTAATTGCTGCTGGCGACGCTCGATAGCGGCTTTCAGTTCATCTCCTGTGAGTGATGAAGCGGTGGCTTTCACAAACTTTTCTGCTTTTGCCTTTTGCTGACTTTCGAAATTGCGAACCACCCATGTGTAGGAAAGAACCCACAATGAGATAGCTGTCAGGGCAATTGCAAAAAACCAAACCAAACCTTTCAGTTTCATAATAATGTAGTTTTATTGGCTACTTGTTTATTTTTTTAAGAAGTGTGCAAAGATAGGGGAAAAAGCGGTTTGGGTAGAAAGATTGCCATTTTAAGATTTTTGCTGATTTTCGCTTAAAATCTCAGTTATGACAAGGCCTTGCCTGATCGTTTGTACCCTTCTGCTGGCGGGTGCCTGCACAACCCCGACAAAGATGCAACAGAAGCTCCCCATGGCCGAACCGGTCACGACTGCAGTGCCTGCGGACTCCACCCGCACGGATGTTTTCCTTGAAAACCTGCTTGGTGGATACCCGCAGTATTTTACAGATATGATGAAAAATCGTAAGGCATGGAATGTGCAGGTGATTTATACCCAGGTAGATCGCGGCGCCAATGGCATACCCGCCCTGCGGGACTATTATTTTAATGTTAATCCTGCCCGGTACTTTTATCCCGCTTCAACGGTTAAGTTCCCCGTATGTATGCTGGCGTTGCAACGGCTCAATGAATTGAAGGCCACGGGGATTGACCGCAACAGTACCATGATTACCGGGGCCACCTGGGAGGGGCATACACCAGTTTACAACGATCCGGCTACACCTGATGGCAAACCCTCTATTACCCAGTACATCAAAAAAATACTGATGGTAAGTGATAATGATGCCTACAACCGCCTGTATGAATTCCTGGGCAGGGGTTATATCAACCAAACATTGCACCAGAAGGGGTATCGGGATGTACAGTTGCTGCATCGGTTGCAATTGTCGCTTGATGAGGAGGGCAACCGGCGTACCAACCCCATACGCTTTCTTGATGCGGCTGGCCGTACGCTGTATACACAGGATATGCAGGTGGATACCACCACCTATCTGCCCCGGAGCGATTCGATGGGAACGGGTTATTATGCCGGAGGTAAACTGGTACCGGAGCCGATGGATTTTTCACGCAAAAACCGCATCAGTCTTGAAGATATGCACCGGATGCTGATCGGGCTGGTTTTTCCCAATAAGATTGCTTCGGCGCAACGCCTGAACCTGACGGCTGAGGATCGTAATTTTATGCTGAAGTATATGTCGCAATACCCTGGCGAGTCCACCTACCCGGCTTATGATACCGCCAGTTACTGGGATGCCTATTGCAAGTTTATCTACCATGGGTCGGACAGGGGCCCGATGCCGGGGAATCTCCGCATCTTCAATAAGGTGGGTGATGCCTATGGCCACCTGCTGGATGTGGCTTATGTGGTTGATTTTGATAAGAAGATCGAGTTTTTTGTGTCGGCGGTCATTTACTGCAACAGCGATGGTATACTCAACGACGATCAATATGACTATGACAGTATAGGGTTTCCGTTTATGAAAAACCTGGGTCGGGTATTGTACGACTATGAAGTGGCCAGACCAAAAAAAATCATGCCCGATTTATCCGGGTTACGATTTAATTATGACAAACAATAACACATGACCAAAACATTTCTCCATGCGAGGTGGCGTAACCTGATTATGGCTAATTATCCTGTACCACCGGAAGTGCTGCTGCCTTATCTGCCGGCCGGTACTCAACTGGACGATTGGCAGGGGAAGCACTATGTAAGTCTTGTAGGGTTTATGTTTACGGATACCCGTGTGCTCGGGGTCAGGATTCCCTTTCATATTCACTTTGAGGAAGTAAACCTGCGTTTTTATGTAAAGTATAAGGATGGGGAGCAATGGAAAAGGGGGGTGGTGTTTATCAGTGAAATTGTGCCTAAGCCGGCGATTGCCTTTGTAGCCAATACCCTCTTTAACGAATGTTACCGTACCTGCCGGATGCGGCATACCGAGGTACACCGGGCAGACCGGCTGGCGGTAAGTTATGCATGGCGGTACAAGGGCAGCACCTATTGTATGGCTGTGGAGGCTGCTGCGCAACCGGTGGCCATAGCCGGGGGCAGCGCAGAAGACTTTTTTACTGAACACTATTGGGGGTATAGTGATGCAGGTCGTGGGCGTACCACGGAATATGCTGTAGCGCACCCGGTATGGCGCGTACACCCAATACATCATTATAAAGTGGAAGCAGATTTCGCACATTTGTACGGAGCGTCTTTTGCCATGCTGAACGGCGTTGAACCCGATTCTGTTTTACTGGCAGAAGGTTCTGCTGTGCAGGTGGGCGATAAACGGAAACTACCTTAAAGCAGGATGGCGGAATAGACAATCTGCTGCATAATCCGGGTTGAAAAACTTCCGGAATAACACGCTCATCCCATGAAATGACACGCTTGTAAAACAGGTTGCTCCTTCCATTGCGTTTTCTTTTTTTGCCGCTACATTTGAGGGTCATTCATTAATCCCTGCCCGTATATTCCCCTTACCCATAGAGGTGTATCCGGTTTTCAGTTTGCACTGTTCGCTTTGCAAATACATTGGATGTGCTGTTTTTATGCTGTCTGATTACCCATCACCAGGTGCAGAGGCGATGCTGCGCATGAGTGTGCAGGGGAAAAGTATATTTATTAAATCAGGAATTCTTATGCAAAGTCCGTTGTGTATTGAACTATTGTTATGCTTCATTGTTGAATCCGGTGTTGTTATCCTGTAATTTATTCTTCACTATAAACACAAAAAAATGCTCAAAACATTCAAAAGCTTACTGCTGGCCACCACATTAGGATTGGTTTATACCAGTTGTAAAAAAATCGACATTCCAGCGGCTGCATCACCATCGCGCGTTGTTGAGGAAGAAGCCAATCTTGCCGGTCTGACGCCTTATCCGTTTGCGTGGGAAACGGCTAACTTTATGCCCACCCCACCCGGCATATCTATCGGTGTACCCTGGGGTTCGGGCAGTAACCAAACTTTTTCACCCGATATTGCACTGGATTTCAACAGCAATGAAGGTTGGGTACTGGTGTACAATACCTTTAATACCACCGCACTTACCTCGCCCAAGTATTTTATGCTGTACAACAAATTCAGGGGCTTACTCCGGATGTACCTCTATCTTGATCCGAATACGCCCAACCCTTCCACTTATATTACGCACACGCTCAGTCTTGCATCTGTTGCAGGCGCTACCTCTTCAATCCTGAACTATGCAGGTACTGATGTGGTGGATGTATCTGCGAACCGCCTTTCTGCATCAGAGATACAGCAGTACCAGATCATCTCTACGGGTTCCTGGTATGTTTTCCAGTATGAAATGGCTTATGACCAGAACATCTCCAACCTGTCTTATCAGAACCTGAACCTCAACTGGTCTGCCGGTTCCACCAGCATTACGCAGGTTAACCTTGCAGGTCAGATCAATGGTACATTGAATGGAACAATTGGTACCCCTGCGGCACCTGTCAATATCCTCGGACAGCTTGGCAACGGGGTATTGATGTTTACCGGTAAGGCCGTGCTGAACAATAATCCCACACTATTGCCCGCCAAGATCATGACTGCTGCGAAAGACGCGATTGATAAGGGCTTGCAGGGTGTAGTTAAAAATGTATTCAACGGAATTTTTGGTGGCAACAGCAGCAATGTGGAGCAGGTAAACCTGAGCCTGAATGCAAAGATGAATATAACAGGGACACTGCAAAACTCTTCTGGTCTGTTATTCAATACTTTTGCGATCCCGGGTACGGCCAACAGCCAGAATGCACCCCTGTTCAGCCCCGGCTATACCGACAGGCTTGGGGTGTTTAATATTTCGGCAAGACCAAAGGTGAAAGTTACCAGTATCAAGCGGACACCGCCTGCAAACTGGGATGGCCCGGCTTCAAGATATTTTGATAACACGTTTGCGATTGTCCCCTCTTCGTTTTCATTTATTTATAACCCTGCGGTAACGAGCAGCGCTACGATACAGGTATTGGAGCAAAAGGTATTCCTCCCGGAATACACAGCCGATCCGATCAATCATTTTTATGCTTACAATGCCCAGACGGAGCAGGTTGGAGAATCGGTGTACTATTTTGCCGGTGGTATTGTAGATGGCACTAAAATTTTGCCCGGTGCAGGTTTGGCTGCGGTGCGTGTAGTACTTAAAGTGACGCCTAATAATGGCGCACCGGCCAGTACCATCGTCAAAACTTTCCTCGCCGACATTACCTTATAGTACAGTAAAGGAATCAGTATCAAAATACAATGGCTGTCTTCTGTAAGGGGGGCGGCCATTGTATTTTATCCCGCATCAATTCAGCGAATCTTATCCCATTGCCTCAGTAATTTTCCTGCCCGGCTGGTAAAGGCGGGTGTCTGGTGTGGCAACTGGTCTTCGATGAGAACGCGGATTTCGGGTATGATTTCAGGATAACCGGCAGCAAGGTTCCCAAGGATGGTGAGCGCGAAAGCTTTTATGGCAACGGGTTCACCAGGGGTCGCTACAAAGTCAAAACAGGCATCCATCAGTTCGCCCTGGTATGCTTCGGGTACGGTAACGTGTTGCAGGAGGCGTACCCCATTGCGCCGCACAGCAGGGTGCTGGCCGGGTTTCCGGATAAATGTCAATAGTTTTCCGATGTGCTTACTGATAAGGGCCGGATGGGCTTCCACACAATAACTCACCGGCCATGCCGCGCGCTGGGTTATCCGGTATCCGCCGGTGAGGAATAGGGTAAAAAGCTTGTCGAACCGCTGCTGTGAGTGGCCTATCCAGTCCACGATAAGCTGACAGTTGCCCTTGCTGTGTTCGAGTTGTAATTGTGCCTGCAGATCCATCATTGGGTTGATTTGTCAATATTACTGTTGCAAAAATACCCCCCAATGGGTATTGTATGGGTTTGGGGCAATGGTATTTTCGTAAAAAAATGTAGTGATGGTACAAAGAATATTGCTGGGCAGTCTTTTACTGCTTATGGGCTTGTGTACAACAGCGCAGGGTAAGGAGTTACCCGCGATCAGCCAGAAAAATAAGAACAGCTTTTTTATTCCTGCCTCCGTGTGCCAGCAATACCAACTGGAGGCGGCAAGAGGCGACAACTGGATGAAAGTGTACAATAATCTTTCTGCTAAAGCAGTTATTCAGCGGGTGAATGATATCCGCTGGCAGGCGCCTTCGGCTGCCGCAGCACTGAAATGGTACAAAGAAAATACACAGTTGCTTGGTGAGGGTGGAACAGATATTACGGCCAGCGTGGAAAAACCTGCCGGGGTAACGGCCTGGAATGTATATGAACCGGGAGAAAGCATGAAACAGATGATGGAGGCGATGGGTGTTGAGCAGCGGCAGTTTACGTTTACTTTTGTAGTGGGTAAATATGTGGCAAAAATATTTGTGGCCACCAGCAGTACAAAAACCATTACGGATGCGCTGGTGCTGGCAGCGGCAGGGTTGAAGGCGGTGCTGACAGCAGGCAAGTAGGCGGATACATCGTTATGTGGCAGGATGACGCGCGGTAAGGATCAGGATAGGTGCTTTACTTTCGCCCCAGGAACTTATTGATGGCTGCTGTTTTTGAATGGACGTGCAGTTTTTCATAAATATTAAACATGTGTTTGCGCACCGTTTTGCTGCTGATGAACAACTCGGTGGCAACTTCTTTATAATTGAGTCCGCGTGTCATGGCCTGCAGAACCTGTCTCTCCCGTTTGGTAATGCTGGTGGTGTCTTTATCTTCTGTCGCTTGCCGGTGAAAAGCGCATACAACTTTACGGGCAACAGTACTGCTCATCGGACTGCCTCCATTGTAGAGTTCCCGGATGGCTGTTGTGAGGGTTGGATAGCTGTTGCTTTTGAGCAGATAACCGGTGGCACCTGCTCTTAGCGCATCAAACACTATTTCATCTTCATCGTGCATGGTAACGACCATAAACAGCATACCGGGGCAAATCATTTTCAACCGGCGTATGGCTTCAATACCCCCCATTACGGGCATGACGAGATCCATCAGTACAATATCCGGCTGCAACCGTGGTATGCCCGCCACTGCCAATTGACCGTTTGAGAAACTCCCGGTACAAGCCATATCCGGGGCATGGCTGACCAGGCCGGTTAAGCCTTCCAGTACTTCAGGCTGATCTTCCACAATACAAACAGTGATGGGGTTCATAGCATAGCATTGATGGGGCATGTACGAAAAATATGCCAAAGAAACGGGAGGCATACCCTGGTAACCCTCGTGTTGATCTGCTTTTTCGATACCACAGTAGTATTGTTTCCAATAGCCAGGTTGTATCATGAGCAATTACCCTCCCCGTAAAGTCCCGGCTGTAAAATATCTCCACAAAAAGTTGCATTGTTCCAAATAATTACTATTTTAGCAACCTGATATCCTTTTTTTGCCTCAGCTTCAGCAAATATTATTTTATTAAGTCTATACATATTCATCATGAGGTATTTTTTCCTTTCTGTTGCTGTTTTTATCTCTTGCTTTGCAGTTGCACAAAATGTTGGTATCGGCATTACGCCGCCGCTCAACCGCCTGCACGTTAATGCACCTGCTGATCCTTTGCGGCTGGACGGGCTGCAAACGGGTGCGGCGGCGGATAGCGTGGTAACGGTTAATGCGAGTGGTGTGCTGCGGAAAAGAACGGTGGATAACCTGATCAGTACCGGGGGATGGGCAATCAGGGGCAATGGCGGACTGAGCGTGGCTACCAATTTCCTGGGTACAACAGACTATATTTCACTCGTCATCCGTACCAATAACCAGCGTTCAGGCTTTATTGACGCAGATTCTGCAAAGCGTAACAACAGCATTGGCAATCGTGCTATGAACGCCGCACTAACGGGTGTGGGTAACAATACGTTTGGCAGTTCGGCGCTGGCCAAAATCAGCAGTGGAAATTTTAATGTAGCTGTTGGAGATTCTTCGCTGTTTAACCTCACTACGGGAACGGATAACGTTGCGGTAGGTGCAGATGCCCTGCTGAATATAGGAACGGCAACGGGCAATATCGCCATTGGCAGCAATACCCTCAAGAATACAGTGTCGGCCGAAAATATTGCTATTGGTAACAATGCGGCTGCGGCTAACCAGGTGGGTAGCAATGTGCTGGCGATAGGTGCCGGTGCCTTGCTGAGCAACCAGAGTACTTTTACACAGTTGGCGGTGGGCAACAATGCCCTCAAATCGGTGGTATCCGGATTGGAAAATGTTGCGCTTGGATACAATACCGGCACAACGCTGGCCACTGCTTCTTATAATGTATTGCTTGGACATTATGCACTCAGTTCGGCTACGAATGCGAGCAACAATACCATTGTGGGCCATAATGCGGCTCTGGCTTATACGGCCTCAGGAAATACAAACAATACTTTTATCGGTTACCAGACAGCATTTACACAGGTGGGGGGTACGGGCAATACCTTTGTGGGCTACGCTATTGATGTAGCACCTGCCTCGTCTTCTTTCAGCAATTCTACCGGGTTGGGACAGGGGGTGCTCATTACCGCGAGTAACCAGGTACGTGTTGGCAATACTTCGGTAAACAGCATTGGCGGGCAGGTGGGCTGGACGACTTTCAGCGACGCCCGTATCAAGAGCGATATTCGTGAAGACGTACCGGGGCTTGGCTTCATCCTGCAACTGCGCCCGGTGACTTACTTCTATGATGCGGCGAAATTATACAGGCTGCAAACGGGCGTGGATATGCCTAAGGATATGGCTGCCGGCACACCGGTAAGGTTTACCGGGCTGATTGCCCAGGAGGTGGAAGCAACAGCCAAGGCCATGAATTATGATTTCAGCGGTGTGGATCGCCCGGCGAATGCGAATACGCCTTATGGATTACGCTATGCTGAATTGGTGGTGCCCCTGGTAAAAGCGGTGCAGGAAATGAAGCAACTGATTGAGCGGCAGCAGCAGGAAATCGAAGATTTAAAAAAGAAAGTAAACGGTACGGCAGTACCCGGTAAACAATAAGCAGCATTACTTTTATTTCATCGTTAAATGAAAGATCATGGATAGAAAAGATTTTCTCAAAACGCTTGCCCCTTCCACCCGCAAAATAAAGCGGGCGGCACAAGAGGGGCTTGACAGGGATAACCCCCTGTTTGGTCCGTTAGACATCACCTCCGGCATAGCGCCATATGCGGGCACATGGACGGATATTGAGGTGATACACCTGCTCAAACGGCTGAGCTTTGGCGCGCCGCGTGAGGAGGTGGAGTATTTTAAAACGCTTACGTATGCACAGGCGGTAGACGAGTTGCTCAATACCACGGCAACGCCTGCCTCACTGGGCGAACCGTTAAAGGTATATACGGCTACAACTGTGGATACGCCTGCTACGGATCCCGACTGGGGGGTACCGGTAGGTGCCACCTGGGTGAATACCAATACCAGTTCTGGTACGGTAAATTTTTACCGCCGGGAATCGTTGAAAAGCTGGTGGCTGAGTAATATGATCACGCAGCCGAGGAGCGTGGAAGAGAAGATGATGCTGTTCTGGAGTACGCATTTTGCGATAGAATTTGATACGGTGGATAATGCGCGCTACAGTTATGGCTACCTGAAACTACTGCGCCAGTATGCACTGGGTAATTTCAAGGATTTTACAAAAGCAGTTACCCTTAATCCTGCGATGCTGATTTATCTGAATGGGTATCAGAATACAAAAACAGCGCCGGATGAAAACTACGGACGTGAGTTGCAGGAGTTGTTTACCCTGGGTAAGGGAGCGGGAAGCCAGTATACGGAGAGCGATGTAAAGGCGGCAGCGAGGGTGCTGACGGGCTACCAGGTAAATAGCAGTACAGCTACTTCTTTCTTTACCTCCTCCCGTCATGACACCAATCCGAAAGTCTTTTCCGCTTTTTACAACAATACCACGATCAACCGCCCGCTGGCCGCAGATGGTCCGCTGGAACTGGATGATATGCTCACCATGATTTTTAATACCAATGAAGTGGCTATGTACATTTGCCGCAGACTGTACCGCTTCTTTGTGTATGGCAGTATTTCGGCGGATGTGGAAACGAATGTGATCACCCCATTGGCCAACACCTTCCGCAGCAGCGGTTATGACATTAAGCCTGTACTGAACCAGTTGTTCAAGAGTGAACATTTCTTTGATGTATTGCAGTATGGTGCGATGATCAAGGGAGGGGTGGATTTTACCGTTGGGATGGTACGGGAATGCCGCATCAACCTGCCGCCAAAATCAAATCCGCAACTGCGTCACCGGCATATCAATTACCTGGCATCGTCTTTCCTGCCCGCGCAGGAACAAAATATCGGCGATCCCCCGAACGTATCGGGCTGGGCTGCTTATTATCAGGAGCCTGTATTTGACAAGGCATGGATTACCACCGATACTTTCCCGAAACGGCAGGCATTGGTCAATACCTTTGTCAATGGTGGCGGATACAGCAATGGCGGGTTTAAGATGGAGCTGAACGCAGTGGATTTTGCCCGGCGTATGTCGAACCCGGCTGATCCGAATGTACTGATCCAGGATTTCAACAAGTACCTGTTGCGCCGTACCCTGAGCCAGGGGCTGCGTGACGCGATCAAGCAGGATATCCTGCTTACAGGACAGGTAACGGACAGTTACTGGACAGATGCCTGGAACGCGTACATCAGCGCACCTTCAAACCTCAATAACTATACAGTGGTCAACAACCGGCTGAAAACGCTGGCCAGTTATTTTATGAGTAAACTGGAAGAGTACCAGTTGATGTAAGGAAGCCATATTATTTAAAAGTTTATCCGATCAGATTATGCAACGCAGAAAATTCATCCGCAATACAGCACTGGGTACGGTAAGCCTGCCCGGTATCCTCAATGGGTTTGGCATAACCGCTCATGGCGAGAACAGCGCCCTCGGGCAGTTGATGACCTCCACGGTACCCACGGATCACGTACTCGTAGTGGTACAGATGAGTGGGGGTAATGACGGGCTTAACACCGTAATCCCGTTAGACCAATACAGTAATTACTTTAACGCGCGCAGCAATATTGCCATTCCGCAGAATAAAGTACTGGCACTTACGGGTACCAATGCAACGGGTTTGCACCCTTCACTCACCGGCTTCCGCGATATGTACAATAATGGTGATTTGTGTATTGTACAAAGTGCAGGTTATCCAACCCCGAATTTTTCGCATTTCCGGGCTACGGATATATGGATGACGGCATCGAACAGTAACGAGTATCTCACTACGGGCTGGCTGGGTCGTTACCTCAACGGCGAATATCCGGGTTATCCGGCAGGTTACCCCAATGCCACCATGCCCGATCCGCTTGGTATCCAGTTTGGTTCCGGTACTTCGCTCGCATTGCTTGGCCCCACCATTCAAACGGGTTATACTATCAGTGACCCCAATGCCTTTGTCAATAACGCAGATGGTGGTGAAGATGTGATCACCCCGGGAACACCGGCAGCGGATAAGCTGCTGTATGTACGTGAAATATCGAAGCAATCGCAGGCCTACTATAATGTGGTAAAGAACGCGTATAATGCAGCAGGTAATACCAATCAGGCTACCTATCCATCCGGAAACCTGGCCAACCAGCTTAAGATTGTAGCGCGGCTGATCAATGGCGGGCTTAAGACCAAGATATATGTGGTAAGTATTGGTGGTTTCGATACGCATAGTTTACAGACAAACGCAATCGATACCACTGTAGGCGCGCACGCCAACCTGATGGCTTCATTGGGGGGCACCATCAAGGCATTTCATGATGACCTCAAGCTGATGGGTAAAGACCAGCGTGTACTCGGCATGACTTTCAGCGAATTTGGCCGTCGTGTCAAGAGCAATGCCAGCGGGGGTACTGATCATGGTTATGCGGCGCCGCTGTTTGTATTTGGTACAAAGGCTACGGGCGGTATCATAGGTGCCAATCCGGTTATCCCGGCTGTAGCAGGGGTAAATGATAACCTGCCGATGATCAATGATTTCCGGGATATTTACTGGAGTATCATGAAGCGCTGGCTCTGTCAGGATGCCACCAGTCTTACCGAAATTATGGTGCGTAACTATACTGACTTCAATGTTTGTGATAATGTGGATTGTGCGCCTGTTGGTGGCAGGGAGGCCAATGCAGCCCTGAACCTCGTACAAAACTTCCCCAACCCGGTTACGAATATGACAACGGTAGAATTTAAAACGGATGGAGGACAGACGATACTGCAGTTGATGAACCCAGGCGGTGGCGTCATGCGCAACCTGGTGGATCATAATTATGACCGCGCTAAAACGATCAGTATTCCGGTAAACCTGGGCGATCTTAAGCCGGGCTTATACTACTTCCACTTCCAGAATGGCAGTAAGCAGCAGATGAAGGCCGTGATCAAGTTGTAGTCATCATCACATTATTTTTATAATAATACAAAACAGGCTGTCTCTTAATTTTGAGACAGCCTGTTTTTATTCCGGTACAGGAGGAAATGAATCCATCCTGTCGTGCCTTTTTTTTGATACATGCTCTTTTATTGCAATACCAATACAGTGCCTCTTTTGCTGATGCGCTGGCCTGTGCTGGTTTTGAGGTAATCAACCTGCCATACATATCCCCCCTGGGGAACAAAACTGCCATTTGTCCTTCCATTCCAGCCCAGCAGGGGGTCTCTGTTCAGGTACACCAGTTCGCCATACCGGTTAAATATTTTCATGGTGTATTGTTCCATATCACAGGCGTGCAGCGGACGAAAGACATCATTGCGGCCATCGCCGTTGGGGGTAAACGCATTGGGCAGCAGTAATGCACAGGGACAATCTTCAAAAGCAACAAAAACAGACAGGGTGTCTTTGCCGCAACCATTTTCACCGATGACCGTATATGTACCCGAAAGCTGTGGGGTAAAACTGGTACTGTGCGAATCATCCTGCCAGGTATAAGTGTTGGCATTGCCCCTTACGGTAAGGGTATAGGTTTCACCCCTGCATAAAGTAGTGTCTTTGCCAAGATTCATGCGCAGACTGTCGTTAAAGCTTACCCGCAGGCTGTCGGTATATATGCAGTGGCCTACCTGCGCGCGCAGGGTAATGAGTGCGGGACTATAGACATAATAAGTACTCTGGTTGGTACTGTCCTGGTCTATCCGTTGTTTGGGTTCCGACTTCCAGAGATAAGTACCCGTGCCAAAGTCTGCATCCAGTACCAGGGTATTGCCCTGGCAGAGTGCGGTATCGTTGAAGTTGAGTGATTTATTGTTGCGGTACCTCACAACGATGGTATCGACCACTTCACAGGCATTGGCGGTGGTGACAAACGCCCAGTAGCGCCCGGGTTGGCTGATACTGATGCTGGCATCGCGATCAATATCATATTGTATGGCATCATCTACATCAAGTCCTTTGCTGCTCCAGGTATAAGCAGCGGCACCGGCAACATTGATGTTGAGTGTAAAGATTTCCTTGGGACAGAGCAGGGTATCGGGGCCGAGGGAAAAAGCGGGTGCTGTGGAATCGCTGAAGCTGATGTTCACGGTATCGCGGTAAGCGCCACAGCCTGCCACATCAATTGCTGCCACATAGGTGCCGCCGGGCGGTTGTACCGGCAGTTGACCTGTAGTGTCGGGCAGGAGGTTGCCGTTAAGATACCAGGTATAGCGGGCATTTTCATTAACGGCATCCAGGCTCAGGCGTTCCCCCTTGCAAAGGGTATGGTTGCGCCCAAGGTCGAGCCGGGGTTCACGGCTGAAGAATACGCCAATGGTGTCGTTGACCGCACAGCCCCTGATGCTTACGGTATAAGTGCCGCTTTTGCGCACCTTGAGTACAGGACCAATGGTGGCGGAATCGTCATTCCACAAATAACTGCTGCTGTCAGCCCCTGGCGGGCCCGTAAGCAGCCAGGTGCTGGTGTCTCCGCAGCCAAATACATCGGGTCCGAACTGGTGGTTCACCTGGTTAACAACGGCGATGGTATCGGTGAGTGTGATGGTGCCGATACCGGGATCGGTTACCCGGAGTGTGATGATATAGGTACCGGTATCCGAAAAGATGTGCAGGGGATCCTGTATGCCGATGGCGGTATTGTAAATGCCTGATGCCGTGTCGCCAAATGTCCAGCGGATAGAATCAGGAAAGGGAGCCGTTTCAAAAACGGTGGAGCTGAACAGGATGGGCTTTGCTGCACAGGTGGAATTGTACCGGATGACCGGCATATTCTGCGCCGCCGCCCTGAGGGGCAGCAGACCGAGTAAAACATACAGGAAGACAATATTTTTCCGCACGTGGAGGCCTGGTTTAATCAGTTTAAAAATCAACCCCTTACTTTGAGCATGGGGTGTACCTGTTGCAGGGTGCCGTTCTGAAGGCGGGCATAATAAACACCGGCCGCCAGTGAACGGGCATCAAAGCTGATGCTGTATGTACCCGCAGCATATGGCTTGTCGGCCAGTGTGGCAATGCGCCGTCCGGTAGCATCAAAGACCTGTACGAGGGTATGCCCGCCCGTGGTTTTGAAACTGATGGTGGTACTGCTGACAAAAGGATTGGGATAGTTTTTGATAAGATTGTCGCCAAGGTTATTTGCATTGTCGATCCCGATATTGCAGGCCGTTCCTTTGATGACCGGCAGGTACTGGTAGTTTTTGAGCAGTACATTATCGACTTGTTCAGTTGGCAAACAGAACCAATCGCGCATAATGGTGCTGTACACCGACCGGAAATCGTATTGCATGGGTATATTGTCGATGGCCTGTGTGGCAGTGGGCATAGCGGGATTTTTACCAAGGATGCCCTGCCGCACATAGTCGCCAAACAGGAATACGGGCTGTGCCGCGCCATGATCGGTACCGAGGCTGCCATTGGATTGTATGCGCCGGCCAAACTCACTGAAAGTCATTCCCAGCACCCGGTTGGATACTTTGAGAAATTTCAGGTCTTCCATAAAAGCGCTGATGGCTTCAGATACCTGCTTGAGTAGCCCTCCGTGTGCGCCTGCGCTGGTATTACCACCGGTTACCTGCCCGCCATGGGTATCAAAACCGCCCATACCTACCATATAGATTTTGGTTTTAAGCCCGCCACCGATCAGCCTCGCTACTGCTTTGAGCTGTGCTGCCAGCGAATTGTTGGCCGGATAGCCACTGTACTGCTGGGTTACTTTTTGTGCGGCTGCCCGGATGGCTTCGCTGTATTTATTGGTTTGCCGGGCAACGGAACGCAGATAGGTGATTTCCCTGCCACTGGGTGTATCGGGTGCGGGATCCTGTATCGCATTGATGAGGTTGTAAAAATCAAGATCGCTTTCGATGGCAAGTGCGGTAAATCCATTGGGGCTTAAAAAGACCGGCGATAATACCGAGCCGATCTGGAGGGCGAGCGGATCGGGCATATCATCGTTGGGGAAACCAACAGGAAAATTGGGGTACTGGTGACCAAAGAAACGGCCTGCCCAGCCCGTAGCGAGGTATTCGTTGCTGTCGGCTCCGGTAAGCCAGATGTCCATACTGCGGAAATGCGATCCGTTGGGAGAGGGATAACCTACAGACTGTATGGCACAGAGTTTTTCATTGTTGTAGAGTTGCTGTAACCCGGTAAGTGAAGGGTGCAAGCCTGTTTTATCATTATTGCTGAGCCGGAGTATTTTCGCTTCCGGGATGGCGATATTGGAACGCACCCGATAGTAGTCGCTGTACAGTTCGATGGGGATGATCGTGTTCAACCCGTCATTGCCGCCGGCGAGCTGGATGAGTACCAGTACGTGGTCGTTATCCACCCCGGTGAGGGAGCGGAGAAAAGCCGAATTGCCCCAGGCCCTGGCAGAAAGCCCGCTGAATATGGAGGGCAGTACAGCACCCTGCAGGGTTTGTTTGACGAATGATCTTCTTTGCATATTTGTTGGGTTACTGTATTAACATAAATGGTATTCCGGCAGGTTCATGATGTATTTGTACAGCCCCTGCAACCTTGTGAACACTGTATTACGTGCAAGCATATCCGAGGGGTTGCTTTTGTATTGGTTCCAGGCTCCCGTCCAGTAATAGTCTTCTGTTTGTCCGCTCAGCAGTATCGACCTTTTGATAAAAGTGATGGCGCTGCCGGTAAGCGGATAGCGGAGCAGGATGCCAAGTGCATCTGCCAGGAGATTGTCGGGATTGCCGGGATCGGGCAAACGCTCGGTGAAAGCAATGGGGTCGATAGCCAGTGTGATGTTGTTGCGCATCAGGCCATCGGCAATCATGCGATCGGTAAAGATGGCCCTGCGGCTGTAGGTGGCAGAATTGATCCAGAGTTCATGAAAGGCCGGTTCCTGGTAGTAGGCATACCAACCCGCCACTTCGGGTATGGCACCCAGTTCCTGCTGCATGTCTTTGGCTTCAGCCTGCAGCAACTCCCAGGTGGCATACCGCTCTTCTGCTGTGGCAGCGGGAAGTGCTATGCTGTACTCATTGATGAGTCCGGCTACATAGTCCAGCGGACTCTTAATAAGACAGGCACTGGAATAGGCCATTTCATAAAAGTGTTTGCTTTTAAGCAGAGCGGCCATGGTGGTGGTGATGTCGTAGTTGCTGTTGCGGAAAACCTGTGCCATCGGGGCAATGATTTTGGTTTCCACTTCCGCGTCTATCTTATAATATACAAAATAGCGGTAGAGTTTGCGGCAGAGGTGCCTGGCTACTTCCGGTTGTGCAAAGATCATCGTGAGCAGGCTGTCTATTTCACCCGCACCCGCTGTACCGGCATAACCGGTGATGATGGTATTGGCATAGAAAGCGGAGAACTCCTTGTTGCCCGTATCGTGCTTGCCGGCGTCAAAATAATAATTGAAACCGGTATTGCTTACGGTGTGTCCGGTAAGTACACGGGCCGCCTGTTTTACATCGTCTTCTGTGTATTGTGAGGCCTGGCCTTTACCGGCAGTATAGAGCTCCTGGAGTTCACGCGCATAGTTTTCATTGGGTGAGGTATTGACGTTCGATTCGCCATTGAGGAAGTAAAGCATGGCAGGATCAAGCGTAATGGCTTTTGCCATGGTTTTAAAATTGCCCAGTGCGTGGGTACGCAGGGTTTGGTAATGGTCGTACCAGAACCGGGCTTTAATTTTATCGGTGGCCGTACCTGTATCTGTGGCGAAATGGTTGTGCCAGAATACGGTGAGTTTTTCGTGTACAGACCGGGCCGGGTTGAGCGTTTGACCCAGCCACCAGGTTTTGAAAGAAGCGATCCTTTTTTCATTGAGTACTTTATCGGCGAGGGCAATGCCTGTATTGATCCAGGTGGCCCAGGGTGCAACACCGCTGGGATCCGTATACCCATCCGTTGCGTAATTGTTCAGGGGCGGCTCAGCGGGGGCTGGTGCGGGTTGGAGCAATACCGACACAGCCTGCTCCATGGTAAGGGTTTTAAAAAAACTGATATCGGCCGGTTTTGCACCATAGAGGCAACGCTTGAGCAGGTGTACAACCTGTGTATCGCCCCAGACGCCGGTGTAGGGATCGAGACCTTCGATCGGGGGCGATGGTGGTACCGGGATGGCTTCAGGCGGTAATGATTCGCGTTCGTCAAGTATTGAACTACCCATATACAAATTGTTTTACTGCAAGCAGTGGTATAATAAAAGCGTATTTGCCGGGATCGGGGGTAAAAGGGATGGTGTAATCAGTCGGTAAAGCGCGTGGTAAAACTGCCCTGCCGGAGCACAAGTGATTTTGTACGCGTGGTATTATAAACGGTGATGAAGAACAGCCCTTTTACAAGACCATTATTGCTTTTTTGCAATTGTGTGATGCTGACGGAATCTGTTGTGGCGGCAATACTTGAAAAAGAGGTACCTGCAGAATCGGTATAGCTGGCAATGATCTCGCTGCTGCGGTAGGTGCGCGCACTGTCGCCGATGATGCGCAGGGTGATGCGGTTGGGTTTGGTAATGGTATCGGGATATTCGCCGTATATGGTGGTTGAGCGTAATGTGCCAATGCTTTCCCGCCGGCCATTGGTTACAGGGAAGGCAATGGGGCTGGTATCCTGCCGGAACTGCATACCGGTAATCACCGGCGGTTCAACCGGTGGTAATGCAACAGCATCACTTTTATTACAGGCCACCAGCATCGGCATACAACATACCATTGCCAGGCCAAATGCACGTATCATCTGCATCATGGTTTTTACAAAAGATGGGTTTGGCAACGTTTAACAAAAGCTGTGCCAGAGGTGGCGGGTGGGGGATAAGTCTTACTGCAGATAGTTTATGGGTATAGCAGTAACAATTTTACTTTTATCCTTTGTCTTACAGAAAATATGTATTACATTGTAGAGACTTGCGCTTAACTTAAAAAAACATATTGTAATGAAAAAGACACTATTTTTCCTTGCCTTTACGGCAACATTCTCCCTATCGGTTTTTGCACAGGATTTCAGGTTGACTAATCCTGAGGTACAGCAGGCCACCCTCATACGGGTTACCCCGCCGTTGAAAGATATTCCTGTGGACAATCCCCCGATGGGCCCCAACTACCGGAAGGAGAACCGGGGTGAGCAAACCAGACCGGTGATCCCGCTTCACCCGGCGATCAACCCGAATGCATTGCCCGCAGGGAAGGATCCTGCCCTGCAGCTCAATTACAACGATGGAACGAATGCTGCCAGTCGCACGGCTACGATAGGCAGCCAGTTTGCAGGACTTGGGTTTACCAATGTCAATCCGTCTGACAACAACCTGGCATCCGGCCCTAACCATGTAGTACAGATGATTAATAATTCATCAAGTTCATTTGTACGCATCTGGAACAAGGCTGGTGCAGTACTGGTCAACCAGCAATTACTGAGTACCATTACCGGTGTTACAGGTGGTGGTGACCCGGTTGTACTGTACGACCAGATTGCCGACCGTTGGCTGCTCAGCGAATTTGGCAATGGAACCAACAGGATTTATATAGCCGTTTCGCAAACGGCAGACCCTGCCGGAGGCTATTTTGTCTATACATTTACCACCCCCCAGTTTCCGGACTATTTCAAACTGGGTACCTGGCCGGGTTCCTATATCATTACCTCCAATGAAAGTGCCCCTGCGGTATATGCCATTGATCGCACCAGGATGCTGGCGGGTACAGCTACGGCTACCGTACAGCGGTTCACCATACCTTCTTTTCCAACCATTGGCTTCCAGGCAGCAGCACCGGTGGACATCAGCGGCAGTGCAGTTCCTCCGGCGGGTTCCCCGGCATTGATCATGCGTATGGCGGATGATGCCTGGACAACGGGGATCAGCGACCGGCTCGAAATCTTCTCCTTTAATATTGATTGGGTCAATACTGCCAATACAACGCTCACTGGCCCGCTATTACTGAATACTGCGGCATTCAGCACCAACCTGTGCGGGTTTACAACACTATCCTGTATCCCGCAGCAGGGGTCTACTGTAAGGCTGGATCCGCTGCGTGAAGTACTGATGAACAAAGTGTCGTACCGCAACTTTGGTACACACGAAGCGATTGTGTGTAATCATGTGACCAATGTCAATACATCGGCTACGCAGGCAGGTGTTCGCTGGTATGAACTCCGCAAGTCGGGGGCATCCCCCTGGAGTATTTACCAGCAGGGTACTTATGCGCCCGATGCGCTCAACCGCTGGATGGCGGGTATCGCCATCAATGCAGACGGGGCTATTGGCCTCGCCTATAATGTATCGGGTACCACGGCATTCCCTTCCATCCGTTTTACCGGGCGTAGGGCCTGCGACCCATTGGGTGAAATGCCTGAACCCGAGCAGACCATTATTGCCGGTACGGCTGCCAATTCAAGCAGCCGCTACGGGGATTATAATGCGATGACTGTCGATCCTGCCAATGGCTCTTTCTGGTTTACCGGGCAGTATAATACTTCCGGAAACTGGAGTACAAGGGTTGCCAGTTTCAGTATTTCTTCCTGCGCAGTCGTGGCCTGTACAGCACCCGCCAATCCCACCACATCCAATGCCACCACCAATTCGATACAAGTGGGTTGGACGGCCAGTGGTGCAGCGTCTTACCGTGTGGAGTACAAACTGCCGGCAGATGCCAACTGGACATCGGCGGGTACCACAGCGGGGACGTCATTTACCGTTAGCGGACTTGCGGCAAATACATTATATGTTTTTCGTATAGCCGCTTTGTGTACAGCCGGCGACCAGTTATCCGGCGAAATCAATGGATCAACGTTACCTGTTTGTGAGGCTCCCGGCGGGTTGAACAGCACCGGTATTACCAGTAGTGGTGCTACCGTAAGCTGGGCGCCGGTTAGCGGAGCAGTAGAGGTGTACCGGGTAGAGTATAAACCGGCAAGCTCAACACTTTGGGTAAATGCGCCTCCTGCAGGCACAACGTCTGTTACCTTTACCGGACTTTTACCTGGTACCGTTTATGACTGGCGGGTAAGAACCATATGCGAATTCAATAGCAGTGGATACAGTACGGCACAGTTTACCACAACCGCAGCCGTGAGTTGTGTGACTGCATTCGAACCCAATGAAACACAGGCGGCAGCGGCAACAATTGTCACCAATACCACGTACTCTGCTGCCATCAGTACGGCAACGGATGTGGATTATTACCGGATAGTCACCAGCGGAACAAGCAATTTCAGCATCACGCTCACCAACCTGCCGGGTGATTATGACGTTTATCTGTACAATGGTTCCGGTACACAGATCGGCAGTTCTACTGCGGGCAGCACAACGAACGAGCTGATTACGCTGAACAACCAACCCGCGGGTACTTACTTTATCCGGGTGATCGGGTACAGCGGAGCCAGCAGTACTACCGTTTGTTATAACCTCAGGGCAGGTGCCACAGGGGTTGCCACGGGTTGCCAGAGTTCGCTGGACAACAGTACAAATGGTACTACTGCGGGTGCCGCCACGATTCCGTTCAATTCGGGTATTACGGGATTGATCAGTCCCACAGCGGATATTGACCATTATAAGTTTGTCATTACAACCGGGGGAACCATTACGGTTACGTTGGGAACACTTCCCGCAGATTTTGACCTTAGACTGCTGAACAGTGCAGGCACACAGGTGGCGATTTCGCAGAATGGCAGTACCACGGGTGAAACAATCAGCTACACCGCCGCACCCGGCACTTATTATGCACAGGTGTATGGTTATAATGGTGCCAATAGTGCTACGGTCTGTTATACCCTGCGTGTGCAATTGGGTACAGCGCTGCGGCCGGAAGCAGATCCTGTCGTGACGGGTAAGGGGCTGGTGAAACTCTATCCCAACCCGGTTAGTGACCTGCTGAAAATAAGCGTGCTGGGTGAACCGGGGATCAACAGTATGCTGCAGATCACCAATACTGAAGGTAAGGTGGTGATGCGGCAACGTCTGGTCAATAATCCGGCATCGGTAGATGTATCGAAACTGGCGAAGGGCAGCTACTCGGTTTCCGTCAGTAATGCCGGCAAAGTGGTTACGGCTAAGTTTGTAAAGGAATAAGGGAATCGTATTTCTTCCCTCTTTTGTGCCAGGCATTTCCCAATGAAATGCCTGGCTTCTTTATGCGTGGGTATCGTTGTCATAAAGCAGTTTGGTCGGGTTGCCGTCCTGGGAAATCATGTGCAAAATGACTATTGTACTTCGCTCTTTCGGGACTGTTTTATGCTTTTGTCCGGGCCCGGGCTATACACAAAAATTTTATAGTTAAAACATGGGAAAAAGTTGCCGTATACCAGGAAATGTATTAGCTTTATACTTGTAAAAACAGCTCAGACCATCAGACACATCAGCCAGGTATCTTCACCAACAATGGCCAGTTAGTTTAACCTTTTCTCCTGATAATTCCTTAGCACATTGCTCAGCGGGTTTGTAAAGCGGGGTTTATCCTGTTGCAAAGCATATGCGCATGCCAGGTAGTCAACACAGCAAATATGTACATACCATAACCGGTTTTCGTCAGGATGTCCTGTCCGGATGCCGGAAAATCTTTTACCTGTTCAGGCGCAGGTAAATGTTTGGAGGCCTGCGCCTGCCGGTTGCAAACGGCAGGCTGCCAAACAGCAAAAGCCTTTACTGCTTAAAAAGAAGGCATTTTTTGTAACCTTAAAAATGAAAAAATGAGTACAGAAAAAATGAGTCTTGCCGGCATTACCGGTAAGCTGAGCAGACATGAAATGAAAAACATCATGGCGGGTAGTGGTGGCTGTATCCAGTGCAATGCCAATAGTGGCATGTCCAGTTGCTGGTATACCAACTCCAGCGGGCCAGGCCTTTGCAGCCGGGTGTATCCGGGGCAATCGGGTACCTATAGCTATGTTGGTTGCAGTGGTTGCACCATGAACTGACCGGGTTGTTACCATGATCCGTAGCCTGTGGATAATTGTTTATTATTTCTTCACATCAAACTTAAACAATGAACACACACAAACTGAGTCTTGCCAGCATCGAAGGTAAGCTGAGCAGGAAGGCAATGAAGGACATTTTCGCAGGCGTGCTGGACAGTGCTGGTGGAAGATGCATCCGGTGTACCACCAAGGGTGGATTATCCAGTTGCTATTATACCAAACAAAGCGGTCCGGATCTTTGCAAGCGTGTATATCCTGACGCCAGTGGCACTTACGAGGAAGTTGCTGACTGCAAGGGCTGTATCATGAACTAACCGTAAGACCAGAAGGTTGATCGATTATTACTGCTGTATCGTTGGAGAGAAGCTGATAGTTGGTCAACCTTTTTTATGTGTGGTAAGGGCAAATGCATCCAACGCTGCTGTTGCAGGTGTAGTCCGCTATTTTTTGTAATTTTATAACCAAACTGCAATCATATATGAAACCCTTTTCCTGGTCAAATTATTGCCGCGTTGCCCGGCAGTATGCTATGCTGGTGTTTGCCTGCTTCCTGCTGAGCCATTGCTACGGAGATCATGAGTATCGCGGAGCCTCAATACCCATAGCTGAAAAAACGGTGGCTCCTCCTCAGCAGGACACCTTTCTGAATGGATTTTACCGTTATATCATCGATACCACCCGGCAGTTTCCGGATATTGAAACCCTGCTTGCTTTGCGTAACCAGTTGGGGCAGCAATTGTGGGCGTACAAACAGTATTTTCTGCAACATTCGAAGCGCAGCGATGCCGGATTTATTGCAGATTCTGTAACACAGTATGAACAGGAAATGTTTATGGTGAGCTTGTACAAGCACCTGTACCGTCTGCCCAAAAAGCAGACCTCCTTTAATATGCTCAATGTATTGGAGTATGCCCATTTGGTGAGTGCTGCTGATAAAGAGGCATTATTTAACCTTTATCCGGCAGCAATGCGGACTTCTGCAAAGGGGAAGGCGTTGCTGGCAAAGCTACTGCCCCTGAAGGCGCACCAGGGAATGAGCCTGACCGGTTTGGGTAACCAGTTGCTGACAGATCCGCAGGGTAAAAAGGCATCGCTTGCCGGCACAATGGCTCCGGAACAAACCTTGCTTGTTCTGGGTGCCTCCTGGTGTTCTCCCTGCCGGCACCAGGATCGCATCATCGAAAAACTGGTTCATGCGCAGCAGATCGACACGACTAAGACCCGTATCCTCTACCTGTCTGTTGACGAGAAGCCCGCCAACTGGCAGCGCTTTATTGCCAGTTTTGAACCGGGAAACCAGCTTTACCTGCTTAGTGGCGGGCTCAACAGTCCCCTGCTGAAAAAACTATCCATCATTGGGATTCCCCATTATATCCTGCTCGATAATACCATGACGATAACACTCGAAGGTGAACACATCAAGGATATACTTCCTGCCATTGCACCAGGTGTGGACCTCAATACCATTTTTTGACGGCGTAGTGAATCGCGGGGTTACACAACGCCATCTTAGTGTCTTGTGTACGTGATCATTCATCCTGTATAGCCATTACCCATGACGGGCTACCTGTTCCCGGCAAAGCGGCAGCCACGATAAGGCAAAGGGTATGGGTTGTAAAGGAACGGGTACCTGATATCCTGCAAGGGGTACCCCGTATAAAGCAGGGAGTACCCCCTGCAAAAGAACGGGATCGGTGTACAAAGTAATACCCTGGTGTTATCAGGCAACGGGTACTTGTTGTACCGTACCCCGTACAGCTTATGGTATAACCAGAACCCGTTATCCTGCGGATGGTACCCTGCAGAAAGCAACCTGCAGGGATGGTAAGCGAATGGGTACTTGTTATTTCATAATAAGTGGGCGTTACGCTGTACGGTGTACCCCGTGCAAAGCAGGGTGTACCCTTTGTACCGCAGGGGGTACCCCGTGCAAAGGAACAGGTACCCATTATAAAGGAAACACATCGGGTTGCTTCAGAACCCGCGGGGTTGCAAAGGAATGGGTACCCGTTACAAAGGAAGCGTGCCGGGTTATAAAGGAACGTGTACCCATTATAAAGAAGTCGCTTCGGGTTGCTTCAGAACCCGCGGGGTTGCAAAGGAATGGGTATCCGTTACAAAGGAAGCGTGCCGGGTTATAAAGGAACGTGTACCCATTATAAAGAAGTCGCTTCGGGTTGCTTCAGAACCCGCGGGGTTGCAAAGGAATGGGTATCCG
>JAAFIK010000052.1 GCA_013298665.1 Chitinophagales bacterium
GTGATTACCGGGGTTTTTTATAGTATTTTGCCGGGATAAAATAATGATACGCATCAGGAAATGAAAGCGAGCAGCATACAGGATATTAAACAGGAACTGGCTACCTTACCGTCTCCGCAACTGATTGAGCTATGCCTCAGGCTGGCCCGTTTTAAACAGGACAATAAGGCACTGCTCTCTTACCTGCTTTTTCAGGCAGGCGATGAACAGGGTTATATTGCTGCTGTGCAGGAAGAAATTGCTGAGCAGTTTGCGCATATCAACACAAGCAGTGTTTATTTTATCAAGAAAAGCCTGCGTAAAATTATCCGGATCATCAACCGCTATAGTACTTACAGTGGTGTAAAGACAACAGAGGCCGAGCTCCGGCTTTTTTTCTGCCGGCAATTCAACAGCGCCGGTATGCCTGCGCACAACAGTAAGGTGCTGCAGCATATTTATGCGGCAGAGGTTAAAAAAATAAATGCGGCAATTAAAACCTTGCATGAAGACCTGCAATACGACTACGAAAAGGCACTGCAGACAATGGAATAACCACCCCGTTAAATCAATACCCTGATGCTGATGCAAACATCAGCGATACGTATTTCTTATTTCAAAATGGTAATACAGCGACTGGCAATTTCGGAAAAGTATGCTCCGTTGCCCGGTCCGAACCAGTTCATGGTTCTTGTTTCATACGCATTTTTATGGTAATGGATATCGTTGGTGATGTAACCGGTGTAGCCGCCATTAAAGCTGGTAATGAAAAGATATTGCCCTTGCTGCCGGGCCTGCGCCATTAAGGGTGCCACCAGCTCTCCACTGAAATCGCAGGGCATACCCACCAGTACAGTATTCCCGATTTTCAGCATCTTGATGTATGCGGGATAATCGCCGTAAAGTTTACGCCAGAGCCAGTGCCTGAAACACCAATTGTCGGCAAAACGCCATTGCGGCTCACGCAGGGCAAGGGGAACCGTATAGGAGCGCAGATTACTGTCTTCATTATAGTGTGCCGTGGTTATGGAATCGTCGATCTTGTCTTCAAGGGATGTGGCGATATGGTTTAACTGCTGCCAGTCATCTGCACCCTTTTCTTCCGGCCCCATACTGCCAACGGCTCCGGCCATAAAGAGCGCCATATCGATATTATTTTCCTGTTCAGTTTTGTCTACCAGCACCCCCGGGTAGTCCCTGCTCAGGGTCAACTGGCCGGGGCCGAGTGTGGTGGCGTGTGCGGCATAACTCATAAGGGCACAACGCCTGCCGGTTGCTGTTTTGAGCAGGAGGCAGCGGATATAGGGGTCTTCAGTACCGGCATTGCCCACGAGGCGGTTTTTAACATCTGCGGTATCGGCCACTTCAATATTACTCATCTGTACCGGTTCCATTTTTGCAGTGGCCTTTTGCAAAGCGCTGAGTATGCCGGTTACAATCTGCTGCACAAGGGTGTCGTTGTAGGTGCCGGCAAATAATTCACCGATGTATTTTTTGCCCCATCCGCCCATGCTGTTGTGTGTATGTGTGGCGCCAAGGTAAAGTTGATCGTAGCTCCAGCCAATGCCGGGCAACTGCTGCTGCAGGGCCTCTGTTACCGTTGGTGGTATGATGAGCATATCGGCAGATACAATGGCTGCCCTGGTGGTTCCGTTGCTGAGGGTTATTACCCGCACATACAGGCTGTCGTGTACGGTATTGATGCGTTTTCCTTTCCTGCTGCCATAGCCGGCTGTGGGCACTGCTGTGGCTGGTGTAATATTCGCTTTTGCCCAGCCTGCCTGCAACCCATGTTGTGCCGGAGCCGGGGGTTGGGCAGAAAGGCTGTCTAACCGCTGCATCATCGTTTTGTAAAATGGGGTTTGGGCATAAGGAGTACTGTCGAGCCTGCGGATAAAAAACGGTACTGCTGCAAGCAGGGCAAGCACTAACACGCCGATGATGCGTAAAAACCTGCGTAGCCATTTCATGGTATATTGTTTTTGCTGCAACAAATGACGGCAAAAAAAATGATATGGCCGCAGCCCTGTCTTATTTTGCCGGCTTCATTTCACGGTAAAATATCTTACTTACAATTTTCCAGCCCTGTTCTGTTTTAAGGAGCGACATGATATCATGAAAATAAAATGTATCATATTCTATGGTAAGCTTTGCTACAGCGGCATCGCCAAATACCTGAATGCTTTCTATCCTTGTACTGCGTTTTTGCTTTTGCCCTGTGTTTTTCACCCTTGCGGTAAATTCGGCCAGGGATATAATGCGCAGCGTGTCGTTGCGCATAAACAGCAACTGCCCCTGCGGCAGGAAGGCTTTTGCAAACATCAGGCTATCGCCATTGGTGCCGCCATCGAGGTAATAGGTACAAACCGTTTCAATTTCCTGTATGGTTTTTACATCGGTTTGCGCCGCTGCGGTGCAGCGGATTACAAAAAAGCAAAAGAAGAGAAGAACTGGTTTCATGTTATGTTGTTTTAAAGATTTAACCAATAGTTTAGTTTCACCGCCAGGGCCCTGTTTTTCCTGGCAAACCCACTGGTATAATAGTTGTCGGTATATACAATAAACAGATCGCTCATCGGTTTGAACCGCCATTGAAAGCGGCTGTTGATGTTGACGTTTTCTGTTTGGGTATTGTATTGCATAAATGTAGTCCAGAAGAGATTGGGGTTAAAAGCCAGTTCTATTACCGGGCTGATGAGGAGTGGGCTGACTGCAATATTGTTCAACCGGATAAAACTTTTGGTGAAATCGACACCAAAGTTCCCCCAGGGTTGTTTTCTGAAATTGAGCCCGCCACCAATGGTTGTTCGTGTGCCATTGTAATAGCCACCACTCTCGACATTAATATTCCAGGAAAAGGGTTTGCGGTTGTTGGAAAAAAAGTTGAGCCGGTAAACGGAGAAACGATACCTGCCCGTTTTAAGGTTGCCGGTTTTACTGAAGAGTGCCGTTTCAAAGGGCAGGACTACCGTATTTTGTATCCATCCTGTTTCCAGGTACCGGCGGTTGGCAAAAATGACTTTGTAGAGCAACTCTGTGCGCATTTCATTGAGCGTACCGGTACTGTTCCACCAAACAGCAGGATTGAATACAAGGCTGTGTACATTGATTGTTTTTCTGTTTTTCGGAAAGAACCGGTATTCGATCTGGCTACCTGCATTCATATAGCCAAGTCTTATTGTAGTGTCTCTTGCTGCATCGAAGTAATGCTGTCTTGGTATAAAGCCCATGGCTGTAATAAAGTTATTGTCCACCCGGTTCCATTCGTTCTGTATCCACAACCGCCGCCCGATCATACCAAAGTTGATGTTGCCAAACCAACTATCGCGATAGCGGGTGGGTGTAAAAGAATGGTGCAGTTTTGTGCCTGCATAGTACCTGCCATCTGCTGTAAGGTAATTGAACTCCAGCCCGACTCCTTTATTGCTGTGTTGTGCTGCGTCGGGTTTTTGCGGATCATTGGCGCCGAATGTCTGCTGGCTGGTGATGATGCCTTTAACAGCAGAACGTTTCCAGAGGCGTTGTTCAAAAGCAGCTACGGTATAGTTGCGGGTGGCTGCTTCTTTGTGTGCAGCGGTTTGTATACTCAGCAAACCGATCCTTGTATTTTTGCCAATGTTTCCGGTAAGCCTTGCCCCACCAATGATGGGTACCTGCTGTCCGTTGTCGCTGATGCCAATACGGCGGGAGAAAAAGGGGCGTATCTGGGGCGTACCAAAGTTGGCAAAAAGATCACTGTTTTCTAAGAAAAAATTTCTTCGTTCAGGAAAGAAAAGACTGAACCTGTCGAAATTGGTTACCTGCCGGTCAACTTCCACCTGCGAGAAATCAGGATTAACGGTAAGGTCAATATTCAGCGAAGCATTCAGGGCTATTTTGGCATCCAGTCCGGCATTGGTTTTCCATATTGCAGGAGCGGCGTCAATATCATTCCGGGTGATGGTGCCGGCGATATAAGGAATGAGTACCGGTTTAGGCTTTGGGTCGGCGGGCGGGGTTTGAAAAGCCAGGGTACCGAGGTAGCCAAGGTCGGGGCCGGGCAGTTGAAGGGGTACATTGGTCCAGGTGGAGAAAATATTGCTGCCCATATCGTTGCGCACAAAATTGATTCCCCAGTCCCGCTGGTCTTTTGAAAAACGTAAGGAACGGAAGGGTATGGCAAGCTCTGCTGTATAAAACCCCTCCCGCTTTTTTACTGCGGAAAACCATTTGGTATCCCAATCCCAGTTGATGCCGATATTGGGCTGCATGATACCATCAAACTGTGCACCACCGGCATTAATGGCAAACAATAAGCCTTGTGCTTTCTGGTTCATGGCATCAATAATCACCATTACGCCATCACCAATCCAGTAACGGGTATTGTCTCTTTTCAACCCGGGTATAACCGGCTCGCCATTGGTAAAGGCTTTGATGGCTACATACAAATGCTCATTGTCATACGCGGTTTTTACCAGGGTCTGGTACCTGGCTTTCCCCTTGTCCACCGGCCACTTGTTGTAAAAACTATCGGTTGCAGCAGTACGGCTCCATACATCCTCGGTCAGGTTGCCGTCCACCACTATTTTTTCGGTGATCTTTACCGGCTGCAGCCGGTTGTTGGTAACGGGAATATGGTATTGTGCATATGCAACACTTGTACATGCCATTACCAGGCCAAGGGGCAGTATCCTGTGCAACGAAAACGGCGGGATAAAAAAAGGCATGATGTGTTGGTTTATGGTACAAATAACGCATAATGGGAAATGAGGCGACCGGGATTTAGATGAACAGCACCCGGAGGCGGGCAGACAACAAGATTCCCGCAAATCTTTCTTAAGCAGGCTTTCTTTTGCTGAAAGCCATTACAGATCAGTCGTTTGTCGAAAGCGGGTTATCGTAAAGTGCAAATGTGGTATTTTCGGGACAGGGCAAAACGATTGCCTCTATAATGCAGACAGGCATGACGAAGAATTTTTACATTGCGGGCAACCGGTTACTCACCCATATTCTTTTCTGGGTAGGCTATGTACTACTGAATACATTTGTATATGCGGCCTATGATGACCAGTATCAGCGGCAGCTTCATGTAGAGCTGATGGGGCTTAGTGCAGCCTTACTGGTTGCGTATATTAATATGTATGTGTTGCTGCCCCGTTTTCTCTATGTTAAAAAATACATCTCCTATTTTATACTGGTATTAGTGTTGCTTTTCCTGGGGTCGCTCATCAACCGTTTTTTTTATGTTCAATTCCTCATACCGCGTTACTGGCCCAATGAGGTGTCGGCTCCCTTTTTTTTCTGGCCGAGGTTGCTGAAGGGTATGATCTGGACGCTCAATCCGATGATCTTTCTGACAACGGGGATTAAAATGTTCAAACAATGGTACAGGGGTGAGCAGCAGCAGCAGGAAATGCTGCACGCCAGGATAAGTGCAGAATTGAATTACCTGAAAGCGCAGGTACATCCTCATTTCCTGTTCAATACACTCAACAACCTGTATTCCCTTACCTTGCTTAAAGCTGATATTGCGCCGAAGGTGGTACTGAAGCTGTCGGAATTGCTGAGTTTTATGCTGTACGATTCGCAGGCGGAGAGTATTGCGTTGAGTAAGGAGCTGGAGCATATCCGAAACTATATTGACCTTGAAAAGATACGCTATGGCGAACGGCTTGATGTGTCATTTAATGTTTCGGGCGGGATTACCGGCAAACAGATTGCCCCATTGCTATTGATTCCTTTTGTTGAAAATGCTTTTAAACATGGTGTTAGCCATGAAACAGATAAGGTATGGGTAACCATAGATGTAAAATTAAAGGATGATTGGCTGGCCGTAAAAGTGGAGAACAGCCGTACGGATGGTATTGCGGCGGCGGATCAGGGAAACCATAAAAATGGTATAGGTTTGCAGAATGTGGTCAGGCGGCTGGATCTGCTTTACGGCAACCTTCATGAACTGACCCTTGAAAAGGAAACTGATCGGTATATTGCCGACCTTAAACTTTATTTGGCATAAACCAGGTGCAGATGAACCGTATTCAGTGTTTGGTAGTGGATGATGAACCACTGGCAATTGATGTTGTGGAGAATTATATCGGCCACCTTGATACGCTTGCCCTTGCCGGGAGGTGCAGCAATGCTGTGGAAGCACTGCTTTTTTTGCAGCGCACCAAAGTGGATCTGCTTTTTCTGGATATACAGATGCCGAAACTGACGGGAATTGATTTTTTAAAAACACTCAGTCACCCGCCCAGGGTTATTCTGACCACCGCCTACCGGGATTATGCACTGGAGGGTTTTGAGCTTAATGTACTCGACTATCTGCTGAAACCGGTATCGTTTGAGCGCTTCCTGTCGGCAGTGAATAAGTACCATGCGGCAACAGCAATGCAAATCCATTCTCCGGATAAGCCCGTTCAGGTTATGCCGGGCGATCCGTTTATTTATGTTAAGGCAGATAAAAAAATGGTCAAGGTTTTTTTGCGGGAAATTCTGTACATCGAAAGCCTCAAAGATTATGTTCGCATCAAAACAGTGGAACGTGATATCATTACCTACCAACGCATCACCTACCTTGAGGAAAAACTGCCGGATGACCAGTTTCTTCGGATACACCGTTCTTATATTGTTGCCATCAATAAAATCAGGTCGTTTAACGCGATCACTGTGGATATTGGTACAGCCGCCATACCTATTGGCCGTTTATATAAAACGGAGGTCATGAAAATGCTGGATGTGGAAGGCTGACAGGAAAAGTAACGGGAAAACATTTATCAACCAACCATTTTTACTTCAGGGCAATTGCCTGCCACAAATGCTCAGGCACGTGTTGGTACATATTTTTTACAAATGATAATGGCATTATGTCCGCCGAAACCAAAACTGTTGCACATAACGGTGTTGATAACGTGTGGTACTGAGGTTTGCAATACAATGGGCAGGGTTGGGGGTATGGCAGGATCAAGTGTGGTGGTATTGATGGTGGGCGGAACCTGCTGGCTTTCAAGGGTATGCAGGGCGGCGATTACACCCAGTACACCGGCGGCGCCGAGCAGGTGTCCGTAAGAAGCTTTTGTAGCGCTGATGCGGAGATGGGCGGGTGCATCGCCAAAAATATTGCGGATGGCAGCAATTTCGCAAAGATCACCAACAGGGGTTGATGTGGCATGCGCATTGAGGTAGTCTATATCCGGTGCGGTCATTCCTGCATCCTGCAAGGCAAGTTGCATGGCCATTGCGGCGCCTTCGCCATTGGTATGCGGCGCTACCATATGTCCTGCATCACTGGTGATGGCTCCGCCTGCCAGTTCGGCAATAATGGCGGCTCCCCTGCGGAGGGCATGTTCTTCTGCCTCAAGCAACAGCAGGGCTGCTCCCTCACCAATCACAAAGCCATCCCTGGTTTTATCAAACGGGCGGCAGGCTGTTGTATCATTATTACTGCTGAGGGCCTTCATGGAAATAAAACCACCTACTGCTGCTTCAGATATGGAGGCTTCGGTTCCACCGGCAAGCATGATATCTGCCTGGCCATAGCGTATTTTGTGCAGGGCATCTGCAAGCGCAATATTGGAACTGGCGCAGGCAGCTACGGTAACATAGTTGGGGCCTTTGAAGCCATACTGTATTGAAATGCTGCCGGATGCGGCATTGGCCATCATCATGGGTACAAACATGGGATGAAATGCAGGGCTGCCATTTCCCTTGCAAAATTCTTTTACCTGCTGCTCGTAGGTATGTGTGCCGCCATTGGCTGCACCGATGATGATGCCGGCACGGTGAAGATTTATGCCTGCCAGTCCGCCGGGAAAAGCTTGTGCTATGGCCTGGGCAGCAGCGGCAAGGGCAAATTGTGTAAACAGGTCTCTTTTGCGGGCTTCAACTTTATTCATGTAGCAGAGCGGGTCAAAATTTTTGACCTCGCATCCAAATGTTGTTTTATAGCTGGTTGTGTCAAACCGGGTGATTGGTCCTGCACCCTGCTGACCCAGCATAAGCGCCTTGTTAAATGCGGGTACGGTATTGCCAATCGGGGTGACGGCACCAAGGCCGGTAATCACAACTTTTCTCATAATGATGAAACACGCCGGGAAAGGACGGATAATGTTTGTTTGCCGCAAAAATAGGGTAAAAGTAAAGGTGGCAGGACGATTAACAAAAAGGCAATGCAGCCCCGCCTGTGCAGTAAAGGATATTTTTTCTGCCGGGCAGACAGGGGGGGATCGTTTTCGCATGACGGGATTCGCTTATGGGTTTAATAATTTCATACCTTCCCTGATTATAGCTTAACAGTATTGTATATGAGACAATTTCTTTTGGCCTGTATATGCCTCCTGGCAGCAACTGTGGTAAAGGCACAGGGGCTGAGTTACTATCTTCCGGCTGATGTGCGTTATAATCCGGCAATTCCCGAGCCTGCTTCTGTTATTCGTCATGAGGTGGGCGAATGGCATATCACGCACGACCGGCTGGTGAGTTATATGACCACACTGGCTGCTGCTGCGCCTGGCCGTATCAAAATGGAAAAAATGGGTTATACCTACGAGTCGCGTCCGCAGGTATTGCTCATCATTACATCCCCCTCCAACCACCAGCGGCTTGAATCCATCCGTCAGCAACACCTGCTGCTGGGTGATCCCGGCCGGTCGTCTGGTTTGACCACCGGGGCAATGCCGGTTGTGGTCTATATTGGTCATTCCATACACGGCAATGAATCGAGTGGTGCCAATGCTGCCCTGCTCAGTGCCTATTATCTTGCTGCTGCTGAGGGGCCGGGCATTGATTCACTGCTCAATAATGTGGTTATTTTATTTGACCCGAGTTTTAACCCGGATGGACTGCAAAGGTTTTCGACTTGGGCCAATCAGCATAAAAGCAAAAACCTGGTTACGGATCCGAACAGCCGGGAGTTTAACGAGGTTTGGCCCGGTGGCCGGTTTAACCACTACTGGTTTGACCTGAACCGGGACTGGCTGCCCGCTGTACATATTGAAAGCCAGAACAGGCTGCAATGGTTTCATGCGTGGAAGCCCAATATCCTGACCGACCACCATGAGATGGGGTCTAATGCAACGTTCTTCTTTCAACCGGGGGTATCTTCGCGTGTAAACCCGCTTACGCCTGCAAAAAACCAGGCGCTCACCGAAAAGATTGGCCGGTTTCATGCAAAGTATTTAGACCGGATCGGTTCGCTTTATTACAGTAAAGAGAACTACGATGATTTTTATTATGGTAAGGGTTCTACCTACCCCGATGTAAATGGCGGTATTGGTATTTTGTTTGAACAGGCTTCTTCACGTGGCCATGCGCAGGAAACGGTTAACGGGATCCTGCGGTTTCCGGCAACCATCAAAAACCAATTTACCACCACGCTTTCTACGCTTGAAGCGGCTCAGTCGATGCGTAAAGAACTGCTCGACTATCAGCGTGATTTTTACCAGCAAACGGATCCAACACTGGCAAGCCGTGGTTATGTATTTGGCGATCCCCAGGATCCTGCCAAAACTTTTCATTTTATAGAGATGCTGCAACGCCACCAGATCGTAGTGAATGAACTGGCCGATGGGTATACTGATGGCGGGTTTAAAAAGGGGTCGGCTTATGCAGTATCCCTCAACCAGCCGCAGCAATTGCTGATCCGTACCATTTTTGAAAAACAGTTGCAGTTTAAAGACAGTCTTTTTTACGACATTACGAGTTGGACGATGCCATTGGCCTTCGGACTTTCCTGTGCGGAAGTAACGGCGGCCAATGTTTATGGAAAAAAACTGGATCCCGTTCGTTTTCCGGCAGGGTCGGTTGCGGGCGGAGTGGCGGCTTATGCTTACCTGTTGCCCTGGAGCGATTTTTATACGCCGCGGGCTTTGTATGCCTTACAGTCTGCCGGAGTGCTGGTGAAAGTAGCCACCAGGCCATTTACGATAACGATTGGTGATGGTTCTTCCCGGAGGTTTGATTATGGTACACTGATGGTACCGGTATCGTTGCAGGGGATGCGTCCGGATAGCCTTTATTCGCTGATGAGCAGGCTTGCTGTGAAAAACGGGCTTACCATCTGTGCTGCGGGTAGTGGTGATGCGGCATCGGGGAGCGACCTTGGCAGTACGCAGTTTGCCGGTCTTGCACAGCCTTCCATTGCCCTGCTGGTGGGCCAGGGGGTGAATGCCACTGATGCCGGGGAAATCTGGCACCTGCTGGACCAGCGTATGGATATCCCGTCTTCACATCTTGAGGTTGCTGTGTTTAACCGGGTAGAATTGACGAGATACAATACGATCATTATGGCCGGCGGAAGCTATACAGAGCTCAATAAAGACAAACTCAGGGCCTGGGTACAGGCGGGCGGAAACCTTATTCTTATAGAAGAGGCAGTAACCTGGGCATCACAGAACGGTTTGGGTACGGTGAATCTTAAAAGAGCTAAACCGGCGGTTGACAGTACCATGCGCCTCACGTATACAGACCGGGAACAGGTGGAGGGTGCACAACAGATGAACGGTGCAATATTTGGTGCAGAAGCTGATCTTACGCATCCACTGGCTTATGGTTATCACCAACCCATGGTGAGTTTTTTTAAAGCGAATAAAGTATTTATGGAGAAAAGCAGGAATCCTTTTGCTACGCCTTTTTATTATGGTAATGCTCCGCTGCAAAGTGGCTGGGTAAGCCGCCAGAACGGGGAAGCGGTAAAGAACAGCGCTGCCGTTGTGGTGAATACACTGGGTAATGGCCGGATAATCAATATTGCCGACAATCCTGTATTCCGGGCTTTTTGGCTCGGCAGCAGCAAACTGCTGCTGAACGCAATCTTTTTTGGAAAGGTAATTGATGCGGCAAGCGGGCGGGGCGAGTAGGCTTAGCCGCAGGCGTTACTTAGCTATACTTTACTATTGAGTAATACGGCAAGTATCAGATTTTATCTCCCCGTCGAAAGGGTATTATAAAATTAACCTACTGTTTTTATAGGATGTGTTAAATTTACCGGACAAGAAGGCGCACATCTGCAAGTTCACTTACAAAGTAGAGTACTAATTTTTGGAAACAATCTAATAAACTGTAAAAAAAAATAACAAAAATCAAATCTATTTCCGTTGATTTAGTATTACTTTTGAACATTCGTTGCTTTAATCAGATGTGGAATACTAAAAATGCGTATCTGTAATTTGTTAACCAACGTTAATCTTAAACAAACTATACAAATTTAAAACACGTTTTTGAGTTATTTTCCCGGCAACCTCACCCTAATTTTCACTTTCGGCAATTCATGATTGTATCTGTAAGGTATTTGCCTGACAGAAATGGAGTTGTATAGGATTATATCCTGTACAGCGATTTATGATGGTAAAAGCTAAGTTGTTACTTGGTATAGCGGCAGCTTTTGCCCGGTCGGAAAAGCCGGCCCAATTACAAGGCAGACTTGTATTGCAGTTGGTGTTTATGAGGATCAGGTTGTTACTTGATGCAGCGATAGCTCTGGCCTGATTCGACCAGTGTGTTTTATACATACCCGTGTCCCGCTTACCTTAAACGTTTTGTATTAACAAACATATACTTAAAATCTGTACTTGTGGTATACCCGAAAAAGGGTATCCGTTCTCTTTCCGTAGCCTTACCGGCTCATACATATGGACATTTCAACAATTATTCGTGTACTAAAGGGCAAAGGAATTGTTCCGCGATTGGAGGGAGATCAACTGAAGCTGGTTGGTATCACCACTGATTTTCCGGAAGAGTTGCTTGCGCAAGTAAAAGCAAAAAGGGGCGAACTGATTGCTTTTCTGAAAATTGCATCACAGCAGTTAGACTATATACCAGTGGAGTCTGTTGCTTCGCAGGAAAGCTATGCCGTGTCGGGTGCCCAGAAAAGGCTATGGATATTATGCCAGTTTGACGAAGCTGCTACCGCATATAATATTGCTGCGGGCTTTTATATCAGGGGCAAGATTATATACGAATATTTTAATGAAGCGTGCAGGCTGGTGGTGCAGCGACATGAAAGTTTGCGAACCGTTTTCAAAGAAATAAACGGAGATGTTCGGCAGGTTATCCTGGAAGAGCCTGATTTTGCGGTGGACTATGAAGACCTTTCATTATCTGCTGATAAACGGGAACAGGTAAAGATCAGGATGCAGGAATACACTGATCTTCGGCTAAACCTTAGAGATGGTTCCCTTTTAAGGATTAAGCTGTGCCGTGTAACCGAAGAAACGTTCGCCCTTCTTGTTGTTGTTCATCATATTGTGAGTGATGGATGGTCGGTACGGATACTGGTGAAGGATATAATGGATGTATATGGTTTATTATGTAAAGGGAATGCACCAGCTTTATCCCCCCTTCCGGTTCAGTATAAGGATTATGTCAACTGGTTGGGTTACCGGGAGAAAGCAGACGATGCGGCCGCATCATTCTGGAGAACTATATTTGGTAAAGATCCCGAACCATTATATCTGCCGACAGATTTTCCGCGGCCTGCCCGTCAGTCTTATGAGGGAGCTGTATCCCGGTTTTATATCAGCGATGATCAGTATAATGCAATCCAGGCTTTCTGTAAAGACCGGAAAGCGACGATGTTTAATTTTTTCCATGCAGCCCTGAGCATTTTACTCGCAAAACTTTCCGGGCAAATCACAATCAGGGTGGGTACCCCTGTTGCCGGAAGAAACCACCGCGACCTGGAGGGGCAGGTTGGTTTGTTTGTGAATACATTGCCTTTACAACTGGTGGTGAACGACGAAGATCTCTTTGACGGGTTACTGTACCAGTCTGTTGAACACGCGGCACAGGTCTTTGCCCGGCAGGATTATCCGCTTGACAAAATTATTGATGAGCTTGAAGTAAAACGGGATACAGGCAGGCATCCTTTGTTTGATGTTGTTTTGGTGGTTCAGCATCATGCGGCAATAAAGGCTGACGGGGTTAATATCGGGTTGCTTGACCATTGGCTGTATCCGGCATCGGGGGAAAGCATAAAACGACCCTCAAAGTTTGACCTTTTATTCAGTTTCGCCCATGAGCCGGAGAAGGGTATGTGTCTTGAAATTGAATATGCTGTACGTCTTTTCAAGAAAGAAAGGATCAATCGTTTTTACACTGCGTTTCAGTGCATTGTTGAGCAGGCACTATTGAATGCATCTGTAGCTGTAAAGGCCATCGCTAATATAAGCGGAACCGAAAAACAAAAAATACTCCAGGGGTTTAACAAAGCTATCGGAAGCATTACTGAGTTTTCCATAATGGGTTTGCTGGAAAGTAGCTTTAAACAACATGCATTATTACCTGCGGTATTTTCAGGCGATCGCGTGCTTACCTACCATGAACTGGATTTACGATCCGACAAACTGGCGCGATCCCTGCTGACTTTTACTGAAGGTCCGGGAAAGCATTTTATTGGCCTGCTTACCGGCCGGACGGAGATAATGATTATCGGGATACTTGGTATTCTGAAAGCAGGCGCAGCATACGTGCCTATGGATACTGCTTACCCGGCCGAAAGAATAAATTATATCATTACAGATGCAGCCCTGGGCTGTATTCTTGTTGATGATACCGGCAGAGAAAGACTTCCTGCGGGGTATGGCGGAAAAGTTGTGTGTATCGATAGGTGTGAAAGTGAAGAAGGGTCTGCGTCATTATCAGTGATACCCGTGCATGATTTACGGGAACAACCTGCGTATCTGATTTATACTTCAGGTTCTACCGGTATGCCCAAGGGGGTGGAAATCTGCCATCGCAATACAATTGCATTTTTAAAGTGGGCGATGACTGAGTTTTCGCATACACCTTTTGAAGTGTTGTATGCCACAACCTCCTATTGTTTTGATCTTTCTGTTTTTGAATTTTTGTTTCCTCTTCTCGCGGGTAAGCGGATACGTCTGCTTGCTTCAGCACTTGAAATTCCTGCGTATGCCTCTAAGGATAGTGGGGTTATGCTCAATACAGTACCATCGGTGGTACGGAATTTACTTGACACCGGAATGGATTGGCAACCGGTATCTGCGCTGAATATGGCGGGAGAAGTGATTCCCGTAAAAACGGCAAATGAGCTGGGCGGGCTTGATATGGAAATCCGTAATTTGTACGGACCATCGGAAGACACCACTTACAGCACCGTATTCAGGTTCGGAGAGTACGCTATAACCGATAGTGTTCCTATTGGCAAGCCCGTAGGCTTTACACAGCTTTATATCATGGATCGCCACCAGCATCTTCTGCCACCTGGGTTTGATGGTGAGATATACCTGAGCGGACAATCTGTAGCCAATGGATACTATAACCGTCCGGCATTGACTGCGGAGAAGTTTCTCCCCAATCCATTTGTGCCGGGTTGCAAAATGTACAGAACAGGCGACACCGGGCGATGGCTCGAAAATGGCATGGTGGAATATACCGGACGGATTGATGACCAGGTAAAGATAAGGGGCTACCGTATTGAACTGGGGGAAATACAACACTGTCTTGAACTGCATCCGCAGGTGGCACAGGCAATTGCCGTTGGGCGTACCATTGAAAATGAGCAGCAGATTGTTGTGTACTGGACTGGAAATGAAGCACTGACGGATGAGGAACTCAGTGCATACCTGATGGGACAGGTACCCGAATATATGTTGCCCGGCTTTTGGATACGGCTTGATACTTTTCCGTTGAACAGCAATGGAAAGATTGACAAGAAAAAACTGCCGGATCCGGTTGCAGACAGTATTGGAAAAAAGGTGATCCGGGAAGCTGATAACGAACTTGAAGCGGCTTTACTGGCTTTATGGAAAAAACTGTTTGGTGGCGGGGAAATAGGCGTTACGCATAATTTCTTTGATATTGGCGGACATAGCCTGAAAGCAATGAAACTGCGATACCTGGTATCGGAGGAGCTGGGCAGGGAACTGTCGATGTACGATATCTTCAACCACCCTACTGTTGCCGGTCAGGCTGCCATTATTGCTGCACAGGCAACCAGAACTGTTGATATCCTGCCGGCAACAGTAAAAGACGTATACAAGCTTTCGTCGTCGCAGCGCAGCTTGTGGATATTGAGTCAATTCGAAACATCGGCAATTGCCTACCACATGCCAGGTATATATCTTTTGGAAGGTGAACTTAATGCTGATGTTTTTGCAAACGCGCTTTATGTGCTTATTGCCCGGCATGAAATACTCCGGACTGTATTTAAGGAAGACCGGAATGGTGAAGCAGGGCAAGTTGTGCTGCCCATGGACAACTCTTTTTTCAGCATAGAACAACTTGATCTCAGAAGCAAAAAGACCAGCGACACCCGGCTCAATCTTTTACTGACAGCAGCGGCCCTGAAGCCATTTGATCTTGTTAACGGCCCTCTGGTGCGAGCGGGTCTTTATCGCACAGAAGACCAAAAGTGGTTTTTTGCCTGCACCTTTCACCATATTATAGCCGATGGCTGGTCGCTTGGGCTTCTACTGCGCGAATTGCAGGAGGTTTACCAGGCATTGTTGAAGGGCATGCCGAATCCGCTTGCACCATTGCCTATTCACTATAAGGATTATGCTGCCTGGCAACAGGAGGAACTGGCCAGTGGCAAAATGGAAACGCATAAAGCCTATTGGCTTACACAATTTGAAGGCGACCTGCCCCGTTTGAATCTCACGGGAGACCAGCGAGCGTATCTTGTAAGAACCAATAAGGCCGGGACTGTCTGTACAACCTTTGATGCCGGGTTGTCGGCAACGCTCAAAAGATTAAGTCAAAATGCTGGTGGTACATTGTTCACGGGTTTACTGGCACTTGTTAATGTCTTTTTATACCGGTACACAGGTCAGGAAGATATTATCGTTGGCAGTGTTGTGGCCAATCGTCCGTACGCGAGCCTGGAAAACCAGGTGGGGTTTTATGCCAACACCATTGCGTTGCGCACCAGACTTACCGGCACAGACAGCTATGAAACATTGCTCAATAAAGTAAAAGCAACAACGTTTGATGCTTATAAACACCAATCATACCCCTTTACTGACCTTGTTGATTTGTTAGATCTGCCATATCATCCCGGCCGGAATCCGCTCTTTGATATTATGGTGGTATTGCAACATACCGATTCAGGCTATACACCGGATGTATCATTTGCCGGCTTATCCATGAAAGCGCACCATGATACCATCATCAACCCTGTTAAAGTTAACCTGTCTTTTGATTTCCGGGAGAAGGAGAATACTATACAATTTTCACTCGAATATAATACTGATATCTATACCGGGGAGATGGCCCTGCAAATGGCGGCTCATCTTGAACAACTGTTACGTTCGGTAACCGAACACCCAACAGTGCCCTTACGGCAGTTGGTATATCTCAAGAGGGATGAAATACATGAGTTGCTGGTAACCCGCAATTCGACAAGGGTAATTTATCCTGCCCATAAAACTGTAGTGGATCTGTTTGAAGAACAGGCCAGATCCCGGCCTGATCATGTTGCGGTTATTTTTGAAGATACAACACTTGATTACGCAGAACTGGATGCAAAGGCAAACGCATTAGCCTGGCATTTAAAGAAAAACTGTCATGCTGGTTCCAACAGTCTGATAGGCCTGTTGCTTGAACGAAATGAAAATCTTATTGTTGCCCTTCTTGGAGTATTAAAATCCGGAGCGGCCTACCTGCCGCTTGACCCTGAGTATCCATCGGAAAGGATTGCTTATATGGTGAGCAACAGCGGATGCAGTCATATCCTTAATGACGATGAACTACAGGCTGTTGTGACTGATAAAGGCATTGCTGTGAGCCGGCCGGAAGTACAGATTCATCCGGACAGCCTTGCTTATGTCATGTACACTTCCGGGTCAACAGGAAAACCCAAAGGGGTAAGGATACCGCATCGTGCGCTTTATGATTATGTACAGACGGTGATCAACTATTTTTTACTTACATCTGCAGACAGGGTGATACAACAGTCTTCTGTTTCCTTTGATGTGGCTGTTGAAGAAATCTTTCCAGCCTTATCGGTTGGTGCAGGAGTTTTATTGTTGAAGGAGGGTGGCAGAAATACAGAAAATTTACTCTCGGCTATTGAAGATAACGGAGCCACCGTTTTAAGTACAACACCATTGGTTATTCAGGAGTTGAATGCATATCCTGAAACGATGAAGAAACTCCGGTTTTTGATCAGCGGCGGGGACGAATTGAAACCGGCATATGTGTCGAACCTGCTGCAGGTATTACCTGTATATAATACTTATGGCCCCACAGAATCAACTGTATGTGCCACATACAAACGGATGGAATTGTTGAGTGATGTAAACGTGATTGGTAAACCTATTGCTAACCGGCAGATTTATATTGTTGATGAGGTGATGCAGCCGGTACCTGCCGGCGTGGCAGGAGAGATATGTATTGCCGGTGCCGGACTTGCTGAGGGCTATTCAGGATCGGATGCCGGGGAAAAGGATAGGTTTGCAGATAGCCCTTTTGATAAGGGAACCCGTATCTATAAAACCGGTGATCTGGGGAGATGGTTGTTCAACGGAGATATTGAGTTTCTTGGAAGAAAAGACGAGCAGCTTAAAATAAGGGGCTACCGTATTGAACCTGCGGAAATTGAAAAAGCAATGCTGAGCTATCCGTCTGTTACCGGCGCTGTTGTGCTTGCATTGGCCGGAGAGGAAAAATTATTGACAGCTTATTTTACAGCTTCAGCAACTGTTGCTTTACCTGAACTGCGCCATTACCTCGGAACATTGCTGCCTACTTATATGCTGCCATCTCATTTTATTTGTATGCCGGTCTTTCCGGTAACCATGAATGGGAAGGTGGATAAGAAGAATTTTCCACGACCGGTTGTTGATAATACGGCGGAAGATACCCGACCCTGTAAGGGTATCGAGAAGCAATTGATTGCAGTATGGCAGGAAGTACTGGGAAAACCCCGGATACGGACAACCGACAGCTTTTTTGAACTGGGCGGACAAAGTATAAAGGCCACCCGGCTGGTTGGAATGATATACAGATTATTTAATGTCAAACTTTCACTGAAGGAAATATTCGAACACTATATACTGGAAGATCAGGCAAACCTGATCGACCGCTCCCGCAAAGAGACATTCCGACCCATTTTGCCTGCCGCTGTTCAACCCGATTATCCACTGTCGTCCCCGCAGCGGAGATTATGGATACTGGCACAATTTGAACAGAGCCGGATTGCTTACAATATGTCGGAAGCCTTTTTGTTTGAGGGTAAGCTGGATACATCAGCTTTAGGCCGGGCTTTGCAGATAGTAACCGGGCGACATGAGAGTTTGCGAACGGTATTCCGCGAAAATGATAACGGAGAGCTACGACAAGTCATTCTTCCTGTGGATGTTTTTCCTGATGTTCTTACAATTGCAGATATAAGCAACGAAAGGAATGCAATTGAATACGCCAAAGAACTGGCATCGGCAGCCATGGCTGAACCCTTTGTACTTACAGATGGTCCATTACTGAAAGCGAAATTATTTTGTATCGCGGATGGGCAATGGATCTTTGCTTTTGTGATACACCATATTATCAGTGATGGCTGGTCTATGGATATCTTCATCAAAGAGGTACTGCATTTTTACGGTAAAGATCAACGTAAGGAAACGACGGAATCTGAGCCACTCCGGATACAATATAAAGATTATGCTGTATGGCAGCAGGAGGAACCGGGTGGCGATTCATTTCAGAGGAGCAGAGCGTACTGGCTGGAGCAGTTCAGTGGTGTTCTCCCCGTACTGGAACTACCAACCGATCACCCGCGTTCATTGGTCAGAACCTATAACGGAGGATCCGTTTATAGTGTTATTGAGCCGGATATTAAAAAGGGAATAGACAAAATATGTATTGCACATAATGCTACTTTGCATATGGCATTGCTGGCAGGAGTTAATGTTTTACTCTATCGGTACACATATCAGGAAGATATTATTACGGGTACACCTGTTTCGGGCAGGGAACAGCACCCTGATCTTACAGACCAGATCGGTTTTTATGTTAACATGCTCCCCTTGCGCACAAAACTGAACGGGAAAGAAAGTTTTTCCGTATTGCTGGAACATGTAAAGGACGTAACAACGATTGCCTATCAACACCAATCATATCCCTTTGATACCCTGGTGGATGAATTGCAGCTCCATCGTGATATGAGCCGTAACCCACTCTTTGATGTATGCGTGGTACTGGAACAGGGTGAAGAGTCGGGGGGGTATCAAAATAGCCTGGAAGGGATAAGTATTAAACCTTTTGAAACGGCTACACCTGTCTCAAATAAGTTTGACCTGACTTTTACTTTTGAAGAACGGGATCAATCGCTTGGGCTTACCATCAATTACAGCAAGGATATATTTACGGAAGCTACGGCAGAGCAATTGGCCAAGCACCTTTTTCAACTTCTTGGCTCAATTGTAAAAACACCCGGAGTACCCATTGAAGGATTAGAAATTTTAAGTTGTAAAGAAAAGCAGGCATTGCTTGAAATGGGTAGTGCCGCAACAATGGCATACCCATCTTCAAAAAGGGTGATTACGCTTTTTGAAGAACAGGTTTTGCGGGCACCGGATAACACAGCACTTGTTGATGATAACGACATGTTTACCTATGCGGGTCTCAACATTGAAGCCAATCGTTTCGGTGAATACCTGCAACATAAATATGATATCGGGGTTGGTGATATTGTAGGCATCAAGCCTGAGCGGAGTTGCTGGATGGTTGTTTGTATACTGGGTGTACTCAAGTCTGGTGCTGCTTATATGCCTATTGATCCTGTTTATCCCGCAGAAAGGGTTGACTACATGCTGTCTGATTGTGGTTGCAAACTGCTGGTAGATGAAAATGAATGGCGGGTGTTTAATAATGAAAGAAACAACTATTCACCGCATAATCTTACTGCAGAAGGTTGTGTAAGCGACCTTGTTTATGTTATCTATACTTCGGGATCAACCGGAAGTCCGAAGGGGGTTATGGTGGAAAACCAGTCGCTGAATAATTTGTGTCACTGGCATATCAGCAATTTTTCAGTTACCCAAACGGACCGTGCAACATTATATGCCGGCGTTGCTTTTGATGCATCAGTCTGGGAGCTTTTTCCTTATCTGCTCGCCGGGGCTTCAGTTTATATCATTCCTGACGAGATCCGTTTGCATCCGGAAGGGATTGCAGATTATTATGAACAGAATGGAATAACCATCAGTTTTTTACCCACTCAGGCAGGAGAACTATTTTTAAAAACCAGGTGCTCTTCGCTTCGGTATTTGCTGTTGGGCGGAGACAAACTTGCTTCCTTTACTCCCCAAAGCTATCATGTTGTAAACAATTATGGTCCAACTGAATGTACCGTTGTCGCAACAAGTTACCCTGTTAACAGCTTTACACTCAATATCCCCATCGGGAAACCCGTTTCGAATACAAGCATATATGTGCTGGATCGGGTTCAGGGACTTTGCCCTCCCGGTGTTAACGGAGAGATTTATATTTCGGGAGACAGTCTGGCAAGGGGGTATCACAATATGCCTCAGCTTACTACAGAAAAATTTGTTGACGACCCATACAAGCCAGGTAAAAGGATGTACCGGACAGGCGATTTTGGCAGATGGCTTCCTGATGGTAACCTGCTTTTTACCGGTCGTGTGGACGAGCAGATTAAGATAAGGGGCTATCGAATTGAACCAGGGGAGGTTGAATATGTGCTCAATGGCTTTTCCGGAATTTCTTCTGCAGTTGTGCTTGCAGAAAAAGACCAGCAGGGAGATGGTGTTCTGTCCGCATATATCTTAGCGGATAACCCTGTTTTATTAACTGATATCCGGTCTTATCTGTCCGGGCTGCTTCCTCCCTATATGATTCCGGGCCGTTTTGTAATGGTGGAGTCAATGCCACTAACGGCCAACGGAAAAATTGACCATCGGGCATTGTCATACACATCGGGCGTTGTTATGTCATCAATACCGGCATATGCACCCCCCCGCGATGCGATAGAGGAACAACTAGCTGTAATCTGGCAGGAGGTTTTAGGGATCAGCAGGGTAGGGATATACGATCATTTTTTTGAATCAGGGGGTCATAGTTTGTCCATTACGCGTTTGTCGGCCCATATTACCCGGGTATTTGGTATAAAACCCGGAATGCAGGATCTGTTTGCACGGGCCATTTTTGAAGAACAGGCCGTTTTGATCCGTAATACCCATAGAACGGTTATTGATGAAATACCCAATGCACCTGAAGCAGATCATTATCCGCTGGCTTCCTCCCAGCAAAGGATATGGATTCTCAGTCAGTTTGAGGAAGCCAGCATTGCTTATCATATTCCCGGGGCATTCATTTTTGAAGGCGAACTGAACCTGGCGGCGCTTGATTTTGCTTTTGACAAACTTATTAAAAGGCACGAAGTGCTGCGGACAGTATTCCGTACTGACCAGCAGGCAAATGTTTACCAACAGATCCTGGAACTGAAAGAGACAGGATTTGCTATCAGGTTTGCCGATCTGCGTACTGTTAAATATCCTGAAGAAGAAGTTCGGACATTGGTTGATGCAAACACTGTTGCGTCTTTTGATCTGTCTTCAGGCCCATTATTGCGTGCCGCAGTTTATCAGGTTGCTGAAAACAGGTGGGTGTTCAGTTATGTTATGCATCATATTATTGGTGATGGATGGTCGGTGAACATTCTGGTACAGGAACTGCTTTTGTTGTACAATGATTCAGTAAATCATACCAGCAGTAATCTCCCTGTTTTACGCATACAGTATAAGGATTATGCTGTCTGGCAGCGGGCACAAGCCGAATCGGCAGCAATGCTCCTGCACAGGCAGTACTGGCTCGGACAGTTTTCGGGAGAGTTGCCCGTTCTGAATATGCAGGGCGATAAACAGAGGCCACCAGTAAAAACGTATAAGGGTTCAGTTGTGCAATTTAACATTGATCCTGCAGCAACGCGAAGGTTAAAGGAAGCCGGGTTGCAACATGGAGCAACCATGTTTATGGCTTTACTTGCTGCAGTGAATGGTTTATTGTATCGCTATACCGATCAAAATGATATTATTACCGGAAGCCCGGTGGCAGGCCGGGCAGATGCTGATTTAGCCGGACAACTGGGTTTATATGTCAATACTATTGCTTTACGTATGCGCTTCTCTAAAGAGAGCAGTTATGCGGAACTGCTCAGAACGGCTAAGCAGATTACCCTTGAAGCGTATGATCACCAAGCCTATCCTTTCGACAGGCTCGTGGAAGAACTGGATCTGAAAAAAGACCTGAGCAGAAGCCCGCTTTTTGATGTATTGCTGGTTTTTCAGGATAAAACCGATAATCCAAACCAGTACCTAAGGGAGTCGGGACAATTGAGCATAGAACCTTATACGGGTATCCGGGAAACCGTCAGCAAATTTGACCTCAGTTTTATTTTTGAAGAATCGGATACCGGGCTTTTACTGAGCATTGAATACAATACGGACGTTTTTGCTGAAGTTACGGTGAAAAACTTATTGCAGCATTTTAATAACCTGTTGTTATGGATACTCGAAAAGCCGGATCAGCCAATAGTGCAGGCAGACTTTATGTGCGAAAAAGAGAAGGATCAGTTGCTTTGTAATTTTAACCCTGTTCAGGTTTTATATACCGACGAAAGATCTATAGGTGAATTGCTTGAAGCGCAGGCAGCCCAAACACCCGATAGCATTGCGCTATCTTTTGAAAACAAAAAACTTACCTACCGCGAACTGAATGCCCGTGCAAATAGTTTTGCCCGTTACCTGCAAAAGGAATACAATGTTCAACCAGAAGATATTGCCGGTATCCGCCTTAAGCGCTCAGAACTGATGATTATTGCATTACTTGGCGTCTTGAAAAGCGGTAGTGCTTATGTGCCCCTCGATCCGGACTATCCCGAAGAAAGGATTGCTTATATTCTTGAAGACAGTGGCGCTAAACTGATTATTGATAATGCATTTATGAGTACTTATATGTCTGTACAGGGTGCATATGATTCGTGTGCCTTAAAACGCTCCTGTATGTGCAGCAACCTTGCTTATGTCATCTATACATCAGGATCGACGGGTGTGCCCAAAGGCGTGATGATTGAGCATAGAAGCGTAACAGCTTTTATTTCCTGGTGCAAAGATGAGTTTGGAGATGCAGATTTTGATACTGTACTGGGTGTTACCTCAATTTGTTTTGACCTTTCTGTATTTGAAATTATTTATACGCTATGTGCGGGTAAGCAATTGCGCTTGCTCGAAAACGCCACAGTGATAAATGAATACAACGGGGCAGGAGAAAAAATACTGATTAACACAGTACCAAGCGTGGTTGGTGCACTAACCGGAGGAACGATGAACTGGAAACAGGTAACTGTTCTCAATATGGCTGGGGAGCCCGTTCCGGAAAAATATACTTCCGTTCTGGATTGCGAAAAAATTGAAGTCAGAAACTTGTATGGTCCTTCTGAGGATACAACCTACAGTACAGTATACCGGCTTAAAAAGGATAAACCGGTATACATCGGCCGGCCGATCAGTAATACGATCATTTATATCCTTAACCAGTATGCACATCTTCAACCCGTAGGAGTGGCCGGAGAGATTTGTATTGCCGGAGCCGGTCTGGCAAGGGGTTATCTTAACAGGCCCGAACAGACGAAAGAAAGGTTTGTGGCAGACCCTTTCAGGCCGGGTGGATATATGTATAAGACGGGTGACCTGGCTATGTGGAAATCTGATGGTAATATTTCCTACCTCGGGCGTATAGATATGCAGGTGAAGATCAGAGGATACAGGATAGAGCCAGGTGAGATTGAAGCTGTTTTGCAGACGCATCCGGACATTATTGCAGTAGCGGTTGAGGCAAAGCGAAATAAGGCAAATGAACAGCAACTTGTTGCTTATATCGTTGCCCGGAATGAGCAGACTGATAGAGACCTGAAGCTGTTTCTGGGGAAAACCCTCCCGGCTTATATGGTTCCTGCTTATTTTATTCAGCTTCCTGCATTGCCAATGACACCCAACGGAAAAATTGACAGGAAGAAGCTTCCTGACTCATTGGTGGTGCAGGTGAAACAAGAATATGTGGCTGCGCGAAACCCTACAGAGGAACAACTTGTTTTGCTATTCGAGGAAATACTGGGCAGAGAAAATATAGGTGTGAGAGATAATTTTTTTGATCTTGGCGGCAACAGTTTGAACGCGGTGCAGCTTATCACCAGAGTTAACCAGCTCTTTCTTGTGAAGATTAATATACAAGATATATTTATTGAACCTACGATTGAAAATATCGGGGTACAGATCAACTTTATCCTTAACCAGAACCGGCAAAAGAAAAGTCGGGAAGAGCTTACGCAGATCCAACTTGATGATTATTAAATAACGACAAGTATGAAAATTGTTCAAAGTCTGTGGTCAAAACCTGGTCAGGCCAAAGGAGATTTCAACCGCTGTAGCTGGCCGGATAAAAAGTATAACTATATAAGCTGGGCACTAAGCGTTCTTCAGTTTAAAAATTTTTATGACAGGATTGAACTGGTTACTGATGAGGCGGGATATGATCTTCTGATCAAAAAGATGCAATTGCCCTATACCGATGTTCGGATTGTGCTGGATCGGTTAAATAATTATAATCCTGATATCTGGGCCTTAGGTAAGTTGTATGCCTACAGCATTCAGGATGAACCATTTATTCACGCTGATGGGGATGTATATATCTGGAGCCGGTTTCAGGAAAGTCTTGAGCAGGCGCCGCTTCTTTGCCAAAACATTGAAAAGGGGGAAGAGTATGCAAACTGGTATGCCGGCGTTTTTTTCGATATCGCACAAAAATTTGAATACTATCCTGAAGCACTTGACAAGTCGATTATTAAGAATGACAGCGTTGTTGCCATTAATGCCGGCATACTTGGCGGTAATAATATCGACTTTTTTAAGCACTATACCCGGCATGCTTTTGAGTTTATTGATCGTAACAGCAGCAGACTCAGTCAGGTTGACCTCAAGGTATCGAATACTATTTTTGAACAGTTTCTTTTTTATGCCCTTGCAGAGGAAAGAGGGGAGTCAATAACATATTACAACCCTAATTTCGTGCGCTACTGGAATGAGCTTGCCGACTTTACGAGTGTTCCCGGAAAAGTAAAATATATACACGTAATAGGGAAGCTGAAAAAAGAAAAACATGTAGTGGAGTGTCTTGAATACCGTTTACAAAGGGATTTTCCAGATTATTATTACCGGATTATCCATCTCCTGAAGACAAACCAAATTTAGATATTATGATAAGCGAAGCGATCAGTTTTCGTGAGCAGGTGATCAGACTGGCTGAACAATATGGAAACAGCCCGGCCTTTTTACAGCATATTGAGACAGACAGCCCGGTTTATACGAATGGAAGTGCAGAAGGAGGGCTCCCGGAAAGGGTTGATCCGGAACGTATTGATTCGGGTATAAGTGGCTATATTGTCTATCTGATTGAGTTGTATCGCCAGACAGGTGAGCATCGTTATGAGGATATGGCGGATAATGCTATTGCCAGACTTGTAAGCTATTGTAAGCAAACTCCTACGGATAATTATGCTTTTTATACGGGTCGGGCCGGGGTCGTTTATGTATTGCTGCAGCGCTATCTCGACAATGGAGATAACGAACTGATCAAAGACGCCCTTGAACTGATTACGCCGGCAAATACGGGTTACCTGCACGGAAAATACACATCAGACTTCCTGTATGATGGTCGTTCCGGTACATTACTGGTACTGTTGCACCTTTACCTGATCTGCGATGAACCCTTTTTGAAAACGTACATTGACCAGTTTGCTGCAAAAATTTCAGCGAATGCACATATTATGCCAGACGGCATATGCTGGATTGCGGAGGAAAGCATCAACCTGAGGCCATCTTGTGGCTTTGTAAGCGGGAGTTCAGGAATTATCTATGTACTTCAGCAGTTGAGTAAATACGCACAATCAGATGTACTTGATGTACTTACAGGTGAGGCTACCCGTTATAAAGATTCGTGTTGGGTAGATCGGTTTAATAACTGGGGTAATTTTGAAAAGACAATTGACAGTCATGAAGTGCTTCAACAATATATTGCCGCTTATCAGAACGGGGAGATGGAGATATTCTCTCCGAGAAATGATACGGGCTGGGCTGGTGGCACAGCAGGTATATTGATGGCTCACAATGGTTCAGCAAGTGCAAAGGAGCGTGAAGCCGCTATTGAGACTATGCGTATTTCTGTAGAGAAAACCCGTGATGGGTGTCTTAATCTTTATGACGGGCTCGCAGGCATCGGGATGTATTGCCTGACGGTCAGGAACCAGCCTGCGTATTCAGCAATACTCATTGAAGTAATTACGGCATTGCTTCCTGCTGCCCCTGATCCGGAAATTGGAGGCGGATTAATGTATGGTAATACCGGCATTGTTTATTTTCTGCTGAAATCACTCAGCCCTGGTAATACAGGAGAAAATCTGCTTGCCCCTTTTACCGAAATAAAAGACCGTTATAAAAAAGACAGATTTGAATTGGATATTGATCTTTCCGTAATAACCAAAGCAACGATGGAGAGGTTTTATCCAAGAACTACAGCTTTACTTGAAACACTCAACCCGTCAAAGTTGTCCGATTTTCTGCATAACCTGGAATGCCTGAAGCATCTTCATGATTTATTGCAGGGCTATACAGAAATGCCGGATGTTTATAGTGATAAAAACAAACTCAAAAAAGAGTGGGTTGAAGATGTTTTCAATCTGGAGCGCTCTGCGTACAGACTCTTTTTAGCTGAAAATAAGTCGTCTTTTCAGATTTATCTGGATGATATCATCCGGCGTGAATTTGTGCTTGAAAGACTAAAAAAACCAAAAGAGTTTTTATTGGTACAAAAACTTGCCATGTCGGATAAGATTTTCATACAACACTCAAAATGGGACTGGAGCTTTAAAGATGATTTCAGGCAGGTAAACAGAGGATCGTTTGAGTTGCAGGATATGGATGCGGATGATTTTCGTTATATTATGCAGGTTAATGCAAACGGAGGCGTCACAGAACTGTTTTTGAAAAAGGATCTTGCATTATTGCTGCAAAGTTTTACCCACCCCAAGGCGGTTGGAAAGGTAATTATGGAAATCAAGCAATACACCCAAACATTGTCGGAAGCAGAGTTGAATGCCATGTTATTAACCTTTCTTGAAACGCCCAATACAAAAGATTTTCTGAAACAGCTTGACAGTACAATTCTTTATGAAACACGCCAATGGTTATACCGGGGTATACTGGTGATGGTTGATCAGTAAGGCATATTGACTCCGGGGCTTTTAACGGTCTAAACAAAAAGGGTACAGACATCCGGTACTACCGGCATTGCCGGGGAGTACACCAAAATAAACCAGATCTGGTAATATCAAATCTATGCAGCAGTTACTAAAGGAAATAGGAGACCATAACATCCTGCTGGAGGTGGTGGACGGGGAATTAAAAATATTCACCAGGGAATCCTGTGTGGATCCGGGTATCATCAGGCAGATCAAGCAGCATAAAGGCGCGCTTATACAATTTCTGATCAATAATGATCAGGAAAAATTCAGGGCAAACTATCAGGCAACGATACCTTCAGTACGGCCACAACAGGACTATAGCTTATCACCTTCACAAAAAAGGGTTTGGGTGTTGAATCAGCTTGATGAAAGAGGGAACATGTTTAATATGCCTGGGGTATACAGATTTGAAGGTAACCTGGATTACCCTTGTTTTGAGGCTTCCTTTGCACTGTTGATTAAACGGCACGAAATTTTACGGACGATTTTCAGGGAAAATGAAACCGGCGAAATACGCCAGCAAATACTCGATCCCGGAGAGGCATTATTCAGTATCGGGTATGCAGATTTTTCCGGAGATGCCGCCGGGGAAGAAGCGCTTAAAACACAGGTTCAGGAATCGTTGTCCGCGCCCTTTGATCTGGCCACAGGGCCATTGATACGGATAAGCTTGCTCAAGACGGCTGAACAGCAGTGGATATGCTGCCTTGTTATGCATCATATTATATCTGATGCATGGTCGGTAAGCATACTTGTATCTGAATTGATGCAGTTCTATAAAGCAGCAAAAAGTGGAGAATCCTTAGCGCCGGCACCATTGAAGGTACAGTATAAGGATTATGCAGAATGGAAGCTGGCGGCAATCGGGGATGGATTGCTTCAGGAGCAGGAAGACTATTGGATGAAACAGCTCTCGGGTGAGTTGCCGGTACTGGATTTTGCAGGAGACCATATCCGGCCAGCCATCAGAACCAGTAACGGATCAGAGGTCGTTAAACTGCTGGACGGAAAGCTTATTAATGAGCTGCGGGTATTCGTACAGCAGCATGGCTGCACGTTATTTATGGGTCTGCTTGCTGCGGTCAACGCCTTGTTGTACCGTTACACACGCCAGGAAGATATTATTATCGGTACACCTGTGGCAGGGCGCGAACATGCCGATCTGGAAATGCTGATAGGTTTTTTTGTAAATACGCTTGCATTACGCACACATGTAAAAGGATCAGATGACTTTGCCGAATTACTTGATCATACACGGCAGCTTACCCTGGATGCCTTTGCGAATCAATCCTATCCGTTTGACGTTCTTATAGACAAACTTTCGTTGCAACGCGATACCAGCAGAAATGCACTGTTTGATGTATTGGTAACACTTCAGCGAGGCACAGCCCGGCGACAAGAAATATTGAATGGCGCGGATGGGTTGATTATCTCTGAAGAAGATAGTGTTGCCAGCGGGCAGAGCAGATTCGATCTGATGTTCAGCTTTTTTGAAGAAGAGAATGATCTCAGGCTTATACTCGAATACAATAGTGATATTTATTCGGCACGTACGGCAAAAGCAATGGCAAATCATTTTGAAAGACTGCTTGCCGGCGCTATAAAAACTCCGCTTACGGCTATTGAAGAGCTTGATTATCTTGGTGTTGACGAGAAGGAAGAATTGCTGCGGGCCTTTACCGGGGTAGAAAACAATGTGAAGGCTGACAAAACGATCATATCTCTTTTTGAAGAAACGGTAAATGTAAATCCCGATAAAACAGCACTAATTTCCGGCGCAGTGGAGATGACATATGGCGAGCTCAATGCAAAGGCAAACCGGTTTGCTCAGTTTCTGAAAGCGCGATACCAATTACAGCAAGGTGAGTTTGCGGGCATAAAACTGAGCCGGAGTGAATGGATTATCATTTCAATACTCGGCATATTAAAGTCGGGCGGGGTATATGTACCTTTTGATCCCGATTATCCAAAGGACAGGGTTTTATTTATGCTTGAAGATTGCAAGTGTAAGGTACTTATCACAGAGGATGAAGTGGCAGTATTCCGTCATGAAGAAGCGCAATATGGGGAAGAAAATCTGCTGAATGCTGCCAGTCCTGATGATCTGGCATATATTATGTACACATCCGGTTCAACAGGAACGCCGAAAGGTGCTATGATTGTGCAGAAAAGTGTTGTACGGCTGGTCAGGTTGGCCAACTACGTATCCCTCAGCGAAAGCGATATATTGCTTTCCACCGGTGCGGTTTCATTTGACGCGACAACTTTTGAATATTGGGGGATGCTGTTAAATGGTGGTACGCTTGTGTTGTGCAGTACTGAAGAACTGCTTGATCCTGTATTACTTGGTCAGGTGATCCGGAGTAACCATGTAAACATAATGTGGTTTACTGCGGGATGGTTTAACCAGCTTGTTGACAATAATATTGAGCTATTCAGCGGATTAAAAACAATCCTTGCGGGTGGTGATAAACTTTCTCCCTATCATATTCAACGCTTGCTGCAGCATTATCCAGACACCAACATTATCAATGGGTATGGCCCTACGGAGAATACTACATTCTCGCTTACCTGTGATGTAACAAAAGAGATGACAGTTATTCCAGTTGGAAAACCAATTAACAACAGTACGGCATACATACTTGATAATCTGCAGACGCTTGTACCCATTGGTATAACCGGAGAAATTTGTGTAGGTGGCGATGGTGTGGCCCTGGGCTACCTTAATCAGCCCGGGTTGACAAATGAAAAGTTTATTCCCGATCCGTTTGTACCGGGTGGTCGGATGTACAGAACAGGAGATATTGGCCGGTGGCTGGCTGACGGCAATATCGAATTTCGCGGCAGGATGGATGATCAGGTAAAAATTCGGGGCTACCGGATAGAACCGGGCGAAATCGAACACGCATTGCTGCAATACCCGGGTATCGAACAGGCCGTCGTTGCAGCGATAAGCACCGGTCAGCCGGGCGAAAAAGAACTTATCGGTTATGTTGTGGGAAAAAATGATATTTCCACCGGTGCAATACGCTCATTCCTGGCCAGGTTAATGCCTGTATATATGGTTCCTGATTGTATTATAGTTCTTGATTCGCTTCCATTGTCGCCTAATGGTAAGGTTGATAAAAGAAGGCTGCCTCACCCTTCGGGTGCAGGTTCAGATGCATCGGTTGGCTATGTTGCGCCTGGAAACCAAACGGAAGAAAAACTTGTACGCATATGGGAGGAAGTTTTAGGCCGGGATAATATTGGTATTCTGGATAATTTTTTCGATTTAGGTGGACATAGTTTAAAGGCAGGGCGCCTTGCTGGTGAGATACATAAGGTTTTTGATGTAAAACTATCTGTGAAAGCAGTATTCAGCAATGCAGTATTGAAAGATCAGGCATTGTCTATTATTCAGGCAAAGAAGACTGTTTACCAGGCCATCGAACGATGTCCGTTGGCACAGGATTATCCTTTATCCCCGGCACAATACCGGTTATGGGTATTGAGTCAGTTTGATGCAGGCAATACCGCATATAATGTGCCGGGAGCCTATATATTTGAAGGTGCGCTTGATCCTGAGGCACTTAACGGTGCCTTGCTTGCTCTTATAAGGCGGCACGAAAGTCTGCGTACGGTATTCGCTGAAAATGCGGCCGGCGAAATCAGGCAATTCATACGTGAACCTGAGGCATCAGGCTTCAGTATTGCTACAGGAGATTTGCAACATGAACAGGATCAGGATAACCGCGTACAGGCACTTGTTCAGGAAGCATTTATCTCTCCCTTTAATCTTGAAGAAGGCCCTTTGGTAAGAGCAGGTTTGTACCGCCTTGGAGCCGAAAGATGGTTATTCATCTATGTGATGCACCATATCATAAGCGATGGCTGGTCTATGGATATACTGATCAGAGAACTTTTTATTTTTTATAATGCGCGCACAGAAGGAAAGCAAGCAATACTCCCTGATCTGCGGATCCAGCTTAAGGATTACGCTGCCTGGAAAAATCTGCAGCACAATAACAGATCCGATGATCTACACCGAACTTATTGGCTTGACCAGTTTAAAGGACAAATACCAATCCTGGATATGCCAACAGACAGATCACGACCGGTAAACGGGAATAATTCCGGGGGGGTCATAAGAAGGGTTATTAATATTGATTTTGCAGAAAAAATTCAGGCTATTGCACAGGACCGTGAGGTAACCACGTTTATGGGCTTATTTGCACTTGTTAATGTATTACTTTACCATTATACCCGTCAGGAAGATATTGTGATCGGTACACCGGTGGCAGGAAGAGAGCATGCAGACCTTGAGAACCTGGCAGGGTTTTGTGTAAACACTTTAGCCTTGCGAACAATTTTCAGCGGCGCAGATTCGTTCGGGGTATTACTGAAAAACGTAAAACACCTGTCGTTAAATGCATTTGAACACCAGGGCTATGCCTTCGATGAGTTGGTTGATGAACTTGGAATTCAGCGTACAGTAAACAGAAATCCATTATTCGATGTAATGTTGGTATTACAGAACACAACCCAAAAAGAACAACAGGAACCAGCCGGGATACGCGGACTCAGTATGTATGAATACACCACACCGGTATCACTTATTTCAAAGTTTGATCTCCTTTTCGATTTCACTGAGGCAGAGCATGGTATCCGCATGATTATCCAGTACAACAACGACCTTTATGACCGGGAGACGATCAGCCGAATGGCCGATCATTTTGAACAGTTGTCAAATGCGGTTATTGAAAACCCTGTTCTGCCTATCCGTTTCCTCGATATCATTGGTGCAAAGGAAAAAAAGGCTTTGCTGGAAACATTCAACAACACCGTACAAGCGTATCCCGCAGATAAAACCATAATTGCATTATTTGAGCACCAGGTCATACAAACCCCGGATGCCATAGCATTGGTTGCTGCAGGAAATGAATTTACCTATCAGGAGTTGAATAACCGGGCAAACCGGCTTGGTAATTTCTTGAGAAAAAAATACCACATTATACCCGATGATCGTATTGGCATAAAGCTGGAACGAAATGAGTGGCTCATCGTTGCAATACTGGGTGTGCTGAAATCGGGCGCGGCTTATGTTTCATTAGATCCGGAATATCCCCGCGATAGAATTTCTTTTATGCTTAGTGACAGTGGCTGTAAAGCACTTGTTGATGAGCGATTCATAGCGGAGCTCTTCGGGTCAGCTCCGTTTCCTCACGAAGACAACCCCAACCCCGTTAATACTCCCCGCGATCTGCATTGCATCATCTATACCTCCGGATCTACGGGAAACCCCAAGGGTTGTATGCTTGAACATATTGGTGTAGTTAATCAGGTATATAGTAAAATCAAATTGCTGGGTCTTAAGAAGGAAGAAGTTATTTGTCATAATTCACATTTATACTTTGTGGGAGGAATCTGGCAGTTGTGGAGCCCTTTTGTACTTGGGGGTAAGGTCATTTTATGTAGTGATGACGAATTAAAGAATATTGATGCTTTTCTGGCTAGGGCCCGGGAGTCCCGTACAAATGTAATTGAGCTTATACCGTCGCAACTTAATGAATACCTTGCCTATGAATCAGGAACAACATTTCCAGGGATCGAAAAGCTTGTCCTGACAGGTGAAAAGCTCAATGCGCATTTTGTACACAAATGTTATTCCGGTAATCCGGGGCTTACCATATTCAACGGGTATGGCCAAACCGAATTTTCAAATGATACCACGAGTTATGAAATTCCGAGAATACTTCCCAGTAGTAATGTACCTGTGGGTAACCCAATACAGAATACACAAATCTATATCCTCTCGCCTGATCAGACTTTATGCCCGATAGGCGTTATCGGGGAAATTTGTACGAGTGGGGACGGTTTGTCGCGCGGGTATATCAATCAACCTGAATTGACTGCGGAAAAATATGTGGCTAACCCTTTTTTACCAGGGTTGAGAATGTTCAGAACCGGTGATATGGGGAGGTGGCTACCTGATGGAAAGATTGAGATGACCGGTCGGAAAGATGATCTTGTGAAGATCAGAGGGTTCCGTATAGAGTTGTGGGAGATTGAGAATGCTTTGTTGCAATACCAGGATATTAGTGAGGTTGCATTACTGGCTCTTGATAACGAAGAGGGGAAAGAAAAATTTTTAGCAGCTTTTATTGTAGGTAAAAGGTCGTTGAATGCAGCAGGAATAAGAGGATATCTTCTCGAAAGAATACCTGCGTATATGCTGCCCGTGAAGTATGTTCAACTGGAGAGGTTTCCGCTGTTATCAAATGGAAAAGTCAATAAGAAAGCGCTTCCGGAGCTCATACACCTGGCGATGAATACTGCTGTAGCATATGTGGCTCCGGGAAACAGCATAGAGGAAAAGCTGGTGACTATATGGCAGGAAATACTGGGAAAAGATACAATAGGCATCAATGATAATTTTTTTGAGTTGGGGGGACATAGTTTAAAAGCGACGACCATGCTTACCAGGATAAAGCAACATTTTAATATAAGCATGAACCTCAAAGAAGTTTTTCAGTTACAGGATATCCATACGCTGGGGAAAGAAATACAAAAACGGATATGGGCTGAACGTTCGGCAGAACGTGAACCTGCCGGAGGCCGGATACGGGAGAAAATAAAAATCTAAAGCACCCGCCGGTTTTTTGTTGACCGGTAAAGCCGATAATCAATACGCACAAAAAATTTTCTGCAATCATTATTCATACCACCGGTAAAAGTCTGCCTGTAAAAGGCCTGACCTGGTAAGCCGGATTTAAAATGCGATTAATGCTGGATAATTTAATTCTGATACTGGCGGAAAAAGAGATATTCATCGATGTTGTTGATGGCGAACTCATTGTTGATGCTCCGGAGGGAGCGTTGAATGACTCTCTTATAACGGAAATAAGAAACTTCAAGCCTGATCTGGTTGAGTACCTTACTCATTACCGGACAGCGCGAGGCCATGATGCTTATGGTGGTATTATTCCTGTCGGAAAGGAAACCTGTTACCCACTTTCGTCATCACAAAAACGTTTATGGACATCAAGCCAGTTTGAGTCGGCGAATATAACTTTTAACATACCAGTGAGTTTCGTGTTTGAAGGCAATCTGGATATTGTAGCCCTCAATTCAGCCTTTAATATGCTTGTCGATCGGCATGAGAGCCTTCGAACAACTTTTCAGGAGGATGAGCATGGGGCCATTATGCAATTTATTCATGAAAAAGGTATTGATGGGTTCGTTATTCATCAAACAGATTTGCGGAATGTTAATGAGGCTGAAAAAAAAGTAAGAAGCTTCATCCGGAAAATTACCATAACCCCTTTTGATCTCGCAACCAGTCCCTTATTCAGGGCAGAGTTGTACCAGCTTGCAGACAAGCGCTGGGTGTTCACTTATGTCATGCATCATATCATAAGCGATGGCTGGTCGATGCAGATTCTGATCAGGGATTTATTAGCACTGTATGAAGCGGCTTGTAGCGGCAAGACTGACCCGCTTTTGCCATTAAGGATTCAATATAAAGACTATGCAGTGTGGCAGCAAAGCGAGGAAAAACAGGAGCGTTTTACTGAACAACGAAAATACTGGATGAATCAGTTTGGCGGACGACTTCCCGTACTCCAGATGCCATTGGACATGCCAAGACCTCAGCAGCAAACACATAATGGTGCAATCGTGGATCAGCACATCAATGCACACCTCACGGGAGCCCTGCGTTTAGTAAGCGAAGAAAGAGGAGCAACCTTGTTTATGGGTCTTCTTGCAACGGTATCGATATTACTGTACCGGTATACCCACCAGCAGGATATTATTATCGGCAGTCCGATTGCGGGCCGGGGACATGCAGACCTTGAAGACCAGATCGGTTTTTACATTAATACACTTGCTTTCCGGTGCCGTATGAGCGACAACGATACCTTTACTGATTTACTTGACCGGACGCGCCAGACAACACTTAATGCCTATGAACATCAGGATTATCCCTTCGATCAGCTGGTGGACGATCTGCAACTTAAAAGAGACCTGAGCCGTAATGTGCTGTTTGACGTGATGATCCTCTTACAAAATTTTGAGACGATTACCAGCAGCGCTCCTGAAAAAAGAGTAGGCGACATTACGGTAAAAGGGTATGATGGTGCGGAGCATACTGTAAGTAAATATGATCTTACGTTTTACTTTACGGAAGTGGCTGACGACATACTGATGAATATTGAGTACAATACGGATCTTTTTTCTCCGGAGACGATCGGGCAGCTGGGTGCGTACTTTGTGC
>JAAFIK010000053.1 GCA_013298665.1 Chitinophagales bacterium
GTTTCCAGCAAAATATGATTTTTTTTACCCGAAAAAATTCAAATCGTGTTATGGAGAAAAACCCTACAAACTCAATACTGACAATACTTTCAAAGAACTAATGATTACAACAACGCAACGCTAGTGTTGTCAAATAGAATCTGAACCCTTAACAAATACCAGGGAAATAAGCCATGGATTACTTCTTTAAATTCTTTAAAGTCATTGTCCAACTCATGGTTTTTCTTCTTGCTGGAAAATTCATCTGGTGAAATAGCTTCTATATCTACTTCTAGCTTGTTCAACAATACTGCACGTATGGCAAGCGCCTTAAGATAGATGGCCCTTTCACTTGATGAATGAGCGCTATAAACCATACGGTTAGCCTTAATTGGAACATAATGATTTAAAGCCATCAATATCTTTATCTTGGGCAACCCCCGATACACGCATGCTTCCAAAAAAGAAATAATAGCCGGAGTTATCCTATCATTGAAAAATTCTTTCGATTTTCTAATTCTACTTTTCCGGAAGCAGAGTAGATTTAGACATGTTTCTATTTCATTCGCTTGAGGAAATTTCCCAATTTCTACTAGCCTACTAACCGTGGCGACTAGATAATAGGGTTCTTGAACAAACCGGCCTACTAGATCGTTAATGTCGTCAAATCGCCCCAGGTCAACAAGCCTTTCTGCTAAATCCTGCACAGTCCTGAATAGGGCTTCTTTGGGTTTTAAACTAAAAAGGAAATCAGTACAACCGCTTACACCATGAATGTTTAGATGTGCATATGCAAGTTCCAAAATGTCTTCATCATGAATACCGTCATGGTGATAACGTTCATCATTTTTTCTCTGCTCCTCAAATTGAATGTGTAGCCAATTCATTGCAGCCCGCAGGTAGCCTCTTCCTTCTCCTTTATAATCTGATATTCCAGAAAGTAATGAAGCGGAATATATATTTTCAGAACCATCCCACCTGCTGCTTAATAATCTTTTAAAAGCAATTTCCTGAACTTTTTCCTTGCTTTGGAGCGTTGCAAGTAAGTCGATATTTGACCTGAAAAGCCCTATTTGCCGCTGATTTCCTGCAACTTCTTCACCGGCTCTCATTGCCAGCTTAATGGCGTCTTTAAAATTTTTGAGTTTAAGCGCTGCTTTAAAAGCAAATTGTAAACGATATACGCGGATATTGCGGGCATCAATAGGGTTGTTTTCAGGCAAAAAGTCGTCTGAAAGTGCAATGGCAATTAATTTATTGTATTGCCCCGCTTGCAGATATAGCTGCGGCAAGACCTCTGCCATATACGGCAACTGATGAGCGAGTGGCTCTAAAGCTGCAATATATTCTTCGTAGTTCTTTTTAGTAGCAAGGAATGTATTTCTAAACCAGGTTTCTGTTGGCTCATCTCTGAACTGTATAGAAGTGTCATACAACCACAAAGAACGACCAATGTCGGAAACAAAACTTTTTACATGATCGACACTGACGTTGGCCACTTTTGACAAAACATCAATGGGAATATGAGGAGGTAAGCTCGCTAAGCCCAGGCATATAGAATTAATTTGATGATGATGCTCCTGAGGAATCAGGTCTCTCATTTTTGATATTGCAGCATTTAACTGAATTTCTATTTGTTTTTCAACAGAGGTTCCTGCCGGTCCTAAGGAGGTTAATAATTCATGGCTTGAGTCATGTTTTACATCTAAAGCATTTGCCTGAACCCGTGGATTGCCAAACGTTAAACGATGGAATTCAATCCCATCCTTTTCATTCGCATCGGGAAACCATTTTTTTAAATTTTCCAAAGTTTCCTCCTCTGAAAATGGCTCAAGCTCTAGTTGGGTAATAAAACTTTGCGGCTGCAATAAATGGATGCGTTCAGTTCTGCATAACATCACCAGTTTGCACCCATCCGGCATAGTCTCACGTAATAGCTCATGAGCAAAACAGGATTGCGTATATTCGATGGCGGCCATCTCTGCATTATCTGCAGCGTCAACTAAAATGAATAACTGGGCTTCCTTAGTTACTTTTTTTAAAGACTTAACAGAGGCTTCAATTCGTTGAAGAAATTTCCGCATAATATCCTCATCCAGTGTTGTATTCTGAACGATCAATGGATCACATAAACCTTTGGAAGCAAGTTCATTTACAATTTGCACCAATGCATCTCTATGTTTATGCCGGGATTCACTTCGATTTCTGTAACTACCTGCACCAAAGCAATCGTAAGCAATACCTAAAGATCCTTCGGGCAAAGAATTGATTAGCTGGCGACAAAAAACGGATTTTCCTACGCCGCCGGCTGCATGTACGATAACAGGATGTGATAAGCTCGCAATTCTGTCTTTAAGAATTGAATGTTGCCTGCGTTCGATTATGTTAGTAAGCTCATCCCATTTAGCTGGCGCCGGATATAGCTCTTTTTCAGAGGTTATGCCAAAGCGCTTTAAAACATCTTCCCGATTAATCCTACCGTCAGTATCGGGCAATACCTTCTCTTGTACTAAAGCAACAAGATTTTCAATTTGTGCATTTTCAATAGAACCCGCAATCAGTTGAGCTAATTCTATTCTTAATTCATCTTTTTGAATGTTATAGTTGCCTTCGCCATCCTCTAAATGTAGCGTACGGCAGAATGACACCAGATCATCTCCAGAGAGATTAGTATAGCTTTCAATTGTTTTCTTAAAAACAGAATCGACCTTTTCCTTTTTTATGATTGCCGATAGGTTTGTCCTGAATGAGTCTGCAACTTTTCTGTTCGTAATTACAGTAAAGGAAATGGAAACATCCGGGTTATTCTCATTTTTATGCTGGAGATATCTTGCAGCAAAACCGATAAAAGTATCTTTTAAGTCACTTATGGTAAATGGCTCATCTTCCTGGACAGTAGTATGCTTCAACTGATAGTAGTCTATCTTTTTCTCCCCTGCATCTTCAGTACTATATTCCGAAACGTCTATTACATATTCTCCAGCTTTTCCTGTTTCGGGTGAACCTTCAATATATACTCCTGTCAAACTAGAGTTAGGGTATATAAGCCTTAGGCAACGTCTGGCGGCCCACCTATAATGAAAAACATCTCCTGCTCTTGAATATGCTACTAAATCGTTTGACATAAAAACAAAACAACACTTCTATTTCATTACTCATCTTACAGCCTTCTCTACTTAGTAAAATATTATAGCCCAAAATAATGTCTTAATAGCATAATTGAATTGACTACATAGCTGGCTAGAATCGTAATAAGCGTATTTAAAATTAAGCAAAATTAGCAATCAAAAAGACAACTGAAAAAATAGCTAATGTAATCTCAAAGAGTTTGGAATCTTTCCAAATATACAGACAACCGAATGTATCAATGTCCATGATCTTAGCAAATTGAATACAATTTTATGAAAAAATGAGTTTGGCAATAATGAGGTAATCCTTTCCCCGAATATCAACCACAAGGATTTGAATACTATTTTTCGATAATATGTAAATGTCAATATATGCCCAAGTATTCAGAGATTTGATAAGCATATTTCGTAATCTTTAGTTAAGCCCTAATATCCAAATTTTTATGAATGCAGCAAATTCGACTACAATGTTGTCTTTGATTTAGTAGACTGCTTAGGGTTATTGTGATAATATGGGTGGCTTTATGGGATTACTCGGCCAACCTTTGTTTACGTTTCAGTAATTATACAGCACTGAGTTAACGAATTCTTAAAAAATTAACGACTGAAGAATATCCCTAAAATGCCTTCAATATGCTATCCTGAAATTAGAAATTCACTTACAAAAGACAAGATTTGGCAATCATTCAATACAATCCTGGTCTGAATGCAAGTATTTCTACCTGTTTCAGATAGGTAATTAACACTGTGGCAGATACACTTTCTACCCGCTTACACAATCATAAAAAGGCACAACTTTGTTAGACCAACTGAAAAAAGATGCGCTTCTATTTTATAGAAATAGTAAAATTGTCAATAAAAAATTTAATCATGAAACTTCAATTATTTCATCAATCGCAGCGTCAATTTTCTTTACTATACTGCTTGTCATAAGCCAGACCTGCTCTTGCGCAAGCATGTTACCGCTTATCCTTTTTGAGCTGCAATCATAACAAAATGATAAATCAGCTTATTGCTTATCGGTAACAATCAATCTGAAAATATGATATGCCTAAGAGTAGTTGAAGGGCTTTACTCATTCTGTATTACGGGAAATCAATGACCAAGTAAATCATTTTATCATTCGCACTTTATCAACACTGCTCCAATTAATTACTAAACAGTAAAACCAGTATTTATGCTCACCCCAATACTAAAAAACTGCATACCTGTGTTATTCTTCTTGTGTAGTACCATTGCAACAGCGCAAACCAGCGGTCCTACCCAACCGGAGGTACAGAGTTTCCAATCCGTATCTATTTCAAAAATGGTGGAAACTTCTACCGGAGAGTTTCAATATAGTATTCCCCTGTTCACTATTGGCGGCTATCCCATCAATATCAACTACAACAGCCGGATAGGTATGGAAAACGAAGCTTCCATGGTGGGCTTGGGCTTTAACCTGAACTGTGGGGCCATCAATAGGCAACCCCGTGGACTACCGGATGATTTTGCTGGAGACCTAATGCCCAAACGAGTGAATATGAAACCAAATATCACCACAGGTATGGACTTGGGACTTTCGATAGAACTGCTGGGCTTGGGCAAAAAGAAAAAGAAGGGTAGTAAAAAACTTGCCGGGGGTATATCGGCATCAGGCAATGTTGGTATTTTTTACAACAACATTTCGGGTTTAGGCATTGAAAGAACACTTGCCGCTGGCTTGTACGGAAGCGGGGCTGGCATATCCGGCAATGCCGGTATTGGCATCAATTCCAATTCGCAGCACGGCACAAGCGTGAACCCTTATTGTGGGCTAAGCTATCAATATTCAAAAAACGAGAACAAGGAAAAAGATAACGCATGGAAAGAAACCGACAAAAACACGAAGGTTGCAGCCGTTAAAATAAAATCCGGGATTACTGCTTCTGCGGGGATAGGTTACGACTTTAATGCCGCTTCTTATAATCCAAAAGTTGAGATGCCATTTTCGACTGTCACCCTCGATTTTTCGCTCAAGGCTGGCTTTGCGGGTGCTTATTTTCAGGTGGGCGGCAATATTCGTGGATACCGGATTACACAAAAGCTCCAGACCAATACAATAGAAAACCCTGCTTATGGGTTCTTATATGCCGAAAAGGGAAAAAATAAGGAAAATGCCCTGATGGATTTTAATCGGGAGCAGGATGTTATTATGACCGAAGATAAGCCCAACCTGCCATTGGCTTATGCCACACCGGATGTGTACATCGTAGCGGGGCAAGGTGTAGGCGGCGAATTTGAGCTAAAACGGAACAATGTGTTTATTGGTTTCGACCCCAAAACCAGTACCAACAGCCATAATATTGGGGCAGAGGTAGAAGCCGGCTTTGGAGCCGCTGCGGTGCACGTTGGTGCCGAATTGCGTTATGGTTTTGTACTCAACACCTCCGAAAAATGGGGTACTCGTGCAAACAAACTATTGAACATTATTGATTTCAATCCAGTATCTGGCGCTATTGCCGAGCAAACTTATTTCAAAAATCCCAGCGATGTGATGTTCAATGGCAACCTTGCCTATGCCAAAACAAATATGCAGCCCATTGCTCCTGTGTTGGCAAAAACACCACTACTCGGCGCAAATACCAAGGCCAACGAAATCAGGGTGAACAATACTATACAAGCAGCCTTTACCAGTGCAGATTTTGTAAACAATGAGCGCAACAAACGGTTAGATGTAATTTATTATTTAACGGCTGAGGAAGCGAGCTTGTACGGTGTGCAAAAAACCATCCGCAATTACGAACTGGAAAATTTCGCTTCAAATAATTTTACCGACATGCCCCGAGTGGATAATATCAGGGCCAAACATCATTTATCGGAATTGATCTGCCTGAAAGATGGCGGCATGAAGTATGTGTTTAACATGCCTGCATACAATACCGAAAAAAGGGATATATCGTATTCTATCAACGAAGGTGATTTCAACAATTATGAAACGGCCTATATACCCAATTTGAGCAGCGTGGAGAACAATGGTCGGGGAAAAGACGACTATATTTCCATTACGGAAACCCCAGCCTACGCCCACTCTTTTCTACTGGGTGCCGTATTGTCGCCCAATTACATTGATGTGGACGACAATGGCCCCAGCACCAACGATATTGGCGACTATGTGCAGTTTAACTATACCCGGCTGTACACTGATTATTACTGGCGCAGCAATAACGACCCAAACGCTGCCATTGCCGATAAAGGCTATATGGCAGACAAAGGGGATGGCAAGGCATTTTTTTCGGAAGGCAAAAAAGAGGTTTGGTATATCCATTCAGTACAATCAAAAAAAGAAGAGGCTCGGTTTTACTATACCAGCAGGACAGATGCCTACGACCTGAAGCAACCCAGCCGGGCATTGCAGCGACTGGATTCCATCCTTATATTTTCGAGGCCTGAACTGAACAATGCCAATTCAGTACCTTTTAAGCGAATTTATTTCGACTACAATACGGCTACACCCTTGTGCAAGGGCATCAACAAAAACCCAGCTTTAAGCAAATTGACATTGAATGCCGTTTACTTTAAAGATGGCAGTTCCAACAAAGGAAAGCACAGTGCCTACAAATTTGAATATGACGGCACCAAGAACCCTGCTTACAATGCACTGGCGGTTGACAGGTGGGGCAATTACAAGCCAGTGGGCAGGGCTGCTGGCGAAGTGCAATTGGACAACAAATTGTTTCCCTTTGTAAACCAAGACAACAAAGCACAGGCAGATGCCAATGCAGCCTCCTGGCTGTTGAAAAAAATAACATTACCTTCCGGCGGAAAAATAACTATCGATTACGAGGCGCATGACTATGCTTTTGTACAAGACAAGCAGGTCCAGTACATGACACAGGTTGTGGGTATTACCAACAGCAAGCCCAGCTCAATGGCCGATCTGGGCAAAAACCAATTGTACAGCGGCAATTCCACCAATGATTACCTTATTTTTAAACTGAAGCACCCGATACCTGCCAATACCCCTGATGCCGATTTCATTGTGCAGCAAGGCTATTTTACCGATGGCCTGGATAGTAAGTATGGCCGTATCATCAACAACAGCGGCACCAACCGTATGGCCAACCTCTATGGAAAGTTCAGGGTATCCATATTACCACAAAACGGCTATGTAGCGGAAGACATACCGGTGTTTCTGGATGCCGTGGAGTGTGGTGCGCTGAAATTAGGAAGCAACGATTATCGATACGGCTTTATAAAGCTGAGCAAAACCTCTACCCGAAAGAAAACGGGCAAAAACGCCAACCAGATTTCGTTAATGGCTTGGCAGTTTACCAAACACACCTATCCGCAAATTCTATTTGGCATGGATGCTGACCCGGCCCTCAACTCATCAAACGACTGGAAAGCCGTGGCCAAGCTTTTGGACCCTGTGGCCGCAGTGGTAAAGCCCATTATGCAAACAGGCCCCAATGATGTGCTGAAAAATAAAAATGTGGCCGATAACGTGAGCTTGGAACACTCTTACATCCGCCTGTATGTACCAGATGGCTACAAATACGGCGGCAGTGGTGCCAGGGTGAAAAGCATTACCCTGTCCGACAATTGGCAAACCATGACGAGCGGCGCATCACCAGATGCCAACTACACCATCCAATATGAGTACACCAAAAAAATTGGCAACAAAACCATTAGCTCGGGCGTGGCTTCTTACGAGCCGGAAATTGGCGGTGAAGAAAACCCCTGGAAGCAACCCATCTTTTATAAGGACAGGAATTTCCTGATGCCCGACAACAACAATTTTATGATGACCCCTTATGGCGAATCGTTGTTCCCCAGCGCCAGCATTGTTTACACCGAGGTAAAAACCACCCAAAACCCTATTGGCAACCCATTGACCCAGACAAGCGCAGGTTATACGGTTGACAAATTTTACAGCTATTACGACTTTCCATGCTGGACAGCACAAACCGATATCGACTTGGTAAGAAACGCCAAACTGAAATTTAACAGACTGGTAAAAAATGTGAGCCACGACTTTATGACGGCTGCACAGGGCTATGTGGTAGTGACCAATGATATGCACGGCAAACCCAAATCGGAGGAGGTATTTGGGGACAAAGGCTCGCTGGTAAGCGGCAAATACTACAAGTATAAAACGAAAAATACCAATACCTTGAACAACTATGTAAAAGCCATTGACAAAGCCGGTAATATCAGTATGGGCCTGCTAGGTGTGGAAACACAACTATATGGGGATGCAAGAAAGTTCCACACGGAATCCTACTCTGGCAGTGTGCATGGCAATATTGACTTGCAGGTTCCTCCCCCAGTGCCGCCTGTAACGGTTTGGCCCGACTTTTCGTTTGAAAAGAAAACCTTCACTTCTTTGAGCCTTACCAAACATGTGCGGCAACAGGGCATTTTGGACAGTGTGATTGCGGTGGACAAGGGGGCCAGGGTATATACCACTAACGATCTGTACGATGCCGGAACAGGGGCCGTTTTGCTCACCAGCAGCAACAACGAGTTTGACGACCCGGTGTATCATTTTACGTATCCGGCGCATTGGGCGTATGATGGCATGGGTATGGCCAGCGATAATATTTCCACAAAATCCGAGCGGCTCAATGTAAACGCTACCAATGTAAGTGCGGCACTCTTGAGCGGCTTTAAAAACAACTTGCTTCCCGGCGATGTATTTGGTTTATCAGCCAGTACGGGATTTAGCGCAAAATATGTGGTAACTAGTAGCTTTCCTTCTTTTCAGGCAAAGCAAATGTATTCCACTGCTGCACCCTTCCCCACTGCCCCTAATACAGATTTTTATGCCAAGCTGATTACATCGGGCAAGAAAAACTTGGCTACTACCCCTGTTGGCAGTTTCACTTCTTTGGTCAACCCCGTTACACAGGGCAATATCCTGAGTATCAATTACAGTACTGCGTCGGCGAATAAAAGTAAAGTAATCAATGCCGATGCCACAGAATATAGCAACAAAGCATTGAGCCGCTGCGACTCCTGTACACAGCAAAAGGACGTTAAACCATCGCCCGCAAACCCGAGGCCGCCCTTACCCAATGCTTTCTCTTACTATTTGAATGATGGGGTACTGCAAAGCCTTGCCCCTTGGCAAGCCGAGGTAAGTTATAAATATGTGGAGGACAGGACACAAACCAGCGGCACCCCATCGGTGCGCAAAGATGGTTATATCGCCAATTTTTGGTCATTTTGGCAACCAGCAGGTAGCAAATGGGCAAAATTCTGGGCTCAGCCCTGGCAGTTTACAGAAAAAATAAACCTGGTTGACAGTAGGCTGAACCCCATCGAAACAGTAAACCCCTTAAACATTTACAACAGTGTGCAACAAAGCAATTTTGACGGATTGGTGCATGCCACTACTGCCAATGCCCGCTATCACGAAACCTTGTTTGATGGGTTTGAAGACCTGAATACAGCCTGCGCCAGCAATCATTACTCGATTGCTTCCAATCCTTATTTATTGGATAATACAACGGCACACACCGGATATTATTCCATGAAAACGGGAGCGCTGGGGTACATCAAACTGTACCTCAATAATTGCCAAACAGCATACAATCAGTGTTTGCTATCGGGGGCAAGTCATAATCAATGCGGCAAGCTGTACTTAAGTGATTCGTGCAAAAGTCTCTCCATCTTACCAAACTGCGAGCCCATACTATCGCTTCTGCCCAATAAAGAATATATAATAAGCGGCTGGGTAAAAAAAACCGATGCGGCCAATACTGTATTGGATTATACCAATGCATTTATTACCGCTCAAATAGGCAGCACTAACATTACCTGTAAACCTGCAGGGCAAATCATTGACGGATGGCAACGAATAGAGCAGGTTTTTAAAACGCCGCCCTACAACAACCATTTAATGCTTCTTTTTTCAGCCAATACCAATTTTGATGATGTTCGTATTTTTCCTGCCGATGGCAATATGGTAAGTTACGTGTATAGCAATGAAGACTATTCGCCGATGGCCATTTTGGATGAAAACAATTTTGCCACTTTTTACGAATACGATCAGCAAAAACAGTTGAAACGGGTAAAGAAGGAAACGGCCAAAGGGATTGTAACGGTGCAGGAAGTAAACTTTGGTTCATTTAAACAATAAATAAACGGATATGAAAAAAATAATAACCCTATTATCTTTTGCCTGTTTATTATTGGTCAATCAGGCATTTGCAAAAAAAGAAACTTATCCAAGCACTGCAATTGTTACCGGAACTGGCTGGTACAACTTACCCTATTCATTTCAAAACGCAGTACCCTATCCCCCCGTAAATTTCTTTATGGGCTTTAGCACTTTGCACTACCGGACCAAAGCTTTGAACAGCTATGTGAAATTTTGGTTAAAAACCGATAATATTCCCGCAGGTTTAACTGCTTTTACTGCCCAGGTGAATTTGCAGATTACCTATTACTTAGAAGACCCTAATGGAAGCATAATATTGACCGGCATTGTAGTAGCTAAAACATTAACCATTAACTATGACCATACAACAGGCGTCGGCTACAAAAATGCAGACCTTGCCAATTTTCCGGGTGCAAGCCGAATTGACGTTTCCGTTGTAAGTATGAAAATCAATGGCGTTGCGGCTTCTACGGCTACTGCCCTTCAAAACTCCTTTATCGCCCTGCAAAGTTATATTGAGCACGAACGCTACTACAACTATCAAAATATATTTGGTAATAACACGTTGGTACCGTCCCTCCCTCTGCCAGTGGCGGTTTACGATGCCCCCAATAATGAAATGACCATTTCCTGGAATGCGGAAGTCTATGCAGAAGGATATGAATTGGAATATACATTTGTGGATGACTACAGCAATATAGACCCCAATGTAACTTTTGTCCCCTCCAGCCAACTCAATTTCTCCTTTAAAAACAACAGCACCCGCATTTTACTAGAGGGTACCAGTTATACCATGCCACTGGTTCAGGAACATGGTTATTTGCTTTTCAGGGTAAGGGGCTATGGCATGGCAGGCACCGATTTTGAGCGGATCTTCTTTGGCCTTTGGGATGCCACCGTGGATGGCGATCAAACTTTTACGGTTTCAACCTACCCTTATAAGTTTGCCATCACCAATTTCAACCGACAGGTAGGCGATAAAATGAACTGGCAATCCGTAACCAGCTTTGCCGAAGAGGGCAAAAGCAAAACCGTGGTGAAGTATTTTGATGGCACCTTACGCCCCCGGCAAACGGTTACCAACACCAGCACGGAGCGCAACGCCGTCATTGCCGAAACCATCTATGATTACCAGGGAAGACCAGCCGTAAACACATTACCAGCACCGGTTGACAATGCAATCATCAGCTATTACCGGAAATTTAACCAGAACATGGCGGGGCAAACTTATAGCTATGCCGACTTTGACCGCAAGGGCCCCACCGCCTGCGCCCCCTCCGTGGTAGCACCCATGAAACAGCAAGGCAGCATCGGTGCCGCTAATTATTATTCGCAGTACAACCCCAACAAAACGGGCTTTAATGCCTATATACCCGAAGCCAATGGTTATCCTTTTACAAAAGTGGTGTATATGCCGGATGCTACCGAAAGGGTGGTCAGGCATGGCAATGTGGGCGAAACCTTTCAGCCGGGCAATACTGGCGTGAATGGAACGGTAGCTTATCAAAACCACGATACCAAATATTATTATGGCAAGCCCGAGCAGGACAAACTGGATTACCTCTTTGGCACTGATGTGGGCTATGCAGCGTATTACCAAAAAAACCTAGTGCTGGACCCCAACGGGCAGGCCAGTGTGAGCTATGTGGACTTAGATGGCAAAACCATTGCCACGGCCCTAGCGGGAGAAGCACCTGCGGGTATTGAACCGTTAAAAAGCAGGCAAACCTTATCCATACAGGAAAATCTACTGGCCAAAAGTGATGTGGTGAACAAACAAGACCATTCCATTACCAACAGCCAAAGCTTTTTGGTAACGGGCAACAAGACAACTTATAAATTCACCTACGCTATACAACCAAACAGTTTTAAGGCGCTGAGTTGCAGCACCCAAAACTATTGCCTGGATTGCATCTATAATATTGAAATCAACCTGGTGAAAGATGAATGTGGTGAACCTGTTTATACTTTTAAAAAGACCTTGGGCAAATTGGCCGACCTGAACTTTACCTGCGGTGATGCCAGTACAGCCGAGCAGTTGACCTTTACCCAACTGTTGGATATTGGCAGCTATACCATTACCAAAAAACTGACCGTAAACAAGGAAGCTGCGGCAAAATATGCCGACAGCATCATCAACGACCCCAGTAATACCTGTTTAAAAACATTTGACGATTTTTATGAAGCAGCATGGAACAACCGCGATACCATGCGATGCAAAGAGGCTTGTGATGCCTGCCAAGCAGAAGCCAAAGCTGCCGAAACAGCCAGCTTAATGGCCGATGCAGTAAGGGAATGCGACAAACAGTGGTGCAAGCCGGAACTGTCCACCATGTGCGATGTAGCCCAGATGAGCATGATAAACGATTTAAGGCCGGGCGGGCAATATGCCCTGTATAAAGATGGCGATGGAAATATTGATAGAAACGCCAGCCCGATTTCCATTTTTAACCAAGAAACCCAAGTGGGTATTAAAAGGATTATGTCGGATGCCAATATCGCAGCCATCAATATTGAATTTCCGGGAGAACCCACCCGGGCCCTTTCCTATTATCTGGGCAGTAACGCACTGTTTACCCAACTGGTTAACAACTGGCCGGAGGATTTGAGCGAACAACTGCTGCCACTGCACCCCGAATATTGTTACCTGCAATTTTGCAATCAATCCTATATGGATCTGTCAAACAGTTTTGACACCAAGTTTATGAGTGCCGAAACCTTGGACGATGCCAAGACAGCATTGGGAACAACGGCTGTAGATGCCACCCATATTAACGCATTTTATACACTTGATCCTTTTTATAACAACCTGCCCGCAGTTTTAAAAGCCGCCATGCAACAAAAAATCAGCAACTATACCGGGCAGGGCCATTCCATTAAGCAATTGGCGCTATTTATGGCCAACTGCCCTGCCGGCAATGATTTGAACAACTGTGCCGGTGCTTGGGATGATGTTATTAATGACGACGAGGAATGGGAGACCTTTCAAAATATTTATTTCAGCATCAAGCAGGAATTTATCCAAAAGGCAAGGGAATACTATGTGCGTAAGACTGCCAACTGTTGCCCGAATGACTACATCAACTGTGCTAACGATGCAGCGTATTGTCCCCCGATCATCATGGATTTTTCAAATTTCGGGACTATCAACACCACCTATCCTTGTTTTCCCAATATCACAACGGCGCAAGTGGGAATCATTAGGATTTTTTACCAAGATGCAAAAAGGCGGTTTACCACCATCAACGATATAGATTTTCCGGCCATGCCCAACCCCGCCCAATCCCTTTACGAGATGGCGCCCAAGGATCTGGTTAATCAACTGCAATCAGACTCCCTACAACCGCCCTGCCCCACTTGCCCAGAACTGGATGCCTTTAAAATGATGCTATGGTACATACAGGATAAGGGTTGGATTACAAACGGCGCCACCGTACCCGCCGATGCCATTGCCGGATTGAAGGACAGCCTGCGTAGCCGCATCTTGGGCACGCAAAAAAATGAAACCATCACCATCAGTGCTACCAAAAACGGGGGCTTTTCCATCAGCAGTAACAAATGCACCATCAGCATTAGCAGCGATACCGTAATTGATTGGAAAGAAGCCGAGCTATTGCCCACCTGCTTAGCAATACAGGATTACCGCCATGCCAAACTGCATGTAATGGTAGATGGTGCTTACAAAACCGTGTTGAACATCAGCAGTACCTGCGATTTGTTTTATTGTGAGGGGAAGGCCCCAACGGCACCACCGGTGGATAATCGATGCAAATGCGACTCTATGTACAACAAAGGGAAGCCCTATCAACTGGGGAATATTGTTCGGTTTGGCGGCACCTGTTATATCGCCCGGAAAGCGGAAGCAAATGGCAAAATACCTCTGGGCAGCAGCCCCGGCCAAAATGATTACTGGAGCAAGGTTTGTGATATGGATACCGTGGTCTGCGGCAATATGTTCAACCTCAACTTTAACAGCCCGGCCATATTTGAAACCGATTTAAGGCCCGCTGCACAGACTTTACTGAACCCCGGTGAATATACGGTACAAAGCAGTTACCCGGTCAACAATACCGTCTTGGCCAGCAAGGCATTAATTACCCGGCCCAACAGCAACAGGCAGGTGCTGGTGGCCAAAACCGTGGCAGTGCAGCCCAATAAGCAATATATGATTTCCTTTGAAGCAAGGGTATTGATTGACCGAACCAGTACGGTAACGTTATCCGTAAATGGCCGTTCGCTCAAAAGCTACACTATTAAATGGAAAAAACCGAAAAGCTTTGCCTTTACCTGGACGAACACGAGCAATACCACTGCAACCGTTGGTATTCTTTGTGCGCAATTCAGCAAAGGAAGCCCGGATTTAATTGCAATTGACAATTTTGGTATGCAATGCTTAGACAACAATGTGGGCATAGGAAACAGTGTACACACAAGTGGCGGCAACGGAGTTGCAATAAAAGACACCAGTTTCGCCAGCCGCCCCAAGCCTATTGACCCGCTCAAACCTCCTCCCAACCGCTATATACCGCCCAACGCCTGCGGCTGCAACGGCCTCTGCGATGCCGAATTGCCCTCACCGGAAATGCCCATCATTCCCTGCGACAGCATCCAAAAGGAGTTGGCGGAGCAACAGGCCACGGAAGCGTATAATGATTATAGGGATTCTGTATTTAAAGCCTTACTGGAGGGCTATTATGAAAAATGTATGCAATCGCTGGAAAGTTTTTCGATGGAATACCAGGATGCCGAATACCACTATACCTTGTACTATTACGACCAAAGCGGTAATTTGGTAAGAACAGTCCCACCCGCCGGGGTAAAGCCCCTCACCAATGCCGACTTGCCCCTTGTGCGCAATGGCCGCAACAGCAATGGTCCGCCCAAGATACCGGCACATATCCTGCATAGTACCTATCAACACAACTCACTGAACGCCGTGGTTAAGCAGCAAACACCCGATGCCGGAACTGCCACGTTTTTTTACGATGCACTGGGGCGTATTGCGCTGAACCAAAACGCCAAACAGCAACCAACCAATACGGCCAGCTACACCACTTACGACCCCTTGGGCAGAACGGAGGAGGTGGGTGTGATAGATGTGAACGGAGCAGGCAGTTTAAAGGCCCGGGCTTACGCTTATTATAACTGGACCAGCTTCGTAAACAGCAGGGGCCGTACAGAAATCACCAAAACGTTTTACAACAAACCCTATTTGCACAAAATCAATATCGCATTTGGCAGTAATGGCCAGCAAAACCTGCGCAACCGCATTGGAACTGTGGCCTGGTTTGCCAAGGATGCAGATTTGTCTGCCTTTAATTACCAACACGCCACACATTATAGCTATGATATAGCCGGTAATGTAACCACCCTGTTGCAGGATTTTGGTACAGCTTCTGATTTTGGCAGCAATCCCGCCAATGTGCGCACCCAAAGTAAAAAGATAGACTACCGTTTTGATTTGGTAAGCGGCAAGGTAAACGAAGTGCACTACCAACAAGGCTATACCGACCAGTTTATGTACAAGTATGAATACAATGCCGACAACAAACTCACCAAGGCATTCAGCAGTGCCAATGGTTTGGTATGGGAAAACGATGCCCGCTATTACTACTACCGCCATGGTCCGCTGGCCCGCACCGAACTGGGCAGCGACAAAGTGCAGGGCAGTGACTATGCCTATACACTACAAGGCTGGATGAAAGGCGTAAACGGGATAAGCAATAACCCCAAGGAAGATATGGGACAGGATGGGCGGCAAACCACGGTTGGGCCCAGCAATATCGGTTACCAACTGCAAAACAGGGCCACAGCGCCCGATGTGTATAGTTATTGGCTGGGGTATTACCAAGCTGACTACAAAGCCATAGGCAGCGTGGGCAGCCCTACTGTAGCCAATACCATTGCCCCCTTACACAGCGGCTTGTACCACAGTGGCCCCGCACAACTCTTCAATGGCAATATCCGCAGCATGTACACCAACATCCAACCCTTTGGCGGGCTGGGTATGTGGTACAGCTATGACCAGTTGAACCGCATTAAAAAGCAAACAGGTTTTGATCTGGCCACCAATGCGCCCCTGCCCAATAGTGCCTATACCATGGCCTTGGCATACGACCCCAATGGCAATATACAAAAGCTGCTGCGCAATGGCACGGTGGCGACACCGGCCATGGACGACCTGCAATACCATTACTACACCAGTGCTGGCAGTACTTATACCGGCGACCCCACGGCCATAGATGCCACCAATAAACTGGCTTATGTAACAGATGCAGTTGGCACAACTGCCGAACCTAGTGATATTGAAAGCCAGCCTGCCAACAATTACGCCTACGATGCCATTGGCAATTTGATTACCGATGCGCAGGAAGGCCTGAGCATCCGCTGGAATGTACAGAACAAAATAACCTATATCAAAAAAGCCAACGGCAATGATATCGCCTACAGCTATGATGCCTTGGGCAACCGCATTAAAAAAACAGTACTCAATACCACACCCGGTGGCAGTCCCGGTACGCAGTATTATGTACGGGACGCACAGGGCAATACCATGGCCATTTATGAAATGAAAAACAATGCCATGCACTGGGCGGAGCAGCACCTCTACGGTAGCAGCCGTTTGGGTATTTACCAGCCCAATCTAAAACTGGCCCTGCCACTACAACCCTTACCCCCATTAACTGCTTTAAGCACCACCCGCCATAGCACCCAATACGAACTGACCAACCACTTGGGCAATGTACTGGCTACGGTGAGTGATGGGAGGAGCAGTAGCAATACCGCTACGATTTTAACGGCTACGGATTATTATGCGTTTGGGATGGGGATGCAACGGAGGGGGTTTAGTTTGAATAATAGCGGATATAGGTATGGAATGAATGGACAAGAAAAGAGTAATGAAATTTTTGACAATTTATTTGGTGCGGAGTATTGGGAATATGATAGTAGAATTGGGAGGAGGTGGAATATAGACCCAATAATAACTGTTGGGGAATCTGAGTATGCTTGTTTTAAAAATAATCCTATTTATTATATTGACACCGAAGGGGATAAACCACACTCTCCTTTTCCGAAGTTTAAAGGCTCCAGAAGTATCGGAGGGTATATTAGAGACTTACTTAATTGGGCATTTCTCAATAAACGAACACATTTTAGACTAGGCCGAATAAAAAAGCAACAAGTTGAAACGAAAATAATCACTACAGATATAGTGAAAAATCAAAGTGGCGGTATGAATGGCACACCCAACGTTTCAGATAATTATAATCTATCCACAGTTAATTTTGGGATAATAGCCCGAAATGTCGCTTGGAGAAATTTGACAGGATGGAATACTTCAATCACAAATTTCAGAACACTTGGCAGGTCAAGTGATAGTGGAGATCCAAATGCTGGCACAACATATACTTTAATAGATAACAGTAATGGTCAAAGTTCACCTGCCGTTATAGTTATGCCAAACGCAGACAGTACAGCTCGATGGCAAAATATTGGCACCATCCCAGGCACCTTATCTGTCACAGATAACTTAACTATGAATATCCTAAATGGGGTCACAACTAGTGGAGCTTATGATGGATGTGTACAATACATTATTAGAATTAGAATCACATCAACAAGATTGTCTAATGGGATTTCAGCGAATGCTGCAAGTAGAAGAGCTAAAAGAAGAATTTGGTTATTTTGAAAATAATCCCATCTGGCGCAAGTTTAGCGAAGCGCAACTTGTGCCAACCAAACCCGCCGATCTGCGACCGGATTAGGCGGCAAACAACAAGGGCAGTAAACAAATAGCATGATTAAAAAAAATAAATATCACTCACCCAAAACCAAACAACATGAAGCATCCAACACTATACTTTGCCTTACTGCTGCTAACTGCCTGCACCAAGCAGCAGATTATCAGTAGCAGCAGTAGAGAGGGCAAGATTTATGGATATGAGGCAAATTCTTTTTTCAACATATCAGATAAAGCAGTCTTTGGTTTAATTGACCCCAGTACTGCAAAAATTGACAGCACGGCAAGGCTACCTCAACTCAGGTCAATTTCCAATCAGGCTATGTACCTCCCTCAAGGAATCTATGTTGTACCTGACAACAATCTTCCAACGATTAATAGAGTTATCAGGGTGAATACCCGTACCAATACGTTTGATAGTTTCATTACCCAAACCACAACATCCATAGGGGGTTTAATGTACAGTAGGGCTACCAATAAAACATACGCCGTTCAGCAAGACAGTATTTTTGAATATACTGTCGATGAAACCAGCTCACCCAAGAAAATGCAGAAAGGGAGCATTTACCCCGGACTTGGAAATGGCACAGCCGTTCCTATTGATATAAGTAGCACGGCACATGGCTTTTTACCCTATTTGTATATCACTACTGTTTTTGCTGATGCCAGCGGTATCACCAGTAGTAGCATCAAACAGTTAAACCTTACCATAGGAACTTATACTACTATTATTTCCAGTTCGACCTCCCAAAATTACTATACAGGGATAAGGTTTAATTTTCGCAACGGCATGATATACTTCTTAAGAACTAGACCTACTCCTGCGGGTGTATTCACAGAGCTAATGCAGTTAGATCCGATTAGTAATCAAATGACAGTTATTACTCCTATTTCAGACCTAAATTTCATTTTTTTGAATCCGCAGCGATATTCTGCGACCATTCACTGTTGTAAAAACATGTATGTCCTCTTTCATGTTGATGCTGTTGCTGCCCTCAGACCTAGGTTCCGCCTAATTGATATTGACAAAAAAAATGTAACTACTATCAATAGTGAATTCTTTTGCCAAGGTCTTTTCTGGACATACGATTAAAAATGCTACCATGAAAAAGAACAACATGATACTATACAGCGCAATTTTATTGGCTTGTTGCACCATCACATTATCACTCCATGCCCAGCCCAACAAGCCGTGGCAATTACAGCCCCATATCGGCCTGTCGCACACCCTGCTCAACAAAAATATCTATCCCGACAAGCCGGTCAATATCGGGCAGCAATTCGGGCTGGGGCTGCAATATGCCCTTCGCAACCACTTGGCCTTCAAACTGGAGGTGCAATACCGCCAATTCAGTCTGCAAAAAAACATCACTGCCACCTACGGTAACCTCATCGGCAACGACCCTTCGGCGATCCGTAGCTTTCAACCCTCCAGTATTGTAAATGGCCTGCTGGGTATGCAGTACAGCCTCCTTAGCAAAAATGGCCGCAACCAGTTGGAATTGGGACTAGGCGGTGGCATACAGCGGCTTACACAGGGCCAAAACATGGTTGCCTTCAGCAACCCTTATTTACTGGGTAATATGGATACGGTGTATCAAAGCAGCGGCCAATCTTTGGCACCGGTTGCACAGTTGGGCATACAGAACACTTATTATATCCGCTGTAATTTCGGCATCACACTAGGGGTAAATGTGCAATACGCCCCGGCCCTGTACGATGTATCTTACACAAGGGTAACGGCTGATAATGGCAGTCCGATCAGCTTTCAGGATTTTTGCAAGGCTACCAATATTGTACAAACGGCTTATGCACCGCTTAACTTTAGTTTTGTGGCAGGCATTCACATTGCATTCAGGAGATGCCCTCCCAAAGACGATGGCTACCCCCTACCCAAGTCCTGCTTTAACCTCCTATGGCGGAACCCGGCACCCAAAGATTCCTGCTTCAGGGGCGATAAAATAACATGTGCCATCGTCAACAGCGCTTTCAGCCCCTCTATCACGGGCTATGATATCTCCATTGCCCCGCTTAATAACCTAAACCAACAGCAATTCCTGTTCAGCCTGCCGTATCCCAGCTTGTCTTTCAATATCTCCAGTGCTTTATTGGAGGCCAACAAGCAGTATGTAGTTATCGTACAGCTCAAAAGCAATAAAAAAACGGAGGAATGTGTGCAGTACATCAACCCGGTAAAGCGCTGCGCAGATGCCTGCAAGGACGCCAAATTGCCGGGCAAGCAATAAAAATTCGAGTCGGAAGGCACTAGCTCACTAGCTTAAAAACACTGCTCAAAGCGAGTAATTGCTCCCTGTCAAGGTTCGGAATAATTCCACTGTGGGGCACGTAAAGCCTCTCATGAAAATGGGAGGCTTTTTTATTGTCAAAAGTGTTCAGGTCGCCGCGTTCGCAAGGATGTGCTGGCTGCGAGGCTCTGCTCGCAGTGCCGGTCGGAGCATCGGCATTCGAATCCAGTTCTGGGCACGTAAAGCCTCTCATGAAAATGGGAGGCTTTTTTATTGTCAAAAGTGTTCAGGTCGCCGCGTTCGCAAGGATGTGCTGGCTGCGAGGCTCTGCTCGCAGTGCCGGTCGGAGCATCGGTATTCGAATCCAGTTCCGGGTACAAATGCCTTCCACGACAGTGGAGGGTCTTTTTCATTTGGGAGCGTTGAGTGCTTACAATCAAAAGCAGACAAATGAAAATGCCTCATTGATTAAACTACACGGTGAAGGCGATAGGGGTTGGTGTCCAGACTACGCCTATTGGAGCCGTGTTGTTGAGATATGACGCCGGGGAAAGGCTTGAGGGATCGAGCTGAACATTAAAACTTGCCGGACCACCCCAATTAATTCCAATAATAACCAGGTAGTAGTTTCCCGCTGCCAGGATACCACCAAGTTTAATTGTATAGTTGATCAGTTGTCCATAACCAGACTTAAGGCGGAAGAGTTCAACGCTGGTCGATCCATTTACAGCGAGGATCATAAGTTCATTATCTACGCCATAATTGTTTGTGCCGGCAGGGGCAATTGTGATGCTGTTTAAAACGGTTGCCATTTTATTAGTTTTTGTCTTGCCTACTCTTTGATTGGATTTTCGGCATACTCCATTTATGATTAATCTTACATTGATGATCAGTACCTGCTTTTCCATGAAGGATGATTGGCTTTATCAGCACCCGGGGATTTTTACAGATGCATTGCCCGACCAGAGCGTCTGTCTGTATAAAGACGTATCAGTCTTTCCGGACAAATGTTACCCACCGGGAAGGATTAATTTTTATGTAGTCCCAATGTGCTGCTCCCGAAAGAAGTGTTTTTCAAATCCTGACGCCAGTCGTCAAATCGGGACCGGGAAATTTTTACTCATCAAAGTACAAGCAGGCATGGAGTCCCCTCAAATTTGCCGGCAGGCGCATCAGGTAATCATTATGCACATGGGTAATTAGGAGAAACTATATTTTTACTTTATATTTATTCAAAATATTCATCCCCTAAGCTACCACCATGCAAAAATTATTGTATCCACGGTTTTTAATTGTAAAAGACGATTTTTACAACCAGCCGCTTAAGGTATATCAAACGGCATTGAAAACCAGCTATTATGAGCCGGAACATGTTACCGGCTACCGGAGCAGGCTGGTGTATCATGAAAAAGGCATTAAAAACAAATTAGAAAAGATACTGGGCATAAAGATCACCCGCTGGGATATTGACCCTGCTGAAGAAAATGGTATTTTTTACCAGGGGCTTTCCAGGGGTAAACAAAAAGAAATACCTGGTGTACATGCTGATGAGCCTTATAACGATATCACCATTATTGTTTATCTCACACCGGATATTCCGTTCGATTGCGGTACATCTTTATGGATGCATAAAAAAACCGGGCTGATGGATCCTGTGACACCTGCTGCGGCCAGGCGGCTCAAAAGGAATTTCCTGAATCTTAAGCACCAACTGGAAAGCGAATGTACCGACCGCAGCAAATGGATTGAAACAGACAGGGCAGGCTACCGGTTTAACCGGATGGTGGCCTACCCTTCCGGCGTTTTTCACTCGGCCACCAAACATTATGGCGGTGATTTAAAGAACGGACGCATTTATCAAACCTTCAGGGTCGGGGTTGACTGGACTACATTCCGCATGAATAATGCGTAATTACTTTGTACTGAAAAAGTCAAGCAGTAATTGCTGGTAAGCATAATCATCCTTTGTTTTTGTATACACCATTTGCCTCATCAACTCCAGTTGCCGGGTATTGGTTATTTTCATGGCCATTGCCCAGAAAGCGATGTCTTCCAGCACATTTTTTTCAGCGGTATCCAGGGCAGTAGTGTCCATCTGTACCTGTTTACAAAATGCAGCAATGGCCTGCTGCCTGGCTGATGCGTAATTATGCGGCCAGTTTTTTTTGATCCCCGACAATATTTTTGTTGTCACGGTCATCACATTCAATGGCATTTTTTTTACCAGGTTCAGGCCGATATTGCTTTCGGTAAAACGCAACAGTGTTTTCTCCGGACACCGGTAATTTTTGCGGGTCTTTATTTTATGGTATTCATTTTCGGCCAGTTGCTTCAGTTCGGGGTCAACCGGTCTGAATCCATACTTATAATAAAACCAGAAAGCACCGCTGCTGATGCCACCCGGATTATCCAGTCCGTATTGGAAAGGTTCTATTTCCATATAACTTATCCCTAATGCCAGTTTTGACACCCTGATTAACTGGCAGAGGATATAACCGGATTCACCACCCCGGAAAGGCTCGAAAATATTCAGGCCAATTTTGGCCATTTGTCCGAAAACCCATACTGCGCCGTAGGAAACAGGAATGCCATTTTTAAAGAAAGTAACACCGAAATAGGTTTCTAATGGCAATTGGTGTTGCGGCAACATGGTATAAATAGCCAGGGTCAACCCTCTTTCAAGGTCGTATAACCGCATCGAAGCTGCCTGCATAAATGTAGCCGGGTCAATTTCCCGTACCGTAAGGGCCATACTGTTCCTGATCACTTCATACAATACCTGCCTTTCTGCCTGTCCGGGTATACGTACCTGCTGCAAAGGTTTATTCATCAACAGCACCGGATCAAATTGCTTTAACAAATCCTGGTGATAATAGATATGCTTAACAGGTATGCGGTTAAACGCTTTTGAAAATTGTGCATTTTTGGGAACCAGTTTTACATACAGATCCATACGCACAATAAAAAGCTCTTTTAAAATGGGTAGTGCGTTTAACTGTTCCAGTTGGCCAAGTATAAAGGGTACATAATGGCTGGGGTTTATATTAAGCAGTTGCAGCAGGTCCTCATTGCTTAAGCCGGCCGTGGTTTCAGCCTTCAGTATAGCGGGCAGTGTAACGCTAAGAATGTCATTCAGTGATAGTGAAGGATTATAAAATGAGTCAAATATTACGTCCAGGTCCTTGTGCAAGCACAGCCATTGCAGAAAATCAGGTGAAAACCTGGTAACAATTTTCGCAAACGGCAGCCCTTCATTTTCCGGCAATATCTTTCCGCCTGCTTTATTTTGCTTTGCATACCGGGCAATTCTTTTCAGTTCTTTTTCCGCAAGACTAAGGGTGTGGGCATCGTTCGGGTAAGCGCAAATAAAGAGTAACAGGTCATAGTACTGCAACAGCAATTTGCCGCCGGGCAAATGTATACCGGCCAGGCGGTTGAGCAAAACTGTTTTACTGCTGACCGATTCTTCATCAAACTTATTGGCAGCTCTGGCTAAAGATTTAAGGGGGCTGGAGAAGTTACTATTCATCATAAATAAGAACGATTACCCGATTTTGTTAATGCTTCCTGCTGGTATCATGCTAAAGTTAGTCTTTCGCTCCTGAAGTACCAAAGCGTGTTAGCCGCTGACAGCCCTCATCTGAGCGGATATATCTGGCAATGCCGGGGCAGGAAATAGATCATGCCGCACTATGCCGTTTGTGGCATCGGAGCTGGGTTCCATGCCCCTTTCCTGAGTATAATGATGGCAGGCCCCAGACAGAAAAACCCCTCAGTTCCGTGAGGGGTTTTGGTATTAAATGTCTTAGCTGTAACAGTGATTACTGCACCAGTATCCGCCCGGTCTGGCTGAAACTGCCCGACTGTACCGTTACATAATAAACGCCTTTACTCTGTGCAAATGCAGTGGTGAGTAAGGAAATTGTATTGGCTCCTGCCAATACCTGTTGGCGGGTAGTATATACTTTTTTGCCGCCGGCGTCTGTTACAACGATCTGTACCGGCATAGCCGTTGCTGCAATAAAACGGGCTGTAACCGTGCCTCCATTGCTTACCACACCCGGTATCAGTGCTTCCATAAAGGTGGTGGCTGGTGCTTTCAATTGTACCGCTACTGAAGCTGAATATGCTCCCCTGCCGTCTTTGTCCAACTGCTTCAGCCGGTACAATGGCCGTGCGTTGGCTGTTAAAGGTGGTGTCTTGTCGGTATATTGATAACGCCGGGGCAACACGCTGTTGCCGGCTGCGGCGATACGGTCAATGGCTGTAAAATTTTGCCCGTCTGTACTGCGTTCTATCACGAAAACATCGCTGTTTTGCTCCTGCGCGGTTTCCCATTGCAATACCACAGTAAAGTTATCGCCCGCAGTGCCGGTAAAGTTGCTGAGGACTACGGGTATTGTGGTATAGAAGCGGTTGAGAACACTGTTGTAAATAAAATCCCCTGAACTTGAACCATTATTGTTTGCGGCATTTCCTGCAACAAAAAAATTGATGTTAAAGTCATTAGGGGTAGGGTTGGCCGGGGCTACCCATTGAAAACCGCTGTAGGTATAACTTGCCGCAGCAGCCGTAGTTACGGCTGATTGGTGCCCGATTTCAGCATCACCAATCAGGGCCGCATTATTATTGGTGGAAGTAAATGTACCCACAGGCTCCCCGAAAGTATTACGGACGGCCAGCGCAAATCCCCAGCGGGTACGGTTGTTGGTGCCATGGCTGATGGTAACAGAAACCGGGTACGACTGACCGGCAGTATAAGTACCGGAAGGAATTCCGTTTACCACTACGCTGCCACCGCCACTATTTAAAGCAAAGGAGGCGTGACAACTATTACAACTGAAGCCAAACTCGCCCGTATAACCGGAAGGTGCTGCTGATGAAAAAAGTGTCTGGCTTGAAAAAGTTACGATCAGACAGAGACCGGTAAGTATCGTAAGCAGTTTTTTGTACATAGTATAAATTTTGTATACGCAATTTAAGGCTGCAAAACTGATGCCCAATTTTTTGTTTAACCAAATCTATGCAATACCGGAAACAGGGATCCGCCGGAAGTGGCGACCCCAAAAGGCGTTGACTGCTTGCAGGAAGGGCAGCGGCATATACAGATCAGGCATATGCGCCGTTTTTATGCTTCGTCTAACCAGTACCAATCCTCCGGGTCGTAATGGCCTTTTTTCTTTTGCTCAGCAATAATATTTCTCAAGGTTGCTTTCAGGGATTCCACATTGGGGCCATTGGCTTCCACCGCCGACCGGATGCTGTTCATGAATTTCGTATAGGCATCATCAAATGCATCCAGCGCTTTCCCGTACCGTTCCGATGCCAGGTCGCATTCCAGTTGAACCACCGCAGCATGGAGATAGGTCTCCTGGTAATCGTCCACCTGCTTTTCAAAAGCTGCATACAATTCCTCCTGGCCGGCCTTACCGGTATTACCACTTTGTGCCAGCCTTCTTTTCAGGAGTACAATGTATTCCCTGTAAATATCGACCTGGTCCAGCACCGGGTGGGTCTTGATCCATTTAACCACAGCCTGTGGATCTGTATCAAACATGAGCTCCAGCAGTTTTTCTTCATATTGCATCATACAAGTTATTTCAGGTGGTTATGCCAATTGTATACCGGTATAAAATTAATACGCTTTTCTTAAAAGCCGATAGATTTTTCCCGGCAACCAGGCTGTTGCAGTGGTGTGATTATACTAAATTTAGTATAAAATAATTACCCGTCTGCACAGCATGGCGGTACTTTGTTGTGCGATCAAATACAACAAATGTCACTGTCCCAGTTTTACATACCCGCACACCGGCATCCCGCATCTGTTCCGCCCTGACAAGCAGTAAAGGGTTTTACCGCAACCGGTAAATCCTGTAAATGTCTGCCTCAATAGATGACCGGTTAAAAATGGCTAAACATGAAACTATGCATACGAGTGAGAAGGTAACCCATAACCTGAATAAGTACCGGGAATGGGTCAACAGCTTTGATGATGACTTCCGTGAAATCAGGACATCGGCATTGTTGCTGCTCAACAATGATTGTACCAACCATGCAGGTGTACTGCATGAACTGGCGACACTGGTTGACAACGGGTTAAAATCCGCCAGGCAGTTGACCACAACCGAAAAGGCAGAAGTGAGCAAACAGTTGATGGGGCTCTTCGCCAATACAGCAGCATCGGGTTCTTATGAGTTGTCTGCCGCCCTGAGAAACATCGTTCAAAAGAACAGCAACCTGTTTGAATCGAACTATGGCAATAAACTCAATCTTTTTTACAAACCGGTGATCGGAGCCATATGGAAAGACATTGACCATTGGGTGTGCAGCATCACGCGTTTGCAGGAGACGCACCGGTCACAGGACATACAATTATCTGTTCCGCGGGAAACCATTGAAGATTTTCTTTTGCGATTGCGCAACCGGATACTCGAAAACTGTGCGGAGGACATGGCCCTGCTGTACGATCATATCCGGCTTGTACGGGAAGAGGCAGGACAGTTACTGCAACCTGTTATTGGCAAAGGTTTGGCTTCAGCACCTCCCGTTGTTGTGTATGCGGCAAAAGCGGACCAGTTGATTACCAGTTGCCTCCGTATTGAAACACCATACCAGGGCAGCTATCCACGGAAAAACTTCCGCAGCTTTATTTTTGAGATGCGCTCTTTCTCTATGATGTTTTTGCTGATCCTCTCCTCCTTTGGTATCAATAAATATATCGCTAAAAATGAACAGGCAAAAACCATTGTTTTTATCATTTCCATGACGCTGGTGGCCATTGGCATACTAAACACATTTGCCAACAGCCATGATTCTAAAATAGACAAAGAAGAAGACGAATTGAACAAGGCCAGGCAGAAAATATATGCAGAACTTAAGCGAAGCCTTAATGAGTGCATGGCCGACTGGAAGACATATGTTCTCGGTGTCTTCAGGTATGCCATGGCCGATATTACCGACGAGGCAGACCAGTTGATCCGGGAAGATTCGAAACAAAAGACAGATGACCTGGCTGCGGAAAAATCAAGACTCAACAACCTCTCGCAACAACTGGAGGCCAGGGACAGAAAACTACAGGAACTGGTGAGAAAAAGCGAAGTTTTAAAACTACAGGCCACTGAAGCGATCAGTACATTTCAGGCAAAACTGCCATCCAGTGCGATTAATTAACTATAAAAATAAATCCTCATGTCAGAAAATTCAGATGAAATAAGGGCCCAGGCCAATGCTGCTGCACAGGAGTCGCAGGAATTACTCATACAGATCCAGCATACCCGTGAAGAAGCGGAAAATCTCAGAACGGCTTCACAGGAATTGCAGGAGGGCACGGAACAACTGCACACAGCCACCATGCAAATGCACGGCGAAATGGAAACGATTCAGGGCAGGGTAAATGAGATACAGGAAGAAGCACAAATGATGCACGGGCAGGCACAGCAGATCAGCGAAGAAATGCTCACTTTTCAGGAAACGGCCAAAGGGCTTCACGATGAACTGCAGGAATTTCACGAGCAATCCGCCCAACTGCAAACAGCGGCAGCGGAAATACATGACAACCTGCAGGACATGGATACAGAAGGGCAGGCTGCACTCACCAGCATCACAGCCATCCATGAACACGTGGCTGCCCTGCACGAACATACGGCCGAATTACACGACCATACCAATGCCTTACACACGCATACCTCCGAACTGCACGATCACTCCAATGAACTTCATACCCATATTGCAGACACGCATGTGCATACCGCAAAACTGCATGAACATACGGCTGAATTACATGAGCATACAGCGCAACTGCATGACCATACAGCCGAGCTCAGCACACACACCGACCAGTTGCATACACAAACGCTTGAATTGCACAACAATACGCTGGCACTTCATGACCAGAGTTTGACGCTGACTAACCAGGCGGTTCAACTGCACGACCAGACTTCACAGTTGTACGACCAGACAAAGGAACTGACCGCAGGCACATCGGAGTTGCACCAGCAAGCCCAGCAACTGACACAGGAGAATCAGCAGTTTCACCAGCAATCGGTACAGCTTACCCAGGAAACCCAGCAGTTGCAACAGCAGTCTGCCCAGCTCACCGAAGAAACAAAAGGTTTGCATGCAGAATCGGAAGGTTTGCGGAACAATATTGAACAGTTAAAGGACAACGGGGTGCGGTTGGTGGATGATATTGACGGATTGCGCCAAAACTCCAATGAACTGAGGAACAATATTGAAAACCTGTTTCAGGACAGTGGGCATCTTAAGGAAAATATCCTTGGGGTTTTAAACAGTGCCGAACAGTTGCACCACAATATCAATGATATCTTCAGTCATTCCAAAGACCTGCTGAGCAATATTGATGGTGTTTTTGGATCGGCTAAAGACCTGCTGGGTATGATCACGCACAACAAATCTGAATCCGATGGTGTACTTTCCGAAATCCAGGGTGCCCTTTCTATTGCTATGGATATTGTGAAAACACTGAGCAGCTTTGGCATTTGAGGTATTCAATAACAGCATATGCAAACAACCGAAACATTTACCTACAACGATTTTATCCTGTTGAATGTTCACCAGAGCTTTCATCCTGGCGGACTTATGTCCACACTCAGGATTTTATCGAATATACCCGGGCAAAACCATACCAGCGTTATCCTGGATTTTGGTTGCGGCAATGGTATAACACTGGCCTTACTCGAAAAGACCGGCTACCGCAATCTTATTGGTTATGACAGTAGTTCAGAAGCAATTGAAACCTGCAGGCAAAGACACCTGGACGCCCAGTTCTGCACCAATATTACAACCATTAAGGAAACACATATAGACATTATCCTTCTGGAAAGCCTGCTGAGTTTTAATGACGCCATGGCGTTAAACCGGTTGATCCATACATTGGGCAGCATGATTACCCGATACGGCGTAAGGCATATTGCTGTTATTGATTACTTCTCCATTGACGCCCTGAGTCCGGCAATGACTAACCTGCTGAAGGAAAAATTTGGCGTAAAAGCCATCCGGACAGCCGATGCAATCCAAAAGATCATTACCGGTATTCACGAGCAACAGCAAACTATTTATTACCATGAATATCCCTTTACTGACGCGATGCTGCCGCGATATGCGCTAACCACATTGCTGGAGCAATACGAAAAAAATAAGGCGGCAGCAAAATGCCGTTTTGTGCGCAACAATGTTGAAGGGTTCAATGATTACCTGCAGGCATTAAACAGCGTTTATGCCCAGTTCCCTCAATCATTCAGGTATTTTGAAACCATTATAGCGGTTCAACCAGCCATACCATAGGAAACAACCTGTCAAAACGAACAGATAAACAATAAGCAATGGAAAAACGATTCACTGCAGCCGCATTTATCGCCATACTGGTGGTGATGGGCTTATCGCCAAAACCGGGCCAACACCATACCGGCGCTGATGATCCCATCAAAGAAATCATCAGGCGGATTGTCCTGCTTGAATCGCAGGTAAGTAAACTGGATGAGGCTATCGGTTCAAACCGGAAGGGTGTCAAGTCACAATTATCGACCTTACAATCGGCTTTGCGCTCAAATGAGAAAGGCATTGCTGAGCAGTTAGCAGATCTCAGGGCAGAACTGCAAACCCAAACCGAAACGGTAAATAAGCAAATGGTCACATTGAAAGAGGATATGGTATACAAGTCGTTGCCCGCGGGCAGTATTGTTGCTTTCGCCCGCGACGAAAGCCAGATACCCGCCGGCTGGGTATTGTGCGATGGGCGAAGGATAAATGATCCAAATTCAGCATTCAACAATGCTTATGTACCGGATCTTGTTGCCTCATTTATAAGGGGCAAGGCGCGTAATGAAGCGTTGTATGCAACAGGTGGCAAGGATGAAATAAGCGGCCACAGGCATACCGTTTCCAGTCATACCCACGAGGTTGGCAACCATACGCACAATTTTACAACCAACTCCGTCAGTATTACCGGCAACTGGTCTTGTAATTATGGATACGGTGTCCAGTTTACCCAGGGCGGAAAAATAAGGTATATACTTGGGGGCGATACGGAGGCACAGTATACTGAAAATTCAAGCCATTACCATTCCGGCACTACAGGGAATGCTTCTGATGGTTATACTGGACAAGGCGGTGGTGGTACCACGGGCTACTCCCCCGCCGAAACAAATATACCCGGCTATGTAGCCCTGTATTACATCATAAAAATCAAGTAATCATGACCACACACACGTACAGGAAACGCAATCATTTCCCCGACTGGCTTTTTTATGGCTTAACGGTTGTTTTGCTCACAACAGGTTCATTATCCGTAATATTCTATAGCAAGACAGAGCAGGCAGTTGAACACCTGACACAGATAGCCGACTCACTCGCTGTCGTCCGGATCAATATGCATACGATTGATTCTGTTTTTGGCAACCAGGGGAGGTTTGAAATAAAGAATATGGGTACACAGGATTTTACCATCAGGGATTTTTTTGTATGTTATTTTGACAGTACCCGGAAAACGTTTCAAACCCTGAGGGGAACGATGGACAAGACCCTTCGTACCAATGAATCCTGCAGACCGGTTTATCACAGGGGTATGAATGCGCTATGGGATGGCCGTACGCTTTGCTATTTCCTGACCATACAGCCTGGCGGCCTTATGAAGGGCATGGGCGATTTGTACTATGCGGGTCAATTACAAGAAGGAAAGGCTGTTGAAATCAGTGTTGATAACCGCGATGACAACTCGGATTTCTTTGTAACCACCTGCAACTGATCAATATGCCAGTATAACCGGCTTACCGGATGGTCACGACCATTTAAACAACAAAGCCCCGCTTTTGGGCCGGGGCTTGTATAGCACATCCATCACAAAACCATTATGGCATTGCAGTCTTGCAGAAAGACATCCAGTCGCCAATACCACCATGCTGGTCTTCGCCGTTGGTCAGTTTCAATTCGGCGCCAAGCCTGACGGTATACGCACAATTGAGCAGACTGCTTACCGGCACCACTGCCCCACCCTTCACCAATTGCACCGCCGTACCAAAGGTTTCAGCAACCGAACCGGCAGGTGCAATATGCTCAAGTGTGTACGGACCACCCGGACCAATCAATTCAAGCGTCACTGCACCAAGGTTGGGATTGGCTGCGGTATAGTTGACGTGTATGGCATCCGTAATGGGTGTGCAGCCTGTGCCGCCACCACCGCCGATCATTTCCTGTATGTCAATGCACGCAACGCCCATTTCACTATCGGTTTGCGGCATCCATGAGCCAAACTTTGGTACATCGGCATACACGGTATTGAACATGGCGATGGGGTTAGATACACCGGCATCTGCTTCTGATGCGGGATTACCCACCTGACGTTTCCGCATCCGTATTTTGAAGAAACGGTTGGGTTGTAATGGTGCCTTGGTGGTGGTGGATTGCCCCTGCACCAACCCCGCCATACTTACTACAGCACCATTCAGTTTTGCCGTATTGAGGCTCAGCACTTCTGCATTCTGGTTGGGCCAGAAATCAGCATCCTGCGGCACTTTGATCCAGCCCCCGGCATCCACACCCGGGCCGGTACTGCCGATGGTGTATGGGGTAATTGCCACCGGGTTCACGGGGTCTGCCGTTAACCTGATGAATTGCCCGATTTCTGCAGCACACATGTCTGCTTGCAGTACTTTTTTCCATGCACCCATCGGGGCACCACCCGGGCCGGCTGTTTCGACCGTATCAAAACTATACTCCATGGCTACGCCACCCATTGTTTTAGCAAGGTTGCCAATAAGTTTGATGCAACTGTAAAATGCCTGTCCTGCCGGTGTTTTACCCGTTGCCGCAGCAATCACATTGGGGTTACCCGCCGCTACGGTTTCATTGATAAAATGTTTGCCATTGTTACCAATTCTGGTAAAACTTGCGGTTATCACAGGGTCTGGTATCACAATATCTTTAAGGCAGAGGTTTACGCAGAGGCAATGACCGACATTGTTCCTGCGGTTGGCGGCGGTTTCTCCCTGTATGGGTACCCCGTTGTAGGTATAGGTAAAATAAACATCCGGACCGCTGAGGAAGGTAAGCGCGCCGGGATCAGTTTCAATATTGATCCATGGCGACAGGAAGGTTTTTTTAAAATCGGCGGAGGTATAGTCGATCCGGAAAAAACCGGTAGCGTCTGTTGTGGCTGAACCCAGGTTGTCGTCGGTAAAAAAGTCGGCGTCCATTGCCGTTACCTGTACACCGGGTATGGGTGTTTGGGTGCCGCAGATGTGCATGTGGCCGATGATGACCCAGGCGTCAAAATAACGTACCCTGATGTTGCACCACCAGCGCGATGGAATGCTGTAGTGCCATTGGTAAAAGGGCTGTTCCTGCCCGCGGCTCATCCGCCACTGGGGATAAATGGTGGTGAGGTGAAACTGTGGTGTTGCCTTTGGCGGTTTGGGCGGCATACGAGGCACCGTACCACAGATAAAATCTATGTCAAAAGCGGTATCCTTGTACTTTTCGTCCAGCTCAACCGAAAAGTTCCCGTTGACATCAATGTCGGCCGTGGTGACCAGCAGGCTTTCCTTTGCAATACGTTCGCGTTCGGTTACCATCCGGAAAGTATCTTTTGTACTCGCTACTGCGTTTTCCACTACCCTTTCTTTTTCAAAGGGGAGGTAAAGCAATACTTTGTTGCCGGTGAGCGGCTCTGCATAAGCTTCGCAGAGTTGTCCGCTGAGATTACCTTGTAAGATCAATTTCATTGTAAAAATTTTATAATATTATGCCTACTCTGTTTGCCCCTTTTCGGCTTCCGGGGCTGGTGGGTTATTGTGGAGCTACATCAGCCCGGCCGTGTTTTTGTTACCCCTCCTCCGGCAACCGCATGACGGACATAAAAAAGGCTGCCCGTTGTCATTCAGCTTACTGTTGATCGCGATTGGAGTTGTTGGGCAGACGGTTGAATCTTTTTTACAGGATGGCTGACTTTTGATAGTTGCCCCGGGTACTCAGTCGCAGGATAAGGAAGGCAAAGGGTAGGATATCCCACTGATATCCCACTGTAAAGGGAAGTGGGATATCTATGGGTGAATACTGGCTGAGGAGCGGGTAGTACCTGGTACTCAGTACTCAGCCGGGTGCATCCTCAATCTTATGCCGCGGGGTTACACATCGGGGTAAGCATCGGGGGAGACCCGCTGTCTGAGACCCGCCAGCTACGGGGGTAAATGGGAAAAGACGGGCTTAGACGGCTAACCCTCGGCTTTACTACGGGGTTACTCCGGGTGTGCTATAGGAAAGATGCCTTGTAACGTTACTTGGTACTTAGTCGGTCGGGGTTCTGTCTTGATACTTATGCCGCGGGGTAAAACAACGGGGCGCCAGTTTTCCCCTTTTTTATTCGATGCCGGAGTTCGTTGACAAGGGGCCGGAGCTTTTTTATTCGATGCCGGAGTTCGCTGACAGGCTGCCGGAGCTTTTTTATTCGACGCCGGAGTTCGTTGACAGGGGGCCGGAG